>BAXV01000026.1 GCA_001310715.1 Pseudovibrio sp. JCM 19062
GAACGGAGTTCCTCCGTTAAGTCCGCCTATTTCCTACCCCTTCTGGGCCTCACCACAATCAACGGCATCATCGCACTGCCCAACCAATCCCTCAGCTGGACCGCCTTCCTATTGTTCTATGCAATTCTTGGCCTGGCACCTATCGCCTGCAAGAGCGATGGATTGTATCAAGAGATGGCAGCCGCGTAACGCTCGCAGGCGAATGGTTCACCTTCGGCGTTTTGATGACCCAATTCGTCGCCAATTACGCCGGTGGTGTTACAAAGGCCGTCAGTCCTGATCTCTACACCAGCCCTGCTTTTTCCATCACATTCGCTTCAGTGATAGGTGCTGCCTCTGGCACATTCTTAGGCCGCGCACTGCGCATTATTCGTATCTAGTGTGCGCCTGCACGCCCGCAGTTTTCCCTTCCGGCAAAAACACCGGACGTAACACACGTGCTACTCTACTGGCTCTTAATGGAGCACCTCGGAAAATCTTCTTTTCAGCCTCGGTGACCAGCAACCCGGCAAAAGCAGGCCACGCAACAGCGCCAAGACTCTCGAAGCTGCGTGCGTTCTTCAACACCAGCTTGGAGTTGGTTGGCGGAACAAACAGCGCTTCTTCTCGCGAAACAACTGATAAATGGTGATTATTCAGAAAGTTATCTAACTGCGGCCGCGAATAAGGTCTACCATATCCAAACGGCGACACTTCTGACCGCGCCCATGCTCCGCGACGGTTCGGAACAATAACAATTACTCGTCCCCCCGGAGACAACACACGATATACTTCATCTAACAACTCACCAGGCTGCCCAGTCATATCCAGAGAATGCACAAGCAGAATGCGATCGATACAGGAATCGGGAAACGGCAACTGACCATCTTCCATCAGGAAGGCCTTGTTAGGGATCTCCACCTCACGCGGCCACTTCACAACGCCTTGTGCAGCGGGCATTCCGGCAAAAACACGGTTGGTCTTCTTCAGATAAGGCCGCAAGTAAGGCGCTGCATAACCAATACCAAGCAAGCTTCGCCCCCGCATTTCGGGCCACAGCATTTTCACGCGACTTCCAACCAACACCCGGAGCATCCGTCCAAGTGGCAGGTCGTAGAACTCTTTTAAGTGAGCAACATCAAGATACAACTGGTTCTCCGCGTATAGCCTTCACATATCATGAAGCGTCCGGTGTGCAGAGGCAACGCTTCTTGCAGATGATTTGCAAGCATAAATCAACCACACGCGGAGTTTTATGAGTTTGCAGTTGAATTTGCCCGCGTGTCCTCTCATGATCGCACGAGAATTTATTATAGGCTTGGGAGCTGTGTAATGATTGAAGTTGAAGTTCGTCAATTTGCTTGTCTGAAAGATAATTTCGGCGTTCTCATTCACCACCCAGACAGCGGTCATACAGTTGCGATCGATGTACCGGAAGCTGCACCCTACCTGCAGGTGCTGGAAGAAACCGGCTGGAAACTGACCGACATCCTGATCACCCACCATCACTGGGACCATGTGGGCGGCTTGACAGAACTCATCGAGAAAACCGGTGCCACAGTCACCGGACCTGAACGTTCTCGCCAACACATCACCGGCATGAACCACTTTGTTGAAGACGGGGACGATATCCTTGTCGGCCCAATCGCAGTAAAAGCCATGGGCACTCCAGGCCACACACTTGATCATATCTCCTGGTGGTTCCAGGAGGCAGGCATCGCACACACCGGCGACACTCTCTTCGCCCTTGGCTGCGGGCGTCTTTTTGAAGGCGACGCCGAGATGATGTGGCCTCCCTCAGCCATCTGGCCAACACACTCCCACCAGAAACCACCATCTACTGCGGTCACGAATATACCCTCTCAAACGCTGAGTTTGCACTCACTATTGACCCAACCAATCAAGCACTGAAAGAACGCGCAGAGCGTATCAAGGCCCTCCGCGAGGTTGGACGCCCTACCCTGCCAACATCCATGGCAGCTGAGCTTTCAACCAACCCATTTCTGCGCGTGCGAGATCCCGAAATCCAGAAAAACCTCAACATGGTCAATGCAGAGCCAGCCGACATCTTCGCAGAAATCCGCCGCCGCAAGGATAGTTTCTGATGTCTCCTGACCAGATCCAGACCTCAACAACCGCAGATGAAATCATCGCTGCGCTTCAGATGACAGAGCATCCGGAAGGCGGCTACTACGCGGAAACCTTCCGCGATGCAGACGGACCGGAAGGACGCGGTTATTCCTCAGCCATCTACTACCTGCTCAAGAAGGGCCAGCGCTCACACTGGCACCGGATTGATGTCAGCGAGATCTGGCACTACTACGGCGGCGCGCCCCTCCGCCTCTCCGTCAGCGTCGAACGCGGCAAGCAAACCGATCACATTCTCGGCATGGACCTGATGAACGGCCAGCGCCTCAGGGCCTTGTTCCCAAGCATGCGTGGCAGTCCGCAGAAAGCCTTGGTGACTGGACCTCATCGGTTGCACCGTCGCCCCCGGTTTTGTGTTTGAAGGCTTTGAGTTAGCTCCGCCAGACTGGAAACCTTGAACCAAAATCATAAAATCGAGTTGCCAAAACGCTCCTGTGCTTGACCTGAACTCAAACAAGCACAGGCTCAAAATTAGACGAAAGACGTACAAGCACCGCCAAAAAAAATCACGCAAATACAGGGACTTGTAGTTAACGCGCAAACTCCGGTAAAATTTTCTGCGCATAAACTCTACTGTTTTTCCCTCGTTATACTTGAGAGATAATACAGTTTAGCGATGCCAATTACGCACTACAAACGTGTAAATTCGTTAAAATACGGGATCGTCTCCACGTCTATTATCGCTGCGTTATCAATCCTTTACTTACACAAAAATTGAAATTAATAATAACTTCCACCTACCTTGTCGCAACGGACATCTGTGAGTAGCTCAACTATCACGATTAATAACTCAGCTCTCAATCTCCAATCTTTACTTGCGTTACTGGCGCTGCTGGGTAGATTGCCCCCGTAGGCGCACAATGCGCCCGAACACACACATGGAAATTAATCTATGGCCCAAGGCGACATCAAAAAAGTTGTGCTTGCCTATTCTGGCGGGCTCGACACCTCGATTATTCTCAAGTGGTTGCAGGCGGAATACGGCTGCGAAGTTGTGACTTTCACTGCTGACTTAGGTCAGGGGGAAGAGTTGGAGCCAGCTCGACGAAAAGCTGAACTGCTTGGTATTCGAGAAATCTACATTGATGATCTCCGTGAGGAATTCATTCGGGACTTTGTATTCCCAATGTTCCGGGCCAACGCAGTTTACGAAGGCGTTTATCTACTCGGCACCTCTATCGCACGTCCGCTCATTTCCAAGCGTCTCATCGAGATCGCAGAGGAAACCGGCGCTGACGCCGTTGCGCATGGCGCGACCGGTAAAGGCAACGACCAGGTACGCTTTGAGCTGGCTTGCTACGCATTGAACCCAGACATCAAGGTGATCGCACCTTGGCGTGACTGGACCCTGAAGTCCCGTACTGATCTGCTAGAGTTCGCTGAACAGCATCAGATCCCGGTACCAAAGGACAAGCGCGGCGAAGCTCCGTTCTCCGTTGATGCAAACATGCTTCATTCTTCTTCCGAAGGTAAAGTTCTGGAAGATCCGAATGAAGAAGCACCAGAGTATGTCTTCCAGCGCACCGTTGACCCGCTCAACGCGCCGGATGTAGCTACCGAAATCGAAATCGGCTTTGAAAAAGGCGATGCGTGCTCCATCAATGGTGTGCACATGTCTCCGGCAACCCTGTTTGCCAAGCTGAACGATTACGGTCGTGACAACGGTATTGGCCGTCTCGATCTGGTCGAAAACCGCTTCGTCGGCATGAAGTCCCGTGGCATCTACGAGACTCCGGGCGGAACCATTCTCCTGTCAGCACACCGTGCGATGGAATCCATCACACTGGACCGCGATGCAGCTCACCTCAAAGACGAGTTGATGCCGCGTTACGCAAAGCTGATCTACAACGGCTTCTGGTTCTCTCCTGAGCGTGAAATGCTGCAGGCGATGATCGACAAGTCGCAGGAGCATGTGACCGGTACGGTTAAGCTGAAGCTCTACAAAGGTAACGTGATCGTTGTTGGTCGTGCGTCCCCTTACTCTCTCTACTCAGAAGAGCTGGTGACCTTCGAAGACGACCACGGCGCTTACGACCAGAAAGACGCTGCAGGCTTCATCCGGCTCAACGCCCTGCGTCTGCGGACGCTGGCAAAGCGGAACCAGATGACCAAGAAAAGAGAACTGGTAGACGCTTAAGAACTCATAGGTTCTATCAAACGACACAGACCCGCAGTGGCAACGCTGCGGGTTTTATTTTTTCGGCTTGGCTTCCTCCTGAAACCGCACATTAGCAATAAGAGAGTCTTTTGCGGGTATTCACAAATCATCTAAGTCACTATCGAGTATACGACAGGACTATGGGACAGGGAGTAACCACTTCGCACGGCCCCCTCACAGCCCTGCCATCAAGGTGATCAGAATAACCACCAGCATAAAGACGGTAGGATAGAACGTCAGCGCAAAGCCGGTTCCCCGCCATGGTGCACCCTTGTCATAGCTGGCGAAAAACAAAACCCGCCCAAGCGCAAAAAGAAGCGCGGCCAGTGGTGGCACAGACATTGTACTGCCGGGCATGATGACCACCCAGGCCAGATAAACAAAACCGGCAAGCACGGCCTGTTCAAGCGTGTTTTGCAAAATGCTTTGCAGCACCTTTGCTTCCTCACTTCCGTGGGTCAGACCGCCTCCGTCAATGTCATCAGCATGATAAAACCTGCGCATTGCCAGACGCCCAATCGAGATCATCAGCAGCAAGGCAGGTGACATCAACGAGACCGCCCCAACCCAAAGCCGCTCAGAGGCATCCCAGTCACTAGCAAAACCAAACGGATTGAGGAGCGCCCCAAACAACAGAACGATCGCGGTCACCAAAGCACCCACAATCATCCGCTGAAACACCCCCCGCTGTTTTTCTGCAAAGTCCAATGCAACCTCCATTCAGAGAACATAATAGGAACAAACCCACAGTTATCTACTGTGAGCTGCTTGCGGCAAGGCGCTGCCTCTCCTAGCCTAACCACATCTGGCGAAGCAGGAGACTTTGATGACTATGGAAGCGCAGTTAGTTTTAAAAGTTGATAACACCGCTGCGCGCCGCTTGTTTCTGCACAAACATGCCCTTTTGGAAGCCCCCACCGGCACCTCGAAAGGGGAGGATCTGCTCAACCTCATTCATCGCATTGGCTTTGTCCAAATTGATAGCATCAATACGGTCGAGCGCGCGCACCACATGATCTTATGGTCCCGGCGCCAGAGCTACCGGCCCAAACACCTAAAAAAAAGCTGCTGGAGAGCGACAGAACCCTCTTTGAGCATTGGACCACGACGCCTCCATCATTCCAACCGAATTCTTCCCCTACTGGCACTACCGCTTTCAAAAGAGCGCAGAGAGCCTGCAATCCCGCTGGAAAGTCTGGCGCGGGGCCGAGTATCAGGAAAAGCTTAACCTCATTCTCCGGCACATTGAAGAGAACGGCCCTGCTGGCACATCCGACGTGGGCAAGGATGAAAACCGCAGCAAAGGTGCTGGTGGGAATGGAACCCGTCCAAAACCGCCCTCGAATATCTTTGGCGCACCGGCCAGATCTCCGTCTCCCGCCGTGAGAACTTCCAGAAACTCTATGACCTGACCGAGCGGGTCATCCCTGCTGCCCACCTCACAGCTAAACCAAACCACGAAGAGACAATTGCATGGGCCTGCAACTCCGCAATTGACCGCCTCGGCTTCGCAACGCCTAGCGAAATTGCAGCCTATTGGGACAAGCTTGACCTTGCGGATGTAAAGGCATGGTGCGAACAGGCTCTACGGCGACAGGAACTCATCACAGTCGAAATTCAGCCCGCACAAGACGCAAAGCCCAAACTCTGCCTTGCACGCCCGCACATCGAAAACGATCTGCAATCGCTTGATGCCCCGTCACAGCGCATCCGTATCCTTAGCCCGTTCGACCCGGCCCTTCGAGACCGCAAACGCGCTGAGTTTCTCTTCAACTTCAATTACCGCATTGAGATTTTCGTGCCGGAAGCAAAGCGCCAATACGGCTATTATGTCTTCCCCGTTATGGAGGGGGACAAACTGATTGGCCGCATCGATATGAAACGCGACAAAGCCTCAAATACACTAGCGGTCAAACGCTTCTGGCCCGAAACCGGTATCCGAATGGGCAAAGGCCGCCAGCAACGCCTTGAAGCCGAACTGGAGCGCTGTATGCAGTTCGCAGGCTGCACCGACTTAAAATTCCATCCTGCTTGGCAAGGATAGCCCGCTGGATGGCGGGGCTATCAGAAACACCAGCAACCCTCAATACTTCGCCCATGCTTTGTGCTCCACCGCTTAACCAGCACCAAGAGAGAAAATGGGCCAGCCACCGCGACAGTCACTGCGTGTTTTGTTTTGCCTGCTGGGGCTACACACCTCAACGGCCATCGCCGAGCCTCTCTCACGCCAGTCCCTCCCGGATCTGGAAGACCGCTTTACCTTCAACCCACAAGGCCAGTACCAGCCAAGGTTCACGGGCTTACTTAACACCAGCCGAAAGAACAGCACCGGTGCAGCTGAAATCCTTGCCCCGATTTTCCAAAACAGTCAGGGTATACTCTTCACAGATGTCCGTATCGGTAACGCCTCGCAAGCGGTTTATCAGATTAGCGCTGGTGGCGGTTTGCGCTACTTCCTGCACCCTAACCTCATTGGCAGCACCTACATCTTCATGAACCATCAGGAAGATTATCAGCACGGCCCTGAAAGCGCCGTCACAACCGGCATTGAGTTGCTTACACATGGCTATGAGGGCCGCTTTAACGCACAGTTCCAACAACCAGAACCCGCTTGCTCGCCCCAGAGCACGGCAGCACAGCTCTACGCGAAAGTGTCCCCCTTACCAGTCTGTCAGGAGAGATCGGCTACGATCTCCCCGGCACCCAAAACCTAGGCTTCGGAATGCGGCTCTATGCGGGTGGTTTCTATCGCACCGCCAACAACGTAGAGAGCATCAGCGGCGTACAGGGACGGCTGCAAATCTCCCGCTCAGGCTGGTTTGGAGTGCAGGCTATCAGTTCCTCATTCGCGGCACGCATCCGTTATCAAAGTGACACCAACTACCCGATTGGCGCCTTGCTGTTCCGCTTTGACTTCCCTCTTGTCAAATACTGGGAGGCTGGATCAATGGATACCTACAACGCGCTCACGCCCGTCGAACATCGCATGACAGAGCGCGTACGCCGCCCCCTTAGCATTCACAATGGCACCCGCCGCTTTCCGTAAAACATGCCCCAAATCAGCCCGTTGGCACACCAAATACCCCGAAGCGTTACCCCTTCCGGTTTCAGGGCATCACAGGCACCCCGAAATTATGTTAATATTTTCCGACAGGATACCGCTTCCAGCTCTGCCGGGGACAACCAAATGAGGACTTTTCCACTCACGCTCATTCCGTTCTTACTCTACAACGCCGTGGCATTTCGATGGTTCGAAGACTTGGAGCCAGTACTCGATCAAGGCTACAACGTCACCCCATGGGCCACTATTGTCTTCCAAATCCCGCTGCCATCCGGGCTACTTGTCCCGCTTGACGTCGCCACCCTGTTGCTGGCTGGCACGCTGATCCTGCTCTTTGTCGAGATCATCAAAGCCACCAGAACCAGCACCGTCTCACTGGTCGATCACAGCCTGTCCCTGCTTATCCTTGTTGCTTACCTGATAGAGTTCCTCTCGGTTCAGGAGGCTGCAACGCCGCTCTTCCTGCTCCTCATGACCATCACTTTTCTGGATGTCATCGCAGGCTTCATCATCACCCTGTCCGGAGCCCGCCGGGATATTAAGGTCACCTCTTCCAGCAGTTAGGTCTGGTTCAGGCAGAACACAAAAAGGGCACCCGAATGGATGCCCTCTTCAAAATCACTATGCACAAACTGCTTAAATCGCAGCCAGCGCCTTGGCCACGTCTTCCAGCAGATCCTCTGGATCTTCCAGACCAATGGAAAGACGAAGCGTCTTGTCTGTAATACCCAGCTCCAAACGCGCCGCCTCCGCAACACTCTGGTGCGTTGTCGTCGCCGGATGGGTGATCAGGCTCTTTGCATCGCCCAGGTTGTTGGAAAGGCTAACAATGTCCAGAGCGTTAGAGAACTTGAACGCTGCTTCCTTACCGCCTGCCAGATCAAACGCCAGCATGGTAGAACCACCACGCATCTGCTTGGCAATGATATCCGCCTGCGGGTGATCCGCACGGCCCGGATAAAGCAAACGAGACACAGCAGAATGATCCGCAAGGAAATCTGCAATCTGACCCGCTGTCTGTGTCTGACGCTCCACGCGCAAAGACAGTGTCTCCAGACCTTTCAGAAGAACCCATGCGTTGAACGGGCTCATTGCAGGACCGGTATGTTTGAACGGGTCATGGAACTCTTCCACGATCCACTTTTCATCAGAAAGCACGATACCGCCCAAACAGCGTCCCTGCCCGTCAATGTGCTTGGTGGCAGAATAGATCACCACATCCGCACCCAGTGCCAGCGGGCTCTGCCAGATCGGCGTTGCAAACACGTTGTCTACAATAAGCCGTCCGCCAGCCTCGTGAATAATATCCGCCACAGCAGGAATATCGATCACTTCAAGCGTCGGGTTGGTTGGGCTTTCAAGGAATGCTGCTGTTGTATTTGGACGAACCGCCGCTTTCCACTGCTCAAGGTCCGTGCCATCAATCAGCGTGGACTCCACACCAAAGCGTGGCAGAAGTTGCTCGATGATGTAGCGGCAGGAACCAAACAGCGCCTTTGGTGCGATCACATGATCGCCAGCTTTAACGCAAGCCATGATCGCAGAGTTGACAGCCGCCATACCGGAAGCAGTGCCACGCGCAGCCTCTGCGCCTTCCAACTGGCACATTCGCTGCTCGAACATTCCTACGGTCGGGTTTGCATACCGGGAGTAGATGTAACCCGGGTCTTCGCCAAGAAAGCGTGCTTCTGCCGCTTCTGAGCTGTCGTAAACATACCCTTGTGTGAGGAAGATAGCTTCGGATGTTTCGCCAAAGCTGGAGCGCGTTGTGCCCCCATGTACAAGCCGAGTTGCTGGCTTCCAGTTCTTTGCGTCTGTCATCGCTCATTCCTGTCCAAAGAGATATCGTTGTATCTCTTCATTAAAAAAAACCCCGGCGCGAGCCGAGGTCTGTTCAAGAACCCGACCCTTTAGCTATTTGTTTTACGTGGTTGCAAGCCGGTCGACCAAATCCCCACGGAATAGGCGGCGGTTTTACCTCGAAAATGTAGAAGCGTCAATAAATCAGCTTAGGTTGCAGACTTGGCGCGGGGTCAAACATACGTTAATCAGTGTCTGAACGATTTCAGCACGAGTGGGGCGGGACCAAAAATGACAGGCATTCTTCCGGCAAAAGCAATTGAAGCTATGTTTGCCAGCGGATCAATTAAAGCAGACAGAGCGCCTGACGAGGACCAGATTCAACCAGCCAGCCTTGACCTGCGACTGGGGGCGAAAGCATGGCGTGTTCGCGCGTCCTTTCTGCCGGGTCCGAACGCAAAGCTGGAAGACAAGCTGGAAAAGCTGATCCTGCACGAGATCGACCTCTCCAAGGGCGCCGTGCTGGAAACCAACTGCGTCTACATTGTCCGCCTTCAGGAGGCGCTGAACCTCCCGGAAGAGCAGTCTGCAACTGCAAATCCAAAAAGCTCCACGGGCCGCATCGACGTTTTTACCCGCGTCATCACAGATCAGGGCCGCGCATTTGACCGTGTTGAAGCTGGCTACAAAGGCCCGCTCTATGCAGAGATCTCGCCCAAAACCTTCCCTGTTCTGGTCCGCGAAGGCTCCCGTCTTTCCCAGATCCGTTTCCGCAATGGTGAGACCCTCATCAACGACGAAGACCTCACCAAAGTGCACAACCAACACACATTGGTTTCTGGCGGCAAAGACGAAGACGCAATCAACAACGGCGTACAGGTCTCCATCGACCTGAAAGGCGCAGGTCAAGGCAGCCTCATCGGCTACCGCGCCAAGCGCCATACCGGCGTGATCGACGTAGACCGCAAAGATGCCCACGATGCAGAGGACTTCTGGGAACCGCTTTTCAATCGCGGTGATGCAACCCTCATCCTCGACCCCAACGAGTTCTACATTCTTGTCTCTCAGGAAGCCGTCCACGTTCCACCGCAATACGCTGCTGAGATGGTTCCGTTCGATCCGCTCGTCGGCGAATTCCGCGTGCACTACGCTGGCTTCTTCGATCCAGGCTTCGGTCACTCCACCGTTGGCGGCACAGGCTCCAGAGCCGTTCTTGAAGTCCGCTCCCACGATGTCCCATTCATCGTAGAACACGGCCAGACAGTTGGCCGCCTCGTTTACGAACACATGCAGGAAGCGCCAGAGACCCTCTACGGCGAAGGCATTGGTTCCAACTATCAGGGGCAGGCCCTCAAGCTTTCCAAGCACTTCAGGAGCAAAGAACCAGTAGGAGCGTGATCTGATGCCTCTCTTCACCGTTGAGCAGGAATACTATGCAGAGCTGGAAGAAAAGAAGTCACGCTTTCTGGCCTTTCTGGTTCCCCATGTAGATTTTGCTTCGCGGCTTGCAGAGCTTCGGGACGAGCATAAGAAGGCCAACCACCACGTCACCGCTTTCCGCAGAATGCTCCCGGAAGGGCGCATCGAGGAAGGCGGCAAAGACGATGGCGAACCCGCTGGCACCTCCGGTATGCCCACGCTCAAAACACTCATTGGGTCAGACCTTGTTGATGTGGGCGTCATCATCGTACGTTACTTTGGTGGCACCAAGCTAGGCACCGGCGGTCTGGCGCGGGCTTACTCCGGTGCCGCCAACCTTGCCATTCGCGAAGCGGAACTTGTACCGTGGCTGCGCATCAAGACCCGCACTGTCTCCGCCAGCTTCGCCAGCAGTGCCGAACTGGAACGCCAGATCATACTGTTACAGCTGGAAATCCTCGAACGCACCTTCACCGAAGACGGCGTAACCCTGCTCGTCAGCGGCCCTGAGGGTCAGATCGACAAGCTGTAACTCTCTGCACCAGTTTATCTTTTCTGTTCTGCAAAATCATTTCTCTCCGCAGAACCAGTTAAAATATTAACAAAACCTTAATCTTTGGCACGCGCCTTGCGATGTGAATCCCAGGAAACGGCATCAGTCTCATTTTGAGACAGTCGGGGGAGTGAAGTCATGCGTGTCACCCGCACTGGAAAAGCAATTAACACCGGAACAGACGCTGATCGCCGCTATCGCGACATCGGGTCTCGCCGTCGCACCAAAATCACAGAACAACGTGCAGAGGCTGTTTCAAGACGAAACACCTATGGCCAAACAGGCAAAGAACTGCAAACCACCGAGGATACCGCTGCCGCGCACGTCCATCAGGACACTGATGCACACCTTTACGACCTGCCAAAGCGCATCCACATCTTCCGCTGCAACTCCGCCTTCCTCGCCCATCTCATCAGCTTCAAGGAAAACCCAGCCAACCTGCATGATCGCCACCATGTAGCCCCCAAAGAAGGCGCCACCAGCTACCTCACCACCGAAAAATCCCCCCGCCAAATCGGCGAAGGCCGTATAATCGAATACAATGCATAAGCTGACGTTTGCTAAAACAATTTGCAACCTCTAGAGATTTGCAGCATGTTCTAGTGATCCCTTTATACATCACTGCAAAACTATATGGCTGAGCTATTTTATATTTTCACTTTCAGCGGGTACCTAGCGTTCCACGGAACACTTACGCTTTATGGATGGCATATTGCCCTAGTATCATTGATTGCAGCTACGCTTGTAATCAATGAAGAGCTCTCCCCCAAGCAACTCCTAGGAATAGTGGCACTCAGATTGCCATACTCGCCTTGATGAGTATTCTTTCTGACGGATATCGTGGCGCTTTCAGGATACCAGTGCTCTATTTTAAGTTCTCGTATCTAACAAATCTCGGGCTAACACTCGCTTCATTCTCATTTGCATTCTTTTTCTCTTCAGTATCCCGCAGAGGAGCCTATCAAAACTTGGCAAAAGAGCTCAAATAGCCGTACCCATATTGTTTGCTGCCTTTAACCCCGTGCTAGCTGTCACTGCATTTGATATCGCAAACAATGCTGCAGAATACACAACTACAATATCGAAATTCATTTCTGCTTCTGGAGCACTCTTAGTTATTTCGGGCATACTCATACTATTGCCATCCACAGCTGGTGTCGTAGTCAATTGCTTCAAAACAAATGCACTCAAAAAGCTCCTGACTATCTGCTGTCTGGCAGCCGCAGTAATCTCCTTATATTTTGCAGTCCAGAGGAGCATCGAGTACTTCGGAGTTGCAGGTAAAGTAAGCTTACATTTCCTTGACTATTACATCGCATTTGATCTGTCTAAACTCCTCTGAGTCCAACCCACAGCTGCAGAAAACACCAATAGCACCGCATGGCATCCCATGCAGTGTTGAAGATAGGGTTCCCGAAAAACGGGATGAGCAAGGCGGCAGGCAACACCTGCGCTACTTATTGAAATAGTTTCTTCGGCATTGGCTATCGCCTTGCCCGGACGTTTTTGTAGGAGGCTATGGCCAAGCTCCAAAAGACGCTGTGAGAAGGCATTCCTGTTACAGAGTGACTCCCAGTGCTGACGCCCTCTGGTTTGGCCGCGCATCCTCCCGCCCCAACACGCATGGCGTTTGGGCAACCTCCACGGACCTGCTGCGAAATACGTTACCTTCCACAGTAGCCCCATCCAGCCTACGACCAACTGACGGACGGCCCGCCAGCAAGCCCGTTACGTAGGCATGGGATGAGTATGGGGTGTATTTTGGAGTGGGGGGATAAGTTATTTTGAGGGTGACCCACGACCAACTCTCGACAAACACAACCCTGACGGCATATCGCAACCGCTGCATGGATCCCGGCTCGGAGGCCGGGACGACGACAATATGTGTTGCCATGCCTCAAAATGCCCGCTTGCGCTCGTCGTCCTCCCGCACTTGATGCGGGATCCAGAGCGACAGCGTACAGCATGGGCTACGTCGCACTCTGGAGACCTCACTACACCGCTGTTTTAATATCCGAGCGCACACCCGTCTTTACGTGGGTCGGAGCCGCCGACTAGGCCGCCGTTGGTGCGGTCGAACATGATCGCCTGACCACCGCCGATTGGAGCGCTCGCAGTGGAGACTTCATGGCCCAGTGCCTTAAGCGCCTCGATCGTTTCAGCCGGAACACCGGTCTCTGCCTGAAGAGACAAAGACTTTTCATCAATAAACATACGTGGGCAGTCAATGGCCTCTTGCACGTTCATGCCGTAGTCCAGATGGTTGGAGAGCACATGGGCATGGCCACACGGTTGATAGCCACCGCCCATCACGCCAAAACTCATGTAAGGCAGCCCATCCTTCAAAGCCATCGCCGGAATAATGGTGTGCATTGGCCGTTTACCGCCAGCGATTTGGTTTGCATGGCCGTCTTCCAATGTGAAGCAGGCACCACGGTTTTGCAGCAGAACACCAGATTTTGGTGTCGCAATACCAGATCCGAAGCCATGATAGATTGAGTTGATCAGAGAGATGGCCAGACCATTCTCGTCAACAACAGTCAAATAAACTGTATCCGACTTTGGAGAGAGAACCTCTTCCGGCTGACGCGGCAACACCATATCTGTGCTGATAAGCTTGGCAAGCCGGTCAATGTAATCTTGTTCAAGGAAGGCTTGCGGATCAAACTCCATGGAATCCGGGTCAGCAAGAAACCGGTCACGACCAGAGTAGGCAAGCTTTGCAATCTCCATCTCCAGATGGAACCGCTCCGGTCCTGTCGGGTCCAGATCAGCCCAGTCGAAGCGCTTCATCAGCTCCAGCATCACAAGAGCAATGATGCCCTGCCCGTTTGGCGGCAACTCAGCAACGGTGACACCGCGATAGTCAGTGGTGACCGGTGTCACATCAACAGCCTCATGGGCTGCAAGGTCTTCCGCCGTCAAATACCCGCCTTTGGACTGAACAACTGCTGCAATCTCCTCAGCAATCGGCCCCGTATAAAACGCGTCAGCCCCACCCTTTGCAACAGCCTCCAGTGTTTCGGCCAGCTGCAGATTACGCATCACCTCCCCGTCAACAGGAGCGCGTCCATCTTTCAGGAACAGCTCTGACGCACCTTCATCACGCTTGAGGTGATCTACGGCCTGCTTCCAGTCTAAAGCAACGCGCGGCAAAATGGCATACCCGTCTCGCGCATATCCAATCGCTCGTTTTAGAACCTGCTCGAAGGAAAACCGTCCGTGGTCTTTCAGCAACTTCTCCCAACCGCGAAGCGCACCGGGAACGGTCACGGCGTGAATGGAATCTGGTGTGATTTCAAGCAAGCCATCTGCGAGTAGCTTGTCAGCGCTCACATTTTTGGCAGCACTGCCAGAAGAGTTCATGCCTGAGAGGGTTCCATCCGGCTGTGCAACAATGGCAAAGCAATCGCCTCCAATGCCTGTCATATGCGGTTCAACGACAGAATGGACAGCCATAGCCGCCACAGCTGCATCAACAGCCGTGCCCCCCTCCCGCAAGATTTCAAGTGCCGCATTGGTAGCCAATGGGTGCGATGTCGCAGCCATTACATGTGGCGCGTAAACAGCAGAACGACCTGGAGCATGAAAGTCTCTAAACACGAAAAATCCCTCTTTGTTGCTTGGCAGTGAAACCCCGGTCCCCCAACGAAGGTTTCCCCGCATGCTCATCCTCTGATAAAACAGGATGAATCAACAAAATCTAACAGGAAATACTTATGGTGCAATTCAATCTTGAGCACGCCCAGACAATCATCTCCGCAGCGCAGAAAAAAAGGAGCCGAGCTTGGCCTGAAGCCACTCACTGTTGCCGTGCTGGATGCGGGTGGACACCTCATCGCACTCCAACGTCAAGATGGTTCATCAATTTTGCGCCCGCAAATCGCAATGGGCAAAGCCTATGGCGCAGTCGCAGTTGGCGCAGGGACCCGTTGGCTCAACGAAAATGCCCAGAGCCGCCCCCACTTCGTACAAGCCCTGAACGGTGTTGCAGGCGGCGGAATTGTGCCCGTACCGGGTGGTGTACTGGTGCGCGGCGTTGACGGCGACATCCTTGGCGCAGTCGGCATCACAGGTGACACCTCAGAAAACGACGAAGCCGCAGCGATTGCAGGCATTCAGGCAGCTGGCTTCACCGCTGACCCAGGCTGATAAAGCCCCACCACAGTTGCTGGGATTTATTTCTCCCAGCAAAACCCCGCAGTACCCATCCTTATCTCATTTCAGGTTCTTTCCCATGCCCATCCGCTTTGTAATTTTTGACATGGACAATGTTCTATACGACTACGACCACCCCTACCGCCTGAATGTCCTCGCCAAGATGACAGGCAAACCAGCTGACGAGATCGACGCCATCGTCTTCAATGGCCCGGAAGAGAACGCAGCTGAGGCTGGAGCCCCTGCGACCCCAGAGGAATATCTTGCGCAATATCAGGAGCTTCTGGGGCATCCTATTTCACGTGAAACGTGGGTTAAAATCCGTAGGGACATGATGACCGAGTGGCCGGATATGCTCGCTCATGTGGAGGCGATCAAGCAGAACCATGAGGTCGCCCTTCTCACCAACAACGGCATGATGCTCAAAGATGCGCTCTACGAAGTCGCCCCCGCACTGGAACCTATCTTCGGAGATCGAGGCCACGCCTCCGCCGAATTCGCACCCGCAAACCGGACCCCAATATCTACCTGACGATCTGTGAGAAATACGGCTTCCAACCTGAAGAAAGCCTGTTTGTGGATGACCGCCTCGACAACGTAGAAGCGCCCGCGAAGCTGGCCTGACCGCGTACCAGTTCACCACAGAACCAGCATTCGCCTGTTACATTCGTACTCTGGGTTTAATCAATTAGAGATATCCCGATAACCGGAAATTCAGCAGCGCAACAATCTGTTCGACTTAATAGCAATCTCTCTTCATAAGGTCATGCGACAACAACCATTGTAAACTGAAATGGAGAGAGATCTGTACCTGCGTCTGACCATAAACTCAGCAGCGCTAGCTATCTTCGTCGCGCTCGCCATTATGCCCCCAATCGCCATTGTGGGGTCCTCTTTGTCTTGGCCCCGTGGCTGGATCATTGTAGCACTGGTGTACTTTGCGCAACTTGGCATAGGTTTGTGGCTGGCTAGGATAAACCCTTGGCTGTTCAGGCAGAAAACCAATATCCCCGTCAGAAGCTTTAGCGAAAACATCCGCACAACCGGCATTATCTTCGCAGCGGTCTTCGTCTACTTCTTACTGGCTGCACTGGATGCCTATGTCTGGCAGGTCATGCCAGAGACCGAAGAGGTAAAAGCGATCCTGCGGGGCTTGTTCCTCTTTCTGTGCGGCATCGCGCTCATCGTCTGGACCTTCAGCCGAAGCCCATTCGCCAATCCCGCACCGCAGATCGAGATCGGCGAGACACAAAACGTTGAAAACTGCGGCCCTTACGCCTTGGTCCGCCACCCCATGTATCTTGGCCTCATGTTCTGCATTGCAGGCCTGTCCATGATACTGGGCTCCATACTCTTCGCTATCCTCGCAGTTCCCCTGATCATCCTGGGGTTCTTGCCGCTGATGAAATCGGAAGAGCGAACACTGGCAAACCATTGCGACGGCTATGCAACCTACACGGACAAAGTCCGCTACCGCCTGTTCCCGTGGATCTACTAGAAAGCCAGAGGCTTCCCTCTGGCTCTTTGAACTCAGCTACAATGTGAAGAGAGGATCAGGCGTCTTTTTTGGCGTCCGCGAGCGCTGCAATCTGCTTTTGCATTTCAGCCAGCTGCTCTTTCAGTTCGGAAATATCGCCACTGCTCGCCTGCTTTTCCGCTGATTTAGGTGCCTGTGCCTGTTCCTGTTCAGATGCGTTCGTTTCCTCAGCCGCATCACCAGGAACGACCCCATCAAACGGCAGGAACATCTTCATCGCACGATCAAACATATCCGCATTGCGCTTCACCTGTTCTTCCAGAACCTCAAAAGCAGAGGTACCAAAGGACTGATTCATCTGGCTCCGCAGTTTGTCCTGCTCTCGTGTAAGAGAAGACATGGAAAATTCCAGATAACTCGGCACAAGGTTTTGCATGCTGTCGCCATAAAACCGGATCAGCTGCCGCAAGAACGTAATTGGAAGCAGATTCTGCCCTTTGCTTTCTTGCTCAAAGATAATTTGCGTCAGAACAGACCGGGTGATGTCAGCACCGACTTGGCATCAATAACGACGAAGTCCTCTTCACCCTTCACCATCACCGCCAGATCCTCAAGGGTCACATAGGTGCTGGTTCCAGTATTATAGAGCCGCCGGTTGGCGTACTTCTTGATGATAGTGGCTTCGCTTGTCTTAGCCATCAGATTTGAGTACCTCAATGCGAATTATGTCTGATCAGGAACACTATCTCAAATTGCTCCGTCCAGCTCCCCCCTTATCCCATATTTTTGCAGATGGGATTAACCAGTAAACCGCAGACTAAGCCAAATCCCACCTTTCGCGCTAGCGCTTTCGTTAGTCAACTATGGTCTTAATTGGATTTTTCGAATTCATCTGGCCTTCCCCCCTACAAATTGAATAGTCTGCCATTAGGTATTCTACGAATGCGTTTGACGTCTTATGCTGCAATGCACCAGCTCGGCTCTCCGTTCTGGTGATTTGTGGGAGAACAAGAAGTCCCGCATTGCACAAATATTGGAGAATGGCACATGACCACGCCTAATGATGTTGTAATTGTAAGCGCTACACGTACCCCTATCGGTCCTTCAACGGCTCCTTCGCCAACACTCCTGCGCAAGATCTCGGGACGGCAGTTATCAAGTCAGCACTTGAGCAGGCGAAGGTGGAGACCACCGAGGTGAACGAAGTGATCTTCGGCCACGTGCTTTCCGCTGGCCTGGGTCAAAACCCTGCCCGCCAGGCCGCAATCAACGCAGGCCTCAAAGACGTTTCAACCGCTATCGTCATCAATCAGGTATGTGGCTCAGGCCTGCGCGCCGTCGCAATGGGCATGCAGCAGATCCAATCCGGCGATGCAGACATCATTGTTGCAGGCGGTCAGGAAAACATGACCCTGTCCCCACACTGTCAGAGCCTGCGTGCCGGCGTGAAGATGGGCGACTACGCCATGACCGACACCATGCTCAAAGACGGTCTGATCGACGCATTCCACGGCTACCACATGGGCATCACTGCAGAAAACATTGCAGAAAAATACCAAATCTCCCGCGAAGCGCAGGACATTTTCGCGGTTTCCTCTCAAAACAAAGCAGAAGCTGCACAGAAGTCCGGCAAGTTCAAAGACGAGATCACACCAATCACCGTCAAAGAACGCAAAGCTGAGCGTGTGGTCGAAGATGATGAGTTCATCCGCTTTGGTGCCAACATCGAATCCATGCAGAAACTGCGCCCGGCCTTCAAAAAAGACGGCAGCGTAACCGCAGCAAACGCCTCTGGCATCAACGACGGTGCAGCAGCACTTGTGCTTATGAGCGCAGACGCCGCCGAAAAGCGCGGCCTCACTCCACTGGCAACCATCAAGTCCTGGGCAACTGCTGGTGTTGACCCGGCCTACATGGGTCTTGGTCCAATCCCGGCCTCCAAAAAGGCGCTTACCAAAGCTGGCTGGTCCATCGATGACCTTGACCTTATCGAAGCAAACGAAGCGTTCGCTGCACAGGCTCTGGCAGTTGGTCAGGAGCTCGGAATCAACTCAGACAAGCTGAACGTCAACGGCGGCGCGATCGCTCTTGGCCACCCAATCGGCGCATCCGGTGCTCGTGTACTTGTAACACTCCTGCATGAAATGAAGCGCGAAGAGAAGAAAAAAAGGACTCGCCACGCTTTGCATCGGCGGCGGCATGGGTATCGCACTTTGTGTTGAGAGAAAATAACCTCAACATTGGTAGTATTGCTATCAAATTGTAATAATTGAGCTTTACGGCCCCTGCGTAAAGTTAAAGTCAAGCCTCTAACTAATGGCGGAGTTGTATTTGCTCCGCCATTATTATTACCTGTAACAGTGGGTTCAAATATTTTATTCCTAAGGTGCGGAGTATTTCGATGAGCAGGGTAGCAATTGTAACCGGAGGGACGCGCGGTATCGGCGCAGCAATCTCAAAGGGACTAAAAGATGCAGGATACACAGTTGCCGCAATCTATGCAGGCAACACGGAAGCAGCGGAGAAATTCAAAGCAGAAACCGGTATCAATGTATACAAGTGGGATGTCGCAGATCCTAAAGCCTGTGAAGAAGGAATTGCTCAGGTACAAAAAGAACTCGGCCCAGTTGAAGTTCTTGTAAACAACGCGGGCATCACCCGCGATGGCTGGTTCCACAAGATGGACTATGACCAGTGGACTGCGGTAATCAAAACCAACCTCGATTCCATGTTCACCATGAGCCGTCCGGTTCTGGAGGGCATGCGTGAGCGTGGCGCAGGCCGCATCATCAATATCTCTTCCATCAACGGACAGAAGGGCCAGATCGGCCAGACCAACTACTCCGCAGCAAAAGCAGGCGTGATCGGCTTCACAAAAGCACTGGCGCAGGAAACCGCGCGCAAGGGCATCACCGTGAACTGCATCTGTCCAGGCTACATCGACACCGACATGGTGGCAGCTGTGCCTGAAAAGGTTCTGGAAGGCATCATCGGTCAGATCCCTGTTGGCCGCCTCGGCAGAGCAGACGAGATTGCAGGCATGGTCTGCTACCTCGCCTCAACAGCCGCCGGCTTTGTAACTGGCTCCGTTATGACCATCAACGGCGCACAATACGTCGCAAACGGCTAAGACACAGTGGGGACATGTCTCTCCTTTGACCTTCGAATAGCCAAGTAATTAGAACCGCCTCTTTCAGGGGCGGTTTTTTTTGTCTTGCGTTTGGCAAACTCAATTGATAATGAATATTCATTATCAATCAGAGAAGAGCCATGCCCCGTCTCACCAAACAAGCCACGCGTGCCAAGATTCGCGAAGCTGTCGTTGCCGAAGCAACCGAAAAAGGGATCAGCGCCACCTCAGTTGGCGGCGTTGTTCAACGCGCAAACATCTCTGCTGGTACCATCTATGTCCACTTCGACAACAAAGAGGACATGCTTCAGAAAATCTATCTGGAGATCAAAACCGAGTTCCACGAATTGATGATGCATGCAGCACAGCAGACCGACGATTCGAAGATGATCCGCGAAATGTGGTTCTCACTGTTTCAGTCTGTATCCGCTCACCCAAAGGACTTTCTCTTTGTTGAGTACGCAGGTGCAGCAAAAATCCTCACGGAGGAGCAAGGCAACCAAGTCTCGCAAATGGAACAGGAAATTCGCGGCCTTCTGGAACGCGCCAAAGCAAGTGGCTGTGTTGCAGATCTGCCACCAACGTCATCTCGGTTCTGCTAATTGCACCTGCCATGCAACTGGCCCGCTCTGCAGTGCTGAAAGACACGCCCATCCCGCAAGAAACTGTCAAACTCACATTCGACCGAGTTTGGCTCTCCATTTCGGGCAATACAGCCCCAACCCCCTAGCAAAAAGTCTTCCAAATGACATTTAAGCCCTTCCGCTCGCTCATCACAGCGGCGTCAATTACCCTTACTCTCGGAACCCAAGCCATGTCGCAGCCACTGCCAAGTGAAACAGAAGTCCGCCAAAGCTATCAGGAACATGCAGCAGCCACCCAGCTGCTTCGCTGGTATCAGTACTATGAAAACACAGAGGCTTCCCTCGATAACCAGCTCGACATTCTGCAGGAGGATGTCACCATAGTCTCAACCAGCGGCACAGCGCACGGCCATACCGAATACAAAGCCAATATCGCCAAAATCCCAACCAGCTGGCAGAACAGCCATAACCTGACGGAGTTCAAGCCAACGGTTCAAGAGGATGGCAGCATCCTGATTGACGCCTCCATCATCTACCAAAACGTCGGCATGGCGGAAGACGGTTCAACCGTCGCCCGCAATATCGCCTACACCACCAAGCTCACACCAACAGAATCATTCCTGCCCAAGTTCTCCGAGATCACACTCGCCGTTGGAGAACCGGCAGACGCTGGCACCTTCACCAATCTTTACCCGAAGAATCGCCTGCTCAGCCTCACCCACTACTGGATGGCTTTGGTTGAAAACCCGCAGCGCAGCGCTGAGCCGTTTCGTGAGATTCTCGCACCTGAGTTTGATATCAACTTCGGCAGTGGTGCCATCACCACGTTTGACGGGCTGGCAAAATGGATCGCAGGACCTGCCTCCTCAGTCTCCGCCAGCCGCCACGAACTGCAAAACTTCAGCTACAAAGAATTGGGCGCGAACCGCTATCAGCTCACTGTTGATCTGAATTGGACCGGCATTCTCCCAAATGACGCATGGATGAAAGCCAAAACCCGCCACACCTGGACGATCTCCGACAACCCTCAGGAGCGCTTCGCCCGCATCGAAAAGATCAACGTAGAGGTGCTGGAACCCTTTACTCCCGTTGAAAACTAGAGCGTATTCCCGAAAAGTGGGTCCGGTTTTCGGAGAAGAATACGCGTGAAAATAAACGCTTAGAGCTTGGTGCGTGAATTCATATGAACGCGCCATGCTCTAAAAACCCTATCTCAAAAAAAACACAAAAGCCCGGTCACGTTGCCGGGCTTTTTCTTTTCGCAAACAAAAAAAAAGACCGCCCAAAAAGGACGGCCTCTTTTAATCAACTCGCGCTGATCGCTTCAGTCTTAGACGTCGTCTTTAGCCTGAAGGATCTGACGACCCCGGTACATACCAGTCTTCAGGTCAACATGGTGCGGGCGACGCAGTTCGCCGGAATCCTTGTCTTCCACGTAAGATGGTTGTGCCAGAGCGTCAGTAGAACGGCGAAAGCCGCGTTTCATACGCGATACTTTTTTTCTTAGGAACAGCCATTTTAGCTCTCTCTCTCGTCACATACGCACGCGCCACTCAAGCGCGGCGTTAACGTGCGAAATACACAATCTCTCAGATTGGCGGGGGTTATACAGGCAAACTGAAGGATTTGCCAGCCTTTATACGAAATTAATTTCGCACTACCTCTCCGTCGCCGAAATACAGCTAAGTACATCGCCGGCCACCTGAGCTCGGCTACGGTTTATACCGGCGAGCCTGCGATGTCCAGCGCTAGGTTTTGCTGGATTTCTGGCGATTGGATTAGGAAGCGCTGTAGCTAGTAACGAGGCCTGAGTCGTGGAAAGATTCGCAGCACTTTTCCCAAAGAAAGTTTGCGAAGCAGCCTCTGCACCGTAAATCCCCGGCCCCCATTCCACCACGTTCAGATAGATCTCCAGAACCCGATCCTTCGACATCACCAAATCCATAAACATTGCCAGAGGAATCTCCACCACCTTGCGCAAATAATCGCGGTCGTTCCAGAGAAACAGATTTTTCGCCAGCTGCATGGTAATCGTGCTGGCCCCGCGAGGCCGCTTGCCTTCCAGCAGGTTCCCCACCTGCCCTTGCACAGCTGGCCAGTCCACACCGCCATGAACACAGAACCCGCCATCTTCCGACACCACTACAGAGCGTTGTAAATTAACGGAAATCTCGTCCAGAGGCACCCATTCGCGCCATACAGGCTGTCCTGTCACAACCCGAGACAGCATAAGACTGGAATAAGGAGGAACCACAGTATACAGCAGCGTCAACACCACCGGCAAAGCCACAAGCACCCCAAGTGCGCGCAGCACCCAACGCTTGATCCGCGGCTTCATTGGCTCGTTTTTCTCCGTTGTACGCGCTTTCTTCAAGCACTCTTCTCCAATACTTGTTGAGGAAGCGGGACACTCTTTTGAGTTTCAACCATAAAGCGTTCCAGTGCCTTACAAAGTAACTTTGCATTTCCTTCAAAAGACGATTTACGCCTCCAGACCATTCCGATGGTCCTGTGCGCCCCCTTATCGGCAATCCTGATCAGCTTCAAAGAGGTTCCGCGGTCGATATCTGCATCTACAGCAATACGTGGCACAAGCGTGACGCCGATGCCGTTATCCACCATTTGCACAAGTGTTGATAAAGATGTGGCTTGTACATCTTCATTCGCCGCCACCATCCGTCCCCCCGTTGCAGCAAGCACGTGGTTTCGCAAACAGTGACCATCTTCCAGAAGCAACAACACCTCGTTGGCAAGCTCTTCCATCATCACTTCACGGGCTCCGGCCAGCGGGTGCGAACGCGGCACGGCCAGATAAAAAGCATCACTCCCGATCTCGGCAGATTCAAAACCGGTCGTGTCATAGGGCAACGCCATGAGCGCCGCATCAATACGCCCTTCCCGCAAGGCCAGCATCAAATTGCGCGAAAGATCCTCTCGCAGGAACAACTGCAGCTCGGGATAAAGCTCTCTGAGCTGCGGCAAGAAACGCGGAAGCAGATACGGCGCAACAGAGGGAATCACCCCAACCGGAACCGGCCACACAACGGCCGGTTCTGTGCCTGAACACCCTGAACCAGATCCTCCGCATCACGCAAAAGCAGTGACGCCTTCTCCAGTACGTTCTCCCCCGCCTCAGTCAACACCAGTGTCCGGCCCGAGCGGTCTAGAAGCTCACACCCAAGAATACCTTCCAACTGTTTGATCGAGCAGAAAGCGTTGACTGCGTGATAAAACATGCGTCCGCTGCCTTCGAAAAAGACAGTAGTTTTGCCAGTGTTTTGAAGTACTGCAGCTGTTTTAATGTGGGTAACATCGTGCGACCGGATGACACAGATCAAAGCCCCTAGATTAGAATCTCTCTAAATTTCAGCGGAATTCGGCCAATCCCGCGATAACTTATCATGCTGTTCGAAAAAATCGATAGGCTTCTTCGTTATTATCGTTTTGACCGATTTTGTTAAGAGTTGCATAAGGCTCCCAACGAAGGCCGATCTTACAGGCCTTCATCAGCATCATTCATCGAGCTGCTCGCGCGTCATTCCATATTTAGGAGAGTACCATGGTCGGTATCGGCGAAAAACTTCCAGAATTTGAAGTAGTTGGCGTAAAGCCTGGTTTCAACAACCACGAAGAAAACGGCGAAAGCGCATTTGAAGCAATCACCGAAAAAAAAGCTTCGAAGGTAAGTGGAAAGTAATCTTCTTTTACCCAAAAGACTTCACTTTCGTTTGCCCAACCGAAATCGCTGAATTCGCTCGCCTTGCTGGTGAGTTCGAAGACCGTGACGCAGTTGTTCTCGGCGGCTCTTCCGACAACGAATTCGTTAAGCTGGCATGGCGCCGCGATCACCCGGATCTCAACAAGCTGCCAATCTGGGCATTTGCTGACACCAACGGTTCCCTGATCGACGGCCTCGGCGTTCGTTCTCCAGACGGCGTTGCATACCGTTACACCTTCATCGTCGACAACGAAAACACCATCCAGCACATTTACGCAACCAACCTGAACGTTGGCCGTAACCCGAAAGACACCCTGCGTGTTCTCGACGCTCTGCAGACCGACGAACTCTGCCCATGTAACCGTGAAGTAGGCGGCGACGTACTCGCAGCTTAATTCCGGAACGGAATAGGTCCGGAGCACATAAAGCCAAAAACACACCGCTCCGGTTTCTCAAGCGTACTCCCGAAAAGAGGTCTCCGATTTTCGGGAGTACGCATCCAAAACAGCAAAAATCACTTCGTACGTAGCCCTACGCCAAAATCATCAGGAGAAACCTATGTCCATTGATACCTTGAAATCCCGCCTTGGTGACTTCGCCAAAGACGTCCGTTTGAATCTTGGATCCATGGCAACTGATGAATCTCTGACCAATCAGCAGAAATACGGCTTGATCGTCGCTTGCGCCATTGCGACCCGCAACGACACAGTCAAGAACGCCCTAATCGCAGAAGCTGCTCCGCACCTGACCCCGGAAGCGATGAGCGCCGCGAAAGCTGCTGTATCAATTATGAGCATGAACAACGTCTACTACCGCTTCGTGCACCTCTCCTCCAACGAGCAGTACGGAACCATGCCTGCCAAGCTGCGCATGAACGTGATTGGCAAGCCTGGCGTAGACAAAGTTGATTTTGAATTGTGGTCGCTTGCCGTCTCCGCCATCAACGGCTGTGGCATGTGCATTGATAGTCACGAAGCTATCCTGCGCAAAGCCGGAGTTACTGCCGAGATGGTGCAAACCGCGGTTCGTTTCGCATCAATCATCCAGTCTGCTGCTGTCGCCCTTGAAGCGTCAGAACTGGAATTGGAAGCAGCCGAATAAACAGGAATGACCCTCAGCAGGCCTCGTCCGGTTTAATCCCCTCCCTGGATCATTCGTGCCCCGAATTGCGGGCGAGACCAAAACTTGCTGCAAAAGCAAAAAGCCGAAGCCCTCTAGCTTCGGCTTTTTCTTTATCTTGGTCTTGCCCCTACTCAGGCTCTTTCACGCGACTGGATGCACTGAGGACGCCTATACTGATGATCAGTAGATCGACAAAAACCCACGTAAACACCACCATTCCAAATCCCACCGCAGCACTGGCAACAACAATTACCCTACTAAACTCCATAGTCTCCAACCCGCTCAATCCACTGAACGTCAGCACGATCGTGATCAGAGAAAGGATAAACATCACAACACCGCTCATCCGCTTCCCCAGATAGACCCGATGCATCCCAAACCCACCCAGAAAAACCGACAAGATCAATGCTACCACAGCAGACTTTTGCGGATGCCTAAAATAAAAAAAGCCTTTTGGGGCAGAAAAATTCGCAGCTTGATTGCCCATGACCAGAACCTCCAGCGTGCTTTAATCACCTTAGAGACTCTAATGCACTTTCGATCAAAACATCTCTTGGTAATCATTGGGTCTAATTAAGGGTTGGAGGTTTTGCCCAAGGTGATTGAGCCAATCTGCGAGCCCCGGAAAGAACTCCGGGACCGCCTTGTTACTGCAAAATGCATTACGCCATTTTTCTGCGGTCATTGCGATGAGAAAGCATTGCCTGCTCGTTATGGCCGATGAAGTCCCGAATAATTGGAACTGCATCCCTCTCCTTCGATAGGATCAGTTGAAACACCATCATCCGTCCATGCAGGAAGTTCATTTCACAACCAGAAAGATAGAACTCCCACATTTTGCAGAAGCGCTCATCGTAAAGCTCTTTGATTTTGTCCCGATTGCGCTCGAAGTTCAGGCGCCAGTCTCGCAAAGTGTAGTAGTAGTGCAACCGCAAAATCTCGTTGTCACACACCCACATTCCAGTCTTTTCAATGTCCGCAAACGTTTCAGAAAGTGCGGGGCAGTAGCCACCGGGGAAAATGTATTTGGATAGGAAAGGCCCCGTCACACCCGGAGGTCCACAGCGACCAATCGAGTGAATAACTGCATAGCCATCCTGCTTCAGGCAATCACGGACCTTGGTGAAGTAAGCACCCAGATTGCCAATGCCCACATGTTCCATCATGCCAACAGAGACTATGCGGTCAAACTCGCCTTCAAACTCATTGTAATCCAGACAAACGAATTCAACCTTGTCCTCAAGACAGCAGCTTTCACCCGCTCTTCAGCAATCTTGATCTGCTCGGTGGAAACGTTCAGGGAGGTCACCTGCGCACCCGCCTGCGCCATACGAATGGCCAGAGAACCCCAGCCACCGCCAATTTCCAACACAGACATGCCGGGCTTCAGGTCCAGCTTGGCAACAAGATGGTCCAGCTTGGCCTGCTGGGCTTCTTCAAGCGTATCCTCGGGCGACCGGTAATACGCACAACTGTAGTTGAGCCCGTCATCGAGAAAGAGTCGATACAGCTCGGTCGACAAATCATAATGATGGCGCACCTGAGCTTTGTTTTTCTTCAGGTTCAGACCAAGTCGCCGACGTGTGTGCCCGTCTTTCATAAAGGTCAGAATGCGTTGAATGGGATGTTCTGTCAGCAGGCCTTCATTAGCCATGAACACTGCAATCAAATCATTCAGGGTGTACCCCGGCTCGACAGTGATCTGACCATCCATATAGCTTCGGCAGCCTTCAACTCCGGGTCAACCAGAAGCGTAAAGGGCAGCTTCCAACTGTGAAAACGCAGGGCAGCGGAGGGTCCGCTGTCTTCATTACCAAAGACATACTTACGGTCTTTGGAGTCAAAAATTGTAAGTTGCCCTTTCTGGACAAAATCTGACAACATCTTCGAGAGTGCACGCATTCTATTCCCCTATCATCTCTTATAGCTGACTTATTAGGGCGCCTTGTTGCTTGGCTCTTATTACATGACCTTAGGTAACTTTAGATTTAACCTAATAAAGAAAGCCGACTCAAAGCAACTCCGCAGGAAATCTCACCCGAATATTAAAGGGGTCAAAATGTGCCAAATCCAAATGAGACCCGCCATTTTGCTTGACCTTGACAGGTTTTCAGGACAAACGATCAATTTGCTGTCAGTCGATTGGTAAGCTCTTCTAATTCTGTTGTAATCAATTTGCTCTTATGGGATGGGGTTCTGTGTCTGTTGCTTTGAAGTCGGTCATCGCCGAAACCGCTCAGTCTCTTGAAGAAAAACTCACCTCTGTTTTGGGAGAGACTGCTCGTCCCGAGGAGCTGGCCCGCCCTGAACGCCTGCTGGAAGCAATGAACTATGCGGCCCTGTCCGGCGGCAAGCGCCTACGTCCGGTTCTGATGGTCGAAGCAGCCCGCCTGTTTGGCCACGAAGATGAAGGCACACTGGTTGCAGCCTCCGCACTGGAGTGCATTCACTGCTACTCCCTCGTTCATGACGACCTTCCAGCAATGGATGATGATGATGTACGTCGTGGCCGCCCAACAACGCACAAAGCATTTGACGAAGCCACAGCAATCCTTGCAGGTGACGCTCTTCTCACAATCGCCTTCGATTTTATCGCTGATGAACAAGTTCACCCTGATCCGGCCATCCGCCTGCGTTTGTCTCAGGAACTGGCCCGTGCATCCGGCATTGGCGGCATGGCAGGCGGGCAGATGCTCGACCTTGCCTCCGAGCACCGTGACAGAACAGAAGCCGAGATCCGCCAGCTTCAGGCCATGAAAACCGGCGCACTCATCCGTTATGCGTGTCGTGCTGGTGCAATTCTTGCTGATGCCTCTGAAGATGATATCGCCCGCCTCACCCGCTTTGGCGAGATCATCGGCCTTGCCTTCCAGCTGGCAGACGACCTGCTGGACCTGACAGGCGATGCAGAAGTGGTTGGCAAAGCAACGGGTAAAGACGCAAAGGCTGGCAAGGCAACCCTCTCAGTCTGCTCGGTGAAGAACAGACCCGTCAGGAACTCGCACAGCTGATCAGCGAAGCTGACGAACTATTGGCACCATACGGAGCCAAGGCCAACACCCTGAAGACGCTGGCCCGCTACATCGCTGATCGTGAGAGCTAAGCAGTCTCGACCTGCATAAACTCAATCTCCGCTTCCGGCAAAGCTATGATGCTGCCGTCATAACCTCCCAAGTCAATCAGCGTGTTATTGTGATGTTCTCTGATTTGCTTGCCGTTGCGTGGTCTTTGTCGTGCGTCGTATGCGCATCACTCACCAGACGCAGGTTGTAACCAAGCGAAGCCGCCCGTCGGAACGTGGTATCCACGCAGAACTCGGAGGCAAACCCGCACACTGTCAGATCTGTGATACCGCGCTCATCCAGTAAATCCTTCAAGTTGGTTTTGAAGAACGAATCCGGCGCAGTCTTGCGAACCTTCACATCGCTTTCAGTCACAACCAGATCGTCCGGCAGCTCCCATCCCTTAGCACCATAAGCCAGCGGGTGGTTCTCTCGCTCGTGCTGAATCACGATGACCGGAATGCCCGCATGGCGCGCTTTTGCACTCAGGCTGTTGATGCGAGCGATGGTCTCATCCCGCTCAAATGGCTGAGGCTCCACATCAAACAAATATTTCTGAACATCAATAATAACCAGCGCAGTACTCACTGTTCCCCCTTTTGTCAGAAGATAGCCTTCCTCCGACTCCCTAAAAATACGCCCGTAAATTAATCATAAGCATTTGTAATCAATCAATATTTTCTTTGATTTTTCCTCTCTTCAATCGGATAGTCAATCCCAAATCGGAGAAGGAGAAGCTCACATGATGGATCAACAAATGATGATGGAGAACTTTGCACTCTGGCACCTCGGTGCGTTAATTCTCTCGATAATAATTCTCGCCGTTCCAGTAGCAAGGATCCTGCACCGGATCGGTTTTTCAATGGTTTGGACCATTCTGGTGTTCATTCCACTCATCAATCTGGTCTTTTTGTGGGTTCTCGCCTACGTCGAATGGCCGGTCGACGACAAAGCGTAACTACTACTTCACGCAGACAACCTGATGATCACCCACAATGTCCGGGAGATTTCCGGGCATCATGAACACTGCGTTCGGCGTTCCCGCTGCTGCCCACACTTCGTCGTAGGTCAAAAGGTCTTCATCCACGTACACAGTCAGCTGTTGCTTATGGCCCAGTGGCGGAATACCGCCGATCGAAAACCCAGTGACATTTTTGACGAACTTCGCATCAGGCCGTCCGATTGGACCGCCAACAAAGGCCGAAATCGCCTGCTCGTTGACGCGGTTGGTCCCGCACGCCAGCACCAGAATAGCTTCCTCGGTATCCAGCTTTTGGAAAACGAGAGATTTGACGATCTGTTCCTGAGCACACCCCAGCGCCTGCGCTGCTTCTGCAGCAGAACGCGAGGAATCCGGCAGCTCGACTACTTTCAGACCCAACCCACGATCATCGAGAAAACTCTGATACTGCTTCGCTCGCTTACTTTGCAACATCTCTCCACTCCTCCACCGGCAGCAACCATCTTAATCGCGTGCAAATACTGACTCAGAATTTGCCACGTGAACACATAAAACCGCAACATATCCTAGATGGTAGTTGACGCAGAAATTCCAAACCGTTCCTTCAGAAACTTTAACGCCAATGCCTGCGCCTCCTCGTTGATAGAGTGGCCAAGACCAGCCAAACAATGCGTTTCCACCGTAAAGCCGGCACGTGCCAATGCATCTTCTGCAGCCCCCAGATTAGCCACTGGCACCACATCATCTTCATTGCCATGCAGCAACATCACCGGAGGCCGAACCATCATCTGCTCCAGCAAATGCTCCGGCCCACCCAGAACGCCTGAGAAGCTCAGTAAGCCCGCCGCTTCAGAAAACCGCCGCGGCCCAACATGCAGCGCCACCATGGCCCCTTGAGAGAAGCCTCCCAGAACCATATTCCGCTCCAGAAGGCCGTAATGCGCCAGCTCCGCATCCAGCATCCGGTTTATCAACGGGGTCGCGGCCTGCACGCCCAGCCAAACATCCCGCGCATCAAACTCGGATGCAGCAAACCACTGTCGCCCTTCTACCCAATGGGCACAGGGCTCCGGCCCATTCACGCAGACAATAGCGGTCTCCGGCAGCGCATCCCGCAAAACACGCGCCGTCGGCTCCATGTCACCGGCATCTCCGCCATACCCATGCAACAACACCACCAGCTTTCGCACCGGCGCGTGACTCGGCTCCAGCCGGATGCACTCAAGTTCGTGCCCAATCATTCAGCTTTTTTTCCGTCGTCATATGGCTGCCAAGTCCGCAAGCAGACCGCCTTCCAGAAGAGCCTTCATAGCCTCACCATCATAGTAGCGCTCCTCGATGATCTTATCACCATCCCAGCGCTGCAAGCTCAACCCGTCGATCTGGCGCTCATTTCCTGCACCGTCCACAAAGCTGCTGAGATTGCGAAATGCGCATAACCCTCGCACCTCATCAATCACCAAATCTTCGATCTTGCCCATAATAGATTGAGCCGCAGAAATAAACGGCTCCTGCTTGGCACGACCTGCAACAGCGCCATTCGCAAACAGCACATCATTGGCAAACATCTTCACTGAAGAATCGAAAAACCGATCAAACGCTTCCAGCGGTTTTCCATCGCGAAGCAGTTCAATCTGCGCGTCTACAGCATTCACAAAACCTTTGGATTCCATCAAGCAGCTCCCCCTATCTTGATTGTGTCAGAACCATTCACACCGGCAGTGTCTCACGCCCTTCTTTCATCACTCGGTAGTAAGACCAGAACAAACGCGCCGCAGTTCCCCGATGAGGAGACCATGCCTCGGCGATTTCGGCAAGCTCCTTTCCCTTGGGGCGCACCTCCAGACCAAGCGCATGCTGCACCGCCGCCTGTAGCGCCACATCACCAACCGGAAACACATCCGGATGTCCGGCGCAAAACAGCAAAAAGATATCCGCTGACCACGGACCAATGCCTTTGATCTCACAAAGCCGCTTATGTGCCACCTCACCTGGCCACTCCACCGCTTCATTCAGGCACAGACCCGCCTTCAGCTCTTCCGCAATGGCCTTCAGCGTGCGCAGCTTGGCGTTGGAAAGACCAACACCCAAAAGCTCCTCTTCACTTTTGGAAAGCAGCACATCCGGCTCAAAAGGCACCACAAGCGCTTCAAGCCGCGCCCAGATGCTTGCAGCAGCAGCCACAGAGAGCAGCTGCGCCACCACAATATTGCAAAGACCAGCAAAATCCGCAGACCGCCTGCGCAAAGGCACCTGCCCTGCAACATCAACCACACGAACGAGCCGCTCATCCAGCAGAACAAGAGACGCTAACTCCCGCTCAATATCCTCAAGCGTATTTATGGGTCTCAACGCCCCCTCCTCAAGCAGCCAAAGATGCTCTAATAACAAACGAGTCCATATTCCAAGAAGAACCATTTCGCAAATGAACGTGCCTGTCTATCGCTTTGCTCCGTCCCCCAATGGCCACCTCCACCTTGGCCACGCCTATTCGGCCATCCTCAACTATGAGGCTGCCAGACAAAGCGGCGGAAGGTTCCTGTTGCGCATTGAGGATATCGACACGGTACGCTGCACCCCGCAGCTTCAGCAAGATATGCTGGAGGACCTGAACTGGCTCGGCCTGCAATGGGAATTACCGGTACGCAAGCAGTCAGAGCATTTCGGCGAATACACCACAGCACTGCAAAAACTGGAGGCAATGGGCGTTGTCTACAAGGCCTACCTCACCCGCGCCCAAATCAAACGCTTCGTCACCCAACAGGATGCCTCAGACACACCATGGCCTCGGGATCCAGACGGAGCCCCACTCTACCTGGCGACAACAGCGTCCTGACAAAGCAAGAGCAGCAAACTCTCCATAACTCCGAAGTTCCATACGCCCTGCGCCTGAACATGGCCAAAGCCATTGAACTAGCGGGCAGTCCTCTCAGCTGGAGAGAAGCCCATCATGCGTAATTCAGGCCAATCCAGCAGCCTGGGGCGATGTGGTCCTTGCCCGCAAAGACACCCCAACCAGCTATCATCTCTCAGTAGTCGTCGACGACGCCCTGCAAGGCATTACCCACATCCTGCGCGGCAAAGACCTCTACCACGCCACCAGCGTGCACCGTCTGCTACAAACCCTGCTGGACCTGCCAGAGCCGCACTACGAACACCACAACCTCATCCTCGACGAAACCGGCCGCAAACTCGCCAAATCCGCCAAGGACACTGCCTCCGCGAACTCAGAGCAAGCGGCGTAACCCCAGCCCAGATCAGAGCCAGTCTGGGCTTGGAAGATTAAGCGCTTTCCAAACTATTAAACCTGGTAGCAAGCCGCTCGGGAAGCTGGCTGTAGGAGTTGAATGTCTCTGTGCCGATATTAGGATCAGCTCCTTCGCAGAAGAGCAAGACGTTCATCCCAGCATTTTTTTGCTGCACGAATCCCCACCTCACTATCTTCAATAACGGCGCAGCGCTCAGGTGGGACGCGCATCTCACGTGCAGCATGAAGAAACAATCCCGGATCAGGTTTCCAGATACCTACGTCATACGAGCTAAAGATATTGGAGCCGAAGAAGCGTTTAAGATCTGTTTTCTCCAGTGCAGCTTCAATCTTCGCACGAGGGCCACTTGAAGCAATGCACATTGGTAATGAGATCTCGGAGAGTGCTTCTGAAACGTTGGGAAACGCTGCTAACTCTGTTTTGAATAGATGCTCAACCTGAGCACGATAATCCTGTTCGAAACCAATAGGCAAACTCCGCCCAATAATACCCTCAAGATCAGCCAGAATTCCGGTGAGTTTACGTCCCCTGAAGCGCTTCATAAGATCTGTAAGAGGCAGTTCAATATCAGGCAATAAATCCAGAAAAGCCTGCGAGCACAGTGGCTCGCTATCGACCAGCGTCCCATCCAGATCAAAAATCAAACAGCCATCCATTTCTTAGTCGCCCCCTCTTTGATCTGGGAAATTCTGTAATTACCCTCTCGCCTAAGGCAAATGAGACAGCAAACCCAGTTAGTAGCCCAGAAAGTTCAAGACCCAGAGCCAGAAGCTCATTGTGATGATTGAGAAGATGGTTGTGAGGCTAATGGAGTTTGCGCTCATGGCGTGGCCGGTTCCAAACTGGCTGGCGTAAAGATACGCCACAACACCGGTTGGACACGCCGCTGCCAGTGTCGCCACCGCAACCCAAAGCGGCGAAAGCGGAAACACATAGACCGCCAGAACCAGTACGATCGCAGGCATCAGCATGATTTTCAAAGCGCTCAACACGCCGCCAATCGCGATGTTTCCGCGGATACCGTAGTTCAACAAAGTCATGCCGACAGAGAACAGAGCAACAGGGCTTGCAGCACTTGCCAGAGGGAGCAAGATGCCGTCCAGCAACGCAGGCAGCTCAAGACCTGAGAAGTTCCATCCGATACCCAACAGGATAGCAACCACCAGCGGCTTGTGATCAGCGTCTTGAAAAGCGACTGCATTACATGTTTGAAAGGCCGCGGTTCCTGATAACCATCCACAACAACAGCCCGCTCCATAGCCAGAACAAACACCAGCGTCACAGAAGGGGCGTGAATGGAGATGATTAAGGAGAGTGGAACCAGCGCTTCCTGCCCAAAGGCAGAGGTGATCACTGGAATACCGATCAAAGACATATTGGAGAACGATGCCGAGAACCCGCCAATACAGGCCGCCCGTGCCTCACGCCCAAAGACCTTGCGCACCATATAGCCGCCCAGCACAGCACTGACTGTCAGCGCGGTATAATAGGTGCCCCAGAGCGCCCATGGGCTCAGCCCGCCAAGATCAGATGTTGCCAACGTGCGGAAAATAAGAACAGGAATAAGAACCGTGATACAGAAGGTGCTGAGATTATCGCGACATGCTTGTTGAGCAGTCCGATGTAGCCGAACCCGTAGCCCACGCCCACCGTCGCAAAAATGGGAAAAACCACCTGAAGTGTACTAAACAGCATTGTGTGTTCGCTCTCTTTCCACCCTACAGCAGCACTCTTCCAGCGCACACGCAAACGCACTTGTAAACGTAAAACAAAATCTCGGTGGATGCTTGCCAGAACAGGGCGAACTTTAACTGTAAGTCTTTTAGACTCTTTCAAGAACAATGATCAAGGAGGAATCTCATGCCCTCTTCAAAACCGGCGTCACGGCAGGAGATCGCGAGACTGGTGCATGACCTGAAAACACCATTGTCCGCCATGAGAACCGCTTCGGACCTGATTGCACAAGAGCCTCTCAGCGATCAGCAGCAACACCACCTGAGCACACTACAAGCCTCTATCAACTCACTGGAAGAGCTGACAGGCGTCATCCTTCACAGATACGCAAAGCCTCAAACGCACAACGCCAGCACCGAACCGGTCAACCCAAAGCCCAAATCAATTCTGGAACAGCTCAAGTATATCGTTGATCTGTTTTCACCTCAGGCTGAAAGGTCCGGTCATACTCTGACCCATCGCTGGTCTCACGAGCCATGTCAGCCTATCAGACACACTCCGATGAGCTACAACGTATTCTGGCTGTACTGGTCGATAACGCTATTCTGTACAGCAATGCAGGCACAATCACACTGAGTGCCCACATCAAGTTCTCCAACCATCAGCCCAACATCGTGGTGACACTCAAGGATGCAGGCCCCGGCCTGACACCTGAACAAGTCTCCTACCTGGATGCGCCGCGCATCCCCAAGCGCAAGTCAGACAGCCACGGCCTTGGATTGTGGAGCGCCCGTCATCTGGCCCGCAACAACAACGGGGATCTACACCTCATCACAAACGCAAAGAATGAAGCCTGCTTTGAATTGATCCTGCCAATTCAGGAGATCACGCAAGCCGACAAACCATTCACTACACCCGACAACAAACCTCGTTCCGCCCTTTCAGGCTCCGTCCTGATCGTTGACGACAATAAACCCAGCCGCGAGCTGCTTGGAGCAATCTTCTCCTCGTTTGGCCTGAAAGTACGTTCCACAGACAGCGGCAGACAGGCCCTCACCCTACAGGCAGATACCCCCTCTGATCTGGTTTTTCTTGATCTGCACATGCCGGAAATGAGTGGCCATGAGACGCTTCATCAGATGAAAAACGGCGCGCAGGCCAACGCAAAAGCCTATTTTGCCATCACGGCAAGCATTCCACCCGACGAGCGTCCAATACTGCTCAACCAAGCTTCACACAGATTCTGGAAAAGCCGGTCACCCCATCTGCACTCTACAGTCTCGTAGAAAGCACGCTGCAAAACTCCAGTTAGCCAATCCGCAGGAAAGCAGCATCCAATGCTTCATCAAGCCGGTCATTGCCCCAGTAAAGCTCACCTTTCTCGGTGATCATAGTCGGCGCACCAAACACACCAAGCGCCTCGGCTTCAGCAACAGCGGCACGCAGGCCGATCTTCACCTCGGTGGTTTCGGTCTGCTTCATGATCTTGTCAGTATCGAGTTCCAGCTCCTCAAGCAAAGCAACCATGAGCTCAGGCTTGGAGATATCTTCATCCAGCGCAAACGACATGTGAAAGACAGCACGGGTAAACGCGCCGATCCAGGGCTCGCTGCGTCCCGCAAATGCGATGCGAGAGGCAAGCAGACTGTAAAGCGGGAAAATGCGTGGCTTCTGCACGGTAAGCCAAGATTGGCAGCAGTGCGCGCCACATCACGCCACATATAAGCGCCCTTCTTCGGGTTCTCGACAAACGGCGAGCTCTCCAACCCCTGACGCCGGAAGATCGGCCCCAGCAGAATAGGCCGCCACTCAATATCGACCCTCTGTCCTTCGCCAGCTGCTCAATTCGCGCTGCAGTCAGGTAGGAGTACGGGCTGGCAAATTCATAATAAAACGCGAGCCGAGGCATTCTTTCACTTTCTGATCCGGTGGACCAATAATCCGCTGCCTATGTTTTCACTCCTGCAAAAACCGCGAATGGAAACAATTTGTATTTATCTCGCAGGTCCCTATATGGGAGTTTGACAATGCGAGGCATAATCTCGCCGAGCATCAATGGAATTTCAAGACAGCACATTGGCGTAATGCTCAAAAACCAGTATACCGCCCTATAATTCAAAAAGAACAAACTCAGGAACCCCCGTGGCAGACGAAGACACCAAGACGTCGACCCTCAAGAAAGCGATCAACTTTTGCAGTGAACGCCCGTTCACCGCAGTGATAAGCTACATTCTTGTCGTCTCCGTGATATTTTTGATCTTCCCAAGATTGGATATCTGGCTTCCAGCCTCTTCTACGCCGGAGACGGCAACTTTCCGATTTCCAGAGATCCGTTCTGGAATGATGTGCGGTACTTCGGTGTCTACATCTTCAAATGGGTCGCCGCACTGTCGTTGCTTGTAATGTTCTTCAAGCTCGCCCTTCCGAAAGTTAAGGCGATAATGGATCTTCGGCATCCGATCTTCGTGCTTTCAACACTCATTCTCGGCCCCGGCCTCGTCGTCAACACGTTCTTCAAGAACATGTGGGGCCGTCCGCGTCCACGCTCAACCGAGATATTTGGCGGCGATCTGCCATTTGTTGGCGTTTGGAACCCGACTAACTACTGTGATAGTAACTGCTCGTTTGTATCAGGCGAAGCCTCATCCGCCATCTGGCTGATGGTACTGGTCTTCATCGCTCCCAAAGCGTGGCGGCTGCCGCTGGCAACAGGCATCGGCGTGTTGGCTTTCGCTCTTTCTGCAAACCGCGTGGCATTCGGAGGACATTTCCTTTCAGACACCCTGCTCTCCTGGGGCATTACCATGCTGGTGATCATCGCTATCTACCACTACCTGTACCAGCGCACTCCGACATGGGCGCAGCCAGACAATCTGGACGCCTCCTTTACCAAGGGCGGCAACTGGCTGCATGCGAAAATCAGCAGTGCCGCCTGCTGGTGCGCAAGAAGCGTCCGTAACAAAGTCAAATAGCCAGCGCGAAAAACAAAAAAAAGCTCCGCAATCATCTGCGGAGCTTCCATCTAATTCTCTGTAATGGGCCTAAATCTCAGTCGGCTCCATCTCCTCGCGGATTTCTTGCAGAAGATTGTAGGTACCGTTCCGCAACAGCTTATAGACCTCATCAAACCCTTCATTGGCACCGTAATACGGATCGGGCACGTCTTTCTGCTCATCCTGAAGCAGCAGCCGCACATTGGCCGTATGCAGATACGGTGCTTCGGCCTGAATGTTGACCAGATTGCTGGCATCCATCGCCACGATGTAATGGAACTTCTCAAAGTCCTCTTGCTCCAGCTGGCGCGCTTCCTGATTGGAAATATCGATGCCATGCTTTTGCGCTGTCTGAATGCTGCGGATATCCGGCTTCTTACCACGATGCCAGTTGGCCGTGCCGGCGGAGTCCACGTAGATCTGCTCTTCCAGCCCTGCTTGTTTCACATGGTGGCGGAAGATCCCCTCTGCCAACGGGCTACGACATATATTTCCAAGGCATACAAACAGTACACGACGCTGCAACAAGACCACTGTTTCCTCCCAACCTTACTGCCTGGATATTTATTCCCTCTGGACTCTTTGCACCAGAGTTTCGTATGGGTCTACCCGAATATCCATGGATTTTGCGAGTCAGAAAAACCTACTAGATCTGAGGCAACCCTTGCAACATAACTAAAGGTGATCCTGTGTCCGAGCTGTTATCCGCTACCGCAAAAGAATTCGCCCTCGCAGAACTACCACACTGGAGCTTGTCTGAAGATGGCAATGCGATTGAGCGCACATTCACCTTCCGCTCGTTTGCCCGCGCCTTTGGCTTCATGTCCAGCGCTGCGATTGTGGCGGAAAAGATGAACCACCATCCTACGTGGACCAACACCTACAACAAAGTGGAGGTGTTACTTACCACCCATGATGTCGGTGGAGTGACCGAGATGGATTTCAAACTTGCCCGTAGCTGGACAAATTGTTTGACGCCTAGCTCCAAAAAGACGAGTGCAATCAGCATTCAATCTTGAACTGGCGCACCTCACCTATCATCTTACTCTCGATCAACACATGACCGTCTTCCTGGCACATATGTGGAATATCGATAGCAGACATAGGGTCAGTGGCTTTCACCACAAGCTGCTCTCCCTTCGCCAAACGTTTGAGATGCTTGCGCGTCTTCATCACGGGCAACGGGCAATTGAGACCTCTCAGGTCTAGGATATCTTTATCTTCCACCAATCTTCCACCAAGTACGCGAATGTGCCACTGTGTTTAATATCGGGCTAACGAAACTTCGAGCAAGAGTAAAGTAAATATTGGGGCATTTAACCATGGCGATAATTGAACTTGATGGAAAAGCAGGTACGAGCAAAACACTTGAAATTCTGGACTTCTGGTGGAGCGCCGGGGGCGAAAAGTGGTTCACCGGCAGCGAGGCCTTTGATAAGGAAATTCGCGAGAAATTCGAAGCCGACGTAGAAGCCGCCGGCCGTGGAGACTACGACGACTGGACCGCAACCCCACACGGCACCCTCGCCCTACTCATCTTGCTGGACCAGTTCCCGCGTAACATTTTCCGCGGCACCCCAAAGGCATTTGATTTTGATGCCAAAGCTTTAAAAATCGCTCTGGAATCCCTGCACAAGAACTTCCATGTGGCATACCCCAAAGGATATCGCCTCTTCTTCTTCATGCCGTTCCAGCACTCAGAAGAGATAGAGATGCAGGACCTGAGCGTGGATCTGTTCCGCGGTCTGGACGATCAGGGCACCTACCACTACGCGCTGATCCATATGGATGTTATCCGCCGCTTTGGCCGCTTCCCTCATCGCAATGAAGTTCTGGGCCGTACCTCCACAAATGAGGAAATCGAATTCCTCGCATCTGGCGGTTTCAGCGCATAATACACATGATTAAAAATTAACCACAAAATTAATGTGATTACAAAATAGGCAGATTCTTTTCAGGCTCTGCCTATTTTTTTGACAGGCACCTTCTGCACCCGACTGGGAAATCACCGGCTCAACAAGAAATGTCGTTGCGACCAAGCTCCTGAATTTTCGACATTATTCCCCAAACCAACCTCTCAAACTCTACGTAAAATCATGTATCACCCAAAACTGGCACGCTCCTTGAATAGAAAGGGGCAAGCGTGCCGGCCGGGCATTCTCATCAAGACCAGACTACTGGCATCTTCCCCGGTCTCATCAAAGAGGTCCCAGAGCTCTTTGCGGCACAGTCGATGTGAGAGGGGAACGGGAACCTGATATGAAAATCGTAATGGCAATCATCAAGCCTTTAAGTTGGATGAAGTGCGCGACGCACTCACCACCTTGGGCATCCAGGGGCTTACAGTTACCGAAGTCAAAGGCTATGGCCGCCAAAAGGGCCACACCGAAATCTATCGCGGCACCGAATACGCTGTCACCTTCCTCCCAAAACTGAAGGTCGAAGTCGCAGTTGCATCGGACATGGCAGGCAAAGTTGTCGAAGCCATCCATAGCGCAGCGCAGACCGGTCAGATCGGTGACGGCAAAATCTTCGTTTATTCCATTGATCAAGTCGTCCGCATTCGCACCGGCGAAGTTGACGCAGAAGCAATATAATCAGGCACAGGGGACACAGACCATGAAACGCGCCTCCACCCTAATTACGGCAGGTTCACTCCTTGCCCTTTCTGCAGTTCCGGCACTGGCACAGGCAGAAGAAAAATACGCCCTTGCTGTCGACACCGCCTACATCTTCAACACCCTGCTCTTCCTGATTGGCGGCTTTCTGGTGATGTGGATGGCTGCAGGCTTCGCCATGCTGGAAGCTGGCCTCGTTCGCACCAAGAACGTTTCCATGCAATGCCTCAAGAACATCGCGCTGTACTCCATCGCAGGCCTGATGTTCTGGATCACCGGCTACAACCTCATGTACACCGGCGTTGATGGCGGTTTCATGGGTTCCTTTGGACCTTATTCATTTGATCCTGTCGGCGGCAACGCTCTGGACGCAGGCTACTCCACTGCGTCTGACTGGTTCTTCCAGATGGTCTTCTGCGCAACAACGGCGTCTATCGTATCCGGTACCATGGCAGAGCGCATCAAGCTCTGGGCCTTCCTGATCTTCGTGGTCGTCCTCACAGGCATTATTTACCCGATCACCGGCTCCTGGCAGTGGGGCGCTGGCTGGCTCTCCGAAATGGGCTTTGCGGACTTTGCAGGCTCAACCCTCGTCCACTCCGTTGGTGGCTGGGCTGCCCTTTCCGGCGCAATCATCCTCGGCGCGCGTAAAGGCAAATACGGCAAGAACGGTCAGGTCCACGTGATGCCGGGCTCCTCCATGCCACTGGCAACTCTGGTACCTTCATCCTGTGGCTCGGCTGGTTCGGCTTCAACGGCGCATCCCAGCTCGCTATGGGCACCATCAGCGACATAACAGATGTCTCCCGTATCTTCGCCAACACCAACATGGCGGCTGCAGGTGGCGTGATCGTTACTATTGGGCTGACACAGTTGCTCTACAAGAAAGTCGACGTCACCATGGCGCTGAACGGCGCACTTGCAGGCCTCGTGTCCATCACCGCTGAACCACTGGCTCCAAGCGTACTTCAGTCCGTTCTCATCGGCGGCGTAGGCGGTGCGATTGTGGTCTTTGCAGTTCCAATGCTCGACAAGCTGAAGATCGACGACGTGGTTGGCGCGATTCCGGTTCACCTGCTCTCCGGCATCTGGGGAACACTGATCGTACCACTGTCCAACTCTGATGCGTCTTACGGCACCCAGTTCATCGGCGTTGCAGCCATCGGTATCTTCACCTTCGTAGCCTCCACCATTGTCTGGTACGCAATCCAGTTGCTGGTTGGCCTGCGCGTCACCGAGGAAGACGAAGCCATGGGCCTCGACAAAGCCGAAATCGGTGTGGAAGCCTATCCGGAATTCGGAACCGGCTCCCAGCGCCTCTGAGCATCATGCCAAATCTGGGAGGATTAAAACCCTCTCCCAGAACTGCACTATGAAAACACAAAGCCCGGCTACCACCGCCGGGCTTTTTCTATGGCTGCAATTACCAGCCTATCAATTCCGCTTAACAGATAGCTTTGCGACCGAACCCTAAACACTACAAAAACAAAGCAACCCAAAAGCTTAGGAAAGTTGATACCCCAGCTTACTAGTCGGTTCAAATCCGCCCACCACATTTGAAAGACGGACTTCACCTTTCATAGGTGCTACTTTCAGGAATGCCAAACACGTCCATTTCTAATCAAGATTCGCTCTTCATCCTACGTCCAAACAAAGAGGCGCAAGCGCCCGAGCTTTGGAGTCCGATGATGAACAGTGAATTGGAAGCAGCAGTTAAAGAAGCCAGCCAGAAGTGGCAGCGTGCATTCAACGCGGGCGATGCTCAGGCTTGCGCCGACTGCTACGAGGCCAACGCCGTTATGGAGGCCAAGCCCTTTGGCACCTATCATGGCCGTGCCGAGATTCTCGAGTTTTGGCAAATGCTTATTCGGGAAGGCTTCTCAGATGTCGAGTACATCAACCCCCAAATCGTCGCTGCCGGCGAACACGCCGCCATTCTCTCCTCTGACTGGAAGATGAACAAAGCACACGGCAACATTGCGAAGGAACTCTGGGTCCTGCAATCAGATGGCACCGCACTTCTAAGAGAAGACTACTTCAACGCCGCCGCATAGGAAACTCGCACCAGACCTTGTCAATTGTAGCAGGTCCGATGGTCTATCGGGAGACCCTGCTAACCAACCCAGTGCAGATCTCAAGCGTCATAAGTTCCTATAAAACCACAATCCCCGAATGCTTGGCGTGATTTTCCGGCTCAACATGGATGGTCACCCGCGCACCTGGCATCTTTTCTCCAATGCCTTCCTCAATGCGATCACAAATCGCATGGGCATCCTGAACGGTCATCTCCCCCGGCACAACCAGATGGAATTCAACGAACGTGACATGGCCAGCATGGCGTGTTCTCAGATCATGCGCCTCCAGCGCTCCCTCTCCAAACTTGGAAATCAGGACACGCAGTGCCTCCTGTTCCTCCTCCGGAGCGGCCTCATCCATCAAACCGCCAATGGACTCACGGACCAGCTTCCAACCAGACCACATAATGTTGACCGCAACCACGCCAGCAAGCAGCGGATCAAAGATCTGCCACCCGGTCAGCCATACCGCAGCAATACCAACCAATACCCCAACAGAAGTATAAACATCCGTCATGATATGTCGGGCATCCGCCTGCAATGCCGGAGACCTGTGCGCTTTACCGACCCGCATCAAGGCCATTGCCCAAACACAATTGATGACAGACGACAGGAAGTTCAGCCCAATACCCTGCAGATTGAATTCAAGCTCATAGGACTCTGTCAAACCCATATAGGATTTTCTAAGGATCAGAACCGCCGCCAAAACGATCAGAACACCTTCAAGAACCGCGGCAAAATACTCTGCCTTGTAGTGCCGAAGGGGTGATTTTGATCAGCAGGCTTGCGCGCCAGATACAAAGCACCGGCAGCAGCAATCGCACTCGCAATATTGATGGAGGTTTCAAGGGCGTCGGAATAGAACGCAATCGAGCCAGTCATCACAAAGGCAGCGTATTTAAGCGTAAATACCAATATGCCAATGATAATGCTGCCCAGCGCGAAGCGCATGCTCTGGTCCATATGCCACATCCACCTTAATTCAAACTCGATGACTACTTAGAAAGATACCGTCATCTATCAGGTTTCAGTGGCATATTAAATAATGGAACAGGTTGAAATGGGCACTTTTTATGCCTAATTGCGCCAAACCCGCGACTGAGAACCACGAGTTACTTATCAGCCGCGCTACTTATCGTAAAAAGCTGCCCCAATGATATCACCCGGCATCTCACCCGAGTTCGTCTGAACCAGAACCGCCCAGTTTCTGGAGTCAAACATCTTGAGCGCAGTGCGTGGCAAACGAAAAACTTCAGGCGAACCAGACCACATGCCAATCGGCATAATACTGCGTACTACGTTCTTATAGGTCTGCGTCGTGCCAGCATTTTCACCGCGCTGGATCTTCACAACAGTCTCTTTTTCAATACCAAGTAGATAAACGTCTGCCTTCTGGCCCTGCTCGGTTTGAGAACCGGAAAGCTCCACCGTCAGCACGTTGTCATCCAGCATGGCATCCACCTGCACGCTCATGCCCGAGGATCTGCGGATCGCGTTCGTAATTGCAGGCCGATCACTGCCAACCATGTGCCCGCGGCCATTCACAACAACCTGAGGCGTATAAACCTGCGCATCACCACGGCTCTTGGCATAGTCCTTCTGGCGCTGTGTGAACACAGGCGAACCCAGAGTGTCCTTCCAGCCAAAATAATCCCAGTAGTCAACGTGATAGGAAAGGACAACCACATCCAGATCGTCAGCGGTAAGCTCATCCATAAAGCGGTCTGCGGGCGGGCAGGATGAACAGCCCTGACTGGTAAACAGCTCAATCACGGCTTTGGGGGTTTCAGCCTGAGCAGACAGAGCGGTTAGAAAACCGATCCCCGCCGCAAGACAAAAACCCTTCACTCTATTTAAAGAAAACCACCGCATTTCGGCCCTTTGCAATTATTTAAGTCACAGCTGTGCAGTGCTAACCTAAACAATAACCAGATAACAGTAGAATCACATCCAAGTGAGCCCCTGACAATCTTAGGCAACAGAGGCGTGGGTCCTACTCGGATTCGTTCAGAATCTTTTCAAGCTCCGGTAAGAAGACATCGCGATAACTAGCTTCGCTCAATGGACCGACAAACTTGTAACGGATCTGACCAGCCTTATCAACGATGAAGGTTTCCGGAACACCGTAAACGCCCCATTCAATACCAGCGCGGCCAGTGTCAAACCCAACACGGTCGTAAGGATTGCCCAGCTCATCCAGGAACCGGGTCGCCTGCACTTCAGTATCCTTGTAGTTCAGGCCAGCGACCTCATACCGGTTATCCTCGGCAAGGTCCATCAGGTATCTGTGCTCTGCACGGCAGGGCGCACACCAGGATGCAAACACGTTCACAACGGTGACCTGACCAAGCAGATCACTGTGCGAGAAGCCCGGCACCTGTGCGCCATCACGCTGCAGCCCGGCAACAGGAGGAAGCTCGAACTCGGGCGCAGGCTTATTGATCAGAGCAGATGGCAGCTCCTTCGGGTCATGGCCGGAGAGCAGCCAGAATCCCATAAGAACAGCCAGTGCACCGAAAACCACCAGCGGAAGCAGAAAAAGCGGTGAAACGCCTCGCTTCTTTTCCTCATTCATATCGCTTGCCATACCTGTTATTTCTCATTCTTTTCATTGGCTGGGGCGGAGGCCATCTGACTGACAGAAGGACCTGCGCGCCGTGCGGAGCGACGGCGAATACCACTCGCTTCCAATGCCTGCAACTCTTTCTCAAGTCGGGACTGATCTGCACGCACCCAGATAATCAGGGCGCAGATGACAAACGCAGCCATTGCATAAGCAGCTACCACATATTCCGCGTGACGACCAAACTCTGAAAAATCCATTGTCTTTACCTCGCACCAGCAGGAGCTGCTTTGGTCATTGCGCTGCTGGAGGCAGCCGGAGCAACAGATGCTGCACGCATCCGCATTGCCCTGATCCGACGGCGCATAATCTCGTTACGCATGCTCATCAGATGCAAAGTCACAAACAAAAGCACAAATGCCAGAGCCATCAAACCAAGTGGAATGAGAATGGAAGAGTGAATAGCAGGCCCACCGCTGCGAATGATGCTCGGCGGCTGGTGCAGTGTATTCCACCACTCAACGGAAAACTTGATGATAACCACGTTGACCACACCAACCAGAGTGATGATCGCGTTCACTTTTGCAGCCTTGATAGGATCTTCAATCGCCTTCCAAAGCGCGATAATGCCCAGATACATAATCAGCAGCACGAGGAAGGAAGTCAGTCTTGCATCCCAAACCCAAAACGTACCCCACATCGGCTTGCCCCAGACCGCACCGGAAAACAGAGCCAGAAACGTGAAGACAGCGCCAAGCGGCGCAGCAGCCTTTGCGGAAACATCAGCCAGCGGATGTTTCCAGACCAGAGAACCAACCGAAGATAGTGCCATCATCGCATAACACATCAATGCGAGCTGGGCAGAAGGCACGTGCACAAACATAATGCGCACTGTCTGGCCTTGCTGGTAATCTTCAGGCGCAACAAAAAAACGCGAAGTACAAGCCAACTGCAAGCGCAGCGACCGTCGCAACGATAAGCCAGGGAAGCACAACTTTCACAAGCTTCAGGAACCGGGTTGGGTTTGCAAGATCGTATAAGGTCATAGAGCCGTTCTAAACTGAGAATGACGAAGCATCAATGTGTACATTGTGTCACGGACACGCGATGATCATTGATTATAAACAATTTGACACTTCACTTTTCCGTAATTCACTAATTTTAGTCGATGTTACTTACACTTAGCATGCAAAGAAATTGCAACAATCTCCCGCCTGCAACCATTATTCACCCGAAACGCGAAGCGCCGCAGCCGCTGCCAGAGGTCCAACAACAAGACCAAAAAGTGTCAAAGCACACAAAAACAGGAACGGGACAAGGAAGTTATTGGAGTCAATCGCCCCCGCCGTCGCTGCACTCACACCAAAGATCAAAATGGGGATTGCCAGCGGAATAACCAGAATGGAGAGCAGCACCCCACCCCGCCGCATGGACACAGTAACACCAGCACCCACTGCACCAACAAGCGTCAGTGCAGGCGCGCCTACAAGCAAGGTCAGCGTCACCAGAACGATACTCTGGAAGTCCAACCCCACAAACAATGAAAGAACCGGCGTTGCCAACACCAGCGGAAGCCCCGTCGCTGCCCAGTGCGCCGCACATTTGATCAACACAACCAGCTCCAGCGAGCGCCCGGACATCACCAGAAGCTCAAGACTGCCATCTTCCCGGTCGGCCTGAAACAGCCGGTCCAGCCCGAGCAACGTTGCCAACAGCGCGCCAATCCAGAGGATCGCAGCACCGATCCGCGACAGCAGGATCATGTCCGGTCCCACGCCAAACGGGAAAATCGTCACCACAGCCAGAAAGAACAGCACGCCAATCAACGCACCACCACCAACGCGGTTCGCCAGTTGGTATTCACGAACAAAAAGACTCTTCATCCAACTCATGATCGGCCCTCGTCCTGCTCGGTTTCGTCGAAATAATCGTCCAGATCATCCCCGGCAAACATATGTTCGCTTTCGGTCGTCACAGGCGACAGGTTCAGGAACTTGGTATTTGGCAGATTAAGCGGCAGATGGGTCGCTGCAACCACAAGGCCACCAGCGTGGATATGATCAGCAATCAAGCCCAACAACACTTCTTCAGAGGCTTTATCGAGCGCAGACGTCGGCTCATCAAGCAGCCAGACCGGACGAGGCACCACTAGCAAGCGCGCCACCGAAAGGCGTCGGCGCTGTCCGGCACTCAAATAACCGGCTGGCAGACTGGATGTATGCGCAATACCCAGCGTATCCAGCGCTTCCAGCTCGCTCATGCTCTCACGCACTTTGCCATCGCCAAACTCGGCTGGCTCAAAGAAACTCCGCCAGAAACTCAAATTCTCAAGAACAGTTTGCAGAGGCTTCAACGCATCAAGGTGCCCGAAATAATGGGAATGCTCGGCAACGGAGCGCTCAGTCATCCCGCCTTCCAGCGTGATCGTACCGTTCGCTTTCGCCACCAGCCCGGCGATCACACGCAGCAGGCTGGATTTACCGACACCGTTGGGACCTTGCACAATAAGAGCTTCGCTTGAGCCAACCTCCAGATCGACGTGGTTCAAAACCCTGCGGCCACCGCGATCACATGCAACACCCTGACAGACTAACTTCAATTGGTTCATTGCGCCCGAAACCACCACAGCAGCCAACGCTGCTTACCAAACTGACGGCGTATCCCGAAAAATGGATCCGGTTTCCGGATAAGATACGCTCCAACAAAGAATTAGAGCAGTTTGCATGATCCCGTCTTTGCGCAAACCACCCTATTCAGGAGGCTGTATCACATTCGGCAAACCCTTTGCTCCCATAAATACAGCCAGGATTCGCGTTGGCACTGTTCCGGTGTTTTTGCCGTGGTGCCAAGTATGAACAGCCTCAATAAACGCCTCCCCCTTTTTAAAAGTCAGAGGGGTTTCTTTCTCATAGGTGATCGTCAGCTCACCATCAAGTATATATCCGAAAGCGGGCACGGGGTGCATGTGCTCCGCAACAACCGCCCCCGGTGCCAGCGTAATAACGAAAGAGGTAATTTGAGCCTGCCGGTCTGAAGGGTAAAGTATCGGCTGCTTTGCAATCGTCGTCTCGCACTTATCGAGCACGACCTCGACCTCGGTATAGAGATTTTCAACTTCCCGAGCCGTTGCACTTTCGGAGTTCACACCCAAATCTAAAGGATCACGACCAGCCACGTCTGCAGGTTTCATGAGAAACACCTTCCTCTTATTATTGGTTATTTCCAGCTGTTCTCTGCGGAATTCTCTGGCGTATCCTGCCTCTGTTCACATTTGGTTAAACCGTTACTTGGCAGCTTCGCCTTCCAATCCCCTACCGCAACTCAGGGTCAAAAAAAATGGCTGGACACAATTGTATACAGATGCATATGATCCAGACAAACCAAATCACATCCCGGACAGATCTGGAGCTCCGCCCCTACACAAACCCACCTCTGACAAATTGTTAGCCTTCTGCAGCAGTTTGATTGGAACCTGCGTCAGAAAGACGCTATAGCAACAGCAACTATAAGCTGATTGAATTTCATGAAGCACTTTTAATGTATTTATTAGTTGATCAACCCACGCCATGACGGCGAACCACACAACTCCGGAAGATACCGGAGAGGTTCGTCAGCTCAAAGCTCCGTTCCCAGCTCAAGTCGGGTAACGAAATAAGGAGATCGCCGAATGACCCAATCTCTAAACAGTTTTAAGGCCAAGCAGACGCTGCAAGTCGGCGACAAGTCTTATACTTACTTTTCCATTCCAGAAGCTGAGAAGAACGGCCTTAAAGGCGTCTCCAAGCTTCCATTCTCTCTGAAGGTCGTTCTGGAGAACCTGCTCCGCTTTGAAGATGGCCGCACCGTCACAGCAGACGACATCAAGGCCGTGGCTGAATGGCTGACCACTCGTAAATCCACCCACGAGATCGCCTATCGCCCTGCCCGCGTGCTCATGCAGGACTTCACCGGCGTTCCAGCCGTTGTTGACCTTGCCGCCATGCGCGACGCTGCCGAGAGCCTTGGCGGTGACCCGAAAAAGGTGAACCCGCTGGTTCCCGTTGATCTCGTCATCGACCACTCCGTCATGGTGGACTACTTCGGCACCACTTCCGCCTTTGCGCTCAACGTAGAACGAGAGTACGAGCGCAACAACGAGCGCTACGAATTCCTGCGCTGGGGCCAATCCGCATTTGATAACTTCCGCGCAGTCCCTCCGGGCACCGGCATCTGTCACCAGGTCAACCTTGAGTACCTCGCCCAAACCGTCTGGACCAAGGAAGAAAACGGCGAAACCGTCGCCTATCCCGACACCCTCGTCGGCACCGATAGCCACACCACCATGGTCAACGGCCTTGCCGTTCTCGGCTGGGGTGTAGGCGGCATTGAGGCAGAGGCAGCCATGCTCGGCCAGCCCATCTCCATGCTGATCCCAGAAGTCGTCGGCTTCAAGCTCACCGGCAAAATGGCAGAAGGCATCACCGCAACAGACCTAGTGCTCACCGTCGTTGAGATGCTGCGCAAAAAAAGGCGTTGTCGGCAAATTCGTTGAATTTTACGGCCCCGGCCTCGATAACCTGTCTCTGGAAGACACCGCAACCATCGCCAACATGGCGCCAGAATACGGCGCAACCTGCGGCTTCTTCCCCATTGATAACGACACCTTCAAATACCTCCGGGCCACAGGCCGCTCCGCAGACCGCATTGCGCTGGTTGAAGAATACGCCAAAGCGCAGGGCATGTTCCGCGACACCCACGCAGAGCCAGTCTTCACCGACACGTTGGAACTGGACATCTCCACCGTTGTGCCATCCATCGCCGGACCGAAGCGCCCGCAAGACCGTATTTCTCTCATCGACGCTTCTGAAGGCTTCGCCAAAACCATGGCCGAGGAATTCAAGAAAGCAGGCGAAGAATACAAACGCGCACCGATTGGAGGCCGCGACCATGACCTTGGCAACGGCGACGTTGTTATCGCCGCGATCACCTCATGCACCAACACCTCCAACCGTCCGTGCTCATCGGCGCTGGTCTGGTCGCTCGTAAAGCCCGCGCCAAGGGCCTCAAAGTCAAGCCATGGGTAAAAACCTCACTGGCCCCCGGCTCTCAGGTGGTGACCGATTACCTTGAAAAAGCTGGCGTGCAGGAAGACCTCGACGCTCTCGGCTTCAACCTCACCGGTTACGGCTGTACACCTGTATCGGCAACTCCGGCCCGTTGCCCCCTGAGATTTCCAAGTGCATCAGCGACAACGATCTGGTGGCCTGCTCCG
>BAXV01000027.1 GCA_001310715.1 Pseudovibrio sp. JCM 19062
CCGGCCCCCGAGCCGGGATCCAGAGCCGCAAGTGCTGTGGTTGTTTGGAGAACGTCGATGAGCTCAGCCCGCTGGGAGCGTGTTCAGAATGCGCGGAACTGAAAGGCTCACCCATGCCGCTCTGGGTCCCGCATCGCGCTGCGCTTGCGCGGGATGACGGCGTGGGGTGAGTGCCAACACCATGGCTCCAAAGCAGATGCGTTTCAGCTCCTGTCTGCCTTTGCGAGCCAGCTGGTGGGGCTGGTAAGCGGGTTTTGGTTAAACAGCACCTCAGGTTTATCCTAGAGTTAAGATGCACGGCCTAGTCTTGCTCGATATTGGCACACTTGCGAGAAGCTCATGGTCTTTGCGTGGATACTCCGGCGGTTGCTTTTTTTATCGTGTTTTGACCTTGCTCAGAATGTGGGGTGTCTACTTGTCCTTGCTGGTGTGGGCGCGTCAGGGGCTTTATCGGGGGCTGTGTGCAGGTGTGGTGATGACGGTGGTCTCACTTGCTTACGCCATGAGCATTTACTGGCTTACCAGCTGGGTGAAAGTGCAGTCCGAAGGATATTTGCTGGCGGAGGTGGCGTGCTGGGCCCTATGGTTTCCGCTGGTTTGGATGGCGGCGCTGGATACACAGCTTTACGTGGTGTGCCTGCGGGCGCCGAACCAGAAAGTACTGGGCAATCTGCTTTCGACCTGGGCTTATGAGGAGAAGTTTCTGACCCATCTGGAGATGGTACGTAAGAAGGCAGGGCGATGACCTGCCCGTGACGCCATTTTAGAGCGTGCTGCGTTCATATGCATTCACGCACCAGGCTCCAACACTTTATTTTCATGCGTATTCCTGTCCGAAAACCGGAACCACTTTTCGGGAACACGCTCTAGCTGAAGATCCTGTCGATATCGTCCTGTGCGAGCAGTTTCCAGCTGCCCTCCTCTACGCCGTCCAGCGTGAGGCCACCCAGTTGGGCGCGGTGGAGTTTTGTCACGTGGTTGCCAGTGGCGGCAAACATGCGGCGGACCTGATGGTAGCGGCCTTCATGCAGGGTGAGGCGCGCGGTCGTTTGCGAGAGGACTTCCAGTTCCGCCGGTTTGAGCGGGTTGGTCTCATTCTCCAGCATCATTTCGCCGGATGCGAACAGGTCTTCTTCGCCACCTGTCATCGGGCGGTCCAGCTCTACCTCATAGATTTTCGCGACATCGGCCTTGGGTGAGATGATCCGGTGCAGGAGTTTGCCGTCATCGGTAAACAGCAGCAGGCCGGTGGTGTCCTTGTCCAGTCTGCCCACAAAGGACAGGGCTGGTTTGCGGACGCGGTAGCGGTCTGGCAGCAAATCAAAGACCAGCCGCCCGCGATCCTTCATGGAGCACGTGTAGCCGAGAGGTTTGTTGAGCAGGATGACGGAGCCTCTGGCGGGTCCAGTGGCTCGTCATCAAACAGGATGTCTTCGTGAGGCAGCTTGCTATCGGCCTTGATGGGGGTGCCGTCTTTATCAGTGACCCAACCATTGCGGATGGCAGCCTGCATCTCTTTGCGGCTGCGTATCCCAGATTTGCAAGTAGCTTCACGAGTCTCATGCTCAGTTCCTAACTCAATGCCCGATGGCTCACTTGTTCGCCTTGATGGCCCGGATGACTTTGTAGCCGCCTGATCTGCCATGATCTCGTAGGAGGCGAACACTTTGTCCAGCGTTGCCTCGTAAGGCAGATGGCGGTTGGCGACCATCCAGAGGTGACCGGAGGGGCGAAGCGCTTTGGCTGCTGCTTGATGAAGCCCTGCCCGATGTCGGCACGGTCTTGCTTGCCACCTGCATGGAAAGGCGGGTTCATGACAACGAAGTCGTAGGTGCGATTGAGGCCCTTGGTGACGTCCTGCCAGATGAAGTCTGTTGCCACTTCGCCTGTTTTGCCCTTCAGGTTCTGCTCGGCCAAGTCCAGCGCGCGTTTTTCTGCTTCATACAGATCAACGGCTTTGACCTTGCTCACCTTCACCACTTCAGAGCTCAAATAGCCAAAACCAGAGCCTAGATCAGCACCGCGGCCTGGAAGGCGGTCCGGCAGGGTGTTGACCAGAAGCTGGGAGGCTTTGTCGATATGGTCCCATGCGAACACGCCCGGCCGGCTTGTGAAGCGGCCTTCCAGAATTTCGCGCGGGGCGTCCAGCTGGCTCCACTCTTCCAGCAGTTGCTGGTCTATGGTGTCGCTGGAAACTTCCGTCCAGAACACGCGGCATTTGTTTTTGGAGAGCTTGCCGGTGTTGCCTGCCAGTTTGGTCAGGTCGCTTTCGGCTGTCTTTGCGCCTTCGGTGTTGGACACGCTGGCGATAACAATGCCGCCCTCTCCTGCACTCTTGACCGCCTGTGCCAAGAGAGCGCGGGCTTCGTCGCGCTGGCGCGGAGGCAGGACCATGACGAGCGGATAGTGCCGGAGACTTCTGGCGACACCGTAAAGCCGGAACGCTCAAGGTTGTCCTTGTCGCTGGCGAAGGTCTGTTGGCAGACCACGCGGGACTTGTCCAAAGCGTTCATGGAAAAGCCCATGCGGGCGCGCAGGAACAGGGCTTTTTGGTCAGCTGTTCCTTCTTCAAAGAAGTCGATGCTGCCGTTTTCGAAAGGCAGAAGAAGCGTGTCGAGAGCTGGGTCTTGCATGAGACTATCTGCTTTAAGAGGTGTGAACGATTTCGCGGGTTTCGCGGAAGCCAATATCAGGGTTCTTTTCACCGATATAGTTCACTTCCCAAGCGTTTTTGAAGAGGTAGACTGGCTTGTCGTCCCGGTCCAATGCCACGTGGGCGCGGTTGGTCTCAAGGAACTTATCAAGCTTGAGTCTGTCTTCACATTCGATCCAGCGAGCAGTGTTGTACATGGCGGTCTCAAACCCAATTTCGGTCTGGTATTCCGTCTTCAGGCGATCCACCACAACGTCCAGCTGAAGCACACCCACCACACCTACAATCCAGTTGGTGCCAATGGCTGGTTTGAAGATCTGCACCAGACCTTCTTCTGCCAGATCTTCCAGACCACGGCGCATCTGCTTAACGCGCATGGTGTCTGTCAGGCGCACACGGCGCAGGATTTCTGGCGCGAAGGCTGGCAGGCCGGTGACGTGGATTTCTTCGCCCTCAGACAGGGTATCTCCTACACGCAGCTGGCCGTGGTTTGGCACGCCGATTACATCACCCGGATAGGCTTTTTCTGCGATCTCACGCTCTTCTGCAAAGAAGAAGATTGGCGCGGAGACGGTGATTGGTTTGCCTGCACGCACATGCTTGAGCTTCATGCCGCGCTTGAAGGTACCGGAGCACAGACGCACGAACGCGATGCGGTCGCGGTGTTTCGGGTCCATATTGGCCTGCACCTTGAAGACGAAGCCCGTTACCTTTTTCTCTTCCGGCGTGATGGTGCGGCCACCCGTAGCTGGCTGAGAATGTGGAGGCGGTGCATAAGCTGCGATGAAATCGAGGATCTGATCGATACCATAATCGCGCAAAGCGGAACCGAAGAAGACAGGGGTCAGGTGCCCTTCCAAGAAGCTCTCGCGGTCAAACTCCGGGTAGCCCGCGGCGCCCAGTTCCACGTTTTCTTCCAGCTCTTCGCGGATGTTGTCGAACAACTCGCCAACCAGCTCCGGATCTTCCAGTCCTTCAACCTTCTTGATGGTATCAAGCGGGCCACCACGACCTTCGGTTGAGGTGAAGAAGCGGTTGCCGATATGGTCGTAAACACCAAAGAAGTCGGAGCCCATACCTACAGGCCAGCTCATTGGCGTCACATCAAGAGCCAGTGCCTCTTGAATTTCGTCAATGACTTCCATTGGATGGCGACCTTCACGGTCGATTTTGTTGACGAAGGTGATGATTGGAATATCGCGCAGGCGGCAAACTTCGAACAGTTTGCGGGTTTGGGTTTCAATACCCTTTGCAGCGTCAATCACCATGATGGCTGCGTCAACAGCGGTCAAAGTACGGTAGGTGTCTTCTGAGAAGTCTTCGTGGCCCGGCGTATCGAGCAAGTTGAAGATGATGCCTTCACGCTCAAACGTCATCACGGAGGAAGATACGGAGATGCCGCGTTCCTGTTCGATTTTCATCCAGTCAGAGCGGGCGCGGCGGCGTTCACCACGGGCACGCACCTGACCCGCTGCACGGATCGCACCACCGCCCAGAAGCAGCTTTTCTGTCAGTGTGGTTTTACCGGCATCCGGGTGAGAAATGATCGCGAATGTGCGGCGCGCCTTATAGGCTTCCGTGCCTGCTGTGCTCATAGAGCCTCCTTGTTGCAGGCAAACTCCTGCATATTCTTGAAAAGCAGATTTGAGGGTAACCATCTAACGCGCTGCACTAAAATGCTCTTTCCGGCCTGTGACCGCCCCTTATGGAGAACACCTGGCACGCGCAAAATCTGCTGAAACTTTTGTCGGTTTGGGTCATACAGAATGTGCTAGCCCAATGCCAGCCCTTGCCGGAACTTTTTCCGCAAGGCATGGCAGTCATGCAAGTTCGAACAGGGATATGCAGGATATGATTGCTTCAGGCAGTTGGAACGAGACAACCCGAGAAAGCCGTGCAGTCCAGCACAGTGGCTTTGCGGGTTTCCTGTCAGGGTCAGCCAGACTCTCCGACCGCGTGATTGTGGGCGGAGTTGTGGCGTTGCTCGGTGATGATAAGGTATCTGATGCGAGCCAGCGCGGGCTTGGCTTTGGCGTCGGGGGCCATATTGATATGGCCCTGCTGACCTTTGACCGCAGCCTGATTGATCTGCGGCTGGATGTTGCCCATACCCGCGCCACTTATGATTTCAAACGCGGCGTCGGGTTCGACAATGTGCAGATCGGCTCCGGGAACACCAGTCTTGACAGCACCGGTGTCGGCGCCACCTTTCGCTATGACTATGCCTATACTGACACCACGGTTGTCGGCCCGTATCTGGGGGTCTATTACGAGCACATCCACCGCGGCGCTTATACGGAAGGCGAAAACATGGACACGGCGGTGAGTTTTGATGCGCTCACTGAAAACGCTGTTGTCGCGCGTGTTGGTCTCAGGGGCGCGCATGAGTGGCTGAATGGTTTCATCTTACGCGGCGGTGTGGGCGCCGACATTGACCTGCATGTTGATGACGCAAAAGTCACCGGAACATCGGTGCTCATGAGTGCAACCACCTTCACATTTGATACTGATCAGGACCGCAACAACGTACGCGGCAATGCCTTACTCATACTTGAATACGCTCTGAGCGAGCGACAAAGGGTGGAATGGGGCAGCCGCGTGGAAACTCCCAGTTTCGCTGATGATTGGGCCGCCCTCACCGGCATCAGGTATTCGCTGTTGTTTTAGGGGTGACATAAGGGTCACTACAAACGAAACGTGGCTCCATACGGCAATTTTTCCAATAAGTGCAATGGTTGGCGTTCGTTTGTTGGACCCTCAAAGCATCGGCGGTTTTGGTTTCCTTCCAACAAAGATGGCAAGCGCAGCATGAGGAATTTGAATTTCTTCCTACTCAAAAAGGCTTATCTCACATTTGCACCCACGGCATTGCCAGGTTGTTTGAAGCTAGCTGCAAAGCCACGCATGAGCCACTCTTATGCTCCCAATTCTGCGCTGCAATCAGTCTAAAGAGCGGAAGCATCGAACCTTGCGTGGCGGCCATATTGAGAGGGCAGTCTGTTAGATCGCTGGCACCTTAGCTTTCATCGTCAGCACGGGCCTGAGCGAGAACCGGAAGATCCTGATTGCCCGCCTGAAATTTGAAATTGAACTGGATGCTGCTAATCATCCATGCCCCGCCTTCATGGACCAGTGCAATGTTGTAGGAGCCGTAAACAACCCAGAGCTCTCCACCTTCCGCACCGTCGATGAAATGGGTCACCGTGGCATGTACTTTGACGTTGGCTTTTTGCTCCTTGGACTCTACGAGCAGATTGCCGATCTGGTGATGGGTCTGGTCGAAACCGGGCAACAGTTCCTTCCAAGCCGCTGTCACCTCGTTTGGTGTCAGATCAACAGGTTCTCCTGCGCCAAACGAGGAATAATCCAAATGGACACGCTCGGTCATCAAGCTTCGACAGACTCCCAGTTTCCGTCGTCCACATCAATGAAGAAACGGCTTACGCGATTTTGGATTGGCCCAATAGTGTCCATTTATTTACTCCAGGCTCAGTCACCGCACCGACAGCGGCGCTGACTACGTGTTTTTGTTCTTAACAATGAGTGCCACGCTTTTGGGAGACTAACGTATTTGCCCGCAGCGGAGACCTGAGGAATATAACGGCAACACCGGGCATTGAGGAGCCACTTCCGGTTCTATGGTTGTCATAGGTATAATGGCAGAACACATTTCCGCCATAATTGATGCAGAACCAGCTGTGAGCAGACCATCAAAACGGGGCGGCTTGCTCATAGCCATCAGATACTCAGGTGGCGAGTTGCATTTCGTGTTCAGAAAAAGAGCTGTTTGTTTGCAATGCTCTTTCCATTTCGTACTGCTGCAATGTCTTTGTCGCTCCCAACTGTGACAGGGTCTGCATGATGGTTTTGTCTGCTTCATCCACGTTAATGAAGGTGAGGCTGTCTTTTCCCACATTGGCGCATGCAGTGGCCAGCAATGCGGAGGCAAAACCACGGCGACGGTGTTGTGGTACCACTGCAATTTGCATAACGGAGCCGGTTTTGCGGGTGACGACGATATAGGCGGCCAGTTCCCCGTCCTGAGTAATCTTGTAAGTAGCGGCCTCGTCACCCAGTGCTCGAATGGCGAATGCGGTGTTCTGCCAGCTTGGTGGGCTCTCCCATAAGCCTGCGGCTTTCTGCTCAATCTCCGCCCATGATGCGGGCACAGGCATATGTGCAGGTGCTCCGCCTGATACTGCGGCTATTGGCAGGCTGAAACATTGGAAATTACGCTGGGTTGTAAAGCCGAGCTTCTCATAGGCTTTCACAGCCGCTGTATTGCTGGTGATGACTTCCAGCCGGATCTGGGTGTAGCCTTTCCGGACAGCATGGTCTTGCAGCTGCGTGAAGAGTTTGCTGGCAATACCCTTGCCGCGCGCTTCGGGGACGGTGCCGGTTGAAACTGCGTAAATGGTGTTGGGGTAGGCTTCCTGTTTGCCAATGAACCAGAAGCCGACCAGCTTCTCGTTTTCCACCGCAACCCAAGAAAGCTCGGGATCAAAGCCGCGGGCTGTGATCATCCTTTCAAAGTCGGCAAGTGGCATGTTCATCTGGATGACATAGTCGGAGAAAGCTGAGCTCATAACCTGATGCAGCTGCTCCATGGAAAAGACAGAGGCTTTATGAAATAAGATCACTTGGAAACCCTTTAAAAAGCAAAATCGTTCAGGGCGTAAACCTATAGATAAATACCCTTATTTCAAGTGGGATGCCCAGCGTGCGGCCGGTGAGGAACAGGCAGGCCGACCAGTCTGCCCCGCGCACGGGAACCTATCTACGCTTGGCTTCTGACAGGATACGTAATTCACGCTCACGCGATTGAGCAATAGGATCTGGCGTGCCTGAGAGAGACTGTGCAGCGCCGGGGTGGCACATACAAACGCCATCTTCCGCGCAGGTCTGCCGCCAGGTTTCCAGCAGGGTACTGAAATCGCTTTCCATCGAGAAATCGTAGATCCCCGCAAAGTCCTTATTATAGCGAATGCCGTAGTAATCCGCCTGACGCTTGAATGACCAACTGAGGTAATTCAAGAACAAAGACTTGATGCGGTAGGGGCGCTTTAAAAGCCCTTTGAGAGGACCGCCACATTGACGGACCCATCCTTTAAAACCAGCGGCGTGCAGAGCCTGTTGCAGGCTTTGCGGATCTGAGGGAAGAGATGGACGTGTTCATGCCCGTCAACAAAGTCCGGAAGTCTGCCAAAGTCACGCCGGAACTTTGCAATCTGAGAGGCGATTTCGTTTTCAATCAGGTCACCATCCAGCAAGTGCAGGTGTGACTTGAGCAGGAGCACAGGCATTTTGGGAAACGCCTGCCATTTTGAAGCCGGAGCCGAGGGTTTGAGCCAATCTCCTGTCAACGTGATGTGAAGCCCGATCTGGATATCGGGCCTGCGCTTGCTCAGATCCTTGAGTGCGGCGACATCTTTGGGCCACGCCTGAGTGACCACCATACAGGAGGTGCCCTGTATCTTGTCGTTTTCAAGCAACCACAAAATACTCTCGCTGATTTCCGAGGTATAGGCGTAGTCATCAGCACCAAGCGCATCGGACGCCTCTGACGTTTTGGCCTTCTGGCTGCTTTCTTCTGCAATGATATAGATCGGGCGCTGCTTTATCTCACGCATCATGTGCCCGACATATTCTCCGACAAGACCAAGCAACATGAGCTGAAGGCCGCCCATGAAGACCGTAGCGGTGAATAAGAAGGCGTATACAGACACATCATTGCCAAGCAGGAGCGCCGAAAATACGATCCAGAATCCGTAGAGCATGGCTGGTATAGCAAAGCCAACACCAAGGAAAATGGTTGCCCTTAAAGGTGCTGTCGAGAATGAAATAACACCTTCAGATGACAAATTCAGCAGTCTCAGCATGTTCCATTTTGTTGTGCCGGAGATGCGCTCTTCCGGCTCATACTCGATGGCACTTTGTTTGAAGCCGATCCACGTGGAGAGACCTTTGAAGAAGCGTATGCGTTCCTTACAAGCCTTCAGCGCTTCCAGTGCACGGGGTGACAGGAGCTTGTAGTCTGCTGCATTTGGCGGGATTTCAATACTGCTCCCTGCATTGATGAAGCGATAGAACAATCCAACCAGTTTTTGCTTTATCGGGTGGTCCTGACGTTTATGATGCACGGCATACACAACATCATTGCCTTCTTCTTTCCAACGACGCACAAACTCCGGCAATATTTCTGGCGGGTGCTGACCATCACTGTCGAGAAAGACGATGGCCCCCTTCTGACAACGCTCAATTGCGGCTACCAAAGCGGCTTCCTTGCCGAAGTTTCGGCTAAAACAAACGGTTTTGATGCTGTAGCGCCCGCCTGTGAGCTGATGCATTAACTCGGCACTGCCATCAGTGCTCCCATCATCAACGTAGAGTATCTCAATCGTCAGACCAAACTGATCAATCAGTTGCTCGGCAACTTTTCCAAGGCGTTGGTGGAAGATTTCAAGCGATTCAGCCTCGTTGAAGACCGGGACTGCCAGTGTGAGGGTATTTTTTTGTCATTCTTACTCCCCCTCGCATGAAACAGCAGAAGAGCCTGACGCAGGTTCCAGGACCGCAATCCAGACTTCCGGGTGTCTCTCGTAGGTTCGACCATCCGGCATGGGCCACAGGACCTTCTGGGGGTCTGTGACGCACATACCGGCAACTTTGGCTGTGGGTTCATTATAGTCGACGTAGACCGCGCCTTTACTTTGCAGGTCCTCTATATTGATCCACGGTGACTGCTCCAGACTTGCATTTTCAAAAAGCGTCGGGCGCTCCGAGGCGTACCATGAGACAGTTCCGCCGGGCCAACGACTGCCAACGGTATATGCAAAGGTTCAGTTTTGTGACTGTACCAATAACTCTCCACGAGACGGGTCAGCGCCGGTCCATCATATTGCATGCGTGCAGGTTTGCTTTTCACCATGGGTGCAAATGCGAAGATACCAAGAAGGACCAGAAGCAGTGTTCCGTATAAAACCACCCATGAGCCCAGAAAACGTCGTTTGAAAGAGCCTGCCTCTTTCTCCAAAACACTAGCGGATATTCCAATGAGACCTGCAAAAACAATCCCAAGCGGGATCGACCATGCGGTCTTGATAGGCGCTCCAAGGACCATGGAGATTGCGGCAATTACGCCAATCGGGCCAATAACCGCAAAGATAAAAGGGTCAGTCCAGACAAGCTTTGTGAGCGACCCGACCTTGAGACGCGAGATGGATTTGATCCGTCCCCACCCTGCTGCGATTGCCAGTGCTACCAACATTGGAGCGACCGAATAGAGGAACTCAAACAGATAGTTGATCGGCATCACTATATGCTGATACCACGCTGTTCCTTCGCTTCCACTCCGGCTCATCGCATATTCAATCGGAAGGAAACCTGAGTTCACCAGCCAGATCACATGCGGCGCGAACGCAATCCCGAAGATTGCAGCGGCCAGATAAGGGCCGGGTCGCAGAAGTAAATCTCTGCGTTTTAGGAGAACCCACAGTGCCGCGCTCATCAGAAACACCCCGGCGATGTACTTGCCGTACATGCCGCCTGCACTGACTAATCCAAACAGAGACCACCAGACAAGCCGATCAGTCTTCTCAGCTTTCAGGAAGGTGAAAACCATCCAGCTCCAAAAGGCAAGAAGCCAATATTTACGTTGTATTCGACAGAGTCAGCGTCGTGAAGTGCGTCAGGAACACTGCAAGGGCCGTATACCCGCTTGCTCTCATTCCGTAGCGCTCATGAACAATCAGCAGGATCGGCAGAATTGCCAAAATTATGCAGACTTGTGCAGTCGCAAATATCAGCCAATCCGAGCGCCCGAAGAGCTGAACAACACTCTCAATCATCCATGCGGACATTGGTGGATGTTTAAAATATCCCAGCTGCCACTCTTTGCCCCAATACAGGGCTTCAATTGCATCCAGCGGTAGATTGCTAGCAAATATCGATGGTATTGCAGTGTAAAGCACAAGATGCGTGGCAAGCACCGCCAAAACGAGCCAGACAGATCCAACATCAATTTGAGCGAAGATACTTCGGTTTGAAGCAGCTTCTAGCTTTAGGGAGTGCGCATCCATAACCAACAAAAAGGTTCAGCAACTTACGACAGAACCTCACCTACTCCTCAATTCATTCAGGATATACATTTCATGCGGGCACAACTTACAAAGACGCGTTGGCCCTACTCCCTTTCAAAATCTGAGTGGATCATTGGCCAAGTCACCGATCTTTGTGTTCTTTTCATACCCTTACGTCACCGACACATTATGGACGAATGGGGCGATTTGTGGACCTATCAGTCTAATTGAATATAAACGCGTTTGTGCGGGAGGCTGCAACAGCGAGGGGGAGCTACTAAATTATGCTCGTGATCAGGCTCATGCCGAACCACTGTTTTGCCGATTGGTTAAGGCCTGTGAAAATTCCAGCTGCTGCTTGCGCGGGTTCCATTTGGAAATTGCGCGCAACAAAAACCAAGCCTAACATGCGCCATACATTGAAAGAGGCAACACTGTCATTTGCTTATTATCTAATAATATCAAGGAGAAAAGTGGTGCCCGGAGCGGATTCGAACCACCGACACGCGGATTTTCAATCCGCTGCTCTACCAACTGAGCTATCCGGGCCTTTAGCGTTGGGCGCTGTGCCCCGCTGAGGTGAGGGTCTTATAGGGTGGGAAAGTTTGTCTGTCCAGCACCTCAATGAGTTTTCCCAAGGGCTTTTAGGGGGTTATAACTTTTTTTTCTTTCTGGTGCCGCTTGTGGGGGCGCATTCCTGCCGAGAAAAGTGACGCTCTCAGGGTGGTTTTTGTTATGGAAGGGCCAGATGTTGGCTTAAATAGTGATCCAGCAGGCCTTTTCGTGGGATTTTGCCATGGACTGAACGAGGCCTTCAATGAGAATGCCTTTTTCGAAGTCGATCAGGTTGGATTCTTCGCCTTGCAAGCTTTTGAGGATTTCGCACACCTCGATGATCTTCAGGTCATTAAAGCCGAGGCCATGGCCCGGTGCCGGGATGAAACGGTCATATGGCGGGTGCGCAGGGCCAGCCAGAATGGTCGTGTAGCCTTGAGCTGCTGGATCACCCTCGGCCTTATAGACATTTAGTTCGTTCATGCGTTCCTGATCATAAACAATGGAGCCTTTGGAGCCGAAGATCTGCAGGGCGATGCGGCCTTTGCGGCCCCATGCGGAGCGGTTGAGCTGAAGTGTGCCGTTACCGCCGTTTGCAAGCTCGAACAGAACAGTTGCCATATCGTGGGTTTCGACCGGTTTGTCGTTGCCGTTTGCGTCTTTGCGGGTCTGGTAGGGTTTACTCATTTGGCAGAGGACCTTCGTCATGCGCAGGTTCAGAGCCATGAGCAGCGACATGGTATGTACGCCAAAATCATCCAGCGCGCCAAAGCCGGAGGCGGCTCGCTTCTGATGCTCCACTCATCTGCAGGATTGGCCATGAAGTCTTCATCCATCTCAAGACGGACCTGAAGCACATCACCAATCTCACCAGCATCCAGCAGTGTGCGGATGCGGCGCATCATCGGGTTCTGGATGTAGTTGTAGCCGAGGAAGGTTTGCTTGCCCGATTTGCGGGCGGCTTCCAGCATGCTCATAGTCTCTGCAAAGGACGATGCCATGGGCTTTTCGCAGTAAACGTGCTTGCCAGCTTGCAGCGCTGCAATTGCCATTTCCGGGTGGAGCTCATTGGGCGTGGTGATGGAGATGATGTGAACATCAGGATCAGCAAGCATATCACGCCAGTTGCCGGTCGATTTTGCAAAGCCAAAGTCGTTTGCCCGTGCCTCTGCCAGTTCTTGGCTCACCTCAGCCAGCATGACCAGTTCTGGCTTGAGCTTGCCACCAAACACACTGTGACGGCATTCCACGCCAGCGCATGGCATTTGCCCATGTATCCGGTACCAATCAGACCTACACCGATTTTTTCCATTACAGTCACCCCAAAAAGAGCTCTTCAAGCTTGTTCTGTTAAACTGTGCCGCCCAGCGATGCTTCCAGATTGGCGAGTTCCTGACCGCCTGCCATGAGATCCTGAAGTTCCTCACTGGTGATTTCACCCTTTCTGGCGGTGCCAAGGGTTTTGCCCCGGTTCAGCACTGTGAACCGATCACCGACAGCCATGGCGTGGCGCACGTTGTGTGAGATGAAGACGACACCAACGCCCTTCTTGCGGGCCTTATCCATGGTAGACAGCACATTTGCAGTCTGGCGGACGCCCAGTGCGGAGGTGGGCTCGTCGAGGATCAGAACCTTTGCACCAAAGTAGACTGCGCGGGAGATCGCGACGGTCTGGCGTTCACCACCGGACAATGTGCCGACCGCCTGATCGGGCTCACGCAGATTGATGCCCATTTTTCGCATCTCTACCATGGTGACTTCATTGGCGTACTTATGGTCGAAATAGGGAATTGGCCCAAACTTTTTGATTGGTTCGTTACCAAGCCAGAAGTTGCGAGTAATGGACATGAGCGGGATCATGGCCAGATCCTGATGCACAGTTGCGATGCCTGCATTCATTGCATCGCGCGGGCTCTCAAAATCCATCATTTGACCACCCACATAAACCTTGCCTCTGCTTGGCTTGTGTACGCCGGACATGGTCTTGATGAAGGTGGATTTGCCTGCGCCATTGTCTCCAAGCAGGCAGTGAACTTCACCGGGCATGACGGAGAAAGACACACCGGCCAACGCAATGACGGAGCCGAAGTGTTTTTCGATATTTTCCATTTCAACAATAGGTGTGGTCATGATCAACGCTCCCCTGTGACGCGCTTGCGGATCATGTTGTTAAACAAAACCGCAATCAGAAGCATGGAGCCGAGGAAGACCTGGTACCAATCCTGATCAATATTGGTGTAGCTTAGACCAATCAGGACCATACCGAAGATGATGGACCCGAAGAAGGCACCGATTGCAGAGCCATAGCCGCCGGTGAGGAGACATCCACCAATCACCGCTGCGATAATGGCCTCAAATTCCTTTTGGAAGCCGCGGCGGGCGTCAGTTGAGCTGCATCCATCACGGTGAGGATTGCGACCAGCGCTGCACAACATGCGGTGAACATGAACAAGCACATTTTGACCTTGCGCACGGGCACACCGGAGTTGCTTGCTGCGTTACTGTCCCCCCCTGCTGCAAAGATCCAGCTGCCAAATGGCGAGCGCAGAAGAATCCATGTTGCGACAAGTGCAAGCAGGACGAACCAGATGATATCAACGGGTATACCATCAACTTTCGGCGTGCCGTTTTCGAAGGTATCGAGCCAGCCAATTTCTGCCAACCAATGGAACAGCGGGGTAAACGCCTCTCCGCTGAAGAACGGGGCCAACCAGCTTCCTTCAAACTCAGTTCGGACACCGCGCAGCTGGGTGGAGCCGCCGGTTGCCGCCTTGAGGCCGACCAGAGACAGGCCGCGCAGGATGAACAGGAACGCCAGTGTTACGATAAACGACGGCAGGCCGGTGCGGATCACGATCTGTCCGTTGACGGCCCCCATGACAGCTGCCGCTATGAAGGTGACGGCGATTGCTGCATAGAGCGGCAGGCCAAAGGTGACCATCGCCGCCCCAAAAACCAGCCCCGTGAACGCAACCATGGACCCAACGGAGAGGTCAAACTCGCCACCGATCATGAGAAGTGCTGCCCCGATTGCAAGAATGCCGAGCTGGGCAGCCGGGGTCATGAAGTTCATAATCCCGGCAAGGGTGAACATGTTTGGGTCAGCGGTAAAAAGAAAGAAAATTGTTACAAGAACAAGTCCAGCAATTGCGCCCAGTTCAGGACGCTTCATCAGCTGAGATAGGAGTGAGATCTCCTTTACTCTTTCGTCCGAGCTCTCAACATGAAGTTCTGCCATTCTAACTCCCTCAATTTTTGCAAGGAAGAGAGGGACGCGAGCCTCCCTCTCAAAGCGAAGCCCTTTAGCGGATACCGCGAGCGGAATACTCGACAAACTGTTGGGCAGTTTCAGCGGTGATCAGGTTTGGACCCGATGGCACATTACCACCTGGAAGCAGCCCATACTCTGCATTAAGAGCGAGGAACATTACCGGAAGATAGCCTTGCAAGAACTGCTGCTGATCCACTGCAAAGGCGGCTTTGCCGTCAACAATGGCCTCCAGAAAACCTGGCGAGGTGTCGAAGCTTGCAATATTGATTTCGCCAGTACGCCCGCTTGCATCAACGGCTGCCACCACCGGTTCGCCGACCAGAGAGGCAATAAGGCTCATGATGGTATCAATGTCTGGGTTCGCTTCCAGCGTTGCTCTGACCTTGGCTTCAACTTCTGCCGGGTCGTTGTCGGTTGGAACAACCGTGACCTCACCGCCAAAGCCTTCTGCAAAGCCGTCACACCGTAGGTCGAGGGAAACATTGCCAACTTCATGATTGACGCAAATGGCGACTTTGCCGCCCATGTCTGCAAGCCTCTTACCGGCTACCTTACCAGCGTCAAAATCAGCCTGACCGACATGCAGCAGCGCACCAAAGCTTGCGGAGATATCATCTCCGGAGTTCATGGTGATCACCGGAATACCAGCCTGCACCGCTCTTTCGATAGATGGCCCAAGAGCATCACTATCGGGGATGGAGACAACAATTCCGTCGGGCTCCTGAATGATTGCCGCATCAATGAGTTGCTTCATCGCGACCATGTCAAACGTTTCAGGTGCGCGATAAGAAACGTTTGCGCCGCTGTCTTTTGCGGCTTCGTCTACGCCGTTTTTAACAACAGACCAGAACGGGTCATTTGCCTGTCCGTGGCTTATGACAATGATGTCGGTTGCCATGGCGGACGGTGCAATCATGATCGCAGCTGCTGCTACGAACGCTCTTAAGGTGGTTCTCATACGAGCCTCCGAAGGTTGGCGCATGCCAATTATTTGTCACGTCTTCCCCCAGAAGTGCGGTATTCATTTTAATAGGAACACCAAACTATGAATGCGTTTTGCGCAATTCTCCTTAAATCCCGCCTGCCCATAGACGAGAGCTTCCATCTTCTCCTTATAGTGAGGCAAGGCTGCTAGCGGTATTGACGCAAACCTTTCTCGTGGTGAATCCGGGCCGGATCAACACTAAAAGTGAGGTCGATGGACAGAGCGTTTTATGGCCGACCCTGTTATCGCTGAATTCATCCAAATCTGATTAACTCGGAAAATTCATTCTGTTTTCATAGAACAAATATTGCGGAGTTTCAAGTTTTGGAATAGCTTTATTTCATGACACAGAATTTAGATGCACTCAGCACGGATACTCCGACAGACTATGAGAGCCTGAAAGCGCGCATTGGCGTGCTTTCGGACAGTATGCCCAAGCGGCTTTTGCAGTGCGCAAAATATGCGCTGGCAAATCCAGATAAGATCGCGTTTGGCACCACTGCCGAGATTGCAGGAGCAGCCGGTGTGCAGCCTTCAACTCTGGTGCGCTTTGCCCAGACGCTCGGATTTGATGGCTTCTCCCAGATGCAGCAGATTTTTCAGGGGCAGTTGGTTGGGCGCAGCAATGAATACACCGAGCGCCTGAGCAAGATCCGTGAAAGCGGCACGAACACGCCGGGAAGCATTTTGGGTAACTTCATTGCCCGTTCCAAACAGTCGCTTGATGAGCTGTTGCTGCAGGTGGATACAATCGCTCTCGACCAGACAATCGAAGCGCTGGCGAAAGCAGAGACCATACACCTTTTGGGGCTTCGGCGTGCATTTCCGGTGGTCAGCTACCTACACTATACATTGGGCAAAATGGGTGTGCGGACCAATCTTCTGGAGTTCACCGGCGGGATTCTTGAGGAGCGGGTTCAGTTCATCAATGAGAACGATGCTTTGTTTGTGGCAACGTTTAGCCCCTACTCTCCAGAGGTGGTGGATTTTGCCAGCAAGGCGTTTGGTCGCGGCGTGAAGGTTCTGTCTTTAACCGATAGCGTTCTGTCTCCGGTTGCGCGCGTCTCCTCCACCGTTCTGGAAGTTCATGAGGCTGAACACGGTGCCTTCCGGTCCCTTTCCACACCATGTGCCTTGCAACATCTCTTGCCGTTGCCGTTGGCGATGCACGGAAATGGAAGTCTCTTTCCTAAAGCCTTTCCAATGGAAGCACAGGCGTGTCTGCATTGTTTGATTTTGGAATGGAGTTTTTACAATTTTGAATAAATATTCCACTTGTAGTGAGTTTTGGAATATGCAATCTTTTGCGAAATGTTTTACGTGATTGGGAGACTCCGTTGAAACCACTCGATGTCATTACAATCGGCCGGTCCTCGGTTGACCTGTATGGAACACAGGTCGGCAGCCGACTTGAAGACATGTCCTCGTTCAAAAAGTATGTCGGCGGCTCACCAACCAACATGTCAGTGGGAACGGCGCGTCTTGGTCTGAAGTCTGCTCTTATCTCGCGCGTGGGTGATGAGCATATGGGGCGTTTCATTCGTGAGCAGCTGGTTAAAGAAGGCGTTTGCGTTGATGGGCTTGTGACAGACAAAGAGCGCCTGACGGCTCTGGTTCTTCTTGGCATTCGCGACAAGGAACAGTTTCCGCTGATCTTTTACCGCGAAGATTGCGCAGATATGGCTCTGTGTGAAGATGACATTGACCCTGAGTTTATTGCCAAAGCTGGCTGTATCACCGTGACCGGGACACACCTTTCGCATCCGCGCACGGAAGCTGCTGTTCTAAAAGCGCTGCGTCTTGCACGCGAAAACGGGGCGCGTACGGCTCTCGACATTGATTACCGGCCCAACCTTTGGGGCCTTGCCGGGCATGGCGCTGGTGAGGAGCGCTTTATCGCCTCTGAGAAGGTGACTGCCGAGCTGCAAAAGCACCTCCATCTGTTTGACCTGATTGTTGGCACTGAAGAAGAGTTCCACATTGCCGGTGGCACCACCGATACACTTGCAGCGCTGAACGCGGTGCGCAAAGTCAGCAAGGCTGCTCTTGTGTGCAAGCGCGGGCCGATGGGTGCTGTGGTGTTTGAAGACGCAATTGCGCGAGCCTTGATGATGGCAAGTCCGGTCCGGGCTTTCCCATTGAGGTGTTTAACGTGCTTGGCGCAGGCGATGGCTTCATGTCCGGTTTGTTGCGCGGCTGGTTGAAGGACGAGAGCTGGGAGACCACCCTCACCTACGCCAATGCGTGTGGTGCATTTGCCGTCTCACGTCATGGCTGTGCACCGGCTTATCCAAGCTGGGAGGAGTTGCAGTGGTTCCTGAAAAACGGTTCCACGGAGCATTCCCTGCGCAAGGACAAGAAGCTGGAGCAGATCCACTGGTCGACCAACCGCAAGGGTGACTGGTCCAGCATGAAGGTGTTTGCCTTTGACCATCGCTCTCAACTGGAAGACATGGCTGTAAAAGTTGGCGCATCGGAAGACAAGATCCCTGAATTTAAGCAGCTTTGTCTGAAAGCAGCCCAGCAGGTTCGTGCTGGTCGTGATCACTACGGAATTTTGTGTGATGGCCGACTTGGAGAAGAGGCTTTGTTCAAGGCCACCGGTACGGGCCTTTGGATTGGCCGTCCTGTGGAAGTACCGGGTTCGCGTCCGTTGGATCTGGAGATTGGCCCTGACCTTGGCACGCAGTTGGCGGAATGGCCGGTTGAGCATGTGGTCAAGGTGCTGTGCTTTTACCATCCGGATGACAACGATCACATGAAGGCAGTTCAGGAAGAGACGATCAAACGCCTTGCCCATGCCTGCCGTGAGAACAGTCTGGAATTTCTTCTGGAGGTCATCCCGTCCAAGGTCGGGCCAGTTGATGATGACACCACTGCGGTCATCATCGAGCGCTTTTACGAGCTGGGTGTTTACCCTGACTGGTGGAAGCTTGAGCCTTTGAAGACTGATGCAGGCTGGCAGAAGGCGTGCGATGCGATCAAAGCCAATGATCCTTGGTGCCGGGGCATTGTTGTTCTTGGCCTTGATGCACCTGCCAGCGAGCTTTCCGCGAGTTTTGAGGTTGCTGGCAAGCATGAGCTTGTGAAGGGCTTTGCTGTAGGGCGTACCATTTTTGCTGAAGCTGCCGAGAAGTGGCTGGCTGGACGCATTTCTGATGAAGGGGCCATTGCGAACATGGCTGCGAAGTTTGAAGGTCTCGGTGCTGTCTGGGAGCAGGCCCGAGCGAATAAGAAAGAGGTCGCATGAGCACGATCAGATTAACAGCCGCACAGGCTCTGGTTCGCTATCTAGCAGCCCAGAAAACGCCCGAGGGAGCCAGCTTTATTGCTGGGGTCTGGGCTATCTTCGGTCACGGCAACGTGGCGGGTCTTGGCGAAGCGCTTTACCATGCGCAAGACACACTGCCGACCTATCGCGGTCATAACGAGCAAGGCATGGCCCACGCGGCGATTGCCTATGCCAAGCCTCCAACCGCCGCCGCGCCATGGCAGTGACCTCGTCCATTGGACCGGGCGCCACCAACATGGTGACCGCTGCGGCTCTGGCTCACGTGAACCGCCTGCCGGTTCTGCTGCTGCCGGGTGATGTGTTTTCAACCCGCGCGCCAGATCCGGTGCTTCAGCAGGTTGAAGACTTTCAGGATGGCACCGTGAGCGTCAACGACACTTTCCGTCCTGTGAGCCGTTATTTTGACCGCATCCAGCGTCCTGAGCAGTTGCTGACCGCTCTGCCGCGCGCGATGGCGGTTATGACTGATCCGGTGGAGTGTGGTCCGGTAACGCTCGCCATGTGTCAGGATGTGCAGGCAGAGGCCTACGACTGGCCTGTGAGCTTCTTCAATGAACGCACCTTACACTTCCGCCGCCCCGCCCCTGATGCTGATGAACTGGCAACGGCTGTTGCTGCGATTCAGGCAGCCAAGAAGCCGATGATTATTGCCGGTGGTGGTATTCACTACTCTCTGGCAACGGATGAGCTGAAGAGCTTTGCCGAGGCACATAACGTTCCTGTTGCTGAAACGCAGGCGGGCAAGTCTGCGTTGCCGTGGGACCATGAGCTTAATCTGGGCAGTGTTGGTGTGACCGGTTCTTCTGCGGCAAACGCTGTTGCGGAAGAGGCTGATCTGATCATCGCGGTGGGCACACGCCTGCAGGACTTCACCACGGTTCGTGGGCGCTCTTTAAGAACCTGAGCGGCGGATTTTGCAGCTGAACGCGGCGTCTTACGATAGCGGCAAGCACAATGCGTTGCCGCTGGTGTGTGATGCGCGGGTTGGTCTTCAAGCTCTTACGCAGAAACTGGGTGCTGGAAAGCTGCCACGGACGGGGCCTCTTTCCGCGCCGAATGGTTATCTGCGCTCGATAAAGCGACTGCAGCGCCGGAGGGTGGCAATGAGCTTCCAACGGATGCGCAGGTGATTGGCGCAGTTCAGCGCGCGTCCGACACAGACACCACGGTTGTGTGTGCTGCTGGTGGGTTGCCGGGCGAGCTGCACAAGCTTTGGAAAGCCGACAAGCCGGGTGGATATCATCTGGAATACGGTTTTTCCTGCATGGGCTACGAGATTGCCGGTGCTTGGCGTAAAGATGGCCAAGCCGGACAGCGAAGTTATCGTCATGGTTGGCGATGGCAGCTACATGATGATGAACTCTGAGCTGGCGACATCTGTGATGATGGGCCAGAAAATCATCGTGGTGGTGCTGGACAATCGTGGTTTCGGCTGTATCAACCGTCTGCAGATGGCGACGGGTGGCGACAACTTTAACAACCTGTTGGATGACTCCTACCACACTGAACCATCCCAGATTGATTTTGCAGCCCATGCCGGTGCCATGGGGGCAACCTCCGAACATGTATCAAGCATTGAAGAGCTGGGAGAGGCTTTGGAACGTGCCAAGGCGAGCAGCAAGTCCTACTGCGTTGTGATCGACACTGATCCGCTGCCAAGCACGGAAGCGGGTGGTCACTGGTGGGATGTGGCTGTGCCGGAAGTATCTTCACGAAAAGAGGTCAATGAAGCTCGCAAGGGCTATGAGAATGCGCTGGCTGACCAGCGTCTGGGAGACTAAGGCCAATGATCCGTTACGGAACCAACCTATTGCATGGAGCAATGACGACGACCGTACACTTGGTGCGCACATTTCGCTTGAGCAGTGCCTTAAGGAAGCCGGAGAGATCGGCTTTGATGGCATTGAAAAGGGTCATAAAATGCCCACCGAGCCTGCTGCGTTGAAGCTGCGCTTGAACCGCATGGTCTGGCTTTTGTTTCCGGCTGGCATTCCCTCAACCTTCTTGCACACAGTGTTGAGGAGGAGAAGAAAGCGATCCAGCCACACCTTAACCTTTTGAAAGCCATGGGCTGCACGGTTTGCATCGTCTGCGAGACTTCTAATGCGATCCATGGTGCGGATGACACTCCGCTTGCGGATAAGCCTGTGCTGGCTGACGACCAATGGGCCAAGTTCGGCGCTGATGTTGAAGCGATTGCGCAGTACTGCGCGCAGCAGGGTATCTTGCTTGTTTACCACCACCACATGGGAACTGTGGTTCAAAGCGGTGACGAGATCGACCGCTTTATGGAAGTAACCGGCCCGAACACATATCTGCTTCTCGATACCGGCCATGCATGGTTTGGTGGTGCGGATCCGGTAGAGGTCGCCCAAAAGCATATGGCCCGCGTGCGGCATTTACATGCGAAGAACGTTCGCTCTGCCATTCGTAAGCAGGTTGAGGGCGAGCGCCTGAGCTTTCTGGAAGGTGTGCGCCGAGGCGTGTTTACCGTTCCTGGCGATAAAGAAGGCGGGGTTGATTTTGAGCCCGTACTGAAGATTGCAGCGGAGCATGGCTATGAGGCTGGCTGGTGATTGAAGCAGAGCAAGACCCTGATCAGCGTAACCCGTTCACCTACCAGAGCATGGGCCTGAAGGCACTGCGCCAGATGGCTATCAGCGCTGGTCTTGATAGGAAGGTCGTGGCATGAGCAAGCTTCTCGTAAAACCCTCGCGCACTGAGGGTAAGGTGCATGACATCACACCTGAAACGGCCAATTGGGGCTATGTAGGCTTTGGTCTTTACCACCTTGAGGCGGGCGCGAGCGCCAAGGAGCTGATGGTAGCAGAGAAGCCATTTTGGTGATCGTGGAAGGCAAAGCAACCATCACTTCGGATGGGCAGGACTTTGGCACGCTTGGTGAGCGTAAGAACGTGTTTGAGCGCATCAAGCCATGGTGTGTGTATGTTCCTGCCGGTGCTGAATGGAGCGCTACGGCTGTGACCAAGCTGACACTGGCTGTATGCACTGCTCCTGCAACGGATGGCAGCTACCCTGCCCGCGTGATTGGCCCGGATGACATTCCAAGCGTTGAGCGCGGCGTTGGCGCCAACACCCGCTACATCCACCCCATTGCCATGGAAGAGCAGGACTTTGCAGAAAGCCTTCTGGTGACCGAGGTTTACACTCCACAGGGCAACTGGTCGTCTTATCCTCCGCATCGTCATGATGAAGACCATTTCCCTGATATAACCTATCTGGAAGAGACCTATTACCACCGTCTCAATCCGGAACAGGGTTTCGGCTTCCAGCGTGTGTACACCGATGATGGTGAGCTGGACGAGACCATGGCGGTTTCGAGCGGTGATGTTGTGCTGGTTCCAAAAGGGTATCACCCTTGCGGCGCTCCTTACGGCTACGAGATGTACTACCTGAATGTGATGGCGGGACCGATGCGCAAATGGCGTTTCAAGAACCACCCTGACCACGACTGGATTGCACAGCGTGACGCACGACCTGAAGGTGCCGTAGACATCTGATTTATCGCGTGTTTCCGTGTCTTTGTCTTCGGGAACACACATTCAATAACGCGTATTCTATGTTCGAATAGGCGCAAAGCTGTTGTGAAAGATAAGCTATGACTGTTTCAATTGGACTGTTGGGAGCTGGCCGTATTGGCAAAACCCACGCAAAAGCTGTGAGCCAGCTTGCAAATGCAAAGCTGGCTGCTGTGTATGATCCGTTTGAAGAGGCTGCCAAGGAGATTGCAGCACAGACAGGTGCGCGCATTGATAGTCTTGATGCGATCATGAATGATCCTGCTATCGACGCTGTGATCATCGCGACCCCGACCGATCTGCATGCTGAGCAGATTGAAGAGGCGGCGCGCGCTGGCAAGGCAATCTTCTGCGAAAAACCAATCCATCTGGACGGCGCGCGTGTGCGTGAGTGCCTTAAGGTTGTTGAAGAGACCGACGCCAAGTTGATGGTTGGGTTCAACCGCCGTTTTGACCCGAATTTTGCTGAAGTCAAACGCCAGATCGAAGCTGGTGCTGTTGGTGAAGTTGAGCTGGTTCAGATCACCTCCCGCGACCCTTCCCCGCCGCCAGCAGAGTACGCAGCGCGTTCTGGTGGTCTTTTCAAGGACATGATGATCCATGACTTTGACATGGCCCGCTTCCTGCTTGGGGAAGAGATTGTCGATATCTCTGCCATGGGCAGCAGCATCGTGGACCCGGCTATCGGTGAAGCTGGCGATGTGGACACCGCGACTGTGATGCTGAAGACAGCAAGCGGCAAAATTGCAGTGATCACCAACTCCCGCCGCGCCACCTATGGCTACGACCAGCGTGTGGAAGTGCATGGCTCTAAAGGACTTGTTTCTGCTGAGAATAAACGCACGACCACAGTGACTGTCGCCAACGAGAACGGATATACGGCAGAACCTTTGATGGACTTCTTCATGGAGCGCTATGTTGATGCCTACCGCATTGAGCTGGAGTCTTTCGTGAAGTCTTTGACTGAGGGCACAGCCATGTCTCCAAGTGGCATCGACGGTTTGAAAGCTCTTGAGCTGGCCGAAACCGCTACAGCTGAAGTTACGAAAGCACGTGAGCTGGCAAACGGTTAAGCTGGTCTGGCCATTCATTTATAAAAAGGGCCGATGCATTGCACCGGCCCTTTCTTTTGCTCTATCTCGTAGGCTTTGTCTTACGCCATTTCTGCCTGTCTTCGCACGGTGGCGATGCGGAAGCGGTTGGCTACGTAGGCGCTGTCGGTGAGGCTGGCGTTGCCTGCTGGATTGGCACCGGTGACGTGGAAGTCAGAGTAGGCTGCTGACTGGTTCACGTAGATGTTGCCGGTCAGGTTGACGGACAGCGGTGCGCCAGCCCATGCGTAGGCATCAACGGCTTTGTCGATCACAGCTTCATCAGTGGAATATAGTGCGGCGGTGATTGCGCCGTGGCTCTTTGCAGAGCCAGCTGCGCGGGAGATGGCGTCATCAATGTCATCACAGGCGATGATGAAGGAGATCGGGCCAAAACGCTCCTGCATATAGGCTTCTTCCTCTTTGGAATCGACCGCCACCACTGTTGGCGTTGCAGAGCGTGCGCCGTTCATGCCTTCAACCTGTGCAGACTGACGGATCACCTTACCAAATTTGCCGACCGTCTCAATACGCTCCAGTGTGGCCGGATTTTGTACCGCGCCGAGGATGGCGGCGGCACGGGCCGGATCACCTAGGAGCTTATCCAGCGAGACCTTGATGGCGTCTGCCACGTCTTCAAAGCTCTTCTTGCCGTCGTTGGTTTCAATACCATCGCGCGGAACGAAGATGTTCTGCGGTGTGGTGCACATCTGGCCGGAGTAGAGCGACAGGGAGAACGCGATGTTGCTGGCCATGCCGCGCAGGTTGTCAGTGGAATCAATTGTGATCGCATTGACGCCTGCTTCTTCGGTGTAGACCAGTGCATCGCCTGCGTTTTCGCGCACCCATTTGCCGAAGGTGTTGGAGCCGGTGAAGTCAATGATCTTGACTGCGTCTGCGGTTACTAGTTCCTTGGTCTTTGGCGCGTCTACTGTATCAGCAGCGAGCAGCAGGACGTTTGGATCGAAACCGGCTTCTTTCAGCACTTCGCGGCCAATCTGGATGGAAATGGCCATTGGCAGGATCGCCATTGGATGCGGCTTGATGATGACAGGGTTACCGGTCACAAAGCTTGCGAACATGCCCGGATAGGTGTTCCAGGTTGGGAAGGTGGCGCAGCGATGACCAGCGCGACACCGCGTGGCACAACGCGGAATTTCTTGTCCAGCACGATTGGATCATGTTTGCCCTGCGGCTTGGTCCAAGTCACCTCATTTGGTGTCTGGGTCATGGCGTCATAGGCGTAGGCAACGGCTTCCAGTCCCCTGTCCTGCGCGTGCGGTCCACCTGCCTGAAACGCCATCATGAACGCCTGACCGACGTGTGCATCACGGCATTGGCGATGAGGAAGGACTTTTTGTTGATGCGGGCGAGCATTTCCAGCGCAACGCCGACACGCTCTTCAACAGTGGCTTTGGCCCAGCTCTTTCCTGCTTCAGTTGCTGCTATGATCAGCTCAGCGGGGTCGGCATCTTCATAGGTGACGCCCAGCTCTTTGCCGTAGGGCGAAGCTTCGGCACCAACCCAGCTACCGTTGGTTGGCTGGCCCAGCGCAAATGGCTTGCCGAGCATTCCCTCAAACTCGGCAGCCTGATCGTCTTTAGCCGTTTCGCCATAGATCTTGCCCGAGGCAATCTCCGGATAAGCGGACCAGTAATCTCTTGATTTACTTGTCTTTACTGCCTTAAAGAGCGTTTCTTTATGCGCTTCAAAAAAAATTACTCATTGTTCCTCCTCGAAAAACACGCGGTTGACGCAGTGCTTCTTCGACCAATGTGTGACCTTTAAAGCGTTCTACGATTACTCCAGATCGCGCGAACACTTTAAAGGTCTTTCGTTTCCTGCGTATCTTCTTCCCAAAACCGGCTTCCACTTTTGGGCAATACGCTTTGAATTCCAATTGACAGCGGTTTCACTTCCAGACAATAATTTACCGACCGGTCAGTCATTTCAAGCAAAAATTGCTAGAACCATCGACCAGCCTACGAAGTGATTAGGTTTTCCAGAGGCCTTTCCTCATGAAACGGGAGGTTCACTGGCATGCGATGACTGACCTATTTGGAGGGAGAGACCATGAGCGAGACGAGCGTCATGTCCGAGCAGAGCATTTTGGTGGATGTGAAAGACACCTACCACGTGATTACACTGAACCGTCCTGACAAGCTGAACTCGTTCAACGACGAGATGCACCGTGCGCTGTACGCTGCACTGGAAGCAGCAGACGCGGATGAGACCTGCCGCGCTATTTTGCTGACGGCTGCGGGCAAAGGGTTCTGCGCGGGGCAGGATCTGGGTGACCGTGTTAAGCCGACACCGGACTCCCCTCCACCGGATCTCACCCAGACCATCGGTGATTTTTATAATCCACTCATTCGCAAGCTGAAGTCGATCAACGTGCCAGTTGTGTGTGCGGTCAACGGCGTTGCTGCGGGGGCCGGTGCCAACATTGCTATGGCCTGTGACATCGTGATTGCCTCCGAGAAAGCCAAGTTCATTCAAGCGTTTGCCAAAATTGGGCTGGTACCGGATTCTGGTGGAACCTACTTCCTGCCGCGGCTTGTGGGCTCTGCCCGTGCGCGCGGACTTGCCATGCTGGGCACGCCGATTACCGCCGCTCAAGCAGAGGAATGGGGCATGATCTGGAAGTGCTCATCTGCCGAGACATTCCTTGAAGAGGCCACTGCCATGGTTCAGGAGCTTTCCGTTGGGCCAACCGTTGGGCTTGGCCTGATCAAGCAGGCGCTCATTGCTTCTGAAGGCAATACGCTGGATGAGCAGCTAGATCTGGAGCGGGATTATCAGGCGAAGCGGGCCGTACGCCGGATTATCTAGAGGGTGTGACCGCCTTTATGGATAAGCGCGCACCAAAATACTCAGGCAAGCGCTGATGGACAAGCAGGACTTGGCGGAGGCCGTTGCTGCTCCATGTGGGACGAGGATGAGCCACACAAGCGCTTGGCATGAAGCTGGAGGAGATTGCGCCGGGACGTGCGGTGATCTCCATGCCCGTGCTGTCGCGCATGACCAACGGGCATAAGACGTGCCATGGCGGGTATATTTTCACCCTTGCAGACAGTGCGTTTGCCTTTGCATGCAATAGCCATAACCAGCGTGTTGTGGCGTTTCAGTGTTCCATCACCTATCTCGCACCCGCCTTTGAAGAGGATGTTCTGACGGCGCGTGCGGAAGAGATTACCGTGCAGGGTCGCTCAGGCGTCTATGACGTTCATGTGTGCAATCAGGATGGCACACGTATTGCAGAATTTCGCGGAAACTCGAGAACCATCAAGGGAAAGCATATCGAGTGAAGTAGTTGATTTGATTTATTGATTGATACCAGCATTTGAGGAGGAGAGAATGTTGGAGGTTAGAGAACGCAGCTGATTTGGAGCCCATTGAAACTGCCGGACGGGAGGAGCTGGCCGCGTTGCAACTGGAGCGCATGCGCTGGTCCATCCGGCATGCCTATGACAACGTCGCATTTTACAAGAACAGCTTTGATGCAGCTGGTGTGCATCCCGATGATTTAAAGAGCCTTGCTGATCTGGCGAAGTTTCCCTTCACCACCAAACAGGATCTGCGCGACAACTATCCGTTCGGGATGTTTGCTGTTCCCCAAGAGGACATCTGCCGCGTTCATGCATCCTCCGGCACTACCGGCAAGCCGACGGTTGTGGGCTACACCCAGAAGGATATTGAAACCTGGGCCGGTGTGGTTGCCCGTTCCATTCGCGCTGCGGGTGGCAAGCCCGGTGATAAGGTGCACATCGCCTATGGCTACGGGCTGTTTACGGGCGGTCTTGGGGCGCACTACGGGGCGGAGGCGCTTGGCTGTACGGTCATTCCTATGTCCGGCGGCATGACAGAGCGGCAAGTGCGGCTGATTGAGGATTTCAAGCCGGAAATCATCATGGTGACCCCGTCTTACATGCTCTCCATTTTGGATGAGTACCGCAAAGAGGGTCTCGACCCGCGCAAAAGTTCCATCAAGATCGGCATCTTTGGGGCCGAGCCGTGGACCAACTCCATGCGCGAGGAAATCGAGCAAGCCTTTGATATGCATGCGGTTGATATCTATGGCCTGTCCGAAGTGATGGGTCCAGGGGTGGCGCAGGAGTGCGTGGAGACCAAGGACGGCCTGCACATCTGGGAGGATCACTTCTACCCCGAGATCATTGATCCTGTGAGTGGTGAGGTGCTGCCCGATGGCTCGGAAGGTGAGCTGGTGTTTACCACGCTGACCAAGGAAGGCCTGCCGATCATCCGGTATCGTACCCGCGATCTGACGCGCCTTCTGCCAGGTACTGCACGCACAATGCGGCGTATGGAGAAGGTCACGGGCCGGTCTGACGATATGATGATCGTGCGCGGTGTGAATGTGTTCCCGAGCCAGATTGAGGAGCAGATGCTGCGCTGTGACGGGCTCTCCCCTCACTACCAGATTGAACTTGTCCGCAAAGGGCGTATGGATCAGCTGATGGTCAAGGTGGAAGCGGCGGCACATGCTACCTCTGATGCTGATCGTCAGGCGAGCGCTAAAGAGCTGGCGGTTCATGTGAAAAACAACATCGGAATTTCGGTTGGGGTAGACGTGGGACCGCCCAATTCCATAGAACGAAGCCAAGGCAAGGCCAAGCGGGTCGTGGACCTGCGGCCTAAAGAAGACTAACGGAAATAAAAAGCATGGCGCGCACCAGAGCAGCGGATTATGACGACAAACGCAAATCCATCTTAAAGTTATCGGCGCGCGCCTTCGCGCAGCATGGCTATGACAAAACCTCGATGGCGCAGATCGCCAAGATCTGCGGCTTCTCCAAGGCCTTGCTCTACCACTACTACGAGAACAAAGAGACGCTGCTGATTGACATTATCAGCGCCCACCTTGAAGAGCTGGTGGATGCGGTGGAGAGCGCTTCACAAGAGGACCAGCCTCCGTTGCAGCGGCTGCGCAGTTTATGCCGTGCGTTATTGCTGGCCTATGAGGATGCGGATTCTGAGCATAAGTTGCAGATCAACGAGCTTTCCTACCTTCCTGTCGAAAAGAAACAGGGCATCATTGAGCTGGAGCGCAAGCTTGTTGCAATCTTCGCCAAGGCGGTTGCAGCGACCAATCCGCAGTTTGGGGATGGCAGTGCTTTGGTCAAGCCGGTCACCATGAGCCTGTTCGGAATGCTGAACTGGTCTTACCTCTGGTTCAAGCCGGGTGGTGATCTGAGCCGAGAGGGCTACGCTGATCTTGTGGTGGAGCTGCTGCTGAATGGTTCTCGGTCCATTCAGGGCAAAGATTTTTCTGGTAGCCTGCGATAAATCCAGCTTGCACACATCGTCGATTTCTCCGAGAGTTCCGCGACGACTTGAGGAAAAAGACCCATCATGAAAACTGAACGCCAAAAGATGGAAGCGGGGGAATGGTACTCCTGCATGGATGACGAGCTGGAGACGTTGCGGCAGGCGGCGTATCACGCTGTGCATGAACATCGCACTATGCATCCAACCGAACGTGGCCAGATCAGCTGCCTGCGGGCGTTGCTTGGCAGCACAACAGCGAGCACCATCATCGAGGCGCCGTTTCATTGCTCTTATGGCATCAACATCCATCTGGAAGAGAGTGTCTTTCTCAATGCGGGCTGCACCATTTTGGATAGTGCACCTGTGCGGATTGGCGCTCAGACCATGCTTGGACCGAATGTTCAGATCTATTGCGCCCAGCACCACAAAGACGCTGCAAAGCGCTGTGCGGGGCTAGAGATCGCCAAGCCGGTGACCATTGGCAAGCGGGTCTGGATTGGCGGGGCGGCAATCCTGATGCCCGGCGTAACCATCGGCGATGAAGCCATCGTGGGAGCTGGCAGTGTGGTGACCAAGGATGTGCCAGCGGGTGCTACCGTGGTGGGTAATCCGGCGCGGGTTATGGGGTAGATTGCGCAGGGATTAAGTGTGCCATGCTTGGGCCCTTCCTCCTGCGCACCATACGTCTTTGCTCTCCCAGAAGACCCTTTTATGAAACGAATCGACCTTCCTAGGGTAAGGCTCAATTTCCCCTCACGTTTAGCTCAATTGCAGGATGGGATTTCAACGTCTAGTGTGTTGGGCCATCGAACTATTCCAGCAAATCAGGTTGCTCATGAAACTTTATTACGCCCCCGGCACTATCTCAATTGCCGTTGCCATTGCTCTTGAAGAAGCCGGTGTGCCTTACACCACTCACAAAATTGACTTTCGGAACCCGGAGGTCAGCCGTCCGCAGCTGCTGGATGTGAACGTGAAGGGGCGGGTTCCGGTTCTGGTGACCGACCACGGCATTTTGACGGAAACGGGTGCCTGCTCGACTATATCGCCGATCTTGCACCTGAGGACAGCCTGAAGCCGGACGAGCCTTTCAAGGCCGCAAAGATGCGCGAGGCCATGTACTATCTGGCCTCCACCATGCATGTAAACCACGCCCACAAGCTGCGCGGTGCCCGTTGGGCCGACAAGCAGGAAAGCTGGGATGACATGCGCGCCAAGGTGCCAGAGACCATGACAGCCAGCTGTGCTTATGTGGAAGAGAACCTCCTTAAAGGCCCATATGTGCTTGGCGAGACGTTCAGCATCGCAGACGCGTATCTTTATGTAATCAGCACATGGCTTGAAGGCGATAGCGTGGACATCAGCCAGTTTCCCAAGTTCCACGCATTCCAGAAGCTTATGGAAGAGCGTAACTCTGTAAAGACCGTGAAAGCAGCAGGCATGCTGGATTAGGCCGTCATCCTCGTGCGTGTAGCTGCCTTTAGAAGACTCCCTCTGATCAAGAACTAGTGGGAGTCTTTGTGCTTCGGCCCGTATCTCACTCCTAGCGTTGTGGTCATGGGCCAAGACATTCTCTTATTCGGTTCAATCGATCTGCCATAAGGCGTCGATGACGGGCACTCTAAATAGACGTAAGTATCTTCTCAAAAATCTGATATTTTTCACTGTAGAAATATATATTATTCTTAAAATAAAATCCTGAGAAATTATATGGATTTCTTGCATGCATGACGTATTACTATTTCATTAACTATAGAATATTCTAGATAATTCGCCTATTTATTTGACACAGGATCAAAAAAACAACTATACGAGCGTGGCACGTTTACAGCCATCATAGGCTATCTTTTCTGCGGTTTGCTAGGCTTCCCCTGATTTTGAGAATGTTGCGCCCCATGTACATATCGAACATGGGCTACACGCCCGCTTAATTTCGGGTATATTTACAAGGTACAAAAATGACAATCGGCACTGTAAAATTCTTCAACTCCACAAAAGGTTTCGGCTTCATCTCTCCTGATGATGGCGGAAAAGACGCGTTTGTTCACATTTCAGCTGTTGAGCGCGCTGGACTTATGGGTCTCGAAGAAGGCCAGAAGGTCTCCTATGAGCTGGAAAATGGCCGCGATGGCAAAGTTTCAGCTGTGAACCTACAGCTGCAAGACTGATAAAAGATCAGGGCTACACTTATTGTGTAGCCCTAACTCTGACAGAAAGGCCCTCAATATGCCTAGTATTTCAATATCAAGCGCTAAAGATCGTTTTGCTGCGATCGAAAAAAAAGCAAGAAAAAAAGCACTTACCGATGAAGAAGAGCGGGCAATGAAGGTAAGCGAAAAAAACGTCTCGCCTTAAAGCACTACGCCTTGCTAAAGAAGCTATTGGTAAAGAACTTCTCCGTTGATGAAGCAGATCACTCTGTGAGCGGCAGTCAGCGTTGAGACCTAAGTTTTTAGGGGTGCTGGAAGATGCTGCAAATATGATCACACAGCACTCCAGTTCGACTAGATTTACCCAAGAGACCTAGTCTGACAAACGGGGCCATTCCTTTGGCCACAGTGTAGGGCATCGTTCAAGACGAAAAATCACGCCCTGCTGTAATTAAAAAAAATCGATCTCTTCCAAATTATAATAATTGTTATGCCTTATCCCATTTAGCTTGATCTAATGGCAATAAGAGCAAGTTTTAAATCACACAATCCATGTGCTTATACGCACCCCCTGACCAGATCAACTAAAGCCGTATTAACGTTTAATTTCGTTGAAACAGTATGTCTAGGCGTGCAATATGTATACAACGAAATATTGCTTTTCACGAGGTAGTATTTTCGGACCAAGCGACCGTACATAAGTACTGAACCGTTTTTGGTCATTACCGATTGCACCCCAAAATGATCAATGGTTCCGTGAAATTCTTTAATTCTGAACAAGGTTTTGGTTACGTTCAGGAAGAAGGCACCAGTTCCCAGTTTCGCGTCCTCCGTGCTTCCTTAACTCGTGCTGGTATAAAGAAACTGGCTGAACGGCAAAAAGTACGTTTCGATACGCTTACAAATCCCGTGAATGGGAAAGTCGAAGTCAATAATATCGAAATTGCGTAACTAGCGGCATTCCCCAGTCACGTATCCTCAGTACCGCTAGCACATGTAACAACCAGCTTTGTAACTTGCATATACATTATGCCACGGCTGCATCCGGCATTTCGTGCAAACCCTTAGTGCTGTGAACTCAGTTCCCTTAACCGGCACTGTGGGCCTCTACCTATTCTTAATCAGTCAGTTATCCTCGTCACGTCCTGTGCTCTAAACGAAGGGCCGGCAATCTGCTCGTCAACTGATGACTGAGCAGCGAAAGAACGATCTAATGACAAAACGAACTGATCTTGCTCAAGTTGCCCCAACTGCAGAGATAATTGGCCCTCTCCAATTTCCCAATCCAATTGCGAACAACAACCACCAGAAAAATATTCAGGACCATAACCCAAAGCTAGAAAAGCACATTGCCATCGTCGCAACCAGCACACATGATTTGAAAGAAACCGGATTTGGTTCGATCGAAACATGTCGCCATTTTTACAATGTGCTAAAAGACAAATACCAGACGGTCAGGTTTCACGAGATCTCTTCGATGTCTGGTTTAAGCGATGTTGTTACGTCTAAGCCAGACCTTGTTGTCCTTTGCAGCAAGTACTTTCTGGACGTAAGTGACAATACAAAAACCTGGTTTTCAGATTACTTCTCCGAACACGCAATTGCTTTTACTGGATCAGATCGCAAGAGTCTGGAGTTTGATTCCAATAAAGGAAAGGCCAAGGCGGCTATACAAAACCACGGCATTGCGACTGCAAAGTTTTTCCAGACCAGCCCCGGTCAGTTCGAAACAGAAGACAAGCTGCCTCTTTTTTTTCCTCTTTTCGTTAAGCCAATAGATGCTGCCAATGGAAATGGAATAGATGAAAATTCTATAGTTCGTGACTTTGAAAGTTATCAGAGTAAAGTCAAAGAACTTTTCGAAAGCTATGGCGCAGATGTTCTGGTCGAAGAGGTGTTACCGGGGCGAGAGTTTACGGTTGCAATTTTCGACGATCCTGAAAGCGGCCTAAGATCTATTATGCCTGTAGAAATCATCGCCCCTATGAACGAAAAGGGAGATCGGGTACTAGGATGCGCTGCAAAGCGGCAAAATCACGAGTTGCTCAGAACTATTACCGAGCCCACTTTGAGTGCTGTATCCGAGCTTGCTGGCAGTGTCTTTACGGCATTAGGGGTTAAAAGTTTTGGCCGCATCGACATCAAACTCGATACCGAAGGAAAGCCTAACTTTCTTGAAGCAAACTTGGTGCCGGGCATGACGCCCGATTCAAGCTACTTCCTGCGCGCATGCTCTTTGCAGCATGGATCAAAGGTGAAGAAACACCTGCCATCTGCAATGACGTATTCCGAGGTTGCTTTGAAGATTGTTGAACTTGGCCTCGGTTCCATCAACACATCACAGCAAGCGAGCTAACTCCAGCCGCTTGCTGGGCGCTCCTTGGCCTAAAGCGAAGTAGGCATTATTTCAGTAGCGCCTGCTTCCTCCCCCTCCCCCTACATACCGAGTTTCAAAACCACCTCAAGCAGGGTGTTGCGGAGGGATTGGACTTCTTGTTTGGTGAGGTTTTGGTAAATCACACGGCGGTCGCCTGCCATGACACTTTCCATGGCTTTTTCAACCGTGGTTTTGCCCAGTGGGGTCAGGCGCACCATTTTGCTGCGTTTGTCGGTTTCGTGGTCAATGCGCTCTACAAGCCCATCAGCTTCCAGCTGCTTAAGGATTTTGGTCATGCCGCCGGAGGTCATCAGCAAGGACTGGTAGAGGTCGCTGGGGGACATCTCTCCGTTCTCAGGCTGAGACCGCAGGGCGACGAGCACCTCGAACGAGCCATTTGTCAGGCCGTACGCTTCCACCTCTTTTGAGCAGTTCTTGTCGAGGATCTCGCTAAACCGGTTCATGCTGAGGAACAATTCGGTTTCAACTGAAACCGCTTCCGGCCAGTTTTGCCGCATTAAATCAAGGGCTCTTCCATCGGGTAGGCTTTAGACATGAGATCCTCATCACAGTTTTCATGTTTTTGTAAATTAAAGCTTGCCAGAAAGATAGTTCGAATATACCTATCCAGCAAGCTATTTAGAAAGATAGGTGAAGGCAATGAGAAGTTTCTGGGATAGAATGCGGCACACAGTGATGTTTGAGATGGTGGCACTTTCCATCATTGCTGTATTTGGAAGCAAGATCACAGGTCACTCTCTACAAGAAATCGGCTTACTTGGGTTGTTCCTGTCTCTGATCGCCATGGGATGGAACTTCGTTTACAACTTGTTCTTCGACAAGTGGTACGTGAGCTATCGCGGGGCCAAGAAAAGAACCATTCCAATACGTGTAGTGCATGCAATTCTGTTTGAGGCCGGTTTGCTTGGAGTCGGTATTCTTGCAATCATGTGGTGGTTGCAGATGGGCTTTATGGAAGCTCTGCTGCTTGATCTGGGATACGCGACGTTCTTCTTGATTTACGGCTTCGTCTATAACTGGATTTACGACGTGGTATTCCCGGTTCCGACCGCTAAAGCTGCCTGAGAGTAGGCTGCTGGCATATGAACGCAAAAAAAGCCGGAATAACGCAAATTCCGGCTTTTCGTCTCAAACCGACGCAAACTGGCTCCCCGAGTGATCAGATATCGTCGTAATCTACTGTAACATCTGCTGTTTTCGGTCTGGATTGGCAGGTGAGCACGTAACCGGCTTCCAGTTCCCAAGGTTCCAGCGAATAGTTGACCGCCATGTCCACTTCGCCGGACACCACCTTTGCGCGGCAGGTGCAGCACATTCCGCCCTTACACGAGAACGGTGCTTCAATGCCAGCCCGCAGAGCACCGTCGATGATGGTCTCTCCGGGCTCCAGCGTGACGTCATGACGGGCGCCATCGACGATCATGGAGACCCTGGCTTTGTGGTCTACAGCATTGGAATCCCTGGCTTTATGCGCGGCATGCGGATCACTACCATCAGCAGATACGAAGAGCTCGTTATGGATATGCTCCAGCGGAATGCCATGATTCTGGCAGGTTTGTTTGGCTGCCTCAATCATATCGCCCGGACCGCAGAGGAAGACGTGGTCGATGCTGTTCTCTCCTACCGTCTTCGTGATGAATTCCTCAATCTTTTCAGCAGTTAAGCGACCATTGAAGAGGCTTAGATCCTGCTCTTCGCGGGACAGCACATGGTAGACACTGAGGCGATCAAGGAAGCGGTCTTTCAGGTCATCCAGCTCATCCTTGAAGATAACGCTCTGCGAATTCTTGTTGCCGTAGAACAGGAAGAACTGGCCGTTCGGCTCATCTTCCAGCACGGCCTGAACCATGGACATGATCGGCGTGATGCCGGAACCAGCGGCGAAAGCGGCGTAAACCCTTGCGTCTTCTGTTGTTTTTCGTGGCAGATTGAAGCGACCCATCGGGTCATCACATCAATCTCGTTGCCAACGGCCACGTGCCCAGAGCAAAGCTGGAGAAGCGACCGCCTCCACTTTCTTGATGGCAACGCGAATGTCATCGTCCTTGGGCGAAGAGCAAATAGAGTAGGAACGGCGCGTATCTTCGCCGTTTATGAACTCGCGCAGGGTGAGATACTGCCCTGGAATAAAAGAATAATCTTCCTTCAGTCCTCAGGAATCTCAAAGGCGATGGAGACCGCCTCCTCCGTTTCCTGATGGACTGACTTGATCTTCAATCTATGAAACCGTGGCGACATGGTTTCCTCCCTCACATCTGAACGGGTCAGATGCACTTGAAATAATCAAACGGCTCAGAACAATCGTTGCAGCGGTACAGCGCCTTGCAAGCGGTTGAGCCAAACTCGGAAATACGGCTGGTGTTGGCAGAGCTGCACTTTGGGCAGTGGCTTTATCCTCCCGAACAAGGCGCGACGCGAGGCCTTGCCGTTGGGTGGAGCAATGCCGTAAACCCTTAGCTTTTCACGCGCTTTTTCTGAGAGCCAATCGGTGGTCCAAGCTGGAGTGAGGACGGTTTTGATCTCAACCTTGTCAAAACCAGCGTTGAGCAGAGCTGCTTCAATATCAAAGGCAAACATGCTCATGGCGGGGCAACCGGTGTAGGTTGGTGTGATGGTCACCTCCACACAGCCATCCTCGCGCACATGTACATCGCGCAGAACGCCAAGGTCCTCGATTGTGAGCACAGGCACCTCTGGGTCCGGCACATCACAGACCGAATCCCACGCCCTTTGGTCCAACTCAGTTCTCAGATTTTTCGCTGCAACTGCCATAGGTTAGCTCCCGATCACCACTGCGCTTGCGGGAACGAACGCTGCAGGTACTGCATTGGGGAAAGGATATGCCCCAGATGCTCGCTGTGCTCACCCTTACGGCCACCGGTCTGCATCCAGCTTTCAGTTGGCCGTTCCAGATTGGCGCGGGCAAATACCGTGTTCACCGTCTCATCCCATAAGTGTTTGATGGACATAGGTCTATAGCGACTTCCTTGGCAACCAGTGCGGATACAACGTCGTCACACTCGAACATTTCGCCGGTGTACATCCAAAGGAACTCCAGCGCATCATTGATGCGGTTGTGGCTTTCCTCGGTACCATCGCCAAGACGGATCACCCACTCCGCAGAATGGCGCAGATGGTAGGCCGCTTCCTTTTCCGCCTTTGCTGCCAAACCTGCCAGCAGTTCGTCTTTCGAGTTCATCATTGCCTCCCAGAAAGGATGCATGAACGCGGAGAAGAGGAACTGACGCATGATGGCATAGGCAAAGTCATCATTGGGTTGTTCGACCAATAGAAGATTGGTGAACTCGCGTTCAACCCTATGGAAACACAGGGCATCTTCGTCGCGTCCCTTACCCTCGATTTGCCCTGCGTAGGTGTAGAGCTCACGGGCATGGCCGATCAGTCAAGTGCGACGTTGGTGAGTGCGATGTCTTCTTCCAAGTGGGAAGCATGCCCACACCACTCGCCCAGTCGTTGGCTCAGGATTGCGGAATCATCTGCTAACCGCATGCAATATGTATATAATGCCGGATCTTTCATCATGGCCCCCTTACATATTCGCGACTTCATCAGGCAACTCGTAGAACGTCGGGTGGCGGTAGATCTTTGAGGCTGTTGGCTCAAACATCTCGCCTTTCTCGTCCGGATCGTTCGCGATGATTGCAGCAGAAGGCACCACCCAAATGGACAGACCTTCCCCGCGGCGGGTGTAGACATCCCGCGCAGCCTGCAATGCCATCTCGGCATCGGCTGCGTGGACTGAGCCAGCATGGCGGTGAGACATACCGTTGCGGGCTCTTATAAATACTTCCCAAAGTGGTGTTGCTTGTTCGCTCATGTTCTGCCCTCCCTTAAGCCGCTGATTTCTTTGCAGCATACGCCTGCGCAGCCTCGCGCACCCAAGCACCATCCTCATGGGCCTTGATGCGGTCTTTCATCCGCTGCTTGTTGCAGATGCCATTGCCTTGAATGGTGTTGTAGAACTCGTCCCAGTCCGGTTGGCCGTGCTCCCAGTGCCCTGTTTCCTCGTTGAATTTGAGATCCGGGTCCGGCAATGTGATGCCCAGAACCTTTGCCTGAGGCACAGTGGCGTCAACGAACTTCTGGCGCAGCTCATCGTTGGTGAAACGCTTGATCTTCCACTTCATGCTATCAGCTGAGTGCTTACTGTCTTTGTCCGAGGGACCAAACATCATCAATGAAGGCCACCAGAGGCGATTGACTGCGTCCTGAACCATCTCCCGTTGCTCAGGCGTGCCCTTCATCATGCAACGAGCAGATCGTAGCCTGACGCTGGTGGAAGCTTTCTTCCTTACAAATACGGATCATCGCACGGGAATACGGGCCATAAGAGCAGCGGCAGAGCGGGATCTGGTTCATGATCGCGGCGCCGTCCACGAGCCAGCCAACTGCCCCCACATCGGCCAGTTCAGGGTTGGGTAGTTGAAGATGGAAGAGTACTTGGCCTTGCCGCTCAGCAGCTGGTCAACCAGTTCTTCGCGGGAAACACCCAGCGTTTCTGCGGCGGAATAGAGATAGAGGCCGTGTCCGCCCTCATCCTGAATTTTGGCAAGCAGGATTGCTTTGCGCTTTAACGACGGAGCACGCGTAACCCAGTTTCCCTCTGGCAACATGCGACTACTTCGGAATGGGCGTGTTGAGAGATCTGGCGGACCAGCGTTTTGCGGTAGGCCGCTGGCATCCAGTCGTTGGCTCAATCTTCTCTTCACGATCAATACGGGCTTGAAAAGCGGCGAGCTTTTCTTCGTCCTCAATACCGGTTTCAACAGCGGGGTTGTTCAGTGCTTGCGTGTACATAGGTCACGTCCCTCCCAAGAGCACACCAATGTTCATCTGCGCTTCAATATGTCACAGAATACTATTACCACAAGTACTTTCCGTAACATTTAATGGTCCATTTTAGGAGAGTTCTAAATTTGCTAATGATTACAAAGGTTGGAACCGTTCAAAAAAATGCGGGCTCAGGCGGCGGCAGAGTGCCTGCAGCATTTTTGGCGTTAGAATCAAGCCAAAGCTCGCCGCGATTTCTAAGGGTATTGTAGATACTTGCAGCGAGTTCGCGGGCGATGCTCCCTGCCCAGTAGTCCGGCAAGGCTTGCAACGGCAGCTCCGGGTCTTTCAGGACCAGCCGTCTGAGGTCATGAATGAGCATGATGCGCAGTATCAGCGCCGTCTCTGATGAGATGTTCAAGTCGCTGGCTGCGTTGCCCTCAAGGCAATCATGAAGCTACGATATGTCGCGATGAACTCGCTGTAGCCTTGCTGTAGGCTTTCAAGGTTCCATGCCTGCTGTGCCAGTTGTGCGGTCTTGTCGGCTGGGGCTCTCGATTGTAGGTAGACGATCTTTTCGCAGGACTGCGGCGGCGATAGTTGGCCGCTATACGGTTTGATCAGGACATTGGGGGCAATAGCGCCATAGCCCTGCCCTATCAAGCGCTCGCGGCGCTCAGACCTGTCGTCCCCTTCGGTCAGGATCGCTGTGATCCAGCGTCCATTGCCTCTGGCCGGACCACGGGCATAGATCCGCGGCGTTGCCTGACCGAACGCTTCTTTACCCATACTTGTGAGGCGATAGAAGGAGTTACGACCAATGCGGGTTCGCTCCAACCAGCCGTCAGAAGCCAGCCGAGACATGGCTGTGCGCACCACACCAGAGTTGATGCCAATCATCTGCATGATTTGGGTAATGTTGCCCATCCAGAGTTCGCCGCCGCGTGGGGCAACGCAGTCTCCGAAGATTGAGATGATCATGGACCATGAGCGAATTGGTTTTTGCGCGTGAAAGCGATCAAGGAGCCGTTTTTGTTCGGTTTCAAGAATGCTCACGTTGCAACGCCTTTTCAAATTTGAAAGCTGCATCTTTGTAAGGGGTGTATGCAGCCCAGTGCAAGTCTCTGGTTGAAAGGAGTAATCACGCGCACTGCTTCTGGTGGCGTGCCTGATCTGCACCGGACAATACTAAAAAAGCCGGAGGCTGCCGCCTCCGGCTCTTCTTCACTTACTCAAAAGAGTGAGCTTATTTTGCAGTTGCATCGGTGATGCGACCGTCAAGTTTTGGCTGGTATGCGCCACCCTGTGCTTTCAGGTAGTCAGCAAGTACGAACTCAAGGCCTGGGCCGTAGTCGTATGCGTTTTTGCCTTCAGCAGCAAAGATCTTGTAACCGTCACCACCGTTACGAACGTAGTTGTTGGTTGCAAGCTTGTAGACCTTTTCTGCGTCGATTGCAGAACCGTCTGCCAAGGTTACTTCAACCACACGCTCACCAGCAGGTTTGGAAGCGTCGAAGGTGAACTTCAGACCAGCAACCTGTGGGAAGCGGCCAGCGCCTTCTTCGATCTGGGACAGACCGGTTTCCAGAGCGACTTTGATGAACTTACCCTGAAGCTCAAAGGTCGCCAGAGTGTTCTGGAAAGGAAGAACTGCCAGAGCTTCGCCCATGGTTACTTCGCCAGCGTCGATAGAAGCGCGCAGACCACCACCGTTGGTGATTGCGATTTCAACGCCCTGATCTTTGGTTGCTGCAAGCATAGCGTCTGCTACGAGAACACCCATCTCACACTCACGTGCGCGGCAGGACTTGCGGTCACCATCAACTGGAGCTGAGGTTGCGCCGATAATTTCGGTGCGGATCTCGTCAAGTGGACCAGCCAGCTCAGCGATACGTGCTTTGATTTCATCGTTTTCAGCGATCTTCGCGTCCATGATGATTGGCTCACCAGCTGCTTCGATCACGTCACCGTTGTCGTCAAACTTTACGTTCAGCTCGCCGAGGAACTTGCCGTAAGCGTATGCAGAGACGATTGCAGTTTTCTTTCCGTCCGGACCTGCAACCCAAGTTGGGTAAGGACCTTCAGCGCGGTCAGAGGTGTTGGACAGGTAGGTGTTGGTGTGACCACCAACGATCACGTCGATACCTGAAACAGCCGCTGCAACTTTTTTGTCAACGTCGTAACCAGAGTGAGACAGGATAACGATCTTGTTCACGCCTTCAGCCTGCAGCTTTGCAACCTGAGTTGTTGCTGCCTGGATTGGGTCGAAGAACTTAACGTTCTCACCTGGCTAGCCAGATCACCGGTGTCATCTGGTGTCAGGCCGATGAGGCCGATTTTCTCGCCGCCGCGCTCAATAATTGTTGTTGGCATCAAAACGTCAACGAGTTTCGCTTCTTTGGAAACGTCAGCGTTTGCGAGCAGAACAGGGAATTCAACCGCATCCATGAAGCCACGCAGAACTTCCGGGCCATCGTCGAATTCGTGGTTGCCGACGGTCATTGCGTCGTAACCAAGAGCGTTCATGAATTCTGCTGCAGCTTTACCCTTGTAGTAAGTGTAGAACAGGGAACCTTGGAACTGGTCACCACCGTCCACGAGGATAGAGTTTTCTGCTGCTGCGCGGCGCTCTTCGACTGCTGTTATCAAACGGGCAGTGCCACCCAAACACTTGCCTGCAGCATCATCCTTTGCGGAACAATTCGAGTCATATTTGTTGATTGGCTCGATGCGGGAATGGAAATCATTCGTGTGCAAAATGGTCAGATTAAAATCTGCCATAGCCGGCGCGGAAACGCCCAAAGACAGCAATAGCGCAGATGCGCCCAAGAGATGCTTTTTCATAGGTCTTGCCCTTATCCAATTGCCCCAAGCAATTTAACGAGACGGCTACGCGATAATCTCTTTATCCGCGCAAACCTCCCAATAACACGCTCGGTACAATTGCCCATAACGGGGACAGGCACAAGACTAAACTCGATAAAAATTAGTACCTATTTGAAAAAAAATTCAGAGCCTGACTTTTTTGTCGCGACCCGTTTTACCCTCTGTTTCAAGAGGTTGGATTATTGATATTTCCATTAATATATCAAATTGTTGGCTCAATAATCCGGGGACTGAAAGTTATGCCAATTTAGTGAAAATTATTCGTAAAATCTTCAATTTCTCGAAATATTTATCCCCAAATGCTCAATGCATATTACGTGGATTCTCTAGGTCTGACATATCAGTTTCGGAGAATTCTTCCTCAACGGCTGGCACGGAGTAGCTGCCACTCAACCATTTATTGAGATCCACTTGCCTACACCTGACTGAGCAAAACGGCTTTGTTGCCTCTTGCGTTGGTTTATTGCAGATCGGGCACTTGGCCGACTTGGTTGATGGCTTCGTCATGGCATCTCTCAACAGCTGGTTTCGATCCTTGGCGGATATGACGGTTTTCTGTCCGGCACAGCAGAGTATTTATCTGTGCCTCTAGCCAGAAACCTACGGGACTTCAAGTCATAATGTCAGATCAATTTTGGATCTGCATGATTTTGGGTCCGGAGCGTAGTCCCGCTACTTCACACGTAGAAATTATTTCCTAAATCTACGATGTTAATCAGTTTGGGTGCAAACAACTTTGCAGCGCATAAAGTTCGTACTAAGATTACTCAGACAACATCTTGGGGCTAAGCACTCTTGGGGGTCAGATAATTCGGAGAACAAACACTTCTACGAGGATGCCTGGAGTTCACGATGGGTTTTAGTCGATCTTGCAAGCTAGGGTAGCGAATAATGAACAATGAAGTTTCCTGGATCCTCACATCGCGCCTGGTGACCACTCAACCCAAGGTCTTTGAAGACCTGATGGTCGAGATGGCGAAAGCCGTGCAACAGATGCAGGGCGGAACGACGGCGTATGTGTGGTACCTTAGTGAAGACGGGCAATCGAGCGAGATTTTTGCAAGTTTCGAGAGTAGCGACGCAGCCATCCTGCATATGGCATGGTTCTCAAGCACCTATGCCAAACAGTTCATGGACACGCTGCATCCAACAGGAATGACTGTTTACGGTAAGCCAACACAAGAACTACGCGACGCGCTTGCCAGCTTGTCTCCACGGTACCTGCAAACCGTTGGTGGATTTGCACGATAGCAGCCGAAACCTCAGGCAGCTGGCACGGCGTCTTCATCCCAAGTCTTTTGCACTGGGTAGCCTGCGGATTGCAGGAGGCTAGCAGTCTCCAGGAGCGGCAAACCGACCACGCTTGGGTATGACCCAATCACGCGCGCTATAAACGCGCCAGCGAGCCCCTGAATGGCATATCCGCCTGCTTTGCCGCGCCACTCGCCCGACGCGAGGTACTTCTCCGTGTCATGAGAGGACAGGCGACGGAAACGGACGCGGGTTTCAACCAGCTTTGTGCGGACCACACCGTCAGGCATGTTCACGCAAACGCCGGTATAGACCTTGTGCATACGCCCGGAGAGAAGCTGAAGGCAAACACTGGCCTGCTCCTTACTTTCAGCTTTGGGCAAAACACGGCGGCCCACTGCAACAACCGTATCCGACCCCAGGATGATGGCATTTGCTTTATCATCATCCCTGTCGATCAGAACACGTGCGGCGGCAGCTTTACCGCGAGCAAGTCTTTGCGCCAGTGCACGCGGGCTTTCCCCACGCACCGGCGTCTCATCAATGTCTGCTGGCAAGAGGAAGTCCGGTTCAATACCAATCTGCTGAAGTAACGCCAGACGACGTGGTGACCCGGAGGCCAATACCAGCGGCAGTTCTTTGGTCATTTTGCCAGTTCCCCGATAGAATTTCAGACCAGAGTACAACTAAGGCAGGTTCGTCGTTTTGAACCCGCGCTCAGTGGATCGTTTATTTGTAACGATAAGTGATACGACCCTTCGTCAGGTCATATGGTGTCATTTCCACGAGCACTTTATCGCCAGCCAGAACACGAATACGGTTCTTACGCATACGACCAGCAGTGTGAGCGATGATTTCGTGATCATTTTCAAGTTTCACACGAAAAGTCGCATTAGGAAGGAGTTCGACGACGACGCCTGGAAACTCCAGCATTTCTTCTTTAGCCATTAGGATTCCTGATTTGTTAAATGGAATTTTCGCGGAACCTACCGGATAACTCGCCAAATGTGAACAGGCTTCCACCACTTCTTGGAGGGCTGTTTGACGAGTTTTACCGCATATTCCTTGTTTTAGGGTGGAAAACATACACTGAAACTACGGAGAGAGCATTTTCAGCAGCTTATTGCATGCGTTGTTCGATTTTTCGCTTCAGTGTATCACGGACCATTCTGTAGGCATCCATAATCTGCGAACGGCTGCCTGTTGCCACTGTAGGATCAATTGTCGGCCAATATTCGACATCTACGTGTTGGGTGCGTGTTTGCTCCAATGCCATATGGTGGGCTTCCGGGGCAAGCGTTACAACCAGATCGAACCCATCCTCCGCCAAATCCTCAAAGGTTTTGGGCTGGTGATTGCCCAGATCTACCCCAAGCTCCTCCATGACAGAATCAACAAAGGGGTCGCGTTCACCTGCAAAAACACCGCAGGAGCGCGTATAGACCTGTTTGGGAAAGAGCAGATTGGTCAAACCCTCTGCCATCGGGGAGCGAACCGCGTTCATTCTGCAGATAAACAGAATGGAATTGGGCCGTGACATAAACTCGGCCATGTCTACCCCCGATGTTGCAAAGCGCAAATGAGCGTAAACAGGCGGCGAGCGGTTTGGTGGTCGATGGTGATTTTCCCTTTCAGGCGTTCTTCCAATATGCAGGCGCCGTCGTCATGCAGTCCGCGACGCCCCATATCGATCGCTTCAATTTGTTTGGGAGAGGCACTTCGAATTGCATCGTAGTAGCTCTCGCAAATCATGAAGTAATCTTTGATAATCTTCCGGAAAGGGGTCAGAGAGAGGATATGGGTTGCGATTTCACTTCCCATTTCATCCCGAACTCCCAGTACAAGCTTGCGCTTGATCATAGCCAGATCCAGTCGGTACGGGCCCTGATCGGGCCCGACCGGAGAAAACATGTTTTCTTCTACCAGATCAAAGATAGCAATCTTCCGCTCCCGCTCAACGTCTTTGTCGGCGCGGATAATAGAATCAGGATCAAGGACCACCTCAAAGAGGCGCTCTCCTTCTTTTTGTCTCTGCTCTTCGTTTACAGGGACTTCCTTATTCATCGAACGATCTTTTCCCTACTGGGTCAGTTGGTTAGTGATTTAAGCGAATGGATACCGAACGGCCGTGGGCCTGTAAGCCTTCCACTTCTGCCAAAGTGACAGCTGCCGGACCGATCTGCGCCAGATTTTCCGGGTTACAGCGCAAGAGCGAGGTTCTTTTTACAAATTCCAGCGTTGACAGACCTGAGGAAAACCGAGCAGAGCGAGCTGTTGGCAGCACGTGGTTGGAGCCGCCCACATAGTCGCCGATTGCCTCTGGTGTATAACGGCCCACAAAGACGGCACCAGCGTTTCTCATTTTCGGCAGCAGTGCGTCAGGGTCATCAACACAAAGCTCAAGGTGTTCCGGTGCGAAACGGTTAGAGAGCACCATTGCCTCATCGAGATTATCGACTGTAATGATCGCGCCGAAGTCATTCCAGCTCTGACGGGCCACATCGGCTCGTGGCAGTGTGGTGAGCTGGCGCTCGACTGCCTCTTCAACGGCACTAGCCAGTTCTTCACTGTCCGTGATGAGGATGGATTGGGCGACCGGATCGTGCTCTGCCTGAGAGAGCAAATCGACAGCAACCCAGTCCGGACTGTTGTTTTTGTCAGCGACAACAAGGATTTCGGAGGGACCAGCGATCATATCAATGCCGACGGTTCCGAACACGCGGCGCTTTGCGGCGGAAACGAATGCATTACCGGGGCCGACGATTTTGGAAACTGGCGCAATTGTCTCAGTGCCGTAAGCGAGTGCGCCAATAGCCTGAGCACCACCGATACGGTAAATCTCAGAGACGCCAGCCATTTTGGCAGCAGCAAGTACGAGCGGGTTGAGCACATTGTCCGGGCTCGGAACAACCATCACGATCCGCTCTACACCCGCGACTTTTGCAGGGACGACATTCATCAAAACGGAGGACGGATAACTGGCAAGACCACCGGGGACGTAAACACCGACGGCTTCAACGGCGGTCCAGATCGCACCCAGTTCTACGCCGATTGCGTCTTTGTAGGTGTAGCTTTCCGGCAGCTGCTTTTGGTGGTGAGAACGAATCCGGTCATGGGCAAGCTGCAGTGCTTCCAGTGTATTTGCCGGAATCTGAGCAACAGCTGCATCTATCTCGGCTTCAGTTACCTTGAGCTCGCCCATAGACTTGGCCGACATGCGGTCAAATTTATTGGTGTAATCGAGCACGGCAGCATCCCCGCGCGTTTCGACATCCCGCAGAATGTCGCGCACGATATGGTCCACGTCCTCTGAAGTTTCCCGCTTGCTTCCAAGCAGGGCACGAATTTCGTCTTCGAAACCTTCAGACTTTGAGGAGAGCTTTATCGCCACGTTATCATTCCCAATTTATTTTATTTCCCGGAAAAGTCCTTCCCGAGATTATGTTAGATTATTCGATAGAGGATCCAAGCCTTCAGGTTGTACGGGTATTTTACGAAACTATACCGCGCTTTCCAATTAGCCTTCCAGATGATGTTCGGGTCTGTTATCGGTTTCCCAAACAGCGCCCAGATCTGCCAGCTGCGCTTCGATGCACTCGATATTTGCTGCAATAACAGCCCCACCGGAAAACTCAAGCTTCAACTGACCTGCTGGTGCATTTGTCTCTTCAAACAGTACACAAAGCAGAGACAGGACCATGTCCTTGTTTGATTGATTGATTTTTTTTGCGCTTTAACTGCATCTACCCGCGAGATGGACAGAACAGAACGGGCACGCATTCTTTGTTTCTGGTTGCTGGCGTCTGTTTCCCAAAGGTATCGGTTCATTGTCAGAACCAGACGACGCTCGGCAGGTAAGTACTTGATATCCGCGAGCTTCAGAACGCTGTCCTGAATCATGGAAGAGATGATCTGCAAATCTTCCTTATCCAGCGCCATCAGCTTCATTGGTTTTACCTGTTCCATATTGGTCCCTTGCAGAATTATTTGTCCCGCACATCGTAGATACGCGCGGGACAGACTTCCTATTACAACAATTTATAGAAAAATATCTATGAATGAACACATGGGATTTCAAGCACGGGGATACGCTGCAGTTTCGTTGCGAAAAAAATCCATGAAAAAAACCCGGCCTGAAAAACAGTCCGGGTTCAGACAGTTAGTTCACTGTTTATCAGGCAGAGATGCGCTCAATCACCGCGCCGCAGCGGGAAAGTTTATCTTCCAGCCGCTCAAAACCGCGATCAAGGTGATAAACACGACTGACGGTGGTTTCACCTTCTGCAGCCAGACCAGCAATGACGAGAGAAACGGAGGCTCGAAGGTCTGTTGCCATCACCTGAGCGCCACGCAAGGTTTCAACGCCCTCAACGGATGCGATCTGACCATCCAAGGTAATCTTGGCGCCGAGGCGGGCCAGTTCCTGAACGTGCATGAAGCGGTTTTCAAAGATGTTCTCGGTGATCTTGCTGACACCCTTGGAGCGGGTCATGAGTGCCATGAACTGCGCCTGCAAGTCTGTCGGGAAGCCCGGGAATGGCTCAGTCGAAATGTCGACCGGATTGATACCGGCACCATTGCGGCTGACTTTGAGGCCCATATTGGTTTCGGTGATTTCCGTACCGGTCTGGCGGAGGATATCCAGCGCGCTGTCAAGCAGATCACCGCGTGCACCTTCCAACGTGACTTCCCCACCGGTCATAGCAACCGCCATTGCGTAGGTGCCGGTTTCGATGCGGTCAGGAATTACCGGATGGCGATGTGCGCCAAGCTCTCCACACCCTGAATACGGATGGTGTCGGTGCCAGCGCCTTCGATCTTTGCACCCATGCCAATGAGGCAGTTTGCAAGATCAGTGACTTCCGGTTCCTGCGCGGCATTTTCAATAACGCTCTCGCCCTTTGCCAAAGTGGCCGCCATCATGACTGTATGGGTTGCACCAACAGACACATGCGGAAAGACAACACGTCCGCCTTTAAGACCACCCTTGCGTCGGCCTGAACATAACCGCGGTCCATCTCGATATCGGCACCCAGGCCTTCAGCCCATCAATGAAGAAGTCCACCGGACGTGTACCAATTGCACAGCCACCCGGCAGAGAAACACGCGCCGTGTGCATGCGTGCCAGCAATGGACCGATGACCCAGAAGCTTGCGCGCATCTTGGAGACCAGCTCATAGGGAGCGGTGGTGTCAACGATATTGCTCGCATTCAGGTGAATGGTCTGGCCGGTCATTGTATCCTGACCAGCGCGTTTGCCATCGACGGAGTAATCAACGCCATGGTTTGAAAGAATCTGGGTGAGAAGAGCGACATCACGCAGTCGGGGAACATTCTCAAGGGTCAGTGTATCATCACAAAGCAATGACGCGATCATCAAAGGCAGCGCAGCATTCTTCGCGCCTGAAATCGGAATAACACCATTCAGCTGATTACCACCGACAATACGAATTTTGTCCATATTTCTTATAACCCCAATCAAGCCCGCAGCGGGAAATACAATTTATTGAAGAATTGACGGTGCCCACTAACATTAGGGCTATGGCATAAGCAAGGCAGTGGCCCTGCCCAGTCTCGTCCCCATCAGTTTTCCCCAATAGATCCTACGTATATTTCTTAGTTAGCGGGATCTATCAGCGCTGCAGTGTCTTCTCTCACTCAAGCCTTTCAGCTTCCAGCGATTTTTTTCATATCTATCTAATTTAGCGAAAAATGCTAGATTTTTGCTTAACGCAGCCTGTTGCTCGCCACAGCCCGCACAGCAGCCCCCACTAGTCGTCCCCGGCGTTTTTCTTAGCAGCCTGCTTTCTGCGGCGCAGGTTTGCGCGTAAAGCTTCTGCCAGACGATCTGCTTTGGGATCGTTTTTCGTCGTCGACGCAGACTTCGAGGTCTTATCTACACTTTCGGTTTTCTTTGAATCTGTCATGGCCAACACCTACACGAGGAAGGGAATGAAGCCAAGTCCCTCGATATACTACAAGTCCATGGCAATACTCTCATTTCGCAGTGTTATTCAGTTTCCACAGAACTGCCGCTAAAACCCCTTGCAGGTTTAAAAAGGTTATGACATAAGCCTCCTCGTTCCGAGGGCAGCGCCCACGGAGCACTTACCTCGTTGCAAAGAACGCTGGTTTGAAAGACATTGGAAGCACTTATGTGCTTCAGATTTATGCGATGCTGCCGTAGCTCAGGGGTAGAGCACTCCCTTGGTAAGGGAGAGGTCGAGAGTTCAAATCTCTCCGGCAGCACCATTCTTTCAATAGC
>BAXV01000028.1 GCA_001310715.1 Pseudovibrio sp. JCM 19062
CGGCTTAGGCTTCAAAGCTGATGACCCTGAGCAGTTCGGTCCTACGCGCAAGCTCTGGGCGGTCGGAAACGGGGTCCCTTCTGGTTGGTAGAGCCTGATCGAATGGCCGGAGTTGCGGTCTTTTGTAGCTAAGTGATTTTGGCCCCGGAAGTGAAACTTCCGGGGCCTTTTCTTTTCCTGATGAGTCAGTTGGCTACGACTAGCAATTGGTTCTGTTTGCGTCCTGATTGCTGCTCTGGGTGCCTCTGGATAGGTGGAAATAACCCTCAAAACTTAGAATGGACAGTGTGTTTACGCAGTTTTCTCAAGTTAAAATAGTGTGGTGAAGGTTGATCGGTAGATTTACAACCTAAGAAGGATTGAGATTTTAAATATATGTATTGCGCAGTGCGTATAAGTGACTAGTGTCTGTGATGTGTCTATTGAATTTGAGTTGGTATTACTTTTCTGGTTATTGATGTTTATTACACTTAAGTGCGTGAGGAATGACATTTTATTAAAAACAGGTAAATTATAACTTCTGTTGCCCAGTTGTCTCTAGTATTGCGTAGAGGGCGTTTGTATGAAGTTGTTGGCGCCTCTCATTCTTGGCGTTGCCGCCGTGAATCTGTTTTGCGGAGCAGGTTACGGTATGTCTCTTCGAGACGCAGTGAATCTTACCGTCTATAGCAATCCGGAAATTGGTGAAGCGGTGTTTGATCGCAATGCGATTGGCTTTGAGCTGAAACAGGCCAAAGGCGAGTGGTTGCCGCGTCTTGATCTTGAATTCCGTGGGGGAACAGAATGGGCGGACCGAAGCTTCACCCGTGAGCGGGGCCAGTTCTTTTTTTGGTCCCTATGAGGTCAGGGCCTATGGGCGGCAGAAGATCTTTGATGGTTTTGCGACGACTTATGAGATAGAGCGGCAAAGGGCGCGGCTGGATGCCACTTCTTTCAGGGTTTGGGAGCGGTCCGAGTTGATTGGGCTCAGTGCTGTGCGGGCTTATGTGGAAGTTGCCCGCTTGTCGGAGATCCAGCAGTCAGCAAAACGCAACATTGCCTATCACAACAAAGTTGCATCGGATATGCGTGCAGGCTTGTCCCGCGGTGTTGTTTCGGTTGCCGATGTGCAGCAGGCCAGTGAACGGGTTTTTGCGGCGCGGCTCGCACTGGAAGAGGCTGTTGAAGAGCTGGAACTGGCGCAAGCCATTTTCATTGAGGTGGTTGGTAAACCTGTTGGACATCTGGGTGGTGTTCCCAGTGTCTCGCCGCGCATTCCCGGCACGCTTGCAGACGTTTTGAATGTTGCGCGGCGTAACAATCCGCTGCTTGCCTCACGCAATGCTGATATTGATGCGGCAAATGCAGAGATCAAGATTGCGGAAGCGGGCTATTATCCAAGATTTGATCTGGAGGTGTCTTCCCGTCTCGGCGAAAACCTCAATGGGTTTCCGGGTGTGAACAATCAGGCTGCGGCACTGGTTGTGATGCGGTGGAATCTCTTTAACGGCAATATTACAAAAAACAGGCGGGCAGAGCAGGTCGAGAGGGCGGGCGAGGCGCGGATGAGGTCAGCGCGTGCCTATCGCGAGGTTGAGCGGGAAACACGGGCGTCCTGGATCCGGCGAGTGGAGCTGTCCAAGCAGTTGGCGATCATCAAAAAGCAACTTTCAGCCTCTCAGCAGCTTCTGGTTTCTTATGAAAGTCAGTTCACGATTGGGCAGCGGACGCTTTTAGATGTTTTGAACACGCAGAACACTGTCTTCTTTACGGAAGTTAGCGAGATATCGGCGCGTTATGCGCAGGCGTTTGCCAATTATCGGTTGCTTGCTGCCATGGGTGGGCTGCTGGACGCGTTTGATGTTCAGCCCCCGTCTCAGGCAGAAGCTGGCTATCGCAAAGTGCGGGATGACAAAGAAACTGATGACTGGTTGCCGGGCAAAGCTTTGCCGGGTGTCACTGCCCGGTGGGTGCGTGGGACGCCTGTTGCCAAACCTAAGCCAAAACTATGAGGGGAGGATGATGAGAAACTGGAGGATTATGAAGCTAGCTGGTGATCTGGCTCTTCTCATTGTGAGTGGTTTTACTGTGTTTTTTTCTCTGGGGGTCTGAGGCGAAGAGTGCCGATCCTTCAGTTGTTTCCCAAGACTATTTTCGTGGCGGGGTCTGTTACAATTTCAACCTTCAGCACCCTGAGGAGCTGCATAAAGAAATCTCCGTTCGCGTGCACGATTATTTTGAGGAAGCAAACACGGTGGTGGTCTCTGCACAGCAAAGCAGTATTGACCAGCTACGGTTTAACTGGGCTTTGGAGGCCCGTGATTGGTGCGGGGTTGCTATTGGGTATATGAAAGCGTCGGAGTGGGATGATGAAGCGGTCAACCGCTGTCTGTGTTTTCGCGAGTATATGCGGGAATACTAGCTTTTTAGATCATCCAGTTCGTTTTGTTAGAAGATGGATGACTTTGTCCTTGGGCCCATCGGCGAGAATGCGGCCTTTGTCGAGAATGATAAGCCTGTCGACCAGAGCAAGCGGTGCCGTACGGTGTGTGGCAATTATCAAAGTTTGCTGTGGCTTGATTGCAGATGATAATGCGTTGATGAATTGCTGTTCGCTTTGGCTGTCCATCATCCCTGTTGGTTCATCCAGATAAAGGATTTTGGGCGAACTCATGAACGCTCTGGCAAGGATCAGCTTTTGCCTTTGTCCGCAGGAAAGGTCTCGTCCACCTTCTTCAATCAATCGGGCAAACCCGTGGGGATGGGAGTCGATAAACGCCAGTGCTCCGGAGAGTTCAGAGGCCTTGACCAGTTCCGCATCTGATGCTTCAGGCCGTCCCAATTTAATGTTGTCCCTGATGGAGCCGGAAAACAGGGCGGCATCCTGCCCGATGTAGCTGATAGACCTTCTCAGTTCTGTCGGCGCGAATTGCTGATGGTCCAGATTATCAATGGAGTAGCTGCCAGCCTCGGCGCATAAAGGCCGGTCAGGATTCGTCCCAGTGTGGATTTTCCGGAGCCGACTGGCCCCAAAATGGCAATGCGCTCTCCTGCGGAGATGGAGAGGTTCAGGTTTCGCAATGCTGGTTCTGCTGCATGAGGGTAGGTGAAGCTCATATTTTTCAGGGTGATCTGCCCGTCATCTATGGTTTTGCTCAGGTGCCGGGAAGCCCAGGGCTGCTCTCTTGGAAGCTGATTGATGGTATCCAGCCGTTTGTAGGCGGCTTTGGCCTGCTGAAAATGGTCAAGAAAACTGGTGAGCGTTGCGAGAGGGGCAACAGCTCGTGTGCCCAAAATGATGCACGCGACGATCCCACCTATTGAGATCAGTTTTTCTGAAAACAGGTAGGCACCAGTCACCAAGAGCGCGATGGTGGTCAGCTGCTGTATGAAGCTGTTGAGATTGGTGGCCCAAGAGGCTAGCGACCGGACTTTGTTTTGTGCTGAGGCTGCGGAGGCGGTTGTGGTCTCCCATTTGTTCAGCTGTTGGCCTTCTGCGCGTTGGAGTTTTATTGTTTCCAGCCCATAGAGGCTTTCCACCATCAGCTTATTGCGCAGAGAGGCGTCAGTAATGGTGGTTTCGACAGCTTTCTTCAAAGGGAGCTGTATGAGTGCGCCAATTGTGATGGTGCCTGTGGTTGCAACAAGGAGTGGGTGGACCATGGGGCCGCCGATGTACCAGATCAGACCGAGGAAAACTCCCAGGAAGGCGAGGTCGGTGATGGCGGCGATCGTTCCTGATGTGATGAACTCGCGAATGGTATCGAACTCGCGCATATCATTGAGGAAACCGGATGTGCTTCTTGGGCGGTGCGACATTTTCAGGTGCAAGGCCTGATCGAACAATCTGGAGGAGATGATCATATCAGCGCGTTTGCTGCAAAGTAAATGAGTGAGGCGCGGAGCGACTTTAAGAGAAGCTCAAACACCAGTGCACCAATGACGCCGATGGTGAGTACCAGAGGGTGGGAAACGCAGAGTTGGTTAAAACCTTGTCAAAGACGTTCATGGCGAAAAGCGGTGTGGCCAGTGCAAGCAGATTGATGAAGGCTGCTGCAAGCGCAACAAAGGCATAGTCGCGGGCGACGGCTTTGATGCTGCCAAAGAACCAGTGGGCGTTATCGGTTGCTGTTTCTGGTTCTTGTGCTGTTCTGGGCTTGTAAAATGGTTTTGCGACAATCACTTTGCCGCTGCACAGTTCCTGAAGTTCCGCAAGTTTTGCAAGAACGGCTCCACCGTCCGCATGGGGTAGAGCAACTGCGTAGGATTGCTCGTCGTATCTTTCAAGAACGACCAGTGCCCCTCCAGATTTCAGCAGGAGGACTGCTGGAAAGAGAAGGGAGGAGAGGTCTGATAGGTTTTGATGGAATGACTTGGTCGAAAAGCCTGCCCGCTGCAACGCTCTTTGCAACAAGTCATCTGTGAGCCTGCCATCCTCCAAGGGCAGACCAGCTATCAGGTTCTCAGAATTTGCTGACATGTTGTATTGAACCAGCAGAATCTCCAAGCACCGCGCAAGGAGTCGATGTCGGTCCCATTTGTAGGCTGAGTGTTTGGGGTTACCTTGTCGAATGGGGGCTTGGGTTTAGTGGGGGATTTGGTTTTCTTGTTGTCAGGTGGTTCTGTATCAGGTGCTGTGGTCTCAAGGATCGGTTCTTCTTTTTCAGTCGGAGCAGATGCGTCAGCCGTCTCCGATGCCTCCTTTTGTTGGGAGGGTGGCGTTTCTTCCTTCTGTTCTTTTGGCTCTACCGTCTCTGTCACTTCCAACCTGCAAATCTCCGCAATAAATCCCTGTAGTATTCAGAAAAACCAAGGAGGGTTACCTTTGGTAAGGATAGCTTGATTCCGGTTGGCCGCGTGCCTCTGGAACTTGTTGGGGAGTTTCTAGGGGGATCCTGTTTGCGCCTGATAGAGATGAAGCCGCTGAAGCAAAAATCGAAGGAGCTGGTGCGGAAAACGAAGGAGCTGGTGCGAAAGCGGCCCGGCGCTGGTCCTGAGCCGCACCACTTTCCTCGCGGTGCTGTGCAGGTGTCTTTGTGGCTGGAACATGCGGTAATTACACGTGTGCGGCTTGTGATTGTCCTGATTGGATTGCTTTTGATTGCCTTTCTTATTTGGGCGAGCGTGACTCAGTTGGAAGAAGTGGCACGCGGGGATGGGCGGATTGTTCCCTCTGCGAAGGTACAGGTCCTTCACAGTCCAGAAGGAGGCGTTGTTAAGGAGGTTCTGGTCAAGAGAGGTGATCTGGTTAGTAAGGGGGATGTGCTCATCCGGCTTGATGATACCGGGTTCTCCTCTAATCTGGGGGAATTGATCGCAAAGCAGCTGGCACTGGAGATTGCACGGGAGCGTCTTGAGTTCCAGTCCGTCTGGCCAGAGCGTGGTGAGGAGCTGACCTACACTGCTCAGTATCAGGAACAAGCCTCACAGGTTGTCGCAGCTGAGCTTTCGTTGTTTCAAGTCAGTTTGGGAGGGTTGAGGGAGCAGGTCGCGATCAAGCAGTCACGTGTTGCGCAGCGCATTGCGGAGCTGGAAGCCTCCCGGAGCCAGAAGCGTAAGCTTATTGATCTGCTACAACTTGCCAACGAAGAGCGGGATATGAAAGCCCCTCTTGCGGAGAAGCAGATTATCCCGCGAACTGATATGCTGAAGCTACAGCGGGAGATCGGTGACCTTGAGGGGCAGATCAATACGCTTCAGGTGGCGGAGGGGCGCTTAGAAGCGGCTGTTGAGGAAGCGGAGCAGGAGATTGAGAGCCTTTATGCCGACTTTCGGCAGGCAGCACGTACAAAACTGAGCGAGGTTCAGGCGCAGCTTGATACTATTGCCGTGGCCTCCAAGCTTGCAGGTGACACGGTTGATCACGCAGTGATCCGTGCTCCTATTGATGGGATCGTTGTTGCAGTTAATTCCAGTAGGGTTGGTGATGTGGCGCCGCCTGTACACCAGCTTGTGACCATCGCGCCGGTTGAGGGCAATTTACGGGTGGAGGCGAGGGTAAAACCGCAGGACATTGCCTATATCCATCAAGGGCAGTCAGCCTTGTGAAATTGAGAGCCTATGACTTTTCAGTTTATGGTGGGCTGGAGGGGAAAGTTGAAGGAATTTCTACAGACACTGTTTACGATGAAATTACTCACGAGCAGTTTTACTCTGTAATCGTCAGAACCAAGCGTGCGGAGTTAGAAAGTGGCAACAAGAAACTCCCTATTCTACCGGGGATGGTCGCCTCCGTCGATATTTTTACCGGAGAAAAGAGTGTGCTTTCCTACATTCTTAAACCGGTTAATCGTGTGCGTGAGGAGGCGCTTAGAGAACGGTAACGCGATATGGCTCATCCAGAATACCGGGGCAAGCATCGTAGGAAGAATGGGGTGCTGCGGCGCGGCTTGATAGGCATGGTGGTCAAAACTGCCTTTTTGACCGGGATCGTCTCCAGCATGTCCAAAGGGCAAGCGCGGAACCAGCAGCTTGATTATCCCGATAAGGTGCGCCGTCGCCGTTTATTCTCCTTGGCGAAATTTGCGCGCCCCAGTACGCAAAAAGATTCTGAAAATTTTGGATTATTCGGCTCAGTTGAGATCAGCGGTGGCAATAACAGCGCTTTTCGGAAATGGCAGTCGGTGTTGCCAGAGTGTGAGCAACAGCTGGAACAACTCAAGCAACGCATGGCTGGTGACGTTCGCGGTGTTGGCCCTGTTGAGGCATGGTCCCGTATTCTTCGCAAGGCTGGGCAAAGCAAATCACTTCGGCAGCTATCTTTGCTCAATTCTTTCATCAATGAGAGTGCTGGATCTAATCCGCAATCTGTTTCTGCTGGGCCTTCAACTGAATGGCGTGCACCGCTGCATCTTTTGGGGTCTGACGGAGAGTGTGCGGACTATGCCATTGCCAAGTATTTCAGCCTGCTAGCGCTGGGCTACGCGGAAGAAACACTACGGCTCATTGTGTTCAGGACAGTCGCAGGCAAGCAGTTCATGCGGTGACCTCCGTTAAGTTTCAGGGGGAGCAGTACGTATTGGATAGTCTGAGGCCAATTCCAGCAAGAGAAATTGAGCTGCTGCATTATCAGCCGGTGGTTTCCATGCAGCGCGGGGCACATTTTACGCATTTTAGAACCGCAGAGATGCGGCAGCGTTTCTTGGCCCGGCACTGTCATGGATAGTTGGGGTGTATCCGGATCTTTAGGCGCTCAAAAGTTCCTTTGAGTTTTCATAGGCGAGGATTGCACCTGCCAGATCCTCAAGAGCTGCGCCCACTGATTTAAAGAAGGTGATCTCCGCGTCACTGGTTCTGCCCATATGATGGACGCGTGTCAGATCGTACAGGTCAGCCACAACGTCCTCTGGTTTCAGTGTTCCATTTGCTAATGGAACTGTCAGGTCACCGGCTTCTGTCATGGCACCGCTGCGGGTGTCCACGAAGACGTGCGAACGGGAGATTGCTGCGTCATCGGCCTCTCGCATGTGGGGGGTGAAGCCGCCCACCAGATCCAGATGGCATCCTTCGGTGAGCCACTCTCCTTTGATGAGTGGTGCGTTGGATAAGGTTGCAACAGAAACGATATGTGCTTGTCCGACAGCAGTCTCTAGAGATCGTTCAGCCTCGATCTTTAAGCCGAGGGTTGCGCTCAACTCGGTAGCCTTTTGCTTTGCTTTTTCAAAATTGCGGCCCCAAAGATAGATTTTCTCGATTTGTCTTGTCGTGCAGTGTGCTTCGATGAGATTGGCAGAGAGGCGGCCGGTGCCAACCATGGTTAGGACGCTTGCATCTTTGCGAGCAAGGTAATCGGCGGCAAGCGCGGAGGCAGCAGCTGTCCTGCGCGCTGTTAGTTCACCGCCGTCGATCAGTGCCAGCGGGGTTCCGTTTGTACCGTGGGAAAGCAGGTATGTGGCGGAGACGGCTGGTTCTCCCACGTCTGCGTTGCTGGGAAAGACGCTTGCCAGCTTGACGCCGAAGTAGGAGCCGGATTGCCAGGCTGGCATAAGCAACAATGTGGCATCAGCTTTGTTCGGCACCGCCATAGTGTGGTGGTGGCGTACCGGCATTTCGCAGCCTTCCCTGAACATGGTGCGTAGGGCTTCTACCAGCGGGCCGAAGGGTAGGGCATTCTTGGTTTGAGTATCGGACAGCTGCAACATACCCGTTCTCCCTCATTATTTTTGAACAGCGTTCTTGGACTTACAATACGAACTACCTGATATCTCACAATGGGTAGTGGCTGCGAGATATGCTTGTCACTTGAGATTTCACCGGGTGTAGGCTGTATGCACAAAAAAGCCCGCCAGTGCGCGGCGGGCTTTTTGATTTTGGGATTAACGTGCGGAATGCACGATATCCTTGATTGTCTCTGGTGTGATCTCGCCGTGCTCGCCGATGGCTTTCAGGAAGTCGCGGCTTTCGATGGTTTGTAGGAGAGCATCAACATCGCTTTGATCGGTGATGTTTACCTCAGACAGGCGTACCGGCATGCCCAGTTTCTGGTAGAACGCTTCGATGGCATCGACGGTCTTATCGGCCAAATCCTTAGATGGAGGAAGGGCGAAGACTGTGCGTCCCATCTGCTCCAGTTTGGCGCGCTTTGGTTCGATCTGGTTGCGTAGCAGGCTTGGCTGGATGATGGAGAGGGTTCGTGCGTGGTCGATACCGAAAGAAGCCGTCAGCTCGTGACCGATCTGGTGGGTGGCCCAATCTTGCGGCACGCCGCAAGCGATCAACCCATTGAGGCCTGGTTGGCCGCATACATGAGATTTGCGCGCCACTCATCTGAATCGCGATCCGGATAGCTCTCTCCCAACTGTACAAGCGTACGAAGCAAGGTTTCGGCATAGCCATCCTGTACCAAGTTGCCAGCGGGGTAGGTCAGATATTGCTCGCAGACGTGAATGAACGCATCGACCAGACCGTTCTTGAGTTGGCGCTCTGGCAGCGTTTTCATCGTGTCGGGATCTAGAACCGAGAAGATCGGCAGAACATGCGGAGACGCGAACGCACGCTTTTCGCCAGTGGCCTTCCGGGTGACGACCGAGTTGCCGTTTGATTCAGAGCCTGTCGCGGGGAGCGTGAGAACAGATGCGAGTGGGATTGCTTTTCGAACGCGATGTTTACCGGTTAGGATGTCCCAGTGATTGCCGTCATAGTGAGCGGCAGCGGCGATGAACTTACAGCCATCGATTACTGACCCGCCGCCGACCGCGAGAATGAAATCAAGTTTCTGCTCGGTGACGAGTTTGACTGCTTTTTCGAGGGTTTCGAACTCTGGGTTGGCTTCGATGCCAGAGAATTCAACGGTCACGAATCCGTCGAGCGCGCTTATTACCTGATCATATACACCGTTAGTTTTGATGGATCCGCCACCATAGGCCAGCAGAATACGGCTTCCTGCTGGGATCTGATCGCGAATTTCAGAGATCTTTCCTTGTCCAAACAGCAGTTTGGTTGGGTTCTTATAATTAAATTTCATTTGATTACCCGAGAAATTAAATTGTGCAGACTGAACGTAATGCACTTTTCTCGGGTTTGAAGGGACTAAGTGAAGAGAGTTCACTTAAATGGAGGATTGGGCGAGCATGAAGGGGGGGGGGATGTCCAAACGTTCTTACGTAACTGGACAAACCCGTATTTCTTGCTTGCGGAGCCCTGAAACACAAAAAGCCCCCGAATGGGAGCTTTGTGAAATCTCGTTTTGCACCATGAGATTAAATGGTGAGCCCGCACGGGTTCGAACCGTGGACCTACTGATTAAAAGTCAGTTGCTCTACCAGCTGAGCTACGGCTCTTGGGCGTGACCGCTAGGTCGCTGCCTGTGAGGGGTCTTCTAAGGATTGCAGGGGCTTAGCGCAAGAGTTTTTTTTTATTTTCCACACAGTGCGGTTTGATTATTGGGATGGATGAGCTTTTATCTGTTGCTCCCCGTTCTTAAGCTTTTGCTGAGCTGGTCTAATTATTAGAGACAAGCTCTGAACTGCGCTTGGGTGATGCTCCGGTCTTCATGGTGGTGGTCACGCTGTAGGGAAGGGAAGTGCGTCCGATTGAGGGTTTGCAGTTTGTATAGAACGGGTGTCTGATGCCCTCGTTTCTTTCAGTTTCAAAATTAATTAACTATGTAAAAATCCGTAGAAAAGTCTGAGAAAATGTCACGTGAAACTTCATAGATAATGTAATACCTTAGTATACTATTTTGTGGAAGGCGTGCTCAGTTTTCTGAAGTATTATCTAAATTTTGCCCTTTTTTGATGAGATATCTGTGGGGCTTTCAAATATGCGCAATGCTCATAAATAATAAAAAAGCTTTTTAAAACAAATCGTTAAGTTAATTGGTGCTCAGCTTGGTCGTTTTCAGCGGCTTTAAGAGTTTGCTGGCAATCCAAGGAATAGGTGTGTACGTATTTCCCCGCTTTTGGCATCTTTCATTCTGTGCCAGTGGGAAATGGACGTGTCCGGTGCTTAAGACACAAAGAATTCCTATTAGCGGTACCGTGAGCTACGGGATCGTGCAATTACAACATAAGTGGAGGTTCCTATGAAATTTAGCAATGTTGCAGTTGGGGCTGCGTTGATTGCGGTGAGTGCTGCATCTGGTGCTTCGGCAGAAACTCGTTTCGTATCCATCGGCACTGGTGGTGTGACCGGCGTTTACTACCCAACCGGTGGCGCGATCTGTCGTCTTGTAAACAAAACTCGCCGCGAACACGACATTCGTTGTTCCGTGGAATCTACTGGTGGTTCTGTTTACAACATCAACACCATCCAGAATGGTGAGCTGGAGTTCGGTGTTGCTCAGTCTGACGTTCAGGCAAACGCATACGAAGGTCGCTCTCAGTGGGAAGGCAAGCCATATGGTGATCTGCGCTCAGTGTTTGCTGTGCATCCAGAGCCAGTAACAATGCTTGCTACCAAAGGTTCTGGCGTAAACAACTACACTGCCTTAAGGGTAAGAAAGTTAATATCGGTAATGCTGGCTCCGGTCAGTACGCTACATGGCAGCTTCTTGAAAGAGAAGGCATTGTGAGCACTGATGATCTGTCTCTGGCAACCGAGCTGAAGTCCTCTGAAGCTGGTGCTGCTCTTTGTGATGGCAAGATCGACGCTTACTACTGGCTGGTTGGTCACCCATCCGCATCTACTCAGGAAACTGTAAGCACCTGTGATGCGCAGCTGGTGAACGTTGAAGGTCCGGCAATCGACGAATTGGTTGACAAATACTCCTTCTACCGTAAAGCTACGATCCCAGCAGGCATGTACAACAACGAAGAAGACATCAACACCTTTGGTGTTGGCGCAACGTTTGTTACCTCTGCAGCTGTTCCTGATGATGTAGTTTACACCATCACGAAGTCTGTTTTCGATAACTTTGACGACTTCAAAAAGCTGCACCCTGCATTTAAAGACCTGAAAGAAGAAGAGATGATCAAGGATTCCCTGACAGCTCCACTTCATGACGGCGCAGTTAAGTATTACAAAGAACGCGGCTGGATGTAATCTAACCGAGTTTTTCTTAGGATGCGGGGCCAATGTTGCCCCGCATTTTTGGCTTCTACGAGATTTAGTAGGTTCCTTGCTCTACCTTTACAGCTAAGGCAGAGAGGGAGCTTTATTTGGGGGTGCGAATGAGTCCAGAACGACACAAAGCGCAAGTTGATGCGCAGGAACTGGTGGCTCAGGCAGATACCGGTGCACGAAACCTAACTGGTAACCTAGGCGTGATGGTTGCCGCTATCGCCTTTATTTGGTCAGTCTTTCAGTTGTATGTGGCGTCAAACGTGCCATTCTGGCTGTATGATACATTCGGCATCAGGCTTATCTTCGACAATTCTGACGTGCGCAATATTCACCTTGCGTTTGGTTTGGTCCTTGCCGCTTTTGCATACCCTCTCTTTTCCCGCAGTCCCCGTCATACCATTCCTTGGTACGACTGGATCCTCGCGTTCTTAGGTGCTGCGGCTTGTCTGTATCTTGTGCTCATGCGTGACCAGATCGCGGATCGCGCCGGCTCCCAACTCAGCTGGATATGGTTGTAGCCACCACTGGTCTGGCTGTGCTTGCGATCGCGGTTTACAGAAGCCTTGGTCTGCCGCTGGTTATCGTCGCGGGTGTCTTCGTCGCGTATGCGATGTTAGGTAATTCCGCGTGGCTGCCAGAGGTGATTCAGTGGCGTGGTGCTTCCTATGGTAAGGCCATGTGCACTACTGGATCCAGGAGGAGGGCGTCTTTGGTGTTGCCATTGGCGTATCGGCTTCCATGATCTTCCTGTTCGTTCTTTTCGGCTCTTTGCTGGAAAAGGCCGGGGCAGGCAACTACTTCATTAAAGCTGCCTTCGCGCTTCTTGGTCACCTGCGTGGTGGTCCTGCTAAAGCTGCGGTTCTGGCGTCTGCAATGAGTGGTCTCTACTCAGGTTCGTCCATCGCGAACGTTGTGACCACTGGTACTTTCACCATTCCACTGATGAAGCGGACCGGATTCCCGGCTGAAAAGGCAGGTGCCGTTGAGGTTGCTTCTTCTGTGAATGGCCAGCTGATGCCGCCTGTTATGGGTGCGGCAGCGTTTCTGATCGCTGAGTTTACCGGCACCAGCTACCATCAGGTCGTTATTCACGCCTTCATTCCAGCAGTCATCTCGTATATCGCTCTGGTGTATATCGTGCACCTTGAAGCGCTGAAGATGAACCTGAAAGGTTTGCCTAAGCCACCTACGCATGTCACCGTGATGCAGCGTCTGATTGGCGTTCTGACCGGCTTTATCGGCATTACAATTGTTGGTCTGGCTGTTTATTATGGTCTGGGCTGGACGAAGACTGCATTCCCGTCTCTGACGTTCCCAGTTGTTCTGTTGCTGTTTGCTATTGGTTATCTGGGGCTGCTTTACATCGCCGCTCAGGTTCCTGATCTTGAGGTCGATGACCCGAATGCGCCGGTTACAGAACTTCCGGCTGCTGGTGATGTTGGCCGTACCGGTTACTACTTCATCCTGCCGATCGTTGTTCTGATCTGGTGTATTCTTGTTGAGCGCTTTTCACCCTCCCTGTCTGCATTCTACGCAACCATGGCGATGATCTTCATCGTGGTGACGCAGCATCCGCTGAAAGCCTTCTTCCGTGGTGAATCCCAGGCTGGCCGTACATGGCAGGGTATCGTTGATTTTGCCGAAGGCATGATTGGCGGCGCGCGCAACATGATCGGTATTGCCGTTGCAACGGCTGCTGCTGGTATCATTGTGGGCACAGTGTCTTTGACCGGTATGCACCAGATGATTGCCGCGCTTGTTGAATTCCTGTCCGGTGGCAATCTGTTACTCATGCTGGTTTTGGTTGCTGTGATGAGCTTGATCCTTGGTATGGGTTTGCCAACCACGGCTAACTACCTCGTTGTGTCCTCGTTGATGGCGCTTGTGGTGGTGGATCTGGGTGAACAGACCGGCTTCCTCGTGCCGCTGATTGCGGTTCACTTCTTCGTCTTCTACTTCGGTATCATGGCGGATGTGACGCCGCCTGTGGGGCTTGCGCCTTTGCGGCGGCGGCGATCAGCCGTGGTGATCCGATCAAGACTGGTGTTCAGGGCTTCATTTACTCGCTGCGTACAGCGGCTCTGCCGTTCCTGTTCATCTTCAACACCGATCTGCTTCTGATTGACGTTACGGCCTTGCAGGCGGTCTTCGTCTTCATTATCGCTGTGGTCGCCATGATGTTGTTTGCAGCGGCGACGCAAGGGTACTTCTTTGCCCGGTCCCGTCTTTGGGAATCTGCAGCACTACTGTTGATCGCCTTTACATTGTTCCGTCCGGATTTCTGGCTCAATCAGGTTCAGAGCCCGTTTGTAACTGCGACTGGTCCTGGCATTGTTGAGATGATTGATGAGGCACAGCCGGGTGATATGGTGCGTCTAAACCTCGCAGGTCCTGATTTTGACGACATGGACAAGACGCTGACATTGACACTACCGCTCACTATCGGAGATGAACAAGGCGCTGAAGCACGGCTTGAAGCGGCTGGTTTGATCACGATGGATGATAACGGTACAATGGCGGTTGATGAACCATTCCCTGGTACTGAGTTTGCCGAGAAACTGCAGGACTTTGATTTTTACGCGGATAATCCGGTTCAAATTGTAAGCACGCAGGTAAATGCAGAGCGTATGCCACAAGAGCTATTCTATATTCCTGCTTTGCTCTTGCTATTGCTGGTTGTTATGCTTCAACGCCGACGCCAAACACAGCCCGCTTTTTAAGCGGGCTGTGTCACAAACTATAATTTTTAAGGAGTTGGGAAATGTACTCCAATATCTTGCTACCTTTGGATTTAAACGAAGAAAGTAGCTGGAAAACTGCGCTTCCCGTGGCTGTTGATCTGGCTCGTTATTACAAAGCTCAGCTTCATGTGGTGACGGTTCTACCCGATTTTGGCAAATCTATTGTCGGTAGTTTTTTTTGCCAAGGAGTTTGAGACCGAAGCCCTTGAGCGTACGCGCGAAGCTCTTGAAGCGTTTCTGGATACGCAGCTTCCCGATGAGGAGCTGGATGTGAAAGGCATATCGCCCATGGTACAATTTACGAGGAGATCACAGGTGCAGCGAATAAGCTGGGCACTGATCTGATTGTTCTTTCTTCACATCGTCCTGAGCTTAAAGACTTCCTTCTCGGGCCAAACGCTGCCCGCGTTGTGCGTCATGCCAGCCAGTCTGTTCTGGTTGTCAGGGACAAGGCCTAAGAGTCATCTTAGCGATTTCGTGAGCGGTAATCAGGTATTCCTGATTGCCGTTCACCAAAAAGTGTCGCAGATTTTCTTGCCTGTTTGACAAAACACATCCAACTTCCGGCATAATTGTATATATAAGCCTTGTTCATCTGTGCAGGTCTATGATGTAAGCGCGCACTCTTTGTGCGAATACGTCAGACTTTACAGATGCATTCCAAACGGAATTAGGAAAGCTATATGTTGCAAGACATCACTCTTTGGGGTGCATTTTTCGCGGGCATTTTGTCTTTTGTATCTCCCTGCGTTTTACCGCTGGTGCCGCCCTATTTGGGATACATTGCTGGCCTGTCCATTGAAGAAGTGACGAGCCATGAAAAGAGCGCAGCGCAGAGTAACCGGATCATGGTTGCTGCTATGTGCTTTGTTGCCGGGTTCTCGACGGTGTTTGTGCTGCTTGGCGCAAGTGCCTCGTTCCTTGGTCAGTATGTTTTGCAGTACTCGCAGTATCTTGCCTATTTGGCTGGTGCATGATCATCATCATGGGCTTACATTTCCTCGGTGCCTTCAAGATCGGGTTTCTTTACCGCGAAGCGCGTGTGCAGATTGATCGTCAACCGGGTGGTTTTGGTGGCGCTTATTTGATGGGGCTCGCGTTCGGCTTTGGTTGGACGCCGTGCATCGGTCCGGTTCTGGCAAGTATTCTTTTGATCGCAGGAACGCAGGCCTCTGTTAATCAGGGGGTTATTCTGCTCTCGGCTTATTCGCTCGGTATCGGTGTTCCGTTCCTGATCGCTGCAATGTTTGCAGGACCGTTCATGGGCTTCATGTCACGTTTTCGCAAACACATGGGCAAGGTTGAGAAGGTTATGGGTGCCTTCTTGGTGCTCACCGGTGTTGGTTTCCTGACTGGCTACATTCAGGCGTTTTCTTTCTGGCTGCTGGATACGTTCCCGATCTTTTCTCAGATCGGCTAGGTTGCTTGTCAGATTTCGAAATAAAAAAGCAGGCCTTGAGGTCTGCTTTTTTGTTGTCCGGCCTCGTCGGGTGCGTTAGGTGCTCGCCCTTCGCCTGAATATGCTTGCGGGCAGGGTGGCCAGCATCAGTCCTGCCATGATGGGTACAAAGCCAAGGTAGTGAAACGTCTGGAGTTGCTCGCCCAGAAACAGAACTGCCATGCGACGCCGTAGGGTGTCATTAAGTACATGAACATTCCTGCGATAAACGGACCAACGGTGCGAATGCTGAACTGATAAGTCAGAAACGAGGCCAGCGAGGCAATGAGGACAACGCCTGCGATGGAGGTCCAGACTTCGGCGGTGTTGGGCACGGATGAAGTGATTGCCATTTCGACTATTGCGAACGGCGCCAAAGCGATTGTGCCAAGAATGGCAATGGTCGCAAATAGAGGCGCGGTTGACATGCTCTGGAGCTGGCTCTTCTTGATCAGCACTGAATAGACTGCCCAACTCAATGTGCACAGTGCAAACAGCAAGTCTCCGCTATTAAACTGCAGGCTTAAAAGATTGCCAAGGGAACCCTTGGTGACGATGATGGACACGCCGGCGATGGCAAGCAAGATGCCCGCAAACTCTCGCAGGGCCACAGTGCGACCTCTGAAGAGCCATTCGAGTGCGAGGATTAGCGCAGGGGCTGCAGAATAAATCAGCGTGCCGTTGGTGGCAGAGGTTTCCTTTAGCGCCAGATACACAATTGCACCGCAGACCCACATGCCCAGAAACGCCATGAAGCCGAGGAGCTTTATGTTCTTGCGGATCAGAGGCAGGGAAGCTTTCAATTCGCGGTAGGTGAACGGCAACAGAATAAGTGAGGCAAGGCCCCACCTGAAAAAAAGCGAGGGTCCACGGCTCTGTATGTGTCAGGGCGGGCTTGGCAATAATGATATTGGAACTCATGAATATGGGCATGAGAAACAACAGGGCGTACGTTGAAGGCCCATATGAGTTCGCTGATGAATTAGGCACGCGTAATATTCCGATGTGACCTGGAACGCGCAGAGCGAGCTCAACTGCTCATCTTAGGCGTCTCTCCTAGGTCTTAAGGGTAAAAGATGCTGGTAATCTATTAGAAAGTCGTGGGTGAGCAATTGACTTTTTCTCGTGCCAGCCTTGCACAGACTAAGGCGGTATCTGCAGCATTATAGAAGGGGCCTGCTGTCAACGTGTACTGCGTTTCGCCATTTGTGTTTGTTGCTGAGACGCGTTTTGTCAGGTCACCCAACAGGAGTGGTTTGGTTTCCATCAGCTCACGCCACTGGCTCTCAACCGTGGTGGCATCTTCAAAATTGCCCAGTTCAATCGCGAAGGATGTACGTATGATCTTCTGTGCACCGGACTGACGCAATTTGCCTGCTGCTGGGGTTTTGTGAAATTTGGGTAGTTCGGGTGCTATTGTCTTTATGGGCACCGGGATAACAGGTTCAGGTGCAGCTTGTTTGGGTGGTGTGACGGTCGGGACTGCAACGATTTCGGTGAGTATCATTTCGGGCAAGGGGCCTGCGTTATTAGTGGGATCGTGTTTCTGCGAGAGCGCAGATGCAGGGAAAGTTTCAATTGGAGTAGCAGTCTTCTGCTGAATGTCTTCGGCCTTCTGGGGCGGTACAGGACTGGACTTGGGCTCAGCTTGCGCATGCATGGTGGCTGTCTCAAGGGTTTGGAGCTTGTGCGACAGTCTGCGATTTTGCTCAGTGAGGCGCAGTAGGGAGCGGCGTAGCGAGATGATTTCGTCTCGGATTGCACGTAGTTCCTCTGAGGTTTGCGGGTTGTTCTTCGATTCGACTTGTCCGGCGTTGCCATACATCTGGATGGAAGCCATTGGTTTCTGGCCGCCTGTGGAGGCCGTTGTGGCGACGGGCCCGGGGATTGTAGGTGGAATGCCACCTGTGTATGCGTGGGAGCCTCATAAGTAAATTTGCCCGGCATTTGCACTGCAGAGGCTGCAAGGGCGACAAACGAGAGCGCAGCAATCCCCCATGCAAGTACGGTTACTCGTTCTTGTAGTACTTTGGGTTTTTGTTGTAACTCTTTGATTTTATGAGGAAGTCGCAACGCTCCCATTGCCTCCAGATCGAATCCTATCGTTATTCTATCGATTACATTGTTTCTTTTATGGTTAACAAAATGCAAACGTCTCTTTGGGGGATCTTTTAAGCTCTGCCTGCTATTTCTTGGGGGTGCGCTGATTTTCTTGGTGAAAGCACTGGGTTATTCTTTGAAATAACAATGGTCTCGTGCAATTTGCCTGTCAGTTTATAATTCTAGGTAACCCAAGGGGTTTGCATGTCCAATAGTTCTTGTTTGGCAATTGTTCTGGCTGCTGGATTAGGAACGCGTATGCGTTCGACCTTGCCAAAGGTGATGCATGAAATTGGCGGGCTTCCGCTTGTGGGGCATGTGCTGAACTCGGTTGTCACTGCTGGTGCGAATAAGGTCGCCGTTGTGGTAGGGCCTGAGATGCCCAAGCTGGAAGAGCAGGTATTGGCCCGAGTGCCGCATGCGAGCTGCCATGTTCAAGTGGACCGGTTGGGTACCGCACATGCAGTGAAGGCGGCGGAGGCGGCCTACCAAGATACTTCAGATCATGTTCTGGTTCTTTTTGGGGATACACCGCTGGTCACAGCAGAAACGCTGCACCGCCTGCGCGAGCGCTTATCTAGTGGTGCTGATGTTGTAGTTCTCGGTTTTGAAGCTGCAAACCCGTTTGGGTATGGGCGCCTTTTGGAAAGCGACGGCGAACTTTTTGCAATTCGTGAAGAAAAAGATGCAAGTAACGATGAACGCAGGGTCACTCTTTGTAACGCCGGGATCATGGCGTTTACGGGGAAAGCGCTGCCTGATCTGATTGCCGGGATCAAAAACGATAATGCCAAGGGAGAGTATTACCTCACTGATGCTGTTGAAGTTGCGCGCAATAAAGGGATGCGGGTAGTTTCTGAACTTGCAGATGAGAAGGAAGTTCAGGGCATCAACAATCGGGCTCAACTTGCTTCTTGTGAAGGGGTCTTCCAGCAGGTGCAGCGTGAAACCTTTATGGAGAATGGGGTCACTCTGCAGGCACCTGATACTGTCTACTTCTCCTATGATACCGAGATTGGGCCGGATGTGGTTGTTGAGCCTAATGTTGTATTTGGTCCGGGTGTTCGTGTGGATGGCGGTGCGCGGATCCGTGCGTCTCGCATCTGGAGAAGGCTCACGTCAGCGCTGAGGCAATCGTCGGTCCCTACGCACGACTGCGTCCGGGTGCTGATATTGGCGAGGGGGCTCATGTGGGCAACTTTGTTGAGATCAAGAATGCGCAGGTAGAGGCCGGTGCCAAGGTTAATCACCTTTCTTACATTGGTGATGCGCGCATCGGTGCAAAGTCCAACATCGGCGCGGGGACGATCACTTGCAACTATGACGGCTATCTGAAGCACCATACAGATATTGGCGCCGGCAGCTTTATCGGTTCAGACAGTGTGTTGGTCGCTCCTTTGAAACTGGGTGATGGTGCGTTTGTTGCGGCTGGTTCCGTGGTGACTGCCGATGTGCCAGAAAACGCATTGGCGATAAGCCGAAGCCAGCAAGTGAACAAAGAAGGCCGCGCGACTGCTATGCGTAAAAAAACTGTCTGCGGCTAAGGCTTTAAAAAAAAGGCTGAGTAGTGGTGTTTTACACTGCCAATGAGCGCAGTGTTTATATCATTTATCCTCAAGTTGTAACGAAACGAAACACGGATTGATTTCCCTCGCACAGAGGCATCAGGCAAAAGACTAGCCAAATTGAAGGTGCTCGCAGCAGTTGCGAGAGGGGATTTCAAGGAGAATATATATGTGCGGTATCATAGGTATTTTGGGGCAGACACCTGTTGCACCACTGCTGGTTGACGCGCTGAAACGGCTTGAGTATCGCGGGTATGATTCTGCAGGTATTGCAACTGTCGAGAATGGCGAGCTTGCTCGTCGGCGTGCAAAGGGCAAGCTACGTAATCTGGAAGCCTTGCTTGATAGCAATCCGCTTTCCGGCAACAGCGGGATTGGACATACTCGCTGGGCGACCCATGGGGCACCAACTGTTGAGAACGCGCACCCACACGCCTCTGAGGGCATCATGGTGGTGCACAACGGCATTATCGAGAACTTCCTTGAGCTGCGTGAACATGTTCGCGGTGCGGGCGTGCGTCTTTCTACTGAGACTGATAGTGAAGTTGTTGCGCACCTTGTTTCTCTGGAAGTGAAAAGCGGCAAATCTCCGCAAGATGCGGTTGCGGCAATTCTTGGCCGTTTGAAGGGCGCATTTTCTCTGGTCTTCTTGTTTGCAGATCATGATGATCTGATGATTGGCGCTCGCGTGGTTCTCCGCTGGCTGTGGGGTATGGTGAAGGCGAGATGTTCCTCGGCTCTGACGCGATTGCACTGTCGCCTTTCACGGACCGTATCAGCTACCTTGAAGAAGGAGACTGGGTAGTTGTTACACGCGCAGGTGCCAGATCTTCGATGAGAACAATGCTGTTGTCGAGCGTGCGGTTCAGACCTCCAGTGTTAGCGCCTCCATGATGGACAAGGGAAACTACCGCCACTTCATGGCCAAAGAGATTCATGAGCAGCCTGAAGTGCTGGGGCATGCGCTTTCCCAGTATCTGAAGGTCAGCGAGGGCCAGGTTAGTCTGCCGGAAGGTAACGATTTCGATTTCTCCAAGATTAACCGTCTAGTGATTTCAGCTTGTGGTACTGCCTTTTATGCGGCGTTGACTGCAAAGTACTGGTTTGAGAAGTACGCGCGCCTTCCGGTTGATATTGATGTTGCCTCCGAGTTCCGCTATCGGGAGATGCCGCTTGCGGAAGGAGATTTGGCACTGTTTATCTCCCAGTCAGGTGAAACGGCAGATACACTTGCTTCGCTTCGTTATTGTAAAGAGCAGGGCATGACCATTGGTGCGGTTGTGAACGTGCCTGAAAGCACTATTGCTCGTGAATCTGATCTGGTTTTCCCGCTCTTTGCTGGGCCTGAAATTGGTGTTGCCTCTACCAAAGCCTTTACCTGCCAGTTGGCCGTTCTTGCCAGCCTTGCGGTTCTTGCAGGCCGCCAGCGCGGACACTTGAGTGCAGATAAGGAAAAGGAGCTGGTAGGGGCACTTGCAGAGCTGCCGGCGCGCGCAATGAAGGCTTTGAAGCTGGAGCCGCAGATTGAGAAGATGGCCCCGTGGATGGCCAAGAAGCACCATGCGCTGTTCCTTGGTCGCGGCACCAACTTCGCACTGGCGCTTGAAGGTGCGTTGAAGCTGAAAGAACTCTCATATATTCACGCTGAGGGGTATGCAGCTGGTGAGTTGAAGCATGGTCCGATCGCGCTGATTGACGAGAATATGCCGGTTGTGGTGGTGGCGCCTTTTGATAGTGTTTACGAGAAAACCGTTTCCAATATGCAGGAAGTGGCCGCGCGCGGCGGTGAGATTGCCTTGTTCACGGACGAAAAAGGTGCAGCGGCAGTCGGTGTTGCACCTGATCAGATGATTATTTTGCCGGAGGTTCCTGAAATTTTGGCACCTGTCATCTATGCGCTGCCATTGCAGATGCTCGCCTACCATACTGCGGTCTTCATGGGCACAGATGTGGACCAACCACGGAATCTGCCAAGTCTGTCACCGTCGAGTAATCGGTTCGCAGATCAGACAGCATTTTTGTGGGAGTAATAAAGTCTCATACTGAAGCCGTCGGCCTTTTGCTTGCTTTGCGAGTAGTAGACCAGCGGCTTCTTTATGACAGGTCAGAACAAGGCGTTTTCTGACGCCAAGTTTGCAAGAATGATCAAAGAGGGACGAGGCAGCGGTGAGTATTCTGAATACAAGTCCAGGCTGACAATCCGTGACTTACTGCGTCTTGGTAGAGTTCATCGCACCTTTGGCCATAACATCACTTTAACATATTGATGCGGGAGAGGAGCGTTCCATCTCTCTTACGTTCTTTCAGCTAGAATCTCGGTCTTGTGCTTGCTTATAATCGCCCCTTTATGCTGAATTACTTTAGCTGCGATGGAATGCGCTGTTGTTGCAGCCTCGATGGGGGATCGCCCCAGTAGCCGTGAACCCATATAGCCTGCTGCGAAGGAATCTCCTGCTCCTGTGGTGTCGACAGGGGTGATGTCGCTTTGAGGGGGGACTCGGGTTTCATAGTTATCCGTTAAGATCAGACATTCTGCACCGCCGTCTTTGACGACGACCTCTTTAGCGCCCAGGATGCCCATTCAGCTGCGATGGTGCCGGAGGTTGTTGAGCCCCATAGGGCTATGTGATCCTCTTTGGAGATCAGTGCGATATCCGCTAATTGAGCAAGCTGTTTGTTGGTTTGTCGGCAAGCGTTGGTATCTGGCCATAGGTTTGCGCGGTAATTTGGATCGTAAGCGATGAAACAATCTTGCTTTACTGTATGCAGCGCCGCAATGAGGTTTTGCCGCTGCGTTTCATCAAGAATTGCGAGTGAAATGCCGGAGAGATAAAGACAATCATAGTTGCACAAGAGCTTTGCAATTTCGGAAGGTGCCCAGCCATCAAACATATACTTGGCTGCAGAGGCCGAGCGCCAATAATGGAAGAAACGCTCACCAAAGGCGTCATTCTCGATCAAGTAGAGCCTGGGGAACGGTCTGCCTTAATCTGGATCGCATCTGTGTAAATGTTCTCGTCTTTAAATGCGGCAAAAATCTTTTGACTGTACGCGTCCTGTCCCAGACCCGTGATGTAAGAGACAGCCAGTTCATCATTGAATTCTCGGGCTAGGTAAACCGCAGAGTTGAATGTATCGCCAGCAAAGGATTGCTTGTATAAATCATCAGCAACTGGTGCGATTTCCACCATGCATTCTCCAATGCAAGCGATTGATTTTCTTTTTGAATGAGACATCTTGGAGACCTGTAAGCTATTTTGCGGAATGTTGCGTAAGATTGGGAGGCCAGCTGCATTTGGTCATTACCATCGCAGCTGACCGTGGTTCCAATCACTTAGCGATATTCAAATCAAAGTAACAGCTTGAGTTGTAAAAGCTAATGAAGCTGAGGGCATAATTCAGCGTCTTGCCCAACCCATTCTTTCAAGCGGTCGAGTGTGAGTGGCTCTGCTTGTAGGAACGTCAACGCCTCGCTGACCAAGGTAACTAGTGCTTTGCTGGCAATGGATTTGCCCCAGAACGTTTCTTCGCTTAAAAACGCCCGGATCATTGCATCAGTTCCATCGACTTGTTTGATTGTCTTCAGAACTTCGAATTTTGCAATTACGTCATCGGCATCTCGGGCTGGTAGATCTGTGGCATGATCAAATGCGCCGGTGTAATAAATCAGCCATGCAGCAAGGGAGAGGGCCATCCTGCGGGGAGGTTTGCCGTATGCTGCGGTGTAGCTCTCGAAACGAGGAAGGTTGCGGGTTTGGAACTTGGCAATACCGTTGAGCGAGATGTCATACCAGCGATGCTTGATGTAGGGGTTGGCAAAGCGGCGCAGTACCTCTGTACTAAATTCATCAAGCTCTTCTTTAGGCAATGAGAGGAAGGGAATGATTTCGTCTTCCAACATTCCTTTCAGGAAAGCACTGCCAGTCGGGTGATCAATGGCTGCTTGTACCGTTTCGGTGTTGGAAAGCAGAGCGAGCGGACAGAAACCAGTGTGAGCACCATTCAGGATCGCAACCTTGCGCTCTTTATAGTCATCAGCGTTGTGTGTAATCAAAGTGCCTTCATCATGTTCTGCAAGTGGCAAAAACAATTCGGGTTGGCTTTCACGTTTTTCGATGACAAGGAAGTGGAACAGTTCAGCAGCTACCATCAGTGGATCTTGATAGCCAAGTTCTTCCTCCAAGGCTTTTGCTTCGTCGCGCGGGTATCCTGGAACAATGCGATCAACCAGAGTGTTGTAGAAGGCAGAGTGTGTCCCAATCCAGTCAAGGAATTCTGTCGGTAACTCCCAATCCCGCGCGTGTTGCAATACGGTCTTTTCTAGATTGTCGCCGTTCTTATCAATGAGTTCACATGGCAAAAATTGGAAACCCGGTGCGCTATTGCCTCCGCAGCTGTTGAAGCGCTCAAATAGTAGTCGTGTCACTTTGGCAGGGAAGGATGCTGGCGGCTCATCCTGAAGTTTGCAGTCTGGCACATAGGTTATGCCAGCCTCAGTGGTATTGGAAATGACGGTCGCGAAGTCCGTGTTTCGCGCCATTGAGAGAACGTCTTTCCAGTCACTGACAGCGGACATTTCCTTGCGAATACAAGCAACTTGACGGAAGTTCGAAACTGGCTTTCCATCCAAATTGACACCACGGGTGACTGCTGTATAGACACCATCGGAATCGTTGAGTGAAAACGGAATACCGCCGTCTATAGGACGGACAACCACGACACCGAAATCAGTACCAGCAACTTCGTTCATGCGGTCAATTTTCCAGTCCATGAAAGCGCGTAGAAAATTGCCTTCCCCGAACTGGATAATCCGTGGTGTAGGACGCTCACGTCCTTCCAAATTAGCTGCTGAAATACGTTTCATAATTTTCTCTCCAATTTGGGACAGTCGTTGCCGGTTAAAGGATCACTCGGGCTTTGAAGAAGACAATTTCTTGCATACGGATGACATCGTTTGGTGTTGTCTGCCCGCCCGATAAATGCGCCGTACTTGATGACATGATCACTCGCGGTCATTTCGGTGCCCGTGTTCTACACCCGTTGTTATCGTTGATGCTGAGTGAGGAAGATGAAGGGTACCTGTGCACCCTTCATGCTGGTTAGTGCATGTCGAACAGGCTTGGCATAAGGGTGGGAGCTCTGGAGTGTAGATGTTGGTCTTTGAGATAGAAATGAAGAAGCGCTGCTTTATAGGATGGAGCCTAACCAGCTGCGTGGAAGATAAAGCTTCGTCCAGCGCCTTTTGGCAAACTGCCCGCTTGTCTTCGTTCCTATCTCACTTCAAACATCAAACTAAGGCCAGTAAGCTACCTATCTACCAAGCCAGCCACCGTCTACATTCAAGATTGCACCGTGGATATAGTTGGCTGCATCGGAGCAAAGAAAGCTTGCTGTATCTCCGATATCCTCGGGTGCCCCCCACCGTTCTGCTGGTATTCGGTCCAGGATGGCTTTGTTTCTCTCGCGATCCTCTTGCAGAGCCTTGGTGTTGTTTGTTGCGATGTAGCCCGGTGCAATGGCATTTACATTAATGCCTTTAGCTGCCCATTCGTTCGCAAGTAACTTGGTCAAACCAGCTATTCCGCTTTTGGAGCTGTATAAGACGCCACCCGAATGCCGCCCTGGAATGACAGCATCGAGGCGATGTTACTATCTTACCACCGTCATTTCGTTCTAGCGCAGCATTGGCAAAGGCTTGCGACAGGAAGAAAACCGCCTTCAGATTAACGTCCAGAACATCATCCCAATCTGCCTCAGAAAAATCGGTTGCATCATTTCTGCGAATTATACCCGCGTTGTTGATGAGTAAGTTTACTGGCTCCAGTTCCGAAAAAACTTCCTTGGCTAACATCGGTTTAGAAAGGTCGAGATTGAGGGCGGTCGCTGCTCCGCCCTTTCCCTCGATCATCTCTATTGTTTGCGACATGGAAGAGCGGCCCGCGCAAATGACGCGCGCCCCAGCCTGTGCCAATGAAACACTGATTGCCTGCCCGATGCCAGTATTGGCACCGGTTACAAGCGCTGTTTTACCGGCAAGTGAGAACCTTTTATTCATCGAAGATCCTCCATAGAAACCATTTCTACGTCTCTATAGTCCACATTGTCGCCTGCCATAGCCCAAATGAATGTATAGGAACCGGTGCCTGAGCCGCAGTGAATTGACCAAGGCGGGGAGATCGCACCTTCTTCATTCTTTACAACAAGATGACGGGTTTCGTCCGGCTCGCCCATCATATGAAATACACGTTGGTCCTCATCAAGGTCGAAATAGAGGTATGCTTCCATGCGTCTGTCGTGCACATGAGCAGGCATGGTGTTCCAGACAGAACCGTTTTGGAGCTTGGTCATGCCAACAACAAGCTGGCAGGATGTCATCACTTCCGGGTGCACAAATTGATAGATTGTACGCTCGTTGGATGTTTCTTGTGCGCCAAGTTCAATAAAGGAAGCATCGGCAATTTTTATGAGGCGTGACGGATATTTCTGGTGAGCAGGAGCAGACAAGATATAGAAGCGACCATTGCCTGAAAATGTAATTGGACCTGCGCCCATACCCAGATAAAGCATATCGCCTTTGGCCATTGGGTAGTCTGCGTCGGCCTTTACCGTGCCTTCATCGCCAATATTGACGATGACCATTTCGCGGCGGGCGAGAATAGTTTCTGTTCCACATTGTTTAACAGAATTAATTGTCAGTGAAGCCCCGTCTGGTACTACACCGCCAACAATCATTCGATCGTAATGAGTGTAAATCAGCTTGATCTCACCAGACTGAAACAGACTGGAAACGTGGAAGTTTTTACGCAGTTTTTCTGTATCGAAGGTCTTTGCCGTTTCCGGGTCAATACCAAAACGTACTTCTGCATTTATCATTTATGTAACTCCAAAGAACTAGAGAAAGTCTTCTCTGTGTGGTGTGAACGTATCCACAAGCGTGCCTGCCTCGATTGCATGGCAACCGTGCGGTGTGTCGCGTGGGATGATGAATGAATCCCCTTCACTGACCTCAAATCGGTCTGTGCCAATGGTGAATTCAAATTTGCCAGATTGGACGTAGGTTGATTGCAGGTGAGGGTGGCTGTGCAGTGCCCCCACACCACCTTTTGCAAATCGAAACTCAACGACCATCAAATCAGAACTATCTGCGAGCACCCGTCGCTGGATGTTTTCGCCCTCATGAATGACGATCGCAAAACACGCTCCGCAGCAATGGATGGCATGGATAAAACTGCAGCGACCGCCGCCAGTCCGATAGTCTTTGCTAAATGCATCAAATTCCCTCCCATGGAATTTGTTTCAAGAAGCAGTTTCCCGATCTCCGGGAACCTACAGACGGAATAAAATTTTTGATCAAATGTGACGCGGTATACCTCAAGAATTAAAGGGTGCGTCATCGCCAAGAAATTACTGCGATTGGCATATTCGTTTGCCCCAACCCGAAATCCTTGAAGATTGTTTTGTGTGTGCCCGCAGAATTGGACTTGTTTTAAACTAGTCATCTAATATGCTAGTATTGTTATTTTGATGATTGCTTGGAGTCAACAGAAAAGTGATGCACGAAAAAATACAACTGACATCTCTGAACCAGCAGCGTGTTCCATCCATTACGGATCAGGTGTTTGAAGAGATGTATCGTCAGGTGGTTGAGTTATCACTGCCGCCTGGAACCAAAATTTCTGAGGCAGATGTTGCACGACAACTGGGAGTATCTCGTCAACCGGTTCGGGACGCTTTCTACCGATTGTCTCAACTTGGTTTTTTTGACAATCAGGCCTCAGCGGGCAACGCGGATATCCCATATTTCTGAGGAAGGCGTCATACAAGCGTGCTTTGTGCGTACAGCGTTAGAAGTGGAAGTTTTTCGAGTGGCAGCGCATTGCCTGACTGACCAAAATGCAGAGGCATTAAACTCATTAATTGAGGAGCAACGGCAGGCGATTGATGGAAAGGATAAAAAGCTGTTTCACAGCTTGGACGATAAATTCCATCAACTGATATGCGATATATCGGGGCGAGGATTCGTTTGGAACATCATTGCTGATCATAAGGCACAAATGGACAGAGTGCGCTATTTGACGTTGTCTTTTGGCGCGGAGAACGCTTTATCGGATCACATCGAGATAGTGGACGCACTAACAAGAGGCGACTCGGATCACGCAGCGACAGTTTTGCGGCAGCATCTGTCTCGCGTTGCTGAGGTTATTGAAAAAATCCGCTTGTCCCACCAGGATTACTTCGTTCCATATTCACAGGCAGGTTAAGGTGCAAAGCCTTGTATAAGCAGGCTTTGCACGATGTTCTGTCGACTGCGTGCTAACTGCTGTGCTGCCAGTCACCGCCGTTTTGTAGGTGATGTTTATAATGGGCAGGACTTGCCCCAACATACTGTTTGAACATGCGTGAGAAAAAAATAGACATCTATATAACCAGCCAGATTTGCAGCTTCCTTGACGCTGCATCCGCCAGCCAGCGCCTTCATTGCTTTTTCTATTTTCTTATATTCATTAAACTTTCGCGGTGTATAGCCCAGTTTTGCCTTGAAGGCGCGCCGAAAGTAGTCGCCATTATACGGCACTTCGTCCAGCAACTTGTTCAAGGCTGCATCATCCAGTGGATTTCGGGTTAATTGGGTGGCAGTCATGACAATGCACATCGATAGGGCATCTTGCCCGCCAATTGGCTTGAGTGCATCTGGTTTCCAGCCAATAAAAGCATCTTCCAGAAACGATAAAAGAATTACCATGAAAAGATGGTGCTGAGAGAGCGTGATTGACGAAGGCGGCGCAATCTCACGGTAATGCCTAACAAGGGGTTCAACGAAATCCCATCTCGTCAACTTCACTGTGGCGCGTAAGTCCATTTGGTTGATGAGGTCGATATGCCCAAAAAGAGAAAGTGTAAAGTGCTGTGCGATCCCAGTGTATTGGATTCCTGAATCGTGTTCCCCAATAAAGCGGGAGCCTGCCGGAATAAGCATGGCATGGCCTCTTTCAAGTTTATGTTCTTGATTGTCGAGTAAGTATCTTGCCGACCCATTCAAGCAAACCAACAGATCATGAGACCTATTCAATTTATCAACACGCCATGTCTGAGAGTGGCGCATTTTAATTGTTGATCTGGTCAAATTCATCTCTATCGAACCGGCTGGTATACCAGCCAGTACATCACCTTCGGTTTTGTCCATTCTTTTGTTCAGCTCTATTCATTTGTGGCAAGAAAAAAATTATGTTTATCTCATGTCAGTCTTCGCGAAGTTAGCACTAACTAAGCAACGAAGATAGGGATTACACAAATTGGGGGAAGCACCTATTAACCTAGGTAGCTCGTTGTGTAGTAAAATGAACGTTGAAAGAAGTAAGCTTGAAGTATCCGAGAGGATATGGAATGCAAATATTGCCTACATAGGCGGTGGTTCCTTGAATTGGGCGCCAAAACTTATGTCAGATCTTGCGGCTGATGGGAGGGTCTCCGGTGAGGTCCGGCTGTTCGATTTGAATTTAGCTGCAGCAAAGCGAAACGAGACTATCGGCAACCGGATTGCTCAAACGGCACCAGATGCACTGGTGAGGTATAAAGCCGTCAGTGATATTGGTGAGGCTTTAGAAGGTGCCGACATTGTCGTCATCTCAATCTTGCCAGGTGGCTTTGATGCGATGGCATGCGATATCGACATACCTGCACGCTTCGGTATCAAACAGGCAGTAGGTGATACGGTTGGACCCGGTGGCTTTATTCGTGCACTGAGGTCTATTCTTCCACTTTATGAGGTGGGGAGGTCGATTCAAAAATACGCACCTGATGCATATGTGTGTAACCTTACCAATCCAATGTCTGTTTTGACGGGTGCGCTATTCAAAGCATTTCCTGAAATCAAGGCTTGGGGTGAATGCCATGAAGCAGTACGCACCCGTAAGGTTATTGCTCGCTTAGCGAATGAAGGTTGTGGGGAGCAGCGCTACGCAGCGAATGATGTGATTTTGAATGTAAAGGGCATTAATCACTTCACTTTTGTCGATAAGATGGCAGTCGATGGTGTTGATCTGACAGACGCCTATCACCAATTTGCCAGAGACCATAAAGATAGTGGCTGGCAGCTGAAGCCTATCGATGACGATGATGAATTTGGCCACTACTTTGAGGATCACTTCAAAGTAAAGTTCGACCTTTTTGAACGGTTTGGTGTCATGGCAGCGGCTGGTGATCGGCACCTGGCGGAGTTCATGCCACAGAGCGAATATCTTGAAAGTCATGCGCGCTGGGGGTTCGCGTTAACACCCATCGAGTTCAGAAAAAGAGATGGAGCACGCAAGGCGTCAATAGCAACTGAATTGGCCCAAGGCGGTAATTTACCTCCCAATACTAAGTCTGACGAAGCATGGGTTGATCAAGTTGTCGCTTTGCTTGGTGGGTCTAAATACGTTTCCAATGTCAATTTGCCTAATGAGGGCCAACTCACTGGTCTTGCACACGGTGCGATCGTGGAAACCAATGCAGTCTTCTCCTCGCTCGGAATACAGCCTGTTGTTGCAGGTACCCTGCCAGCACCTCTAAATGAAATTGTGAAAGATCACAGTGCACGCCAGACTGCACTCTTGGATGCCGTTGTCGAGAAAAACGGGAAAGCGCTCTTTCCTCTTTTTGCCAGTGATCCGCTTGTTTCTCCTTTGGGGGAAGAAAAAGCTGCTGAGCTTTCGCCGAAATGGTTCTTGCTACCAGAGACAAGATTCCTTTTGAAATAGAAGTTGGAGGCCGGTGATTTGTGTGGAGAAAACCGTTTCCTTGGCTTAGCTTACCTGATGCCTTTTATAATAGGGCTTCTGGTTTTTACAGTTATTCCATTTGGTGCATCATTCTACCTGAGTTTTACAGACTACTCTTTGCTTGCACCAGCAAAGTGGGTCGGGCTGGATAACTTTGAAAAGCTGTTCACCCGAGACCGAACCTTCAATAAATCATTGTCTGTAACTTTGATTTATGTGTTTAGCACAGTTCCTTTGAAGCTTGCTTTCGCATTGTTTATTGCGATCATCTTGAACTACCGGTTGAAGTTCATCAATTTCTTCCGAACGGCGTACTACGTGCTTCAATCCTTGGTGGTTCAATCGCTATTGCTGTGTTGTGGCGCTATGTCTTCGCCAGCAACGGTTTGGTCAATATGACCATTGGTATGCTTGGTTTTGAGCCAATCAACTGGTTTGGTGATCCGGTGAATGCACTCTTCACCATCACTCTGCTGCGTTGCTGGCAATTTGGTTCGGCCATGGTGATCTTTCTTGCTGCTCTTCAAAGCATTGATAAGTCGCTTTACGAAGCTGCAGCAATTGAGAATGCGAATAAATGGCAAGTCTTTCGCCACATTACGTTGCCACTCATAACTCCGGTTATTTTCTTCAACATGGTTATGCAAATTGTACAGGCATTCCAGGAGTTTAATGGTCCATACATCATCACCGAAGGCGGACCTTTGAAGTCCACCTACCTGCTACCGCTCTATATATATGAACAAGCCTTTAAGCGCTTTGAAATGGGCTATGCCTCTGCGATTGCTTGGGTTCTCTTCGTAATTATTATGGTGCTTACAGTCATCGCGTTCTGGTCCTCCAAGAAGTGGGTCTATTACGCTGGCGATAAGAGGAGTTAAGGTGATGACTGTTACAAACGATACACTTGTTGCCCTAGAAGTCACGAGTACTAAGGTTAAGCTTCGATACTATATATCTGCGACTATTCGCTACCTTTTGCTAGGCGGTGTCGGTCTGATGATGCTGTATCCGTTGATTTGGCTGATTGGTGCATCTTTTAAGACCAATTCGGAGATCTTCGCAAATCCTAGTTTCTGGCCCTCAAAGCCGACACTCGAAGGCTTCATAAATGGCTGGAAGACATCTACGCCATACACATTCGGGCACTTTTTCTGGAATACCTTCTTGATAATCCTGCCAAAAACCATCGGTACTGCAATCAGTTGTACTGCTGTTGCTTATGGTTTTGCGCGATTTGACTTTCCTGGAAAGAAAGTACTGTTTGCGTTGCTCATCGCGACTTTGCTACTGCCGAACGTCGTGACGCGGATCCCTCAGTACCTGCTGTTCCGTGATTTGGGCTGGTTGGATACCTTCTTGCCACTATGGGTGCCCTCAGCACTTGCAGGAGATGCCTTTTTCGTCTTCATGCTTGTGCAATTCTTAAGAGCAATTCCGCGCGATATGGAAGAAGCTGCTCGTGTTGATGGAGCGAACTCCTTTCAATCCCTCGTTTACATTGTGGTACCGCTTTTAGCACCTGCGCTCATTTCGGTTTGCTTGTTCCAGTTCATGTGGACCATGAATGATTTTCTTGGCCCCCTGATCTACATTTCCTCTGTCGACAAATTTCCTGTTTCTCTTGCTCTGAAGTTGTCGATCTCTGCGACAGAAGCATTTGAATGGAACAAGATTCTGGCGATGTCCGTCCTATCACTCACACCAGCTCTACTCGTATTCTTCATGGCTCAGAAGTATTTCATCGAAGGGATTTCTAGCGGGGGGGTTAAAGGCTAGTCATGGCACAACTAAAACTAACAAACCTACAAAAAGTCTATCCGAACGGTTTTGAGGCGGTCCATGGGATCAATCTTGAAGTGGCAGATGGTGAATTTATGGTTCTGGTAGGACCATCAGGCTGCGCCAAGTCAACTACACTGCGTATGGTTGCTGGTCTGGAGGGGATTTCAGGTGGAACCATTTCCATCGGTAACAAGGTGGTCAACACACTTTCCCCTGGCAACCGCGGGATTGCCATGGTGTTCCAGAACTATGCCCTTTATCCGCACATGAAGGTCAAGAAAAACCTGTCATTTGGTTTGCGACTTGCGCGCAAGCCAAAAGCGGAGATCGAGCTGCTACAGCTGAAGTTGCCAGAATTCTCGAAATTGAGGATTTACTGGAGCGCCTTCCAAAAGAATTGTCTGGCGGACAAGCGCAGCGTGTTGCGCTGGGCCGGGCACTCATCAAGAAGCCAGAGGTTTTCTTGTTTGATGAACCTCTGTCGAATCTGGATGCAAAACTGCGGGCATCAATGCGCGTTAGAATTACCGATTTGCATAGGAGACTTCGCGAAGAGGGGCGTCCGGCAACCGTTGTTTACGTAACTCACGATCAAACAGAAGCTATGACTATGGGCGACCGGATCTGTGTCATGAAGGATGGGCACATCATGCAAGTGGCCGATCCGGTAACTCTGTTTGAGCGTCCTGAGAATGCCTTCGTTGCAGGCTTCATCGGCACACCGGAAATGAATCTGGCTACAGGTAAGCTTGCTCTTGAGGGCAGACCGAGCATGTCCATTGGCACCCAGTCTATTGCGTTGGATGATGCAGTAATGTCCCGGCTGGAGCCGAACAATGGAGATGTCACGATTGGCATCCGGCCTCAGCATTTAGAATTGGCACCTGTAGACTCAAGGGATGTATTTAGGGGCCATGTTACGGCACTCGAATTCATGGGGCATGAAGTCTACCTGCACGTAAGTATAGAAGAAAATAATTTTATCGCAGTTGTGCCAGTTGAGAAGTTTAACCCATCAATTATTCGCGGTTCTGAGGTGGCTTTAAAGGCAAATTTGAACCGTCTACATATCTTTGAAAGAGAAACTGGGAGAAATATTTCTCTTTCCAAAGTAAGTACATCACTTTCAGTGGGAGAAGTAGCATGAGGACTACCTTTAGTATTTTAGCAGGTTTGTTGGCTGCAACAGCAATTACCACTTCAGCACAGAGTGCCGAACTTCGTATGTCTTGGTGGGGTGGCGATAGCGTCACCAGGCGACACAAGCTGCACTTGAGGTTTGCGGGGCGAAATACGGGCACACAATCCGTCCAGAATATACAGGTTGGAGTGGACACGCTACAAAAGTGACTACTCAGATTGCGGGTGGCACCGAAGCCGACATTATGCAAATCAACTGGCCATGGCTACCGCTCTTGTCTGCTAATGGAGACGGGTTTGCGGACATTAATGAGCTTGCAGACACGATCGATTTGAGCCAATGGACGCAGGCACAATTGGATTCCGTTACAGTGAATGGCAAGTTGAACGGACTTCCGCTTTCAACAACTGGCCGTGTGTTTATGTTCAACAAGACCACCTATGATAAGGCCGCCTTGACCTTCCAAAAACATGGATGATGTGATTGCAGCAGCTGCTGTTTTCAAAGAGAAACTGGGTGATGAGTATTATCCTTATGAGATCAACGACTTGAACTCTGTTCTGACCGTATCTCTTATTGCTGCGCAAAAAACTGGCAAGGATCTTATCGATCCCAAGACGAAAACTGTCGCTTGGACGCAAGCTGAACTGCAGGACGCCATCGAGTTCTACGGAATGCTTGTCGATAAGGGTGTTACTCGTTCATGGAAAGTGGCTGCCGCTGATGGCAACAAGATGGAGCTCTATGAAAACGCCAAGTGGTTCGATGGAAGACTTGCAGGGTCCTACGAATGGGATTCAACTTACTTCAAGTATTCTGGCCCAATGAATGATGATCAGGAATTGGTTCCAGTTCCAATCTTGAAGGTTAAGGGCGCTGTGACTGAAGGCGTCTACCGTAAGCCATCTATGCTGTTTGCGATTTCCAAAAACAGCGACAATCCAGAGGCCGCTGCGCAAATTGTAAACTGCATGCTGACCGAGGAAGACGGCATCGTGGCGATGGGTTCTGCTCGCGGGTTGCCAGCAAGTGCCATTGCATCAAAAATCCTGGCGGACAAGGGTGCGATTGATCCAACTCTTGTCGCTGCGAATAAGATTATTTTGGACGGTGAAGGCCCAGGCGTATCTCCGTTTAATGAACACCCTGGCGTTCGTGAAGTATTCATGGACTCTCTCGAGCTCTATGCCTACGACGAAATCACTGCCGACGTTGCTGCTCAGGAAATCATTGATGGTATCAATGACGTTATGAGCCGTTACTAGTTTAAAAGTTGATCCTGCGGGGAACTTCTGTTCCTCGCAGGCCATCCAACAGGCTTAAACCAATGAACAAAATCACACGAATTGACGTGTCTGTGTTAACAGCGCGAACCGTCAGCTTGCGCCTAATTGCAAGTGGAGCCAAATATCATCTGGATAGTAGAGTTGGGTGGGAACTTCGCGACAACGACGGAGTTATGCGCTCCGGTGATACCAGTAAATCAGTTTTATTCATTGATGATCTACAGCCAGATCGCGAATATACTTTGAGCTTGCTGAATGGGATTTCTTGCAAGTTTAAAACAGACAGCTGTGCTGGATTGATCTCTATAACGAGTTACGGTGCAGACCCCGCGCTTTCAGACAACCAGGCGGCAATTTCCCGGGCCATTGAGAATGTCCCAAAAGGGGGCACTTTGTTCATCCCGAAAGGGTTTGGTATTCTGGGGTCGTTTTCGCAAAAAGCGATATGACTATCTACCTTGAGAATGGTGCAACTCTAGCAGCTGTATCTGATCGGGACATGATCCCGATCTTAGAATCCCATCACGACGACGGGAGGATGCTTGGAACGTGGGAGGGACTTCCAGATGCCTGCTACGCATCCATTATCACAGCAATTGACTGCAAAAATCTAACTATTACCGGCTCTGGTACTATTGATGGTCGGGGAGAAGAGGGTGATTGGTGGTTATGGCCCAAAGAGACCCGCAATGGTGCTCGCCGAGCCAGAACGTTGTTTTTGAGCGCTTGTGAGAATCTACGGATTTCAGGAGTTTCAGTTCAAAATTCGCCATCATGGACAGTACACCCTGTCTACTGTCGTGATGTGGTCGTCTCGGCAGTTTCGATTTTCAACCCGTCAGATTCTCCAAATACAGATGGATTGAATCCAGAGGCCTGCGAAAATGTAGTGCTCGAAGGTGTGCATTTCTCAGTGGCGACGATTGTATTGCCATTAAAGCCGGAAAACGCGGTGATGGATCAAATCACCATCTTAGGCCTTGTCGGCATATTGATATTCGGAACTGCCTGATGGAGCGTGGCCATGGGGCCGTGGTTATTGGCTCGGAAATGAGCGGTTCTGTTACTGACGTCAATATCTATGATTGTGAGTTTGCGGGAACTGATCGTGGTTTACGTCTCAAGACACGTCGGGGCCGAGGCGGCGAAATTACGCGAATTTCCATTAGAGATACCAAAATGGATGGCGTCCATACTGCTGTAAGTGGCAATTGTTTTTATTTTTGTGACGCAGATGGGAAGTCTGATTGGGTTCAGTCCCGCTCACTCCATGAGGTCGATGAAACAACGCCAAAAATTCACGGCGTCCTTTTGGAAAATTTGGAAATACGAAATGTGCGTATAGCCGTAGGTGCCTTTTATGGGCTTCCAGAAGCTCCCATTGAAGGCGTCAAGATCTCAAAAATTCGAGTCACTTTCGACGAGAGCGCTGAGGGAGGAGAGCCGGTTATGGCTTGTCAGATACCCGCAATGCACCACGAAGGTTTCATAGTAGACAACGCGCATGTGATGTTTGATGCGGACGCTCAGTTCACATTGCTTCAGAGCGAAAGCGAGAGGGCAGTGTCATGCTGACCAAGTACTTTGAGAATTATGCTGATCAATACAATCTCTATAAAGCAGGCCCTTTCTGCTACGAGGATGGCTGTTTATATAATGGATTGATTGCGCTTTATCGCGCAACTAGTGAAGATAAATGGCTTTCTCATTTAAAGCGCCTTATTGACAGGCAAGTAAGCGAAGACGGAAGCCTATCTGGTTATAGTATTGATGACTATAATATTGATAATATTCTATCCGGTAGGGCACTTTTATTTCTCCATCAAGGCCTTGGGGATCAGAAATATCTGTCTGGTGCAAGCCTTCTTGCCGAGCAACTTTCAAAACACCCACGCACTAAGTCTGGAGTGTTTTGGCATAAGAAGCGGTATCCTTGGCAAATCTGGTTAGACGGGTTGTATATGGGGCAGCCGTTCCAAATTGAATTTGCCAAACTAAGTAATAATCCCGAATTAATTGAGGATTCACTTTCGCAACTATCGATTGCTCTTGAATTATTGTGGGTTCCACAAACCCGACTTTACGCCCACGGCTATGATGAAGCCAAAGTGCAAAGCTGGGCAAATCAGGAAACAGGACATTCCAGCGCACACTGCACGTGCTTTGGGTTGGTTATGCATGGCTCTGGTCGACATTCACGAGATGACCGACTGTGGATTGGGTGAGGGGCTCACGCATCGTTTGACGGAGCTATTGAACCGGGTTTGTGAGCTTCAATCCAGTTCTGGCCTGTGGCTACAAGTGATTGACCAACCGCAGTTGGATGGCAATTATGAGGAAAGTTCTGCCTCTGCCATGTTGAGTTATGCGCTTATGAAAGCGGCTCGCTTAGGCATCGGGACACAATATTGGAAGGTTGGCCGAAAAGCTCTGGCGGGCTTGGAGAAGCTTGTCGTTCACGGCGATGCCAGTGGATCGCCTGCAATGACGCAACTGTGTGAGGTTGCTGGTCTCGGTGGATTTGAGTCGCGAGAGAGAAATGGCACCGCAGAATACTACATTTCTGAGAAAGTAGTTGCAGACGACGTTAAAGGCGTTGGGCCTTTGATGATGTCTGTCGCAGAGTACAAGCGTTCTAAACACGATTATGAGCAGATTGATTTGCTGCAACCCGCAGATGCTAGGGAAGAAGAGCATGGCTAAATTCTTGTCTGAGGACTTTCTTCTACATTCGAAATTTGCGATTGAACTATATAACGACTTCGCAAAAGATATGCCGATCATTGATTATCACTGTCACCTGCCACCCAATCAGGTTGCCGAGGATTATCGCTTCAAGAATATTACCGATATTTGGCTGAAGGGAGATCACTACAAGTGGCGGGCGATGCGGGCCAATGGAGTGGATGAAGTCTATTGCACGGGCACAACTGTCAGTGACAAAGAGAAATTTATAAAATGGGCTCAGACGGTTCCCTATACGGTGGGAAATCCGCTTTATCATTGGACGCATCTCGAGCTTCGCCGTCCCTTTGGTATTGAGGGTGTTCTTCTGGATGGTAAGTCCGCAGAAACTATCTGGGATTCCACCAAAGAGATGCTGGCCACACCGGAGTTTTCTGCACGTTCCATCATGAGAAAGATGAATGTGAAGATGGTCGGGACCACTGATGATCCCACGGACGATCTTGCCGCTCACAAAGCGGTTGCCGCTGATGATAGTTTCGATATTCAAATGCGCCCGAGCTGGCGCCCGGACAAGTCTTTCCTCATTAACGCACCTGCATATCCGGAGTATTTGGCTAAGCTTGGTGAAGCCGCCAATGTTGATATTTCAAGTTTTTTTGGATCTTTGTCGTGCTCTGACAAACCGGCTTGACCACTTTGCTGCCCATGGGTGTGTCGTCTCTGATCATGCGCTCGATGTTGTTGTTTATGAAGAGGCAAGTCAGCGCGAATTGGACGCAATCCTTGCCAAAAGACTACGCGGCGGATTGGTTTCCCAACTGGATGCAAACCGTGTTCAAACTGCGGTACTGGTTTTCCTTGGTCGTGAATATGCAACCCGTGGATGGGTACAGCAATACCACATCGGGGCCTTGCGTAATACTAACGAGCGAATGCTAGACACGCTGGGACCGGATACTGGATTTGACAGCGTTAATGACGGCCTGATCGCTGCACCGCTTGCCAGGTTGTTGAATGCTCTGGAGAAGGACGACGCACTGCCTAAAACCATCCTTTACTGTCTAAACCCGCGCGATAATGAAGTCGTTGCTTCCATGTGCGGTAATTTCCAAACAGGGGGTGTGCCGGGCAAAATTCAATTTGGTTCTGCTTGGTGGTTTAACGATCAAAAGGATGGAATGATCCGCCAGATGGAGCAACTCAGTCAGTTTGGCTTGTTGTCCCGTTTCGTTGGAATGCTTACCGATAGCCGGTCATTTCTTTCCTATACCCGCCATGAATATTTCCGCCGGATTTTGTGCCAGATGATTGGTGAATGGGTAGAGCTTGGTGAAGCCCCTGACGACATCAACCTGTTGGGGGGGATGGTTCGAGATATTTGTTACAACAACGCGAACCAGTATTTCGGCCTGAACCTTGAGGATTTTCAAAAGGAAAAGCCAAATTTAAACCAGCCAGAAATTGTCGCGGGAGTACTTGCATGAGCAACGATTTGAGTTTGGATTTGGACTGCCGTAAATTTCTGAAAATCCATGGCGAAGACACGGTTGCGATTGCCCTAAAGGATCTGGTGCAAGGTGAGAGCTTCTCCGGGGTAACGCTTGCGGACGATGTTCCTTCGGGCCACAAGTTTGCTTTGGTTCCTATAAGCGAGGATGAACCGTCATTAAGTACGGCTTTTCGATTGGCAGAGCTACATGTGACATTCCCGAAGGTGCGCACATACATACGCATAATTTGCGCACGGGTCTTGGCGGGGATGAGAGCTATTCATATTCGGGTTCACCGCATGAAGAGCTACGGTCCAACACGAATGTGCCGCAGATCATGGCATACGAACGCGCCAACGGGGATATTGGCATCCGCAATGACATTTGGATTGTACCGTTGGTTGGGTGCATCAACGTTATTTCGCAGAATATAGCCCGCCAATTCGAGGCATCAGGAAAGTTGTCGGAGGGAAGTCAGGTCACGGTTCTGGCACATCCCTTTGGTTGTTCCCAGCTTGGTGATGATCTCGAAAACACACGTGCTATCCTGCAAAACCTCGTCGTTCATCCCAATGCAGGTGGTGTACTCGTGATTGGTTTGGGCTGCGAAAACAACACTCTTGACTTATTCCAAAAAGGTCTGGACCTACCCGATGAATCTCGTGTGCGTTTTATGGTTGCACAAGATTACGACGACGAGAATGAAGTTGCTCTGGCCCATCTTGATGAGCTTAGCACCCAGCTACACCGCGACAAGCGGGTTGCGGTTGGCGTAGATCGCCTTCGTGTTGGCTTGAAATGTGGCGGTTCAGATGGGTTCTCCGGCATAACTGCAAATCCGTTGTTGGGTGCGTTTTCTGATTGGTTGTGTAGCCGTGGGGGTACGACTGTTCTTAGTGAAGTCCCTGAAATGTTTGGTGCAGAACGCATTTTGATGGAGCGTGCAGAGAACCAAGGGGTGTTTGGGGAAACCGTCAAACTGATCAATGATTTCAAGCAGTATTATCGTGATCACAACCAACCGATTTATGAGAACCCATCACCTGGCAATAAATCGGGCGGTATCACGACACTGGAGGAGAAGTCCCTAGGCTGCACACAAAAAGCGGGCACAGCAATCGTGCGCGACGTGGTGCGGTACAAAGAGCGGCTCTCCAAGCGCGGTCTCAATTTATTGGAGGCACCGGGTAACGATGGAACCTCTATCACGCGCTTGCTGCCAGTGGGTGCCACATGGTGCTGTTTACCACGGGACGAGGAAATCCAATGGGGGCCGTTGTGCCAACCGTGAAAGTTGCTCCAACAGTCCGCTTGCCACCCGGAAGAAACACTGGATCGATTTCGATGCCGGAATACTCCTAGAGAGCACGGGTAACATAAACGAACTGTGCGATGACTTTGCCGAACTAATTATGCAAGTGGCGGCAGGCAAGAGGACCCGGAATGAGACCTCGCGCAATCAGGATGTCGTTCTGTTCAAGTCTGGTGTCACATTGTAGGCGTGACAATTGAAGGCTCGTGAGAAGCGACTGGGAAATGAACGCGGTCAGCATCGAAAGCTAAATGGGCGGTCCTGCCCAACTGATACATCATCCCATTGGGTTGCGGTAAGTGGCTGGGCGCCTATCAATTTTCGACAGAACAATCCTTGCGATTAAGCTGCCTTTCAGGTTGGGAGGGTGACTAATACGCGAGATACGGTTTCAGAGATTCCACGCGCGGTAAAAATGGGAATTTGCCGGCGTGGGCCAGATAGATCGCGAAGATTTATCTAGGAATATGAAAGTTGGAACTTTCTAGTACGGATTTCGATCCAAGGGAGAAGACAATGAGAAAGCTACTTTTAGGGGCAACTGCACTTGCTGCACTCGGTCTATTGGTTGGGCAGCCATTTTCCACGGAGGCTCGCGCGTCGGAGGGCGTGACCTGGGAAAACAGTGATCTTCATACAGTCTCATTGATGTTGAGCGAACCTATGCTGAAGGTCGATGGTGGTTATCATGAGTTGCTTGATGGCCGTTACCTCAAGCCAATTCAAACCGAAAATAAAACGGTTATGGCACCTCTCGATGATATATTCGACGAGCTTAATGGCACGGTTCAATCAGACGGCGAAAAAAATTACGTTTGGTCTCAACGGCAAGACAGTTTCCATGACAGTGGGTTCAACTGCAGCTGTGGTGAACGGCCAGACCGTTGAAGCTCCGGAGCTGCGCAAGTGATTGAAGGGGCTATCTATGTGCCTTTCCAGTTTGTAATGGAAAGCCTGGGTGCCAAGTACTCCTGGAATAGCCGCCGCGAACTTGCAACAGCTACTCTCCTGCGACCAGCGGGAAGTATGTTCAAGGCGCAAAAAGGCAAAATAACCATTCGTTCAATCGTTAAACAGGACGACGAATGGTATCACTCTGACCAAGCCTCTCAAGTCGTTCAAGGCATCCTTGCGAACCAGAATGATGATGGCGGTTGGTTCAAGCTTGGTAGTTCAGACGATCTGTCAGCAGTTATTGATCGTGATTTGTTTCCAAACTATCGGCAAAAATCTACGATAGACAATGATTCAACCACGGTACAGATGGATACGCTGGCGCGTGTTTATTCTATCAAGCAAGACGCTGAGATTAAAGAGAGCCTGCTGAAAGGCATCAAGTATCTCATTGACGGTCAGTATGAAAACGGTGGTTGGCCGCAGTTTTTCCCTCAGACTGTAGGCTATCACCAGCGGATCACATTTAATGATAACGCTGTTTCCAATGTTCTTGAATTGCTGCAGAAAGTTGCCGATAAGTCCGGTGATTATTCCTTCGTTTCAGACGATCTGGCAGCGCAGGCTTCAGCTGCGGTTGATCGTGGATTGCGTCTGATTTTGGACACCCAAATTGTAGCCAATGGCGCAAAGACTGCTTGGTGCGCGCAATATGATGAGGAAACTCTTGAATGCGCTAGAGGCCGCTCCTACGAATTGGCTGCTATTAGTGGGGATGAGAGTGTGAACATCATTCGTTTCCTTATGAGCTATGATGAGCCTCACAGGAGATTGTTGATACGGTCAATAGTGCGGTTGCGTTCTTGAATACCCAGGCGATGAAAGACAAAAAGCTGGTTCGCATCACGGATCCAACGTTGGAATTCGGGAGAAAGCGTATTCTGGCAGATAAGGAAGGCAGTACGGTCTGGCCTCGCTTTATTAATCTGGAAACACTGAAGCCGCTGTTTTCTAACCGTCAGGGTGACAAGCTAGATTCCTATGATCAAGTCAGCTACGAGCGCAGCGAAAAATACAGCTGGGTGGTGACCTCTCCGGGTAAGTTGTTCAAGAATGAATATCCGAAATGGCAAGCAAAGCATTCACCAGATTTCAATGCACTTGACTAAGGGAAATTGAAATGGGGAGGAAGGGCGTCTTCATGGCGTCCTTTCTTAGATTGCGTTCGAAGATTTAGGGAATGCCGCCATCGGAAACGCGAAACTCCTCTATCTCCTATGGATAGATATGACACTTTATTGCTCTCCAACATTGGAGGAGTTTTGCCACCATTTTTAGTTTTGTAGCGGGTGTTATTCTGCCAACGGCTCATGCTGAGCTCGTTCGATATCTTCAAAGCATGTCAGATGAAGCCATTCTTGCCTGACTGTTCCGTTGTAGCGCTCCACGTAAACATTCTGAGCAGGTTTTCTTGCTGTCAATTTAACAGAAGTCCCTCCACTTTTCCCAGGCCAGTCCAAACCGACGATGCTCAACTTTTTTTGAAATTCATCCAGCCGCTGGAAAGATAGCGCTGGGAGACAAGATGTGTTTGTTCTATTCGCAGTGAGTAGTTTATTTCATGTCTTTACAACAGAGCTGTGGAGGCGCCCCATTGATTGCCAGATGATCTCTTTTTTTTGATTTATGTCAAAGTTATCAATGTCATACAATTGCCCCTATCCTAGAACATCTTACCTTGCGTAAGTTAAGGTGTCTTGGAATGCAAGCAATCAGGTTGCGCACTACCTTCCTTCTAATTTTTTTGTTCTTTGTCAGTATGTCGAGCTATGCGACCGCTGTTGTGGAATCTTCAAACCGTATTCTAGACTATGCGGAGAAGGTTGCGGTTACGGAATTTTTCCCCGCTGCCGACAGATATGGAGAACTGCGTGAGGACATCCCCGTGTTGCCAGCCATGGCCGGGGATGAGGTGTTAGGCTGGGTCTTTCTAACCACCGACCTTGTCTCCACAACAGGATATTCCGGTAAGCCGATTGATACGCTGGTTGGCATCAACACCGATGGCATACTGACGAGCGTTCAGCTGGTAAAACACGCTGAACCGATTGTTCTGGTTGGTATTCCCGAAAGCGAGATCGAACAGGTTACCGAAAACTACGCCGGTCTCGATATCAAGAAGGAAGCCGAGCAGGGCGGCTCTGCCCATGACCTCGACATTATCTCTGGCGCAACCGTCACCATCTTGGTGATTGACGATTCTATTGTGAGAGCGAGCTTGATAGTGGCGCGCACCCTTGGAATCGGCGGTCTCCAAAGCGCAAATGCAAACGCAGGACCAACACTCGAGATTGATCCGGATAAGACTGAAGTCTCCGATTGGATGACACTGGTCGGTGATGGTTCTATTCGCCGCCTGACACTTGATGTCGGACAGATCAACGCAGCGTTCGTCGAGCAGGGCGATCCGGAAGCAATCAGGCGTCCTGAAAATGGCCCGGATACTGATGACTATCTCGATATGTATATGGGGCTGGTTGACGTCCCCACCATTGGTCGCACCATCATGGGAGACGCGGAGTACAACAACCTGAAAAGCAGCTTGAAAGAAGGTGAGCACGCCATCGCAGTCCTTGGTCGTGGTCGTTATTCCTTTAAGGGAACAGGCTACGTACGTGGTGGTATCTTTGATCGCATTCATTTGATCCAGAACGACGTTTCCGTTCGCTTCAGGGATAGCCAACACGAACGTTTGGGTGACATTGCAGCTAGTGATGCTCCAACGTTCAAAGAACTGGATATTTTCACCATTCCGGCAGACTCCGGCTTTGATCCTAGCAAACCGTTCCGCTTGCAGGTGCTGGTGCAACGTGCAACTGGTCCCATTGACAAGGCCTTCCTGACCTTTGATCTGGCTATCAGTTGCCGCAGAAGTACCTGAAGAGTGTAGAGGCCACGCCTACAGGTGGAGCGGACGCTGGAAGTAACCAGAATGCAGTTGCCGCTGCCGATGAGCAGGATCAAACAGAACTGTGGCAGCGCATTTGGGATGGCCGCCATGCAGATATCGCGGTACTTGCTGTAGCGCTGGCAATTCTGACATGTGTCTTCTTCTTCCAGATGCAGGTTACGAAGTCGGAGAGATTCACCTTCTGGTTCCGCATTGGCTTCCTGACCTTTGTCTTGTTCTGGCTCGGCTGGATGCAAAACGCACAGCTGTCGGTTGTCAACGTACTGGCATTTTTCTCAGCGCTGACAACCGAGTTCAGCTGGAGTGCCTTCCTGATGGACCACTGGTGTTCCTACTGTGGTTTTCTGTTGCTGCAGCCCTCCTCTTCTGGGGACGTGGTGCCTATTGCGGCTGGCTCTGCCCCTTCGGTGCCTTGCAGGAGCTGACCAACCGGATCGCGAAATTCTTCAAAGTGCCGCAGATAACTGTGCCATGGGGTTTGCATGAGCGCCTCTGGCCCGTGAAGTACATGATCTTCTTGGGTCTGTTCGGCCTGTCACTCTACTCTCTGCCAATTGCCGAGCATTACGCCGAAGTTGAACCCTTCAAAACCGCAATCATTATGAAATTCCAGCGTGGGTGGCCCTATGTGCTCTTTGCAGTCGCATTGCTGACCGCTGGGCTGTTCATCGAGCGGTTCTACTGCCGTTATCTCTGTCCTTTGGGGGCTGCTCTCGCCATTCCGGCACGCTTGCGCATGTTTGACTGGCTGAAGCGCTACAAGGAATGCGGAAACCCATGTGCTCGTTGTGAAGTAGAGTGCATGGTCGGTGCCATCCATCCTGAGGGAAACATCAATCCAAACGAATGCCTGAACTGCCTGCATTGTCAGGTTCTGTATCAGAGCGACGACAAATGTCCAGTCTGCATCAAAAAGCTTGCCAGGCGCAAGAAGTTCGAAGCGCAGACGGGTATTTCAAAGACGGAAGAGAACACTTCCGCCAAATCACCACCGGCTTAGGCCGTTCCCTACGAGAAAGTTACAAGGGAGCCTTTCCTGTCTGAACAAGGAGACTTTCATGTCTGATAAAAAAGAAACAGGTCTGTCACGTCGCGCATTGCTAAGCGGTACTGCTAACACAGCTGCTGTTGCGGGTCTGGGTGCTGTTGCAGTTGCAAATACTCCTGGTGGTATTTCTGCAGCAAAGGCAGCAGAAGGCAGTGACTTCGAGGTGGCTCCAGGTGATCTGGACGAATACTACGGCTTCTGGTCATCCGGTCAGTGTGGCGAAATGCGCATTCTGGGTCTCCCGTCCATGCGCGAACTGATGCGCGTTCCTGTCTTTAACCGTTGTTCTGCAACGGGTTGGGGCCAGACCAACGAATCCAAAAAAAATTCTGACCGAAAACCTGCTGCCAGAGACCAAGGCATTCCTTGCAGCTCAGGGTAAGGATACCTACGACAACGGCGACCTTCACCACCCGCATATGTCCTTCACTGAAGTACGTACGACGGTCGCTATCTTTTTGTGAATGATAAGGCGAACACTCGCGTTGCGCGTATTCGCTGTGACGTTATGAAAACAGACAAGATTGTCGAAGTACCGAATGCAAATGCTATTCATGGTATGCGTCCGCAAAAATGGCCTCGTACCGGCTACATCTTTGCAAACGGTGAGCACGAAGCTCCACTGGTCAATGACGGAAGAATCCTTGATGAGCCAGATGAGTACCGCTGCATATTCTCCGCAATCGACGGCGACTCCATGGAAGTTGCATGGCAGGTCATTGTATCCGGTAATCTGGACAACTGTGATGCTGATTATCAGGGCAAGTATGCATTCTCTACCAGCTACAACTCAGAGATGGGGGTAGACTTGGCAGAGATGACTGCGGCTGAGATGGACCACTGCGTTGTCTTCAACATCGCACGCATTGAAGAAGGCGTTCAAAACGGCGACTACCAGATGCTGAACGGTGTGCCTGTTCTTGATGGCCGTAAAGGCTCCACGTACACCGCCTACATTCCCATACCAAACAACCCGCACGGCTGTAACACCTGCCCGGATAGAAAACACGTCATGATCGCGGGTAAGCTGTCTCCAACAGTGACCGTGCTCGACGTTGATAAGCTGGATGCAGTGTTTGACGGCGCAGAGCCACGCTCCGCAGTTGTTGCAGAGCCAGAGTTGGGTCTTGGCCCTCTCCACACTGCATTCGACAACCGCGGCTTCGCATACACCACACTGTTCCTCGACAGCCAGATGGTGAAGTGGGATATCGACAAAGCGATCCGTCAGTACGCCGGTGAAGATGTCGATCCAATCCACTCAAAGATCGATGTGGCGTATCAGCCAGGTCACAACCACACCACCATGGG
>BAXV01000029.1 GCA_001310715.1 Pseudovibrio sp. JCM 19062
CTTGGAAGCTGGGCGAGCGAAGTGCTAGTGCTTTGATTATGCGGCACTTTCAGGACCATGGTGAGTGGCTGCAGAGCATCGCCATGAGCTGCTGGGGAACCGCAAATATGCGCACCGGCGGGGATGATATCGCGCAGGCACTGGCCCTGATTGGGGCCCGTCCGGTGTGGGAAGAGGCCTCTGGTCGTGTTACCGGATTCGAAATTGTCCCACTTTCCGAACTCCAACGTCCTCGAGTTGACGTAACCCTCAGAATTTCCGGCTTTTTTTTCGCGATGCGTTTCCGCAACTCATACATCTGTTCGATGCTGCGGTTGCTGCGATCTCAGAGTTGGATGAACCTGAAGATGCCAATCCATTGGCAGCTCGGTTCCGCTCGGAGCTTGGGGGATTACTGGCGAAAGGTGTTGAAGAGGGGCAGGCCCGCAAGCGGGCGTCCACGCGGATTTTCGGAAGTAAGCCAGGGGCTTACGGTGCAGGTTTGCAGGCGCTGATTGACGAGAAGCTGTGGGATAACCGTGCGGACTTTGCGGAGAGTTTTCTGGAATGGGGCGGCTATGCCTATGGCCGCTCACAAGAAGGGGAACAAGCCAAGGACGATCTGGTCACCCGGCTCACACATGCTGATGCAGTGGTTCACAATCAGGACAACAGAGAACACGATCTCCTTGATTCTGATGACTATTATCAGTTTGAGGGCGGTTTGGCGGCGACTGTTGAAACGCTCAAAGGCGAAGCTCCTCACATTTACCACAACGACCATTCTCGCCCGGAACGCCCTGTTATTCGCACGCTTTCTGAGGAAATCGGACGGGTTGTCAGGGGGAGAGCTGCCAATCCAAAATGGATCGCCGGTGTCATGCGCCACGGTATAAAGGTGCCTTTGAGATGGCGGCGACACTGGATTATCTTTTTGCATTTGGGGCGACAACCAATGCTGTCTCAAACCATCACTTCGATCAGTTATATGATGCATATCTTTATGATGATGAGGTGCGAGACTTTGTTGCGGAGAAGAATTCCGCAGCGCTTTTGGAAATGACCGAGCGATTCTTAGAGGTCATTCAACGAGATATGTGGGTGCCGAAACGAAACAGCGCCTATGATGATTTGTTAGAGTTGCGACGCGCACTCATGGACCGAGGGGAATAAGATGGTAACTAAAGCTGACATGAGTGAACAGGAACTGGACGCCCGCCACGCAGAAAAGATGCGCAAGAAGAAGGCAGCCCGTGACAAGATTATGGCGACTAAAACCATTGAGAAGGGGTTGCTGATCGTCCACACCGGTAAGGGGAAAGGCAAGTCCACCGCCGGTTTCGGCATGATCTTCCGCAGCCTTGGTCATGGCCACAAAGTTGCTGTTGTGCAGTTCGTGAAAGGTCGTCTGGAAACCGGCGAACGCATGGCGCTGGACCGGTTCTCTGATCTGGTCACCATCAAGCGTATGGGTGAAGGCTTTACGTGGGAAACGCAGGACCGTCAGCGGGATATTAATGCTGCCCGCGCTGCATGGGATGCGGCCAAGGAGCTGATCAGCTCGCGTGAGCACAAGATGATTCTGCTGGATGAGCTGAACATCGTACTGCGTTACGAATACATTCCGCTTGAAGAGGTTGTTGCGTATCTGCGCGATGAAAAACCTGAGGATGTTCATGTGGTTATCACTGGCCGTAATGCGAAGGAAGAGTTGATCGAGATTGCTGATCTTGTGACCGAGATGGGCCAGATCAAACATCCGTTCCGCTCCGGTGTGAAGCCTCAGGAAGGGGTTGAATTCTAGATCGTGCCTTCCTCACAAACGGGAATAAAAAAGCCTGCCCTGATGATACAGGCACCGGCTCCAATGTTGGCAAGAGTGTTCTTGTCGCCGGACTGGCCCGCGCCTTCACTAGGCGCGGCCTTTCTGTGCAGCCCTTCAAACCGCAGAACATGTCCAACAACGCTGCTGTCACCGCTGACGGCGGCGAGATCGGGCGTGCCCAAGCTTTGCAAGCGCGGGGTGCGAGGGTTGCAACAAGCGTGCATATGAATCCTGTCTTGCTGAAGCCGGAGAACGACAGCGGCTCGCAGGTTATTGTGCAGGGCAAGCGGTTTGGCACGATGCGCGGGGCTGAGTTTGGTCGGCAGAAAAGCACGCTTATCCAATATGTTATGGAGAGTTTTGCGCAGGTTGAATCAAAGGCCGATCTGGTGCTGGTGGAAGGGGCAGGCTCGCCTGCGGAGATTAATCTGCGTGCTGGCGATATTGCAATATGGGCTTTGCGGATGCGGCGGATATTCCAGTGGTGCTGTGTGGGGACATCGATCGTGGCGGGGTTATTGCCTCTCTTGTTGGGACCCATGCGGTGCTGGAACCGGCTGAGGTGCAACGCATAAAATCGTTTTTGATCAATAAGTTCCGTGGCGAACCTTCGCTCTTTGATAAGGGTGTGACGGCGATTGAAGAGAAGACCGGCTGGCCGTGCAACGGGGTTGTGCCGTGGTTCCCCAAAGTGAAGGACCTGCCAGCTGAGGATGCTCTGGATCTTTCTGAGAGCACTCACCGAGGCAAGCTGAAGGTGGTCGTCCCGGTCATCAGCCGCATTGCGAATTTTGATGATCTGGACCCGCTGCGCATGGAGGCTGATGTTTCGCTGGAGTTTGTGCTGCCGGGAGAGGTGCTACCTGCTGATGCCGATGTGGTTCTGTTGCCGGGTACTAAGTCTACCATAGGAGATTTAGCATTCTTCCGCGCGCAAGGCTGGGACATTGACCTTTACGCGCATGTGCGCCGCGGTGGGCAGGTTCTGGGTATTTGTGGTGGTTACCAGATGCTTGGCAAGAGGATTGCTGATCCTGCTGGCATCGAGGGAGCGCCGGGCTCTGTTGAGGGGCTTGGATTGCTGGATGTTGAAACTGTTTTGACGCCTCATAAAGAAACTACTGAGAAGACCGGTCGACATATTCCAAGTGGGGAGAGTGTCACTGGCTATGAGATCCATGTGGGCCGGACAACAGGTGCGGATTGTGAGCGGCCCTTTGTTGATCTTGGTGATCATGTGGATGGGGCGATCTCGAAAGATGGCCTGATTTCTGGTTGTTACATGCATGGAATTTTCGGCTCCGATGCGTTCCGTGCAGCCTTTTTGAATGGGTTTGGGGCCGTTTCCCAGCTTGGTTATGAGCATCGGGTAGAGCAGGCTTTGGATGCTCTTGCTGATCATCTTGAGACACATCTTGATCTGGATGCGCTCTGGGGTATTGCGCAGTCGCGTGTCTAAAGGATCAGTGCTGCTGCGGCGATAGACAATGCCAGCAGGGCGCAGGAAATTGCGATGAGTTTCAGTGCGCTGTCAATGTCGTCTGCATTGGCTTCTTTGCGCCCGCTGGCTTTCATGAAAGGGTCTTCCACGCGGTATTCTGCATATTGGCGTGGGCCTGCCAATGCCACACCCAATGCGCCCGCCATTGCAGCTTCTGGCCAGCCTGCGTTGGGGGAGCGGTGGTTTTTTGCTTCTTTGAGGATGGTTGCTGCGGCGGCTTTGTAGGGGCGTCGTGAAACCAGCGCTGCCAGCACAATGAGAAGGCCGGAGAGCCGCGAGGCGGGCAGGTTGATGAGATCATCAAGCGGGCGGAGGCCCAGCCGAAGTCTTGGTAGGTTTCGTTTTTGTGGCCAATCATACTGTCGGCTGTATTGACGGCCTTGTACATGAAGAGGCCAGGCAGACCGAGTACAGCAAACCAGAAGATGGGAGCAACGACCCCGTCTGAGAAGTTCTCAGAGCACGATTCAATTGCTGCTCTGCTGACGCCGGCCTCATCCAGATAGTCCGGGTTGCGACCGACAATCATGGAGACTTGCTTTCGTGCCTCAGTGAGCCCGGAGTTTCGCAGGGCATCGCGCACTCTTGCCACGTGCTGGTAGAGGCTTTTTTGCGCTATCAGCGTCATTCCAACCAGTGCGATCAATACATCAGCAAAGGGCAGGTAGCTGAGCACTGCCTGCAGGAAGACCCCTGCAAAGGCGGCACAGAGGATTAGCGCAACTAATGCGAAGACGCCGTTGGTTTTGCGCATGGAGCGCGGGTACTCAGGCTTGTTGTATGTGCGATCCATATAGGAGATGAACTTGCCGAGCAGGGTGACAGGGTGGGGAAACCTTGACCAGAGCCAGTCAGGATCACCGATGACGGCATCAAGCAATATGGCGAGCAGGACGATCCAGAGCGTATGTTCAAAGAGCAGCATGATTTTCTACCGTCCGTATTGCCTCTTTGAAGGCTTTGCCAAACCGTTGTCGGTCAGATTCTGCGGCGGGCAGGCCCAGCCGCATCCAGCTTTTGCTGTAATCGAACACCCGTGTCCAGATTCTCTTCGCGGCTAAGGCTTTGTGGAGAGGGTGGGCTAAAGGGTGCTCGATCAGTATGTAAAGATCTGTCTGGCCGACAATTGAAATGCCTTGATCTTTCAGCAGTGTGCTAAAGAGGCCCATTTCGTTCTTCAAGGTGCTGCGCATTTCAGTTTGCCAGTTCAGGTCCGCTAGGGCGGCGCGGCCAACGTCCAGTGCGGGGCCTGATACTGCCCAGCTGCCAAACCGGCTCTGCAGGTTTTCTGTTACCGCTTTCGGGCCAACTAAAAAAAACCGAGACGTAAACCTGCGAGGCCGAAGAACTTGCCGAAGCTGCGTAGTACCAGAATGGGCAGATCTCCGAGTTCCGGAATGATCGAGGCTTGCGGATTCAGGTCCATGAAGGCTTCATCGACAATCAGATAGCCGCCGCCTTGTTGCTTGCTGGCCGCAAGTGCCAGCAGTTCATCCTTTGAGAAAATGTGTGCATCAGGATTGTTGGGGTTCACTATCAACAGATGGTCTGTGGTGGCCGCATGTGCTTGCTTTGCGGAAATGCACCTAACTGATGCGCCAGCATTCTTCCAGCTTTCCTCATGGGAGGAATAGGTTGGGCCGACGATGGATATGGAGCAGTTTGCACCCAGTAAATGGGGGAGAGCGGAGATGATTGCCTGCGTGCCCGGCGCGGCTGCTATGGCGGACTGGTTGGCGAGGCTGTAGGCTTGCCGAGCTGCCGCAAGCAGCGCTTTCTCGGCGCGTTCGCCCGGCAGATCTGCCAGGCCACGGGCAGTAATATGTTCTGCTGCTGGGTAGGCAACGGGGTTGATGCCGGTGGAGAGGTCCAGCCAGTCGCTTTGCCTGCCACCATATGTAGCAATGGCTTTGGAAAGATCACCACCATGTTGCATTGGTCATACCCCGCTAGAAAACTTATCCCTGTTTTAGCGGGGTGACCTTGCGAATGCTATGAGTTGCGTTGGTATTCTGTGTGTTTCAACAGGTGTTGAGTGTAGATGTGCCAGCAGGTTCATAGCCATCAACACGGTTGATCTTATTGATGTCGCCACCTGCCCATTCCATCACCTTGGGTCCATCGTTCTGAACCAGAGTGAAGGCACTGCGGCCAATGCAAAGCAGCCCGGATACCCGCTGGGAAGACGTGGCAGGTCAGGGAAGTTTCTTAAGGTTTGATAGGGGCGCAATGGATTGGCGTGATGGTCTGAATGGCGTTGCAGGTGAACGTGCTCAGGTTTGAGAAAATGTGGTTGGTGTTCCAGGAATGACGTGGCTGGCAGCGTTCATACTTGCCGTTTTCGTTCTTCTGGCGCAGCAATCCGTAGTGTTCAACATAGTTTGCTTGCGTAAGGCCGTACCAGGCCACAATGCTTTGAATGACGAGTAAAAGAAGAGCTGTCCAGCCGAAGAGAGCTGTACAGATTGAGAAAACGATCAGCGTGATGGCATAGCCTTGCAGGATATCATTTTTCAGGGAGAAGGTGCCTAGGCCTCTCTTTTGCAAACGTATCTTTTCGTTCTGCCAGCCTCTTACGAACGCACCGGGGATCTCGCGCCATGCGAAGGCGTAGACGCTTTCTCCCATGCGGGCGCTGGCCGGATCCTCTGGTGTTGCCACGTGGATGTGATGGCCGCGGTTATGCTCAATGCAGAAGTGGCCGTAGCCGACAACTGCGAGTGCATACTTGGCGAGCAGCTGGTCGGTCTTGTTAGTTTTGTGGCCTAATTCGTGGGCCAGCATAATGGTGCCAGAGCCGAACAGGCCCATGCCAAAGGCAAACAAAGCAACGAGCCAGAGGGGGAGGTCATAGGTGCCGACGAGCCAGACACCTGCAAACAGGTTGATCCACGCGTAGGGGACGAGCCAGCGCACGAGGCGGCTGTAATACGGGTCCTCCGACATTTGGGCCAGTACATCATCCGGTGGATTGTATGGGTCCTCGCCCAGGAGTGCATCAAGCCCGGGGATGATAATGAAGAAATAAAAGAGAGGAAGAAACAGGGTTGTCGTGACCTGCGTGTATGCGTAGAGCGCCACGGTGAATACTGTAATGCTGCTGCCGAAATAGGCGATCAGCCAGTAATGCCGCTTTGCGTCTTTATAGGTCGTGAGATTGCCTGAACTGTCCTGCGTCTTAAAAACCATCGCTCAATCCCAATCGTAAGTCTTACCTAACGGTAAGTTACCAGCTTTCTGGGTCAAGTAAAGCATAGTTGTTTTAGGGGCGCTCAGGGAAACCTACAGGTGCTTATGGAACTGGTTCTTCGCGCGGTTCTGGTTTGAGGATGTCTTCCAGTGGGAGGGTTTTGGTCCATGTTTTGTAGCGCTTTTCCAACTCGCCGTAGTTTTCTTCGCAGCCGGTTTTGAGGTCAGGGAAGTTTGGGCCGCGTTCCCATACCCCCCGTTCAGTGCCCTTGTGCATCCAACCGTTTCCAGAGTGGAGAAAGAGTGTGGTGCTGAGATTGAGTGCCTTGAACAATTTACGGGTGACGGCACCGTGCTTTTTGAGCAGAATATCAAGCTTGATGGCTTTGATCTTCCAAGGGGTCAGTTTGATCGGGGAGGGTTTGCCAGCTTCAACAATGGGGATGATTTCGGGTAGTTCTAGTCGTTCGGCCGGGTAAAACTCTTTAAAGTTGCCTGCTGGAGAGGCGCGGTCTGGATTGGGCAATTTGGGGCGATACCAATTGACAGTACTCGGGCTCTTGGAGCTTTCGCTTTCAATCTCAATGATTTGCAAGGACAGGATATTGCAGACAGGCTGGAAATCCAGATTGGAGCCTTTGGGGATGAGGATGGCGCGGCAGTCCGGCCCCGGCTTGTCGCACTGATAGGCATTTTCAGCGGCCTGTGAGATGACTTTGGCGTTTAGGCGGAGCTTTGCTTCAATGCCAATCTGAAAGCCGTCGGAGTGTCTTACCAGCAGAATATCCCAGTTGCCCCACTCAGGATATGTGATCCACTCAGCGGGCAGCTTGCTGATGAAGTGCGCACACATCTCGCTTTCTGATGCAAACGTCGCTTTCTTACGCTTCTTCTTGCGGCGAGAAGGGGACTTGGGCTTGGCTGGAAGCTCGTTTATATCACCCATTTGATGCTTGCCCCTTGATGTGTTGGTTCACCTGAGCAGTCTAATGGTCAAAGATAGGCTGGAATACATCGGAGAAGCGGTACTGCACAGGTTCTGGCAGATGTGGTCATCGTTTTGGCTTTCTTCAAATAGTGCCTAGGAATTATCGCCATACACAATCGAAAGGTTGTCTGTGCCAATGAATGCCGGATGATTGCAGCATCGCTAACCGGTTGCGCCTTGGAAGATTTTCATGACGAGCACTGAGAGTCAGCGCCTGGTCTACCGGCTGATATTGAAGGATTACGGGGGCTGGCTGTTGCTTTTGTCGTTCTCTTTCACTTCAATTTGCCGGGTGTAGATGGCGGCTTTATCGGGGTTGATATCTTCTTTGTCCTCTCCGGCTTCCTTATGACACAGATCGTGCTTGGGGGGCAGTTTGAGTGGTCTTTCCATGGGGTTGGAAAGTTTTATCGGAAGCGATTCTGGCGCATTGCGCCGGCCTATTATGTTGTGCTGACGGGCCTTGCGCTGCTGTTTCTCAGTTACCCATCTGAGTTTCTTCTTTACGACTTCCCGATCTCCTTCCTCTATTCAGCGCTGTTTTCCTACAATATCTATGCACCGTCCTCCGGGGCGGGATACTTTGACATTGCCGCGATTGAAAAGCCGGTTCTGCATTTGTGGTCGCTTGGGGTCGAGGTGCAGTTCTACCTGCTTTGGCCGTTGGTTTTGTACCTTGTTGCACAAAGACCAGTGCTCAATAAGGTATTGGTGATTGGCGCTCTGGCGCTGATATCATTCATCAGCGCTGTGGTCCTTTCTGGCCCTGATCCAGATGTTGCTTATTTCTCGATCCTCACGCGTTTCTGGCAGTTTTGCGTGGGTGGGTTTGTCGCGATTTTACTGCAGAAAAAGGACTTTACACCATCTGCGGCTAGTTCGAATCTGGTTTCGGCCCTTGGGATCGTCACGCTTGCTGTCTGCGCTTTTATTGCTCCGCAAGCGGGTTGGCCCGGTTTTGTAGCGCTCGTTCCGACATTAGCAACAGCCGTCCTGCTCTGGCAGGGTGTGGCGGGGAATATGGTAACAGCGTACTCGCTTCAGCTGGCTCCCTTAAGGCACTGGGCCGGATCTCCTACAGTTTGTACCTTGTGCATTGGCCGGTTGTTGTTCTGATGCACATTATGGACCCGATGCAAGAAAGCTTGTTTGTGCGCATGCACATGGGTGTGGCGCTCTCGCTTTTGCTGGCGTGCCCGCTCTACTGGTTCGTTGAGAAGCCGTTCAGGGCTTGTGGGAGGCAGCCGGTCCCGGTTCATAAGAGGTGGTTCACAGCCATGACGGCGCTGACCGTGCTGTTTAGTCTTGTGGTGATCAACAATAGTCAGCTTCTTCGTGTGTTTATTCCCGCCAATGTTTTAGCGATGACGTTGCAGTTGCAGCAGGATCATTCTTTTGAGGACGAGCACTGCAGCCAGCTGGATGGTCCACAACATGCATTCACCTGTGATGTCGGTTTTGAGAAGGCCGAGCCAACACTGTTTGTTTGGGGGGATTCTCATGCACGCGCGCTTGGTCTTGGGATGAGTGAAGTGTTTCATGCGGCAAAACTGAGAGCTGTTGTTTTTCAAGCGCCCTCGTGTGTTCCGTATTTTTACAGCTACAAAAACTCTGCAGGCAAGTGTGCTCATTTTAACCGGGAAACCTTAGGCCGTCAGCTTGCCAGATTTCCAGATGCAAAAACGGTTGTGATTGCTGCACGCTGGCACTCCTTGCTGAACCTGACGCCTAAGCGCGCGGGTGACGAGGCTAATGCATCCGGTTCGCTGTCCTCCAATCTTCCAGCTGAAGTTGTGAACTTGGAGGAGAGTCTTCAATTTCTTGGGGGGCTCGGAAAGAAAGTTATCATTGCTACTCAGGTGCCGAAGCAGTCAATCAGCAAAGACTAAAGCCTTGCCGCATTTTATACCTCTATCGGGACCGGGAAATCTTTGAACCTGCCTGCAGGTTTAAAGCTATGGATGATCTGGAGGCGCAGTTTCAGTTAGACCAAGTGCTCCAAATGGTTGCTGATAAATATGATTTTGTTGAACTTGCCGATTTGAAGTCGGTGCTGTGTAAGGGGAGAGACTGCCAAATTGCAGATGCAGGTGGGTTCTACTACGTTGATAGTAACCACCTGAGTGTAACGGGGGCTTCAAAGGTTGTCCGGGAGCTTTTTGTCGCTAATCCATAAGCGGGAAGATTGCGCGTCTGGCTGAGAAGCATTGAGGCCAAGGTGTATAGGCGCAAATACACAGAGGTATGACTATTAGAAAATCCAGACTGCAAAGCTGAGAAAGGCGAAGGCGGCCCTCGTCCAATACTCACCGCACCAGAGGTGCTGGAAAGTTGGATAACGCAAACAAATCAATTGGGAGAAGAAAGGTAGTGGAGGCCTCTGCCGGAATCGAACCGGCGTACACGGATTTGCAATCCGCTGCGTCACCACTCCGCCAAGAGGCCCCGTGTGGTGTGAGAGGGCTTTTCTGATATTTGGGCTGATAGTCAAGCGGGCAAATTGGATTTTGATATCACTCTTGTGTAAAACACCGAAATCTATGGGTTTTACCTGTGTGGGAGTGTTGTGAAGCGTCCTTCATGCGCTCCTCTGGCTTTAGGAGAAAGCTCATATTTTCATTGCAAAATTCAAAAATAGAAAAACAACAGAGGGTACCGTTTATTTTTAGGGATGTGGCAGCTTGTGTTTGTGGTGCATGAACGATATTTCTCAGCCAAAGAATCTTGCGAGACAGTGAGGACAGGATGGTCAACTTCGCGGAACAAAGAACACTGATGGTCGATAATCAGCTGCGAACCAATGATATTACAGACCTGCGCATTATTGGTGCCATGGGCAAGGTGCCCCGCGAAAAGTTCGTTCCGGAAAACCTGAGGGAACTGGCCTATATTGATGAAGATGTGGTGGTGGATGAAAAAGGTGAGCGTAAGATGCTCAAGCCCCACATCTTTGGTCGTCTTGTGCAGTTGGCTGATATTACCGATAAGGATGTGGTTCTGGTTGTGGGGGCTGCTTCCGGTTATGGCGTTGCGGTGATCTCTTACCTTGCAGAATCCGTTGTTGGCTTGGAAGCGGATGTGGCGCTGTCAGAAGCAGCTTCTGCGAATTTGGAACAGCTTGGCATTGAGAATGCTGCGGTTATTGATGGTGATCTGACCAAAGGCTACGCGGCTGACGCTCCTTATGATGTTATTCTGGTCAACGGTTCTGTTGAGGTGCTGCCGGAGGCCCTGACGGCGCAGCTAAAAGACGGTGGCCGTCTTGTTGTGGTTGAGGGTGAAAGCAACGCAGGTGTTGCTCGGTGCTATACCAGATCTGGCGATAACGTGAGCTCTGTGTTTGCCTTTAACGCGCATGCGGGTGCGCTTCCTGGTTTCGAGAAGCCGGAAGTCTTTGAGTTCTAGGGCTTGTAGTCGATGCGCTGCGATGCAAGGCGAGGGGGAACCTTCGCCTTTTTTTGTTTTCTGTGCAGCTTTCTTTCTGAGTTTCGTTTTCGTGATGTGAATTACAGCTTCCCCGTCCTGCTGTTTGTAGGGGGATCAGTTCAGTTCGTCTGGATTAAGGGAAAGCTGCTAATGGGTGCGGGCTGATTTGCCGTCCATAAAGAGATATCCACGCAACAATTATTGGGTGAGAAAACAGTAGTAAAATCTTAGTGGTTCAATTAGTGTGCCTTCGGGGAATGGTATTCTGCATTTGGGCTAGTTAATTGTATCAATTAGATGTTGCCTGTTCGTCGCAGTTTCTTTTTTTTTTCGCAACCGGCTTAATCGCTGGGGGCGGACGTCGAATATGATAAATTTTCGGCAAACGTGTTGGGTTTGCGGTTCGTAAGATTGACCTTTGTTTGAGGCATATGAAGTGGTTTCTCGAAAAACGTTAGCGGGTGCAGTAGCCGCAGTTGGCATGCTTGTGAGTGCTCAGGGCGCGAATGCCCTTACTATTCAGGAAGCATTGGCTGCTACCTATCAAAATAACCCGACATTGAATGCATCGCGTGCTCAGCTTCGCGTGACAGATGAAAGTGTGCCTCAGGCACTGGCTGGATGGCGTCCGACCCTATCTGCTGCTGGATTGTTTGGTGGCCGGTGGCAAGAATCTGAGAGCATCGGCGGTTCTGTTACTAACACCCGTTCGGAAACTCGATTTACGCTGGAATTGAATCAGCCGTTATTTCGCGGTTTCAGGACGATAAATTCTACGCGCCAAGCTGAGTCTGTTGTGCGTGCGCAGCGTGAAGATTTGCGATTTGCGGAGCAAACGGCCCTGTTTCAGGCTGCCACCGCTTATATGGACGTTATTCGCGATACCGCGCTGGTTTCCCTGCGCCGGAGCGATTTAAACTTCCAGGAGGAGCAAGTTCGTGCGTCCGTCGACCGCTTTAATGTGGGTGAAGGTACGCGGACCGATGTTTCTCAGTCTGAAGCTGGACGTGCACGTGCGCAATCTGCGTTGAATACGGCGCTGGCAAACCTGAACACCAGCCGCGCGATCTTCCGGCAAGTCATTGGAATTGACCCAACAAACCTGAGTGCACGCACCAATGTCACCAGTTTGTTGCCGCAGACAGTGTCTGCAGCGATCTCCATCGGTCAGGAAGAGCATCCTTCGATCCAGACTTCGCAGTTCATGGTTGATGCGGCCCAGTTTGCAGTGAAAACTGCAGAGGGTGTGTTGCTGCCATCTGCTGATCTGCTCGGAGATTTTGTATACAGCGATAACTCCGATCCACTTACTGCTGCCGGTGGTGGGAGAAATACGTCAGCTTCGATCTTTGGCCGTGTGACCATTCCACTCTACCAAGGTGGCGGTGAGTACTCACAAATTCGCCAGGCAAAAGAAGATTTGGGTCGTACACAGCTTATGGTTGATGTGTCCCGTGACAGCATTCGGGCGCAGGCCATTTCTGCATGGGGGCAGTTGAATGCATCTATCGCCTCGATCACTGCGTCGGAAGCCGAAGTCGCAGCAGCGCGCCTTGCTTTGGAAGGTGTGATTGAAGAGCAGCGTGTTGGTCAGCGGACCACACTGGATGTTCTGGACTCACAGAGTGATCTGGTTGATGCGCGTGTGACGCTTGTTACCTCTCAGCGTGATCGCGTGGTTGCTGCTTATGCGGTGCTGTCCTCCGTTGGTCGTCTGGATTATGAGCATCTTGGCCTGAGCGGTGCGCGTTATGATCCAACCGAGCACTATCGTCTGGTGCGCGACAAGTGGATTGGTCTGCGGACTCCAGATGGGCGTTAAGCTCCTCTGATATAATGATGAATTTGGAGAAGGGAGCAGGCAATGCTCCCTTTTTTATTGGGGCTTCCGCCGGAATGCCAGTTTTCCTTGTGGGAATTGGCGTTTTGCCAGCTGTGTGGCTGTCAGGCGGCTCGGCTTTTCTCTTATATTTGAGTAAGTATTTATTAATTAACTGAGTCGGAATGCCGGCGGATTAGACGCGAACAGAAGTGGAGTGCAATCATGGGAGCTGTTTCACAGGGTAACGAGCCTTCCATGGAGGATATCCTTAGCTCGATCCGCAAGATAATTTCGGATGACGAAGCGAGCGACGCTAAGCAAATGACAGATGATGTATTGAGTGAAGCGGACGCAAATCGTGAGTTGTCGCAGGACGATCTGGATAAACTCTTTGATGATGCGCCAGCGGCGATGGAGCAGCTCCTGCACCTGAACCTGAAGAGGTGAAGGAAGAGGAGCGGGAAGTTCTGGAGCTGACGCAAAAAGAGAAGATTGACGAGCAATTCTCCCCGGTGAAAATGGTTGAAGGCCTTGCGGAAACGGCCGATGGGGGTGATGGAGATGTCGCCTTTATCGATCCGCTGGGACCGGAAGCGTTTGGATTGAGCAGTGCGGAACAGGACGATATTTTAGAGCCTGCAACTGCGCAAGATCCAATGGAAACACTTATCTCAAGCACTACGGATCAGGTTGTGTCCAGTGCTTTTAATGGTCTTGCCAACACGGTGCTGTCCAAGAACGCCCGTACGCTGGAAGACCTTGTGGCCGAGATGCTGCGCCCGATGCTGAAAGGCTGGCTCGACCAGCATCTGCCGGGTGTGGTGGAGCGGCTTGTGCGCCAAGAGATCGACCGTATCTCGCGCAAATAATCTTTCGGATCAGAGGGGAGGCCAGCTCCCCTCTGATTATCCGGAATCCATGACTCCCTTCGTGATAAACCTTAGTAAAACAGAGCTGCGGTGTGGGCGGTTTGGGTATTTGTCGCTCAAATGTGTCTGCAGGCGGCATGAAAGGTTGACTTAGGCGGGTGCATCCGATTTACACCAGACAAACTCCATAAGTGGAAGAGCTTTAGGTATGCTGGATAAAACATATGAGGCGGCCTCCGTTGAGCCGCGGATTTACGAAGCCTGGGAACAGGCAGGAGCCTTTAAGGCAGGTGCGGGCGCAGAAGATGGAGCTGCGACCTACTCGATCGTGATCCCGCCGCCAAACGTGACTGGCTCTTTGCATATGGGCCACGCTTTGAATAACACCCTGCAGGACATTATGGTTCGCTACCAGCGCATGCGCGGTCGCGACGTTCTGTGGCAGCCGGGTATGGACCACGCAGGTATCGCAACGCAGATGGTCGTTGAGCGCCAGATGGCTGCTGAGGGCGGTAATATGACCCGCCGCGACCTTGGCCGTGAAGCGTTTATCGAGCGTGTCTGGAAATGGAAAGGTGAATCCGGCGGGATGATCTTTAACCAGCTCAAGCGCTTGGTGCGTCTTGTGACTGGTCCCGTGAGCGCTTCACCATGGATGAGGGCCTTTCCAAGGCCGTTCTGGAAGTCTTTGTTTCCCTTTACAAAGAGAACCTGATTTACAAGGACAAGCGCCTTGTGAACTGGGACCCTAAACTTCTGACTGCGATTTCCGATCTGGAAGTTGAGCAGAAGGAAATGCAGGGCAACATGTGGCATTTCCGCTATCCGCTGGCGGATGGCGTGACGTACGAGCACCCGATTGCGTTTGATGAAGACGGCAAGGCGACCGAGTTCGAGACACGTGATTACATTGTAATTGCGACCACTCGCCCGGAAACCATGCTGGGTGATACGGCTGTTATCGTACATCCGGATGACGAGCGCTTTAAAGCGCTGCAGGGCAAAGATATTATTCTGCCGCTGGTTGGCCGCCGTATTCCGATCATTGCCGACGACTATGTTGATCTTGAAACCGGTACAGGCGCAATGAAAGTGACGCCTGCGCACGATTTCAATGACTTTGACATTGGTAAGCGTCATGATCTGGCGCAGATCTCCATTATGGACCGTGAAGCCAATATCGTTCTGCGCGAAGCAGAAGGCTTTATGGATGGTCTGGAGCTGACTGACGAGCTGACCAAAACCCTTGAAACTCTTGAGGGTGTGGAGCGCTTTGAAGCACGCAAGCTGATCGTTTCCATGCTGGAAGAGCGCGGCCTTCTGGATGAGGTTGTTGATCACCTCAACATGGTTCCGCATGGCGATCGTGGCGGTGTTCCGATTGAGCCGATGCTGACCGACCAGTGGTATGTTGACGCCAAAACCATGGCGAAACCTGCGATTGCGTCTGTTCGCGAAGGTCGCACCAAGTTCGTGCCTGCCAACTGGGACAAGACTTATTACGAGTGGATGGAAAACATCCAGCCATGGTGCATTTCGCGTCAGCTGTGGTGGGGACACCGTATCCCTGCGTGGTATGGCCTTGAGGGCAAGTTCTTCGTTGAAAAGAGTGAAGAAGAAGCGCTCGCAGCTGCTGCGGAGTTCTACGGCAAGCCTGTTAAATTGATGGAGCAGAACGACGCTCTTGCCGCTCATGAGGCTGGTGAAGCTGACTTTGTTGCGATCTACCGTGACGAAGATGTTCTGGACACCTGGTTCTCTTCTGCGTTGTGGCCGTTCTCTACCCTCGGCTGGCCGGATAAGACGCCTGAGCTTGCGCGCTATTATCCAACATCCGTTCTTGTGACCGGCTTTGACATCATCTTCTTCTGGGTTGCCCGCATGATGATGATGGGCAACCACTACATGAAGACCGAGCCATTCGACACGGTTTACATTCACGCCCTCGTTCGTGACGAGAAGGGCGCGAAGATGTCCAAGTCCAAGGGCAATGTGATTGATCCGCTGGCGCTGATTGAAGAATACAGCGCTGATGCGCTGCGCTTTACGCTTGCAGCTATGGCTGCGCAGGGCCGCGATATCAAGCTTGCAACATCCCGTGTTGCTGGTTACCGGAACTTTACAACCAAGCTCTGGAACGTTTGCCGCTTTGCGGAAATGAACGAGTGTCATGCCGTAGAAGGTTTTGATCCTGCGCTGGTTAAGCAGACCGTGAACCGCTGGATTGTGACCGAGACCAGCCGCGCTATCCGCGAAGTTTCTGATGCGATTGATACCTACCGCTTTAACGATGCGGCTGGTGGAGCTTACCGCTTTGTCTGGAATACCTTCTGTGACTGGTACGTTGAGCTGACCAAGCCTATCTTCTACAGCGATGATGAAGCAGCGAAGGAAGAGGTTCGTGCGACCACTGCGTGGGTTCGCGACGAGATCCTGAAGCTTCTGCATCCGTTCATGCCGTTCATCACTGAAGAGCTGTGGAACCGCACGGTTGAAGATGGTGAGAACAAGCGTGAGAAGCTTCTGGCTCTTTCTTCCTGGCCAACTCCGATTGGTGAAGATGAGGAAGCGGCTGCGGAGATCAACTGGCTGATCGATATGATTGTTCAGATCCGCTCTGTGCGTTCTGAAATGAACGTTCCAGCAGGTGCGAAGGTTCCTGTTGTTCTTTGTGGTGCTTCTGATCAGACGAAGGCTCGTTTGGAAATCCACGAAGCGGCGATCATCAAGAAGCTCGCGCGGAGAGTGTGACCACTGCTGACGAAATCCCGCAGTTCTGCTCAGATCGTAGTTGGTGAAGCAACTGTTTGTTTGCCGCTGGCTGGCGTTATTGATCTGGTTGCGGAAAAGGCTCGTCTTGGCAAGTCTTTGGACAAGATTGTTGGTGAACTGACCAAGATCTCCAAGAAGCTGGAAAACGAACGCTTCCTTGCAAAAGCGCCGGAAGATGTTGTTGCGGCTGAGAAAGAAAAAGTGGTTGAGCTTGCCGAGCGCAAAGAGAAGATGACCGAGCTCTTGATCGCCTCGCAGCTCTTGGCTAAGGCTTTTCGTTCATTCTGATACTTTTAAAACGCGGCTCTTCGGGGTCGCGTTTTTATTTGGCCTTTTTCGTTTTAGCCTTTGCTGGCTTTGACTTCTGCTTGGATTTGGCCTTGGAGCCGGACTTTGGCGGCTCCTTGCTCTGTGGTTGGCTCATGGCTCTGTCATAGTTGGCGATGAAGGGGTGAGCGACTTCGATATCTTCCTTTGAAATGAGTTTGAGCGTGCGAAGAAGGATATCCTGCTTCATGGTGTGGTACTCACCACGTGTTGAAGCCTGCACGCTGTCTTCTACCTTTAAAGTGATGCCAACTTCATCATTCCTCTCAAGGCGAACCTTCGCGCCGTCAGGCAGGGACAGGGGGTAGGCTGCAAGCATCTGTTTTATCTTAGTGATAAGTGTTTCCAGTTTCTGCGTGCTTGTGTCGTACTTGAGTACAAATCTGAGAACGACGCGAAAATGATCTTTCATGGTGAGGTTCATGAAGTTCATCTTGGCAAGGTCTGCATTGGGAACGGTGACAAGCGTTCTGTCCGTGGTTCTGATGCGTGTTGAACGCAATCCGATGGAGACAACGTGACCGCGGACATTGTTGAACTCACAGTAGTCACCTACATGGACAATGCCATCTGCATACAAAATGAGGCCGCCAATCAGGTTCTCCAGTGTCGGCTGCGCAGCAAGGGCGATGGCGAGGCCGCCAACACTGATACCGGCAATGATGCCATAGAGCGGGATGTTCAGACGGGTTGCGCCATAGGTGAGCAGGATCAAGGCGCACAAGGTGGCTACGAGCTGTGTGGCTGTGCGAATGAGGCTGCTGTCAATGGAGGTAACGGGGTGATCGCGTAACAACACCAGCTCGCTCAGCAGACGGAGCACTTTGTAGATGATGATCGCAGAACCGATCCAGACCAGTGTTTCTATCGTCAGGTCGTACACCTGAAGCGTCTGGCCTCCAATATTGATCTGATTGTCTGCCAGATAACGCAGGAGGATCAGAGCACCCACAATCACCACGGCACTGGTGATGTTGATCAGCTGGCGTAAGAAGGGCTTGTTGCGATTGGATAAGCGGTGGATGCGGCTTACAAACAGAAGCGTCAGAACGAGGATGCCGACAGTTACGACAACCAACGCAATCCATTGCCAAACGGCTTGCCCGTAAAAAAAATCCCAAGCAACCATTCGGGCTGTTGCTCGATTAATGAGAACCATGCAGGAGGAAGCAGCTGTCCCGGGCTGGAGGCATAGAAATGATAGAGGTCTTTGTTCAGGCTGGACTGGGACGGAAGGTCTTTGACATCCTGATAGAACTCCGGGATACGATCCACGGTTTCGGCTGAGAAGAGATACTCTCCCTGATCAGGACCCTCTTGCACTCTGGTTAGCGTGATCTGGGTAAAGGGAATTGTCCAGCTGTCTTTCAGGTTGGTCTGGTTGAAGTCGTAGGTTCCAGCAGCCGTTCCTGGGATGTCTTGCAGTGGTGGGAGCGGGATGCGGTTCAGTATCTCCTTCAGCTGCAGGGCCAGCTCCAGTGATGTTTGCTGGCGGGTGGCGCTGGGAACGCTGGAAAGATCGAAAACACCTCTTGCCCGTTCAAGCAGGATTTCGGCTATGCGGATTTTCTCGTGAACCCGGCTTTGATCCTCGCCCATGCCCAGAACGTCCATGGAGAACGCACCCATGCCGGTGCTTTCCTCGTAGGCTTCGAGAATGAGCTGATTGGCTTCTTCCATGATTTCCAGAAAGCTCTGAAGCGTCGCTCTGGGGGAGCTGGTATCGGCGGGTGCCAGTGGGAATAAGCTGATGAGGTCTTCGGCATCAAACGCCATGAGCGGCATGGCTGGCATGTAAAAACTATCCGGCGTTGTGCTGCTGGGATTTGGGAGTGTTGGCTTCTCTTCGGGTGCTTCAGGATCTGTTTTTGCTGCTGCTTGACGAATTTTTATAGAGGTTTTGCGCTGGTGCCTGAGCGGGGAGTGCGACTGACATAAGAACGCAGATTAACGCAAAAAAACGCGTTAAATTCCATAAATAACGCATAATCGCGCAATTTGGACGCAAGGTATCTGGTGCCGGGCTTTGCGGAGGTGTGAAGGGTGATGGTTGCCTTATTTGCATAAAGATCCCGGTTCTGGACATTTTCAGTGTTATGAAACCAGCCACACACGAGGATTTGGAGAATTGATAGCTTGTGATTTGAGTAAAATTTGCAAGGTGTCGGTGCCAAGTTGCGTGACATCTGAGCAACGCCTGTGGGTTAGCGGAGATTCCTCAGGGTTTGCCGCTTGTTTGCCTCGTTCTTGCCTTTTCCCCGTAGCATTCCAGTGCTAAGCCCTTTAATGCTCGGGCGATTGAATCATTAGCTGCTGGAAAGTTTTATGGGTTTTACAATACGTAGATATCTTGGGCGTGCTGCAACTTGCGCACTTGCTGCGTTGATTGGTGGGGTTGCGTTTGGATCGCCTTTACAAGCTCAGACGCCAATTCAGAACCCGGTTGCAGTGTTCAAGGGACTCGACAAGATCACCGGCCGCGTTACTACCTTTGATGTTTATATTGACGAGACTGTTCAGTTTGGCGCGCTGCAGGTGACACCGCGTGTATGTAATTCACGTCCGCTGACTGAAGCCTCGCAAACCACTGCGTTTATTGAGGTTGATGAGCTTACGCTGGACAGCAAAGTTCGCCGGATCTTCAGTGGCTGGATGTTTGCAAGTAATCCGGGTGTGCATGCTGTTGAGCACAGCGTCTACGACATCTGGCTGATCAACTGTAAGACGTCCACCTCGGTTCCTCCACCAGAGGGATATGCAGGTCCAGCTGTTGAGATCGTCTCTGAAGAAGACGAGCTGGCTGGCGATGATTTTGTTTCTTCAGGTGAAATTCCGGTCCCACGACCGAAGGTTCTTGCAACCTTGAATTAATGCGATGCGGCCTCTTAGAGCATGTCGCGTTCATATGAATTCATGCACCAAGCTCTAAGCGTTTATTTTTACGCGTATTCTTCTCCGAAAACCGGACCCACTTTTCGGGAATACGCTTTAGTAGAGGCCGTTTTTTTTGCCGCGTGGCGGTCGCATATCCTCGATGATTTGCAACAGCAATTTGCCCGAGGTTTCCTGCGGTAGGGCGTTGAAATCCCCGAGATGTTTCAGTGCGTTTTCGAGAAGTTTGCCATAGTGCTCTTTTGTGACTTCTGTCGCGCCGAACTGTTCCAGATGTTCTGTTTGGAACTGGGCATCCAGCAGCTTGTAGTGCCCGTAGAGCAATCGGCCATAAAGATGCACGAGCGCCACCTTGGAGGCATCGCGCTGCGTTGAGAACATGCTTTCGCCAAAGAAGGCCCCGCCCAAAGAGACGCCGTAAAGCCCGCCTACCAGTTCCTCATTGGCGTTATAGACTTCAATTGTATGGCAAAACCCCATTGCGAATAGCTCGGTGTAGAGCTTTTTGAGTTCGGCGTTGATCCAGGTTTCCTTGCGCTCAGCTGTAATGTTTGCGCAATGGGAGAGGACGCCTTTGAAATCGCAGGAGGCCCGCACGATAAACTTGTCGGAGCGTACGGTTCTTGCGAGGCGTTTGGGGATATGAAATGAATCGAGCGGCAAGATGCCTCGCCGCTCGGGATCTATCCAGAAAAGCTCAGTAGAGCCAGCAGTCTCGGCCATTGGAAAGACACCACAAGCGTATGCTTTGAGCAGAATTTCCGGGGTAATCTGAAACTGCATGGGCGACTGCTGCTGACCTCTCTGGATCTCCTTAGTCTTCTTCGGCGGTCTGTGCTGCGATATGCGCTTCCAGGAACTTTTCCAGCCAATGGATATCATAGGCGCCGTTGGCGATATCCTGATTGTCCAGAAGCTCAGAGAAGAGCGGCACAGTTGTGTTGATGCCATCAACCACAAACTCGCTCAGGGCACGACGCAGACGCATCATACATTCCACGCGGGTACGGCCATGAACGATCAACTTACCGATCAGGCTGTCATAATGCGGAGGAATTTTGTAGCCCTGATAAACGCCAGAATCCACGCGCACGCCCAGACCGCCCGGTGGGTGGTAGTAGGTGATTGTGCCCGGAGATGGCGCGAAGGTCAGCGGATGTTCTGCGTTGATACGGCACTCGATAGCATGGCCGGTAAAGCGCACATCTTCCTGATTGATTGAAAGGGTGGAACCTCCAGCGATGCGGATTTGCTCAATCACGAGATCGATGCCGGTTACCATTTCAGTCACAGGGTGTTCCACCTGCAAACGGGTGTTCATTTCGATGAAATAGAACTCGCCGTTTTCATAGAGGAATTCGATGGTGCCTGCACCGCGATACTTGAGCTTACGCATTGCGTCCGCACAGACTTCGCCGATTTCCTGACGCTGCTCTTCGTTCAGAGCAGGGGAAGGACACTCTTCGAATACCTTCTGGTGGCGGCGCTGCAAGGAACAGTCGCGCTCACCAAGGTGAATTGCGTTGCCCTGACCGTCACCCAGTACCTGCACCTCGATGTGGCGTGGTTTGCGAGGTACTTTTCCATGTACAACGCATCATCGCCGAAGGCTGCTTTGGATTCGGAGCGCGCGGTAGAGATCGCGGTGTCCAGATCTTCTGCAGTCTTTGCGACCTTCATGCCGCGACCGCCGCCGCCTGCAGCAGCTTTTACGAGAACCGGATAGCCGATTTCGCGCGCGATTGCATGGACGTCATCTTCAGGCGTGATGCCACCATCAGAACCCGGCACAACTGGAATGCCCAATTCTTTTGCCGTGGTCTTTGCCTGAATCTTGTCGCCCATCACGCGGATGTGCTCAGAGGTAGGGCCGATGAAGGTGATTCCGTGTGCTTCGAGAATTTCCGCAAAGCGGGCGTTCTCGGAGAGGAAACCATAGCCAGGGTGCACAGCGTCGGCGCCAGTGATTTCACAGGCAGCCAGAATTTGCGGAATATTGAGATAGCTGTCGCGCGCGACTGGCGGTCCAATACATACGCTTTCATCAGCCAGGCGCACGTGCATTGCGTCTTCGTCGGCAGTAGAGTGGACCGCTACAGTGCGGATGCCAAGCTCTTTACAGGCACGAAGGATGCGGAGTGCGATCTCGCCGCGGTTTGCGATGAGGATCTTGGAGAACATAGAGACTTCGCCTGTTATTCGATGATGATAAGTGGTTCGCCGAACTCTACTGGCTGACCGTCTTCAACCAGGATCGCGGTAATGGTACCTGATTTTGGTGAAGGGATCTGGTTCATGGTTTTCATTGCTTCCACGATCAGAATTGTGTCGCCCTTCTTGATGGACTTGCCGACTTCAATGAAAGCGAGGCACCTGGCTCTGGAGCAAGGTATGCAGTGCCAACCATTGGAGAGGTCACGGCACCCGGATGATCTGCGGGATTTGCAGAAACTGCGATTTCTACAGGCGCAGGTGCTGGAGCTGCGGCTGGTGCAGCAACCGGGGCAGGAGCCACTGGGGCTGCCGCATTAATTGTCAGCTGACGAGCGACACGAACACGGAGATCTTTGTGTTCTACCTCGATTTCGGTCAGGTTGGTTTCGTCCAGCATAGTTGCGAGCTGGCGGATCAGTTCCTGATCAAACTTAGTTTCTTTCGTCATCGTTTTCATCGTCCAGTTCGAAATGCTCTGGTAAATGCCAGAAGCCTTCGGTTTGGCCCCCAAAGCGATTGTGCAGCAAGGATGGCCTTTTAATAATCTGCGAAAATTCGATTGCTCAGAGCAGAATCAGAATTTTCTGACTGAATGAACTACACAAGCAGTTGGTCATTAGCTGCTTAGATAGCCATTAATTCTCTAGTTGCGAGATGCCGTCTTCAAAAAAAGAATGCATCAGGTGCCTAGGCTGCGCATAAGGCAATATCATGTTGATCAGCGCAGAAAGGCACATTTTCTTTAGTTAACCCAGAAGTACTGAGCGGAAGACGGAGATACGCAACCAATCTTTTCTCATGAACTCTGTGTATTGAGCTAGGTTTACTTGACGTATTGGTAAAGTGTAGCCTGTCAAATAAACATAACAGGCCCTCTTATATGGTCAGAGCGGACCAAGGAAAAGACCTTTGTCCGCTCTGAGCTGAGTTCTTAAGGATAAAGCGGCGAAAATGCGTTGAAATGCGTGATTGAGAACAATCTACTCGCGTTCAGCGGCAATTTTCTCTTTCAGAGCATCGTAACCCACGGCACCAACAATCACTTCATCGCCAACGATGTAGGATGGGGTTCCGGTAATGCCGAGTTGTTCTGCAATGGTGAAGACCTCCTGGAAGGTTTCAGCTGCACGAGGAGACTCCAGGGACGCTTCGAGATCTGCTTTTGAGATACCCAGATCGGTTGCGATCTTCATGCTGCTTTCCATGTTTGCACGACCAGGCTGGCTGAGAAGGGCAAGGTGGAAGTCTTCGTATTTCTCTGGCGCAATTTCGGCGACAGCAACTGCAACGCGCGCTGCGTCCTGAGAAGGTTTGCCGAGAACAGGGAACTCTTTGAGAACAATGCGGAGATTGTCGTCTTCGTCAACAAGTCGAACCATGTCATCAAGGGCGCGCTTACAATAGCCGCAGTTATAGTCGAACAGTTCTACCAGCGTGACATCACCGTCCGGGTTGCCAAGGACAACCTGATATTCACTGTTGTAGATCTCATCTTCAAGTTCAGCGATGGCGTCCTGGCGAGCGTTTTCCTCTTCGGCGACGCGTCGCATGTCAAGTTCCTGCAATGCCTCGAATACGACTTCAGGATTCTGGACAAGGTATTCCCTGATAATTGTTTCCACTTCAGCGCGGTCCACTGGTTCTGCCTGCGCAGAAAAAGTTGCTGGCAGCAGAGCGAGCGTTGCTGCACTTGTGATGGCAGCCCGGCGAATGAGTTTTTGCATGACGTCTCCTGTAACCCTGTTCAGGTATTTGCTTTTATCTGCTTGTTCTGTTTGATGTGTTAACGGCGTCCGAGCTGGTTAACCTTTGCTGACATGATATCGTCAGCTTGTTGCCAGGCAGGTGAGCCCACTTTCAATTTCGTTTGGGCGCGCTTGGCGTAGCGCTGAGCACTGCGGATATCGCCGCGTGCCATGTGACTTTGTGCGGTTGCCAGATCTGCGCCAGCTGTGTCGCCAAGACGGGCGTTCGCAATTGCGAGCTGGGCGTATCCATTCATGGAATACTGATCTTTCCGCAGCGCTCTGGTGAGCAGGTTCTTTGCCTCTGTCAGATAGCGCGTGTCGTTGGACGCAACCATAGCAAAGCCCAGCCAAATCTCAAGTTGAGGGTTGCCGGGATAAAGAGCCAATGCCTTGCGGAACGGGGCGATAGCCGCTTGCGGTTTACCGCCTTCGAGCAATGCTTGCCCCTTAACTTCATAGAAATATGGATATTCTGGGGCCTGTGAGATCAGAGCGTCAATTTTTTTTAACCGCTTTGGATGCTTTTTCCGACCTCATGCTGGCGATTGCGCGGGCATATTGTGCGGGCAGGCTTTTGTCTTTTTCCGGGTACGCCCGATAAACTGTGCTTCTGTGACTGGTGAAGGCCAGCAGCTTGGCTTTGACCATGTCATGTTTGAGCTGAAGGCGTTCGGAATCCTTGGTTGCAAAGTGCTTGCCGTTCTTCGCTTTGTTTTGGAGCGCATTAAAACGGTCACGTGGCATTGGATGGCTGAGCGCGTAGGGATCTACGTACTGGGCTGAAAATAGCGCCTGATCTGCCATGCGCTCAAATGTTGTGAGCATGCCTTGGGCAGATACACCAATGCGATCAAGGTAGCGTAGCGCGGCTTGGTCAGCTGCCGATTCTTCTGAACGACGGTAAGACAGGAAATTTCGTTGTGCGAGGGCCCCGCCACCAGTTACAGCTGCCGCACCGCCTTGGGCGATGGAGCTGTTGCCGGTTGTTGCACCTGCGGCGATGGCGCCTGCACCTAAAATCATGCCAATGACTGACATAATCTGGGCACTAGAGGCTGCCTGACGCATACGGACCAGGTGGTTGCCTGCGATGTGACCAGTTTCGTGCGCGATTACGCCGATCACTTCGCCCGGCGTTTTGGCTTCCATGATCACGCCAAGGTTGATGAACATCCTGCGGCTGTCGGGCACGAACGCATTAAAGCTCTTGTCATTGACCAGAATGATCTCAACCTGATTGGTTGGAAGCCCCGCCGCGCGGAAAACCGGCTTAGCGTATTCGCGCAGTAGATCTTCAGTCTCCGCATCGCGAACGAGGGGGAGCCCCTTCTTTTGTTGAGCTTGAGCTGTGGTAATTGCCACATTAGGTACAACCATAGAAAATGCGGTTGCAGTAATAAGAAAGTTGCGCGCAAACTTTGTTGCTTGTGATTTGATTGGTTCAATCACACGTTTCAATGCACAGTTTTTAAATTGCACGTCAAGTCCCCTTAGTTGGCTTGGCAGGCGCAGAGCGTTTCGTACATAAAGTACTACATAGACTTTCAAATAAGCCTTAACCACCCAAGATAGGCAGTTATTAGGCAAAATTGCCAAGTAGCCGCGAAATTAAAGCACAGGGCCAGAGAAGAAGAAATAAGAGGGACTACATTTGTCAGTATTAATGGGATCAAAACGTAGTGAAGTGCTGCCTTTTCAAGCTATGGAAGTGCTGAATGCTGCTAATCGCCTTGAGCAAGACGGCGCTCACGTGCTGCATATGGAGGTGGGGCAGCTGGAGCGCCGATTCCAGATTCGGTTTTGAAGGTTGCGCATGACTATCTGTCTTCTGGCCGGTTGGGCTATACGGAAGCGCAGGGCATTCCTTTGCTGAAGAAGAGCATTGCTCGCTATTACAAGCAAACCTTCGGATTAATGGTCCCTGAATCTCGCATTTTTGCAACGACCGGATCTTCGGCAGGCTTCAACCTTGCGTTTCTTGCCGGATTTGACAGGGGGGACCGGATTGCGATTACCTCTCCGGGCTATCCGGCTTACCGGAACATTATTGAAGTTCTGGGTCTGGAGTGCGTGGAGATTGAGGTTGGGCCGGAGACGCGCTGGTCGCTTACACCTGAGATTCTGGAGGAGGTGCATCAGGAAAGCCTTTGAAGGGTGTTCTTGTTGCCAGTCCTGCCAATCCAACCGGGACCATGATGTCTCCTGAGGCGCTGAAGGCGTTAGCTGAAGCCTGTGAGGCGATGGATCTGTGGTTTATCTCGGATGAGATCTATCATGGACTTGCCTATGATATGGAGGAAGAGACGGCGCTTCGCTTTACGGATAAGGCGATTATCGTCAATAGTTTTTCCAAGTATTACTGCATGACCGGCTGGCGTATTGGCTGGATGGTGTTGCCGGAAGTCCTTGTGCGTCCGATTGAGCGGATTGCGCAGAGTTTATACATTTCACCACCGGAGCTGGCGCAGGTGACAGCAGCGGCGGCTTTTGATGCAGTAACGGATTACGAAAAGGTCAAGGCCGGCTATGCAGCAAGCAGGCAGGTGCTGCTCGACCATCTGCCTCAATTGGGTTTTGATGTGCTGCCGGTTGATGGGGCGTTTTATGTTTATGCGGGGGTTTCAAACCTGACCAATGACTCGATGGCGTTTTGCCAAAAAAATGTTGGCAGAGATCCATATTGCTGCGACGCCCGGTGTGGACTTTGATTTGAGCCGCGGGCACCAATATATGCGGTTTTCGTTTGCTGGAAAGGAGCCTGATATTGCGCTAGCAGTGGGGCGGCTGCAAGACTGGCTTAAATAACAGGCAATAAAAAAGCCCGCTCAGTTGAGCGGGCTTTTTTTGTAACTTCAGGTCTTCTTAGAAGAAGGACCGACGCTGCCACCAGCCAGTCCGGCGCGGTGATTCCTCGTCGCTATCAACTGCGACAGTCTCACCTTCAACGACCTTGTGAGAGGTCACGACTGGTTTGGTAGGCGCTTTCGACTTGGCAGGTGCGTCTGCCTCAGCTTCTACAGTTTGAGGAGCCTCGGTGGCTTGTTCCGCCTTAGGGGCCTCGGTTGCAGGGGCTGCTTCTTCCTTGGCTTCAGGCTTTACGTCTTCAACCTTGATGTCTTCAGCTGGAGCGTCGTCCTTGCGTGTCTCCGCAACGGCTTTAGTTGGCTCGTTGGTTGGCTCCGCAGCAGCTTTCGCAGGCTCTTCAGACTTAACTTCCGCTTCTGCCGGTGTTTCCTTTACAGCCACATCAGCGGCTTCTTCAGGCTTTGCGGCAGGTGCTTCGGTTGCTTCAGATATCGCAGCTGGTGTTTCTGCGGCCTCAGGCGATGCTTCCGTCTCAGCGGCTTCAGCAGGTGCAGCTTTAGTTCTGCGGCGGCGGCGTGGTTTGCGCGCTTCTTTCTTTGGCTCTTCGCTTGGAGCTTCTTCCTTTGCAGCCTCTTCAGTGGCTGGGGCCTCTGCTGGCTCGGAAGTCTCTGTAGCTTTAGACGCATCTTCAGAAGTTGCAGCTTCCTCAGGAGCTTCGGACTTTGCCTCTGCTATTATCTCTTCAACGCTGTCCGGGGTGCCTTCAGCGGAGCGCTCGGCTTCTTCGGAGGCCTCATTGCTTTCAGCGTTTTCGTCAGATCCGTTTCTACGGCGAGAACGGCGTCCACCACGGCGACCACGACGACGCTTGCGGCGACGATCTTCTTCGTCCTCGGTTGTTTCAACGGTGTCTTCTGACTTTTCTTCAGAAGATGCTTCTTCATCGGAAGATTGCTGAGCAGAGGCTTCGGCGGTTTCCTGCTTTTGCTCGGTTTCCGCTTTATCTGAGCCTGTGCGACGGCGGCGACGGCGACGGCGACGGCGACCATCGTTGTTTTCTTCTTCGGCAACTTCCTGCGTTTGCTCTTCAGGAAGCTCTTCAACGATTGCTTCGGCTTCTGCTTCGTCGTCCTCGTCTTCGACCGGAGCAATGGTGTCCGGTTGAACGGTCGCAGGCAATGGTTGAGTGCGTTCGCTTGGGGTTGCCAGTTCGCCGCGTTCCATCGTGAAGTGTTGCTCGGTTACACTGTCATCTCCGAAGATGGAGATTTCCAGACCGAAGCGACGTTCCAGATCCATCAGGTGATGACGTTTCTGGTTCAGGATGTACATTGCCACTTCATTTGGCGTGCGCAGGTTCAGGTTATGGGAGGAGCCGCGCAGCAGCTGATCTTCCAAGGAGCGGAGGATATGCAGTGCAACGGATTCCACTGAACGGACAATGCCGGAGCCGTGGCAATGCGGGCAAACAACAGATGAGCTTTCAAGCACGCCGGTGCGGATGCGCTGACGTGACATTTCCAGCAGGCCAAAGTGCGAGATGCGGCCAATCTGGATGCGGGCACGGTCAGACTTGAGGCATTCCTTCAAGCGACGCTCAACAGCGCGGTTGTTGCGGTTTTCTTCCATATCGATGAAGTCGATAACCACAAGACCGGCGAGGTCGCGCAAACGAAGCTGTCGGGCGATTTCTTCAGCTGCTTCCAGATTGGTTGTCTGGGCGGTGTCCTCGATGTTCTGTTCGCGGGTCGCTTTCCCGGAGTTCACATCGATCGCAACCAGAGCTTCGGTCTGGTTGATGACGATGTAACCGCCAGACTTCAGCGTCACCTGCGGGGAGAACATTGCATCAAGCTGTGCTTCCACGCCGAACCGGGTGAAGATTGGTGTGGCATCACGATAGCTTTGAACATTTTTGGAATGGCTTGGCATCAGCATACGCATGAAGTCTTTCGCTTCACGGTAGCCGTGTTCGCCTGCAACCATAATCTGGTCGATGTCTTTGTTGTAAAGGTCGCGGATGGAGCGCTTGATCAGACTGCCTTCCTCGTAAACGAGGGTAGGGGCGGCTGAATCAAGGGTCAGTTCGCGGACATTTTCCCAAAGACGAAGGAGGTATTCGAAGTCGCGCTTGATTTCTGCTTTGGTTCTGCTTGCACCTGCGTCCGCAGGATGACACCCATGCCGTTCGGCACATCGAGGTCACCTGCAACCTGCTTCAGGCGCTTGCGGTCGACCGGCTTGGTGATCTTGCGGGAGATCCCGCCACCGCGGTCTGTGTTAGGCATCAGAACAGAGTAACGGCCAGCCAGTGACAGGTATGTGGTCAGAGCTGCGCCTTTGTTGCCGCGCTCTTCCTTGACCACCTGCACCAACAAAAGCTGACGACGCTTGATGACTTCCTGAATTTTGTAGTTGTCGCGCAGACGGCGAGGACGCACAGCAACTTCTTCCTGCACTTCGTCCTCAGCTTCTTCCGGCTCTTCAGTGTCTTCGTCCGTTGCCTCTACAGGCTGTGCTTTTGCCTGAGCTTCCTTGGAGGTTTTCTCGTTTGCTGCTGGTTTCTTGGCCTGATCGTCCAGGTCGTCTTCAGCATCAATATCCTCGACGCTGTCGTCCTGGAAAGGGGCGTCCATGCTGGCAAGCGCTTCGGCTTCATGCTCTGCTTCAAGTGCACTGGTTTCGGCGTCGACGAGTTCGGAGAGACGTCTTCAGACGCTTCTGCTGCCCTAGCTGTTGCTGCTTTTTGGATTTCGGCTTCGCGTTGTGCTTCTTCGCGCTCTCTGCGCTCGCGTTCGCGTTGATTTGCTGCCGCTTCAGCTGCGAGCTGAGCTTCAAGAGCTTCACGATCTTCTTTCGGAAGCTGGTAGTAATCCGGATGGATTTCACTAAATGCGAGGAAACCGTGCCGGTTGCCGCCGTATTCAACGAAGGCGGCCTGAAGTGAAGGCTCGACCCGTGTGACCTTTGCTAGATAAATATTTCCGCGAAGCTGCTTTCTGTTTGCAGCTTCAAAGTCAAATTCCTCAACCCGATTCCCGCGTACGACCGTAACCCGGGTCTCCTCCGGGTGGGTCGCATCTATCAGCATCTTGTTTGCCATGAAGTGAGTTCCTTAGGACCAAACCGTGAAGACGGCGCGAGTGGCGCTGAGATTTGTACATCGTCAGGTCGGTCAACTTGTTATGTAAGTTGCTAGTAGAAAAGGCGGGACGGCGGCGCGCATGACCATGGCAAGAAGGGGCCGACTGTGACGTCGGCGCACTGCTTCTTACAGAATGCTCATTTGTATTTGCGCGTAGCTTTGACAAACCGTTCGCCCTTAATGATCTCTTTAGGCCGCCCTTAAAGGTGGCATTAATCCAACGGAAGCGCTTCTTCAGGCTTCCAACCTGCAAGCATTTCCCCTGTGCCTGAATGGCTTATCTCCCCGAAAATTCGGAGAAAAAGCTTTATCCCAAGCCACAGAAAAACTGTTCACAACCCGCCACAGCCTAAAATACTATGGCAAAAATCTGTCTTGGTTCTCGAGTAGACTGCTCTTCCAGTTGGTTTATACCGTATCCTCATCAACAAACCGGAAACGGCATAATTGGCTCTTAAACGTTCTTGAAGCATTCTGACCAGCTTGAAAACTGCGAAAATCTCAGGATATCTGCTTCAAAGAATACGGCTCACAACTTTACAGATCAGTTCCAAATCGAAGTCCTAATATTCCTTTTACGATTCATAGAGACACTTGGCAAGCTTGGGAAAATCGTTCTGAGGGTGCACTGATCCCAAAGCTGCAGTTGTTAATCAATGCTTAATGATGGGTTTGGCAGGGTGACTTTCGCTTAACGGTCATTTAATCGTTCAACTTGATTTAAACTAAATTGCCAGCATTCGGATAGGGGAGTGAAAAAGGTGGGCCGCATCAGTCATGCAATCAGGTTCGGTGCTCTCAGTTTTTTTTGTCTAGCATTTTCTCTCATAGTGGTTGTTAGGGCCAGTACGGCGACCTTCGCTCAAAGCACGGTATCGGTGGTATCTGATGCCCGTGTTGCTGGCGATATGGCACGGACGCGCTTTATTCTGGATATGGATGGTGAGGTTGGTTACGGCCTGTCGTTCCTGTCGCGTCCCTATCGGTTGGTGATTGATCTTCCGTCTGTCTCTTTTAAATTTCCGAGCGAGTTTGTGCCGAAGGGTCGCGGGCTTGTGAAGTCGTGGCGGTATGGTTCCATTTCCAAAGGTCGTTCAAGGGTCGTCCTTGACCTGAATGCACCGGTTGCGCTGGATAAGACGTTCTTGTTGCCGGGTTTGCAGGGACAACCAACGCGGCTGGTTATTGATCTCACTGAATCTTCTCCTGAACAGTTTGAGGCGGCTATTGGCAAGTCCATCGCGCAGACGCTGCCGGTGGGCGCAACTTCCTCCGTGCCACAAGGGCATGCGGTGGAGGAGCAGGCAAAAGCGGTTGAAAGCAATCTGCCGGTGATCGTGATCGATCCGGGTCACGGCGGGGTTGATTCAGGTGCTGTTGGCAGCAACGGCACTCTGGAGAAGGCGATCGTCCTGAATTTTGGTCGATTTTTGAAAGAGAAGCTGGAGAAGCTGGGATACTATGAGGTTTACCTAACCCGCGATGATGACAGGTTTATCTCCCTTGGGAGACGCACCAAGCTGGCTCGGGGGAAGGGGGCTGACCTGTTTATTTCGATCCACGCAGATTCGATCACAAATGGGGCAGAGACCACCCGTGGGGCCTCAATTTACACACTTTCGGAAAACGCATCTGACCGGATGGCTGCGGCATTGGCGCGGCGGGAGAATTACTCTGATGTGATCGGTGGAGTGGATTTTTCCGATGAGCCAGAAGAGGTTACGGATATTCTTGTAGAGCTGACGCGCCGCGAAACAAAGAATTTTTCGATACATTTTGCACGATTGGTTGTTGAAGAACTTAAAAGCGCCACAACGGTTATTAAAAATCCTCTCCGTGCTGCGGGATTTCAGGTGCTTAAAAGTCACGATGTTCCTTCTGTTTTAATCGAGCTTGGATTTCTTTCCAATAATCTGGATGAGAAAATGCTAGGTTCGGATGAATGGAGGGAACGTGTGTCGGACGCGATTGTTCAGGCTACGAACAGTTTCTTTCGGGCCAAAATTGCGCGGCAATAGCTGTATGGTATGATTGTTTTTCAGGTGCTTATGTGTCGCGGCTGTAGTGGGATAAAGGCTAAGTTCTTGCCTCAGCTTTGCCATAATGAAAAGCGATTGAGTGCCAAACTGTAACAGTGAAGTCTGGATTCGATTCTGCTGCTTTCATTCCGGGCAAGACCTCTTGACCCAAAACGGGAAATGCATCAGGAACGGCGTTTGAAACCGGCTCTGGAATGCTGGCTTCACGAAACAAACCTTCTTAGCGGGAAAGCAAACGAGCCCGAATATGAGATTATTTTTGAAGTTCATTGGATATCTCTTTGGGATTTCAGTTGTTCTGGGGCTAGTTGTAGCTGCCGGACTGTGGATTTATCTCAATGACATAACCAAGGATCTGCCAGATTATACTGCACTGAAGGACTACGAACCTCCAGTGATGACCCGCGTGCATGCTGCCGATGGCCATCTTATGTATGAGTTTGCGCGTGAGCGGCGTTTGTTTATTCCGATTCAGGCTATTCCGGATCGCGTCAAGCAAGCCTTCCTGTCTGCTGAAGACAAGAACTTCTATGAGCACATCGGTCTTGACCCCTGGGGGATTGGCCGTGCGATGATTACTAACCTGCGTAATAGTGGTTCTGGCCGCCGTCTTGTTGGTGCGTCCACGATTACCCAGCAGGTTGCAAAGAACTTCCTTCTTACTGGTGAGCAGAAGTACGAGCGCAAGATTAAAGAAGCGCTTCTGGCGCTGCGTATTGAACAGGCTTACACAAAGGACGAAATTCTCGAGCTGTACCTGAACGAGATCTACCTCGGGGTTGGCGCCTACGGTGTTGGTGCTGCCTCCCTGATCCTGTTTGATAAATCTGTTCACGAACTTGATCTTGAAGAGATTGCTTATCTTGCAGCTGTTCCAAAGGCCCATCCAACTATCACCCATACCGTTACCGGGACCGCGCTATTGAGCGTCGTAACTGGGTAATCGACCGTATGGTTGAAAATGGATATGCCTCCGTTCAGGAAGGTATTGAGGCGAAAGCAAAGCCGCTGGAAGTGAAACTGCGTCCAACTGGTAACCTTGTCAGAGGCTCTGAATACTTTTCGGAAGCGGTGCGCCGGGAACTTGCATCTCAATATGGCGAAGAGAAGCTTTACGAAGACGGCCTGTCCGTTCGCACCTCACTTGATCCTGATATGCAGCTGAAAGCGCGCAGGGCTCTACGTGACGGCTTGATCAACTTTGATCATCAGCGCGGCAAATGGCGCGGCCCGATCAGCACGATTGAGATTTCCTCCGACGACTGGGGTGCCGCTCTCGACAAGGTTAAAACCTTGAATGATGTGCCTGAGTGGACGAGTGCTGTGGTGCTTTCCGTGAGTAACCAAAAAGCTGTTGTGGGTCTTCGCCCGGAACGGCTGGAGGACCAGAAGCTATCTACTGAGCGTGTGCGTGCGGATCTTTCTTTGAGTGACATGAGCTGGGCCCGTGTCGATGGCCGTGCTCCGCGGAATGTTCAGGAAGTGCTGAAACCGGGTGATGTGATTTATGTTCAGCGCATGGCGAGTGGCAAGTATGTGCTGCGTCAGGTTCCGGAAGTGTCCGGTGCGCTTGTGGCAATGGATCCACACACGGGCCGTGTGCTGGCACTGGTTGGCGGCTTTAGCTATGCAGACAGTCAGTTCAACCGCGCAACACAGGCCTGGCGTCAGCCTGGTTCCGTTTTCAAACCGTTCGTTTATGCAGCTGCGCTTGATAATGCTATACGCCATCCTCCGTGGTGCTGGATGCGCCGGTTGAGGTGGATCAGGGACCGGGTCAGGACCCATGGAAGCCGCAGAACTACGGTGGCAAGTTCTATGGACCTTCCACCTTGCGCACAGGTATTGAGCTTTCCCGTAACGTGATGACGGTTCGTCTTGCCCAGGATATGGGTATGGATCTGGTTGCCGAGTATGCGCGTAGCTTTGGTATTGATGACAATATGATGCCGGTGCTGTCCATGTCTCTTGGCGCAGGTGAAACCACAGTTATGCGTATGACTGCGGCTTACTCCATGATCGCCAATGGTGGTCGGCGGGTTAAGCGACCCTGATTGACCGTATTCAAAACCGCTATGGTGAGACCATCTACCAGAATGATCAGCTGGTTTGTACCGACTGCTCTGGAGAGTATTGGATCATCAGGTCGAGCCTCAGCTTATTGATACTCGTGAGCAGGTGCTGGATCCGATGACTGCGTATCAGGTCACCTCCATGATGGAAGGTGTGGTACAGCGTGGTACTGCAACCAGCGTTAAGGCTGTTGGCCGTCCTGTTGCCGGAAAAACTGGTACGACCAACGATGAACGCGATGCATGGTTCGTTGGCTTTACACCTGAGCTCACCGTTGGCGTGTATGTCGGGTTTGATACTCCGCGCAAAATGGGTCGTGGTGCGACAGGTGGTGTGATTGCTGCGCCGATCTTCACATCCTTTATGGAGGATGCTTTGAAGGACACTCCTCCTCTGGAGTTCCGTGTTCCAAATGGCCTGCGTCTGGTTTCCATCAATCGCCGCACTGGCCTGCGCGCAAGTGCGGGGGATCCGGGAACCATTCTGGAATCCTTCAAGCCGGGCACATCGCCGCCAGACAGCTATTCTGTCATTGGTTCCAGGATGAGATCGGGATCCGGCAAAATCTTTCCCCTGAGGCTGGGGAAGCGGTTATGACGGGAACTGGCGGACTTTACTAAAAACACTTTACGGGCTGGCCACGCTAACTGCGTGGCAGCCCACAGTTTCTGTGGTCTGACTGATTGCAGAAATGGATTGCTGCGACTATGTTCGCACCCAAGGCAGTGATATTAACTGCATGATTGTTTTTCAAAAAAAAGTGAGGTATCCGATGCGCGCCGAAATGGAGGCCATCGTCGACGAAATCAAGCAGGCCATAAGCCTGCTGAGGAGGCATCTTTGACTGGGACACAGCTCTTGTCCGTCTAGATGAACTCAATGCGCTTTCTGAAGACCCGGACCTTTGGAATGACCCGACGAATGCTCAGAAGCTGATGCGTGAGCGCCAGCAGCTGGATGACAGCATTGGCGGTGTTCGCAAGCTTGAGCAGGATCTTGCCGACAATCAGGAACTGATTGAAATGGGCGAGATGGAAGAAGATCAGTCTGTCGTTGATGAGGCTGAAGCTGCTTTGAAAGCTATGCTGGAACAGGTCAATAAACTGCAGCTGCAGTCTTTGCTTTCTGGTGAAGCGGACGGAAATGATACGTATATCGAGATCAACTCCGGTGCGGGTGGTACTGAAAGTCAGGACTGGGCCAGCATGTTGTTGCGGATGTATCGCCGTTGGGGTGAGAAGCACGGCTATAAGGTCGAGCTGATGGAATATAACGACGGTGAAGAAGCGGGCATCAAGTCTGCAACTTTGCTGGTCAAGGGTGAGAATGCCTACGGTTGGATGAAGACCGAAGCGGGTGTTCATCGTCTTGTTCGTATTTCGCCTTACGATTCCAACGCGCGCCGCCATACGTCCTTTGCTTCCGTCTGGGTTTATCCGGTTATTGATGATAGCATCAATATCGAGATTAACGAAAGCGATTGCCGTATTGATACCTATCGCGCCTCTGGTGCCGGTGGTCAGCACGTGAACACCACTGACTCCGCTGTTCGTATCACGCACAATCCGACCGGTATTGTGGTTCAGTGTCAGAGTGAGCGTTCACAGCATAAAAACCGCGCAACTGCGTGGGATATGCTTCGTGCGCGTCTTTATGAGGCTGAGTTGCAGCGCCGCGAAGAACAGGCGAGTAAGGATGCTGCCTCCAAGACCGATATCGGTTGGGGCCATCAGATCCGCTCTTACGTTCTGCAGCCGTACCAGCTGGTGAAAGATCTGCGCACCGGTGTGGAAAGCACTGCGCCTTCTGACGTTCTGGATGGTGATCTGGATAAGTTCATGGAAGCGACGTTGGCGCACCGTGCCTTTGGCAACGCACCTGCTGCGGTTGAAGACCTAGACTAAGCCAAAACTTGCGAAATCAATAAAAGAGCCCCGAAACTGAGTTTCGGGGCTCTTTTTGTTGTCTCGAGCATGTCGCGTTCATATGAATTCACGCAGTGAGCTCTAAGCGTTTATTTTCACGCGTATTCTTCTCCGAAAACCGGACCCACTTTTCGGGAATACGCTCTCGTGGTGCTTAAGGCAGGTTGAGAGCGATCTTCGTTTTTGGTTTGGGCTTGAAGATTGCAGCAAGTCTGTCGCCGGTGCGAATGTAATGCATTGGATTGACTGGTCGGCCGTTGAGGCGCACTTCGTAGTGGAGGTGAGGGCCTGTTGAGCGCCCAGTATTGCCAACCGTGCCGATAATATCGCCGATCTTGATGTGCTGCCCTTCGCTGACGAGCAGCTTCTGCATGTGAGCGAAGCGGGTTACGAAACCGTTGTCATGGACGATCTCTACTGAAAGGCCATAACCGCCGTTGTACCTTGAGAGCGCTACAATGCCTGAGCCGGTTGCTTTTATCGGTGTGCCACGACTGGCTCGGAAGTCTACGCCGGTGTGCATTGCGGTTTTGCCAAGGAACGGGTCCGTTCTTGGCCCATACGAGCTTGAGATATTGAAGCTGGTAAGTGGGCGCCCGAACGGCAGTGCCTTGACTTTTGCATTCAGCTTGATGCGTTGCTCAATCATGCGGCGCGCTGCGATCATGCTGGTGTCCAGATCTGCGGACCCGATATCCTGATAGATACCGCCAGCTGAAGAGTTCTGGGTATGCAATGCCGGATGTGCGATACCCGCCTTCTTAAGCAGGGTGAGGGTGCGCTTGACGTCCCCCAGTGCGGCTTGTGTGTATGCAATGAGAAGGCGACGGCCTTGCTCCTGTTTTGAAACGACATGCTTGGGGGCTGTTGCTGGTTGAGCGGAGGTATTGGTTTTGCCTGACAACGTGGCAAGAAAATCCAGCGGTGCCGCATTAAGGAGTTGGGGTGCGTATGACAGGGCGTTTGTGGATACTGCCGAAGCTCTCCGGCTCAGCGGCTTTCTCTTGGGTGAGGGCGGAATGGCTGACAGGAGCAGGTTTGACTGCTCGGCCAGTTGCACCAGTGCTTCAATGTTCTGGACTTGTTGTTCCAACAGCTCGTGCTGTCTGCTGTTTGCGGGGGGCAGCTCGGAGGTATCCTGATCCAACCGGCCGCGTAACTCTCCGAGCTGGAGTTTGAGATCCCGGATTTCGCTCTCATAGTTTTCGCGGAGCGTCCTTTCTCGGGATAATGTGGAGTTGAGGCGCATATCGTTGAGTGATTGCTGAAAACCACTAGCTAATATTACGGATACTAATGCCGTAATGATCAGCCCGGCTATCCAGTAGGCAATGGGTGGAAGCAAGCGCAACTGTGATGTGACGAGCGCGAACCGAATTGGTGTGCCCCACTTCAATTTCTTGTAATTACTCAGAAACTCACTGCAGCTAGAAATGTTCATCGCATGACCACTTGCTCAGTTTGCCCGCTGGAAAGGTTTCATTAAATACAATTAAAGTTTGTTATAGTTAATAAATCCTAACCGCAGTGTTTCATCAGGTCAGCTTGATGAGCGGGCGGTAGAAGCCCGGAGTAAGGCCTGCTTCTGATCTTGCTCTGTCATTAAACGGGGGTTTAAGCGGCCCTTTGAAATGCTGCTTTACCAGTTGCTGGAAGCGTGGCTCAGGGCGAACGCGGTGCCTGTCACACATGAAGCGGAACCATTTTGCACCATAGGCTACATGGCCTTTTTCATCATGGTAAATGACTTGGAGGACTTTTGCTGTTTCCTCATCGCCGGTCGCATTGGCCTTTTCAATCATGGATGGAGTGATGTCGAGGCCGCGGGCTTCAAGCACGAGGGGGATGATGGCAAGACGGGCAGTCAGGTCTTTGCCTGTCGACTGGGCAGCCTGCCAGAGACCGTCGTGGGCGGGTAGGTCGCCATAGGAGTGACCAAGCCTTGCAAGCCTGTCTTGGATGAGAGTGAAGTGCTTTGCCTCTTCAAGGCCGACACGCACAAAATCATCGTAGTAGGAACGGGGCATAGCACGTGGGTGAAGCGGCCAATCAGATCCCAAGTGAGATCTATGGCGTTGAGTTCGATGTGCGCTATTGAATGGAGCAGGGCGACCTTGCCGTTCTTGCCACCCACGGCACGCTTTGGCATGTCCCTTGGCGGAAGCAGTTCCGGTTTTTCCGGTCGGCCCGGCCGGTCTGGCATGGGTTTTTCGCCAGTGCCACGGGAAATGGAAAAGGCGCCTTTAAACCATTGATTTGCAACGTAGTATGCAAGCGCTACTTTTAATTCCAGATCGGGTGTTTCTAGGATCTGGCGGGCGCCATCCCTCAGAGACTTCACGCTGGTATTTTCGGGGAGAGACAGATGCGCTTGCCCTGCAAACGCATCTGCTTCGTTGTTGCCCGGTGTTTTTGGCATTTTTACTAACTCAGACTTTTTAGTTCCTCCAAGACCTTTTCGACGTGGCCGGGAACGCGGACCTTGCGCCAGATCTTGGCAATCTTGCTGTCTTTATCAATGAGAAATGTGGCGCGTTCAACTCCCATGTACTTCTTTCCGTACATGTTCTTTTCCACCCAGACGCCATAGGCGTTGCACACCTCTTTTTCGGTATCGGATCCGAGTGTGACAGTAAGGCTGTGTTTCGCCTTAAACTTGTCATGCTTTGATGGTGTATCAGGAGAAATGCCGATGATCACGGCATCGTGCTTTTTGAACTCTGCTGCGTGTTCGGTAAAGGCAATTGCCTCTTTGGTGCAACCGGGCGTGTCATCTTTTGGATAAAAATACACAACCACTAACTGACCAATTTGTTCTGATAGGGTGAATTGTTCTTGAGAATCTGTGGGTAGGGTGAAATCCGGTGCAGGCATGCCTTCCAGCTGTGAGGAGGGTGTTGCATCTTTCGTGTCAGGCATTCTTATTTGCTCCTGGGGTGCCAGTTGGTCTCTCGGGACGGTACTTTTTTGTGTATGGTGCGATTAAGCAATTTATCTTGCGGAGCACCTTTGATCACGCAATGCTAGCGCAGGTTATGATTCGAGAAAACTCGAACGTACCACTAAGACAGGGATGAGGAATCTGGCCGTCGACGTTGGAAATTCTACAGAGCTTGAACGCTCTTCTGCTACTCGTCGTTTTAAGCGCCGCGTAATATGGTGTCTTGTAGGCGTTTTTCTGTCTCTAGTCTTCGTTGTTGGTGGTTATCGACTAAAGAGTGGCCCGATTGCAATCCCATACTTGGTGGACTGGGCCATCAGGCAGTTCGAGAGTCAGACACTTAACGTGACAGTTGGCCACGCGCAATTCGATCTGTTTGGCGAGAATGGCAGCAGCATTATTCTTGAGGATTCCCTTATTCGTGTCAACGGGCGCACCGCCGCGACTGTGTTGCTTCCGCATGCAGAAGTGGGCGTGAATCTATTTGGCCTTTTGACTGGTAATCTGGAAGTTACCAGTGTTGCGCTTGAGCGCCCCTCTGCGACGATTAACCTAGCTGGTGGTTCTGAGCCATTGCCGCGGGTCCAAAACCGCGTTGTCGCGATTGACAAGTTCAGCGTGATTGCTGTTGAGGAGCTGAAACGCTGGCATCTTGAGAAGGTCGATATTGAATATGGCCGGCTGGTGATCAATACACCAAGCGAAGAGTTTGTTGCCGATGGCATTGATGCCAATGCTGTGCTTCTGGATGATCTGTCCTTTGCCGTCAATGCGAAGATTGTGGGCAAAGAAGGGGACTGGTCCTGGGATTTGAAGCGGACTGTGACGCCGGAAACCGGAACCAGAAACATCTCAGTTACCTTGAATGATGCTTCTTTAAGGGATCTGCTTCCAACGCATAGTTTTGCCCATGATGACAAGCTGGCGAACACGCGCTTGTCCGTTGAAGCTAACGCGGAGCTCTGGCCAACGGGTGAGTTCGTCAAGGCGGACATGAACGTGCGGACTTCACCTATCTTTATTCGAACTGCGCCAGATAACTCGGTTACGATCGACGAAGCGTTTCTAGCCCTTAGTTTACAGCGCGACAACCCGGATATTGTTATCGGGCGCTCTCATGTGCGCCGCAAGGATACCCGTATCGTCTTTGGCGGTGTTTTGCAGCTCCAGTCACAGAAGGCGCGGAGTGGAACTATACGCTTGGTTCGCGAGAGATCGTGGTGGCACCTGAAGATGTGAAGTCCCCGCCACTGGTGTTCCCGGATGCCTATGCATTTGGAACATTTGATCCGGTAAATACGATGATCTCCATTGAGCGTGCACGTGCTGTCGGTCTTGATGCTGACATCAATCTGGCCGGGTCGTTTTACTATGGGAAGCCGGGGCCTTCTCTTGCGCTTTCAGTTTTCAGCCCAAGCCTGAGTTTTGGGGAGTTGGTGCAAGTCTGGCCGACGATTACTGCACCCAGGTTCGGACGTGGTTGATTAATCAGCTGGGAACCGGGCGCGTTGATAATATTTCGTTGGATATGGCGCTTGGCCCAGCAGCGTTTGATGGAGATCGCAGCACACCTGCCTGGCAAGGCAATGGCCTTACTGCGTCCTTTGATGTGATTGACGGGTCTGTCAGGGCTTTGAACACGCTACCCGTGGCGCGGGATCTCACTGGCTCGGGCAAGATAGAGAACGAAAACTTTTCGATCACCGGAACCAACGGCCATTTCCGTATGCAAGACGGCAATATCGTTAAGCTGCCTGAGATTCAGTTTGGGGTCAAACGGATTGCCGGTCCTGGTATCCAGCCAGCCGAGGTCTCGGTGCGGGTGGAGGGCAGTACAGATGATCTGGCGGTGCTTGCAGATTCTGAACCAATCAACGCGCTGGATAGCTTTAATCTGGTGCCTGCCGACCTTTCGGGTACGGGGGAAGTCCGCGTGGAAGCTTCATTCCCTCTCACCGGACAAGTCTCTGTAAAAGATGTTGTGTGGCGTGCCAATTTGGACCTGAAGGATTTCACCAGTACAGCAAAGATTTCCGGTCAGTCGATTGAAGATGCAGATCTGATTATTCAGGCGGATAACGAACAAACTCTGGTGTCGGGTAAGGGCAAGCTGAATGGCTTCCAGTCTGTGATTGACTTTAGCGCCAGCCGCGATGGAAGTGGCGCGGATGATAGACAGGATGTGACGTTTGTCGCCAACGCCAAGGACCTGAAAGAATATGGCATTGATCTTCAGGACTATGTGACGGGCTCTGTGAAGGTCGGATATGAAGACGTCGGCGGAGCGAAGACATTTGAGTTGGATCTGTCGAATGCAATTATAAATGTGCCCGAAGTGGGCTGGCGCAAAGCGTCAGGTGTTCGTGCAATTGCACGCTTCCGTTTGACAGAATCCGGGAGTTCCAAAACGCTTCATAACTTTTCCTTCGTCGCCGAAGGCGTCGAGGTGCGGGGTAATGTGAAGATTAATGGGGTTGGTGATCTGGTTCTGGCTGACTTTTCCTCGTTTAACCTGCGTCCCAATGACAAGGCCAAGATGACTGTTCGCCCGCGTTCCGGCGGCGGGTTTACTGTTGTTATGAATGCTGAGCGGTTTGATGGTCGTGCCTTGTTTGATTCTTTCGGGTCAGACCACGCTAAAGCTTCGCCAAAAAAACAATCGGTCATTGCTTGGGGTTACTTTAAATATTGGTCGTCTGACAGGTTTTAGAGGTGTGCAAGCGCAAAACGTGCGGGTTGATGGTTTGCTGCGGGGCGGGAGCTGTTGATCTGACTGTTTCTGGTGCAACGTCAAGCCGCGGGCAGTTCAGCTTTACCATTGGCGGGTCTGGTCAGCATCGCTTTGCCAAGGGCAAGATGAACAATACTGGCGAGTTTTTGCGGTTTGTGGATGTCTTCCCGCGTATGCGTGGTGGTATCGGACAGTTGGATATTCAAATGCCAACTGATACCAACTGGGCGGGACAGCTGACGGTGACTGACTTCTCCATCACGGAAGATCCTGCGATTAAAGCGCTGAGAGGAATTAGTCCAGAGGACATTCGCGGTGCTCGCAATAACGAGGTATATTCGGCTGCTGTGAGTTCTGGCGAAGCTTCGTTCCACAAGATGCGGATGCAGTTCTCACGCAATGGCGATGTGATCAATGTTTCGAAGGGTACGTTGAGCGGGGCCATTGTCGGAGGGACCTTTAGCGGCAGCGCCAATCTGAAGAGTCGCAATCTCAACGTGACTGGAACGTTTGTGCCGGCTTATGCAATCAACAACCTGTTTGCGAAGCTTCCGGTGGTCGGTCTGATTCTTGGTGGTGGGTCTTCTGATGAAGGATTGTTTGGGGTGACCTACAAACTGGATGGTACCTTTGATAACCCACGGTTCCACGTCAATCCGGTCTCTGCGATTGCACCGGGCGTGTTCCGCCGTATCTTTGAGTTCAGGTAAGGATGACGGGCAAGTAGGCTGCAAAGCGCAGGCAGACGTGGTCTACCTGCCAACCTTTTTCGCTTGAATACAGCTCCGGTTCTAGGCGTTTGATGAGTTCCTTGTAAAAGCGTTTTTTCTGCGGCTCGTTCAGTTGCTGCGTAAGGGTGTCGGTAAAGAGTTCCAGCCAGCCCTTGATATCGGTCTCCAGAGTGGTTCTACGGTCAATTTCAGTGTGATAGATGATTGAGAAGCCCGCCTCTTTCAGAGCGCGGACATAGGTGTCCGGCGGCGGGAAAATCCATGGGCTTTTGTAGGGGCCGAATCCTGCGTCTTCCGCGAATAGTTGCTCCATGCAGATCGGATGATGCGGCAGTTCTTGTCAGAGCCCATCTCGCCAACAAAACGGCTCCGGGCTTCAGGGCTTTCTTCACACCGCGAATTACCCCTCTATAGTCCTGCATCCAGTTGAGGGCAGCGTTGGAGAAGACCGCGTTGAACTCTCCTTCGAATTCCATGTTTTCAGCGGAGATGCGGAGAGTTTTGACGCCTTTTTCCTCTGTCAGTGCGAGCATATCTGTTGCCGTGTCAATGCCGGTCACGATAGCGCCGCGGCTCTGGATCTCCTGCGCCAGTGTGCCATCACCGCATCCCAGATCTAGAATGCTTTCTCCGTGTTGTACGGCAAGCAGCTCCAAAACCTCCTGCCCGAAGCTGGTGATATAGGCGGCGTGCTTTAGATAGTTCTGTGCGGTCCACTTCTGCCTGGCCATGCGTGTTCCCCTAAAATAACAGGGGCAGATTAGGATATAGGAGCTAGTTCAAAGTGGAGCTGACTGGGTGCAATTGCTTAAACTTGCAGGGTTTTACGGGCATAAAAAAGCCGGGTACAGGGCCCGGCTTTTGCGAATTGGTTATCTATCAGCTGGTTAGACCGGCTTTAGAAGAACGTGTTTTTTCTTGCCAAGAGAAAGCTTGACGACGCCGTCGTCGGTCAGGTCTGCCTGTGTCACGGTACGGGTGTGATCCTGCTCAGCCTTGTCGTTGATGCGCACTGCGCCGCCTTTGATGTTGCGGCGGACTTCACCATTGGAAGCACACAGGCCTGCTGTCACAAACAGGTTGAGGATGCCGAGCCTTCAGTGAGCTCACGTTCTGCAATCTCGATGGTTGGCAGGCCCGCTGCGTTTTCGCCTTCTTCAAAGGCTTTGCGAGCGGTCTCAGCGGCTTTCTCAGCTTCCTCGCGGCCATGGAGCAGGGCGGTTGCTTCTGTTGCCAGCACCTTCTTGGCGTCGTTGATTTGCGCGCCGTCCATGCTTGCCAGACGTTTGATTTCGTCTATTGGCAAAATGGTGAAGAGTTTCAGGAACTTCTCAACATCCGCATCTTCGGTGTTGCGCCAGAATTGCCAGTAATCATAAGGCTTAGCATGTCGGTGTTGAGCCAGACTGCGCCTGCTGCGGTTTTGCCCATCTTTGCGCCAGAGGCTGTGGTCAGCAACGGGGTGGTGAGGGCGAACAGTTCTTTGTCTGCAAGACGACGGCCGAGGTCCACGCCGGATAGGATGTTGCTCCACTGATCGGAACCACCCATTTGCAGGCGGCAGCCGGTGCGGCGGTGGATTTCGAGGTAATCGTAGCCCTGAAGCAGCATGTAGTTGAACTCGAGGAACGACAGGTGCTGCTCACGTTCCAGACGCAGGCGCACGCTGTCGCGCTGGATCATCTGGTTGACAGAGAAGTAGCGGCCTACATCGCGCAGGAAGTCCATGTAGTTGAGTTTGAGCAGCCAGTCGGCGTTGTCCATCATCATTGCATCGGAAGGACCGTCGCCAAAGGTCAGAAACTTTTCAAAGACTTGCTTGATGCCGTCTTTGTTGTTCTCGATGTCTTCATCGGTCAGAACCTTGCGGCTTTCGTCTTTGCCGGTCGGGTCGCCAACGCGGGTTGTGCCGCTTCCCATGAGGGTGATCGGGCGGTGGCCAGTCTTCTGGAACCAATGCAGCATCATGATCTGCACGAGGGAGCCAACGTGCAAGCTGGTCGCGGTACAGTCAAAGCCAATATATGCGGTGACGGTCTCGTTGGCGCACAGTTCGTCCAGCCCTTCGGCGTTGGAGAGTTGGTGCAGAAAACCGCGTTCTTCCATTGTCCGCATAAATTCGGATTTATATGAGCTCATTGGTCAAGCCTGTTCAATTTACTGAGTATTTCCAAGTTGAAAGGTCTATACCTGAGTTTTTGAAGGGTTTCACTCGTTTTTTTCCCGAAAGCTCAAAAGCTATGCGGAGTACTTGGAATTGTGCGGAAAATTTCGCCTGCAACAGACGTTTTGTCGTTGTGAGGAGGGATGGGGATAGCTGTAGGCAAAAGAAAACCCCGCGTCCTTCTCGAAGGACTTGCGGGGTTTTGCTTTTGTAGTTGGATCGCCGCGATTTACCGTTTCAAGGCTATTTGCTGGGGCGTTTTATTTGATTTCCGCCCGCGTACGTCCGGGTTCGATCCATGCTTACCGTCTGATGACGCGCAGTCGCTCAGGCCGTTTTGTAGTCCTGATATATTGTACATCTCGCAGAGGGGATTCAAAAATGCTCAATCGCCTTTATGAGTACCGTACGACATGCAGGTCTGGTGGAGTCATTTAATCTCCTTCTCTTGACCTGTTACTAAGATAGGAATGCCCGTGTTTCCTTTCAAGAGGTGAGGGCAAATATTATTATGCCTCGCTCAGGTAAATTGATTTTCGTTTGAAACATATAAGTAGAACAATGCTTTAGAGGGACGGAAAAAAAGACTTCGCCCAGCAATGCAGGCTTGTCGAAGGTGAATATCCTTACTGAATTTCATGGCTGGATTCGCGCTGTGATGAGGACCGATCGGGTTTGTGCGGATTTGTGCGTTGGTTTGCGTAATTTGCGTGTTTTATGCGTTGCTATGTTGAGGGGGCGGGCTTGAAAAAAAGGTATCTATACCAGTGTGCTGATTGATGAAAAAAAATTGGGGCAACAAGCCTCTTTTCATGAACAGCGTCGCCGTTGGCTGATGCAGATTTGTATCGTCAAAAGCTCTGTGGTCCTGACAGAATAAAACCCCGACTGGGGCCAGTCGGGGTTTTATTTTTGTCTAAATGAAAGAGGCTGCTCTTTGCATTGGAGTTTGAGCAGCCCTTACATGTCTTAGACGGAGTAGTACATGTCGAACTCAACCGGGTGAGGGGTCATGTCTGTGCGCATGACTTCTTCCATTTTGAGTTCGATGTAAGCGTCGATCTGGTCGTCGTCGAATACGCCGCCTGCTTTGAGGTACTCACGGTCTGCATCGAGGCATTCCAGAGCTTCACGCAGGGATGCTGCAACGGTTGGGATCTCGGAGAGTTCTTCCGGTGGCAGATCGTACAGGTTCTTATCCATTGCTTCACCAGGATGGATCTTGTTACGGATGCCATCAAGGCCAGCCATCAGCTGTGCAGCGAACGCCAGGTATGGGTTTGCAGAAGGATCCGGGAAGCGAACTTCAACGCGCTTGCCCTTCGGAGAAGATGTGAATGGAATACGGCAGGATGCAGAACGGTTCTGGGAAGAGTATGCCAGAAGAACTGGAGCCTCGTAGCCCGGTACCAGACGCTTGTAGGAGTTGGTGGACGCATTGGTGAATGCGTTCAGAGATTTCGCGTGCTTCAGGATGCCACCGATGAAGTACAGAGCATTCTCGGAAAGGTCTGCGTACTGGTTGCCTGCAAAGGTTGGTTTGCCGTCTTCCCATAGGGAGAAGTGGCAGTGCATGCCTGTGCCGTTGTCGCCGAAGACTGGTTTAGGCATGAAGGTCGCGGACTTGCCATAAGCGTGAGCAACCTGATGAACCGCATACTTATAGATCTGCATGTGGTCAGCCATGGTGGTCAGGGTCTGGAACTGCATACCCAGTTCGTGCTGAGCAGCTGCCACTTCGTGGTGGTGCTTTTCAACCTTAACGCCCATGTCGGTCATTACGGAAAGCATTTCAGAACGGATGTCCTGAGCGCTGTCGA
>BAXV01000030.1 GCA_001310715.1 Pseudovibrio sp. JCM 19062
AGGGACGCAATCCGCAAGGAAGCCAAAGAACGTATCGAGAAATACGATATTCGCCCACCAACCACCGAAATGACAGCTGCGAAGTTCTCTGGCGGCAACCAGCAGAAAATCGTTCTGGCACGTGAGATTGAGTGTGACCCGGACGTTCTTCTGATCGGTCAGCAACCCGCGGCGTTGATATTGGTGCGATTGAGTACATCCACAACCGGATCATGGATATGCGGGCGCAGGGAAAAGCAGTGCTTCTCGTATCCGTGGAACTAGACGAAATTCGCTCTCTCTCAGACCGCATCATTGTCATGTTTGATGGCAACGTGGTCGGTGAGCGTGGGCCAGAAGCAACAGAGCAGGATCTTGGCCTTCTCATGGCTGGTGTCAATCAAGAGGCAGCAGAATGATCATGAACACCCTGCTTTATAATAATATTTGCTTTGACCTGACATTTGGGGGAACACAGAAATGAGTAAGGGGCAACTTCCTCGTTGGGTTGATTTCGGTCTGCTACCGGCCCTCAACCTGATCGCGGCATTCATCGTTTCTGGCTTGGTAGTTGTAATCATCGGCGAAGATCCATTCGAAGCTGTTAAATGGCTCGTCTGGGGCGCCTTGGGTTATGGTGAGGGCATTGGCTATACCCTCTACTACGCAACCAACTTTATCTTTACCGGCTTGGCTGTGGCAGTCGCCTTCCATGCTGGTCTGTTCAACATTGGTGGTGAAGGTCAGGCCTACGTAGGTGGTCTGGGTATCGCGCTGGCCTGTCTTGCGCTCGATCGCTTCATTCCATGGTGGGTCACATTCCCGTTTGCCATTGCAGGCGGCGCGCTCTTCGGGGCAGCTTGGGCATTCATCCCGGCTTACTTGCAAGCAAAGCGCGGATCTCACATCGTGATCACGACAATCATGTTCAACTTCATCGCATCTGCGTTGATGGTGTACCTGTTGTCTAACATCTTGATCCCTCAGGGGACCATGTCTCCATCCTCCCGTAACTTCGAGGCAGGCGGTCAGCTTCCGCTTCTCAGAAACGTCTTCACCAGCTTCGACTTCGGTCAGTCTCCGGTGAACCTTGCGTTCTTCCTCGCCCTTGCGGTTTGTGTGGTGGTTTGGCTTCTCATCTGGCACACCAAACTAGGTTATGAAATCCGCAGCTTTGGCAAAAACCCGGACGCAGCAGCCTATGCCGGCATTTCTCCAGTACGCATCACGATTATCACCATGTTGATCTCCGGTGCGCTTGCAGGCCTCATGGGCATCAACGTTGTGATGGGTGAGCAAACCCGTCTGCTGCTCGACTTTGCAGGTGGTGCTGGCTTCGTAGGTATTGCCGTAGCGCTTATGGGACGAGGGCACCGATCGGGATTATTCTCGCAGCCATGCTCTTCGGTTTGCTCTATCAGGGCGGCGCAGAACTGGCCTTCGAAATCCCGACAATCTCTCGCGATATGATCGTGGTCATTCAGGCACTGGTCATTCTCTTCGCTGGTGCTCTGGAGCATATGTTCCGCCCGGCAGTCGTAGCGTTCTTCGATCGCTTCTCTTCAGACACAGCAGAAGCTTAAGGAGACGGACATGTTAGACACAATTATTCTTGTTCTCGACAGTACGTTCCGGCTGTCAACTCCCCTTCTGTTTGCGTGCCTTGCAGGCCTGTTCTCAGAGCGCTCCGGTATCGTAGATATCGGTCTGGAAGGGAAGATCCTCGGCTCTGCATTTGCTGCTGCTGCTGCTGCCTACGTATTCCAGAGCCCATGGATTGGTTTGCTGGCTGGTATCTTTGTTTCTGTCCTGTTGGCGTTGATACACGGTTACGCATCTATTACCCAGCGCGGCAACCAGGTGGTTTCCGGCGTTGCGATCAACTTCCTTGCAGCTGGTTTGACCGTATTGCTTGGTCAGGCGTGGTTCTCACAAGGTGGTCGTACGCCTGCATTGGATAGCGCCAGCCGGTTCAACAACATTGAGCTTCCATTTGCTGATGCTTTGGCGGACGTCCCGGTGTTCGGCCCAATCTACGCAAACCTGATCTCCGGTCACAACATCCTGGTGTATGCATCTTTCGCTGCCGTGCCGCTGGTCTGGTGGATTGTGTTCAGAACCCGCTTTGGTCTGCGTCTGCGTGCTGTTGGCGAGAACCCGTCTGCAGCTGATACAGCCGGTCTGTCAGTAACACTGCTACGTTACAGGGCAACAATCATCTGTGGTATTCTCTGCGGATTCTCCGGTGCTTACCTGTCTGTTGCGCAGGGCGCTGGTTTTATCAAGGATATGAGCGCGGGTAAGGGCTTTATTGCTCTGGCAGCTCTAATCTTTGCAAAGTGGAAGCCAGTGAACGCCATGTTCACATGCCTTCTCTTCGGATTCCTGGATGCATTGGCAATTCGTCTTCAGGGTCAGGAAATTCCTGGAATTGGTGAGGTTCCTGTTCAGGTATTCCAGGCTCTGCCTTACGTGCTGACTGTGGTTCTTCTTGCAGGCTTTATCGGTCGCGCAATCCCACCGAAGGCATCTGGTATCCCTTACGTTAAAGAGCGTACATAAGGAAAATAATAATGAGTGCGTTTGACAAGCTTTTTGAAGAAGCGAAGGCGGCCCGAGAAACCGCCTACGCGCCATACTCCAACTTCAAGGTGGGTGCTGCATTGCTCACCACCGATGGCAAAGTAGTCTCCGGGTGCAACGTCGAAAACGGCGCTTTCCCGGAAGGTACCTGCGCTGAAGGCGGAGCAATCGCGGCAATGGTTCGCGCAGGCTCCACCAAGATTGACGAGGTTGTGGTGATCGCGGATGCCGCGCTGTGCACACCATGTGGTGGTTGCCGTCAAAAACTTTCAGAATTTGCAAGCAATCGGCAGATCAAGATCCATGTTGCCAATCTGGAAGGTCTGCGCAGAACCTTCACCATGGAAGAACTGCTGCCTGCTGGCTTTGAATTGAATGAACAGATTGAGGATTGATTATGAGCGGATTTGGTAAAGAGTCAGCGGATATTGTACGCGCTGCTCGCCCAGGTGATTATAAAGTTGGAATGATCCTCGGTTCTGGTCTGGGTTCTCTTGCTGAAGAAGTCGAAGACGCGGTTCGCGTGCCATATAACCGCCTCACAGGTTTCCCAGTCTCATCTGTTACTGCGCACGCAAGTGAGCTTGTTGCAGGCACTCTGGAAGGTGTTCCGGTTGTTATTCTGTCCGGCCGTGCACACTACTATGAGAGCGGCAATCCATCCGTGATGCGCACTCCGCTTGAAACACTTCAGGCACTTGGTTGTGAAACAATCGTTGCAACCAATGCTGCAGGCTCCCTGCGTGACAATATCAAACCGGGTTCTCCAATGCTGATCAACGACCATATCAACTGGTCAGGTCTGAACCCACTCATCGGTGAAGAAGACGAGAGCCGTTTCCTCGACCTCTCCGCCGCATACGATCCAGAGCTTCGTGAGCAGCTCAAGAAAGCTGCTGCTCAAGTTGGTGAAGATCTCGAAGAGGGCGTCTACATGTGGTTCTCCGGTCCGTCTTTCGAGACCCCGGCAGAAATTCGCATGTCTCAGGTGCTCGGTGCTGATGCCGTTGGCATGTCCACCGTTCCGGAAGTGATTATGTCTCGCTTCCTTGGCATGCGCGTCGCAGCAATCTCCACCATCACCAATATGGGAGCTGGCCTACAAGCCACGGCCTCTCTCATGATGAAACTAAGGAAATGGCCCCGCTTGGAGCGGCCAAGATCAAAAAGATTTTGCGTGCCTTCCTCAAAAACATGGCTTGAAGGAAACTGGCAAAATGACCGAAGCATCGATAAAAGAAACAGCAAAGCGTGCTCTAGGACTAATCGATCTAACCAACCTGAATGATGATTGTACTGCAGAAGATGTAGCAGCACTTATTGAGCGCTCCACTACACCTTACGGTCACACTGCAGCCATCTGCATCTGGCCTCGCTTTGTAAAGCAGGCTGCTGAACTGCTGAAGAACTCACCGGTCCGTATTGCTACTGTTGTGAACTTCCCTGCTGGCGGTGAAGACACAGCTGCAGTGATCGAAGAAACCAAACAGGCTCTCGCAGACGGCGCGGACGAAATTGACCTCGTCATGCCATATCGCGCATTCGCTGAAGGCCGTCGTGGTTTCGCTGAAGATCAGATCAAACAGGTGCGTAAAGCAATTCCTGCTCCAGCATTGCTTAAGGTTATCCTTGAAACTGGTGAGCTGAAGGATCCTCGTCTGATCCACGTCGCATCTGAAGTTGCAATTGCGCAGGGCGCAGACTTCATCAAAACCTCGACAGGTAAGGTGAAGGTCAACGCAACTCTGGAATCAGCCGAAATCATGCTCAATGTTCTGCGTGAAACTTCCAAGGAAGATCACCGCACTGTTGGCTTCAAGCCAGCTGGTGGTGTGCGCAGCGTAGAAGACGCAGCTGAATACTTGAAACTGGCTGACGAACTGATGGGCAGCAACTGGGTATCTGCAGCAACGTTCCGTTTTGGCGCAAGTGGCCTGCTTGATGCAGTGCTCGCTGGCATCGAAGACCGTGACACCACCACTAAAGAGACCTACTGATATGCTTCCTCAAGAATCGTTCGTAAGAAACGTCAAGGCGAAGTCCTTAGCAAAGAAGAAATCCAGTTCTTCGTAAAGGGCATCACCGACAATAGCGTAACCGAGGGGCAAATTGCTGCTCTGGCAATGGCTGTGTTCTTTAATGGTCTCACTGTGAACGAGCGCGTTGCTCTGACACTTGGCATGCGCGACAGTGGCGACGTTCTCGACTGGTCCGACATCGACGCGCCAATCGTTGACAAGCACTCCACCGGTGGTGTTGGCGACAACGTTTCTCTGATGCTCGCTCCTGCACTTGCTGCAAACGGCGCTGCTGTTCCAATGATCTCTGGTCGTGGCCTCGGTCACACCGGTGGTACGCTGGACAAGCTGGAAACCATTCCGGGCTACACCGCGAAACCGTCCAACGAACTGTTCCGCAAGGTTGTTCGTGACGTGGGCTGTGCAATCATTGGCCAGACCGGTGACCTGGCACCTGCTGACAAGCGCTTCTACGGTATCCGTGATGTGACCGCGACTGTTGAGAGCATCGATCTCATCACCGCATCCATCCTGTCCAAGAAGCTCGCTGCTGGCCTTGAAACTCTGGTTCTCGACGTTAAGTGGGGCACCGGCGCATTCATGGCAAACTATGAAGATGCAAAAGCTCTGGCAGAAAGCCTCGTGCTTGTTGCAAACGGTGCAGGTCTCAAAACCACTGCGTTGCTGACCGACATGAACGAGTCTCTGGCATCTGCTGCTGGTAACGCGATCGAAGTTCAGAACGCTGTCGACTTCCTCAAAGGCACTCACGTTGACAACCGTCTGTGGGATGTGACCGTTGCAATCGGTGCAGAAGGTCTTGCCACCTCTGGTCTTGCTGACTCCGTTGATGACGGTAAGAAGAAGATGGAAGAAGCCTTCACCTCCGGTAAGGCAGCTGAAATCTTTGGTAAGATGGTTGGTGAACTCGGCGGTCCAAACGACTTCATGGAGAAGCCGGAAGCATACCTTGCCAAGGCTCCGATCCAGCGCGCGGTTCATGTGCCGGAAGCATCTTTGATCACTGGTGTGGATGCACGTGCCGTTGGTCTTGCAGTTGTTGAACTTGGTGGTGGTCGCCGTGCCGCAGCGGATGAAATTGATCCTGCTGTTGGTCTGACAGACATTGCTGGTGTTGGCACAACTGTCGACAGCGAAACTCCAATCGCTGTGATCCACGCACATACCGAAGATCAGGTAGAGCGCGCAGAGAAAGTTCTGCGTGACGCATACTCCTTCGGTTCTGCGGCGGACGTCAAAGAGTTCGCCACAGTTCGTGACCGTATTGCGCCTTAATCCGCGCAGCAATAATTAACTGGCAGGACAGCCTCTCACCTCTATTAGAGCAGACATTATCTGATTGAGAGCTGTCCTCCAAAACGAAGGAAACGCGAATGCCACGCGCAATTATGTGTGTACTCGACAGCTTCGGTATCGGCGCTGCCGACGACGCTGACAAGTTTGGCGATGTCGGCTCCGACACCCTCGGTCACATTGCTGATGCATGTGCAGAAGGCAAAGGCGATAAAGAAGGTCTGCGTAGCGGTCTTCTTTCCGTACCAAACATGGATCGTCTTGGACTGGGCGCTGCCGCTCGTGCATCCACTGGCAAAGCTATCAAAGGTCTGGATTTTTCGGGCACTCCGGAAGCCAATTGGGGCTTCGCTGCTGAAGTCTCCAACGGCAAAGACACACCATCGGGCCATTGGGAAATCGCTGGTGTGCCAGTCACATTCGACTGGGGCTACTTCCCGAATGAAAACCCATCCTTCCCTGCGGAACTGATCGAAAAATCATCGAAGTTGGCGAACTGCCGGGCGTTCTGTGCCTGACACATGGGTCCGGGACGGTTGTCATCGAGGAATTCGGTGAAGAGCATGTCAAAACCGGCAAGCCGATCCTCTACACCTCCGCAGATAGTGTTCTACAGATCGCTGCTCACGAAGAGACGTTCGGCCTTGAGCGTCTGCTCGATCTTTGTGTGAAGTGCCGCAAGCTGGTTGACGAATACAACATCGGTCGTGTGATTGCCCGTCCGTTTGTTGGCTCAGTTGAAGCTGGCTTCGAGCGGACTGCAAACCGTCGCGACTACTCTGTTCTTCCTCCCGCTCCAACTGTTCTGGACCGTCTGGAAGATGCTGGCCGTCAGGTGATTGCAGTCGGCAAGATCTCCGACATTTACGCAGCACAGGGTATCACCAAACTGCTGAAAGGTGCTGGCAACGATCAGCTCTTTGACCGGACACTGGAAGCAATGGATCTGGCGAAAGACGGAGATCTCGTATTCTCCAACTTCGTCGATTTTGACATGCTTTACGGTCACCGCCGTGACGTACCGGGCTATGCTGCAGCTCTGGAGCACTTTGACAAGCGTTTGCCAGAGATGATCGAAAAGATGAACGATGGTGATCTGCTTATTCTGACTGCTGACCACGGTTGTGACCCAACCTGGAAAGGCACAGACCACACCCGTGAGCACGTGCCTGTTCTGGCATTGGTAAAAGGCGAGCAGGGGGCCAACATCGGTAAACGCCCGACTTTTGCTGATATCGGTGAAACCGTAGCCAAGCATCTTGGCATTGCAGCGGGCGAGAACGGAAATAGCTTTCTTTAAATCCACTGAGGGATTTTAAAAAAATAAACTGGGCAAACGGTGTTTGCCCAGTTTAGTGTAGCGCGATATATTTCCGAATTGCTTAGAAATTGCAATCGCTAAGGGGTGCAAGGAGAGGCATCCGTCGCGTTACATAAGAGGGGAATGCAACATGCAGGCACGTAAGTTTACTGCACAACAAGATGGAAGTTTAACGCCTGAGATGAAGCTGGCGTTTGAAGAAGATGGCTTCCTGATCCTTGAAGGATTTGCTTCTCCGGAAGAATGCGACCAACTCAAAGCACGGATGACCCGGCTGATTGACGAGTTCGACCCGGCAACCGTCGCGTCAGTGTTCGAAACAAATGCGCAGGCCCATGCGAAGGACGCCTATTTCCGCGAAAGCGGCGATAAGATCCGTTTCTTCTTCGAGGCTGAGGCATTTGATGACAACGGTGCTCTGACCAAGGACAAACATCAGGCACTCAACAAAGTTGGCCATGCTCTGCATGACTATGACCCGGTGTTTGAGCAGTTTTCACGCTCTGCGAAAATGCAGCGTGTTGCGAAAGATATAGGACTGGCAGAGCCTCTGCTTGCCCAGTCCATGTACATCTTCAAACCGCCTCACATCGGCGGTGAAGTAAACAATCATCAGGACTCCACATTCCTTCACACAACACCGTTGACCTGCACCGGTTTCTGGTTCGCTCTGGAAGATGCGGACGAAACCAATGGCGGGTTGTATGGCGTACCGGGTGGTCACAAAGGATCACTGCGCAAACGCTTCCATTACAACGGTGAAGGCTTGGTGATGGAGTCTCTGGACGAAACCCCACTCGAGAAATCTGCAGATGATGCAGCTCCACTTGTCGCCCCCAAAGGGACCCTTGTTATCCTCCACGGTCTGGTGCCACACAAATCTGCGCCGAACCGGTCTGATAAATCCCGTCACGCTTATGCCTTGCATATGGTAGACGGTACGGCGAAATGGTCGGATGACAACTGGATTGTTCGGGCTAAAGACAAGCCAATGCACGGATTTTAAGAAATGAGACCAATGCAAAATGTGGTGCCGCGTGCTGAATTGCACTGCCATATCGAAGGCGCAGCACCTCCAACGCTCGTAAGAAAGCTGGCTCAACGCTATGATGTAGACCTTGGTGATTTGTTTGACGCCAACGGAGCCTACAGCTGGCATGATTTTACAACCTTCATTCAACAGTACGATGAAGCTGCATCCTTGTTCCGTCGCCCAGGCGATTACGCTGAGCTGGCGGAAACCTACTACAAGATGCTCGCCGCTGAAGGTGTGATCTACGCGGAAGTTTTCATCTCCCCTGACCACGCCGTCAAAGCAGGCTGAGCTACAAATCCTATCTGGAAGGTATTGTGGCTGGTCTGGAGCGTGCAAAGGCAGACACCGGCATCGAAGGACGTCTGGTGCCGCTGGGTGTCCGTCACGAAGGCGCTGAATCCGTTGAAGCTGCGGTCAAGGCCGTGATCGACAACCCGCACCCGCTGGTCACTGGTTTCGGTCTGGCAGGTGACGAGCGTATCGGTCCGGCAAAGGACTTCGTTAAAGCGTTCGCCATGGCGGGTGAAGCAGGCCTCGGCCTTACAGCACATGCCGGCGAGTTCGGCGGCGCTGAAAGCGTGCGTGATGCACTCGACTACCTGAAGATCACACGTATTGGTCATGGTGTCCGCGCGGTTGAAGATGAAGCACTGGTCCAGCGGCTGGTGGATGAGGAAATCACTCTCGAAGTGTGCCCACATTCCAACATTGCGCTCGGCGTCTACTCAAACCTGCGCTTCCATCCGGTGAACCTGTTGCGTCAGGCAGGCGTTCGCATCACCCTGAACTCCGATGATCCGCCATTCTTCCGGACCACACTTGGTCATGAGTACGTTGAAACTTCTCGTGTGTTTGGCTGGACTTACGACGTCCAGAAGTCCATCACCAAGAATGCGCTGGAAGCAGCCTTCGTGGATGAGGAAACCCGTAGTATTCTTCTCAAGCGGTTAGAAACTCTCACAGCAGACGCATGAGTTTCTTCCTGAGTTGAGGTGGGCATAATAAGCGGCAAGACTGGCGAAGCTGGGTTGCTTGTGCTCCAAACTTGAGAGTGTAGCTAAAAAAAAGCCCGTGCCTCCATAAAAAGGCGCGGGCTTTAGTGTGTAGTGATGAGAAGCGGAGAATGGTTCTTAGCAGGAAAATCTCTGAGGAACAGAGGATCTGTTTGATCACCTCAAGCTCTCATGTATAAGCTGGGCAACCAGACTTCGCTGAACCCGGTGAAACTAAAATTTGAGCGCTTTACAGGCCTCATCAGGCAAAACGACAGGAACCGACGAAGATGGAGATGCAGGCATCGCAAGCTTTGTCCTTGCTCAATGCAAGAGCGGTACGCGAACGCTCACATATGCTGTTGGAGCTGGGGCTACAGGGCGAACTTGAGCACTTTGCCGTCGATCTATCGCACCTGGCAGAAGCTGCTCGCAGAACACTCGCAGCGACTGATAACACCTATCCCGACAGGCAGATCCCGTTTCATGCCCGCTGGCGTCATTTCGAGACCGGCGGCGTTGACCGTTGGGCGATGCTCGCTGGAGCGCGTCGCTTCTCCGATGTGCGGGGTATGGGCCGGACTGCGTTCGATTTAGCAATCGTTTCTGCATTGCTCGACGCTGCCGCTGGCGACAAATGGAAGTATCATGAGGCTATCACCGGCGAGACCTTCACACGCTCGGAAGGTCTGGCAGTTGGCTCCCTCTCCATGTTCTCCGCAGGCTTCTTCTCCGATGAACCGTTGGACCGCTTCGGGCAGATGCCATCACCTTGTTCCGTCTGGACAAGGATGAACTTATCGAAGGCCTGCAGGTAACCGACACGAACCAGCTCATCGGCTTGGATGGCCGCCTCACATTGCTGAACCGTCTGGGTGAGGCTGTATCCCTGCGTCCGGACCTGTTCAGCAAAGAAGAAGAGCCACGTCCGGGCGGGCTTTTTGATGTTCTTTATGAGGAAGGCCAGAAAGGTCCGCTCGATGCAGAGCGCATTCTGGAAGTGGTGCTGGATGGCTTGGGGCCGGTCTGGCCCAATCGTGAGCAGATTGATGGGGTGATCCTTGGCGACACATGGCGTCATTCCAAAGTTACAGCTCAGGATAAAACCGACAATTTGATACCTCTTCACAAACTTTCTCAATGGATTGCTTATTCTTTAGTTGAACCTCTCTCGTGGGCTGGTATTGAGATGGCAAACATTGATGGTCTGACTGGCCTTGCGGAATATCGCAATGGTGGATTGTTTATGGACACAGGCGTGCTCCGCCTGAAAGATCCGATACAATCACTGAACAGGCATGAAGTAAGTAGCGAGCTGATTGTTGAATGGAGAGCGCTCACAATTGCTCTCCTCGATAAGCTTGCAGACTGGATTCGGGCGGACTTGTCTGTATCGCGGGATCAGCTGCCATTGGCATGTGTGCTGGAAGGCGGAACCTGGGCTGCGGGACGACAGATCGCCTAGAGAAACGAGGTGACGGATCTCCACCCCTGATGGTCATCAGTGATGGGACGGTTTTCTGATCCGGAACCTGCAATCAATTGCACCCGAGAAAATCAGGTGCCTAATTTAATACACGCACTGCCATGTACATGCTGACAAAAGGCGGCTGCACATACAAAACCCGACGGGGTTGAAAAAGAGGAACACGATGTCCGGCGCAACTGTAATCGCACACCCGCTAGTCCAGCATAAGCTGACCCACATGCGGAGAAAATCAACTCCGACGCAGGACTTCCGCCGTTTGCTGCGCGAGATCTCTTTGTTGCTGTGCTACGAAGTAACACGCGACCTGAAGATGACCACCCAGACCATCGATACCCCAGTTGCTGAAATGGAAGCACCTGTTCTGGCTGGTAAGAAGCTCTGCTTTGCCTCCATCCTGCGTGCCGGTAATGGCCTGCTCGAAGGCATGCTGGAGTTGATCCCATCTGCTCGCGTTGCGCACATTGGTCTGTACCGCGACCCAAAGACTCTGGAAGCCGTTGAATACTACTTCAAGGCCCCTCAGGAGCTGGAAGAGCGTCTGGTGATTGTTGTTGACCCAATGCTGGCAACTGCAAACTCAGCGATTTCCGCTGTTGAGCGTCTGAAAAAGCGCGGCGCAAAGAACATGGTGTTCGTATGCTTGCTGGCAGCACCTGAAGGCGTTGCTCGCTTCAACGAAGCACACCCTGATGTGCCAATCTACACCGCAGCATCGATCAAAAGCTCAACGAGAAGGGATACATCATCCCGGGTCTGGGTGATGCCGGTGACCGGATGTACGGTACAAAATAAACTGTATTGGTTTAATGAAAGGCGTCAGGCATCAAGTCTGGCGCCTTTTTCTTGCAGTGCACCCATAAGAAAGATAGACAGAAATATCAGAGACGATGCGCACCTCGAAACTGTGTATTCGTCCTTTATGAGGTTTAGCCTGTTTTGTAAGGTCAGGCGCATAAGGTTGATGGAATGTCGATCAAAGCTCGTACCCGTATGAAAGTGTGTTGTATCTCAACAGCGGACGAAGCAGCCACCGCTGTTGCTTGCGGTGCCGATGCTATCGGCTTGTTGCCCACATGCCTTCTGGCCCCGGTGTGATTGAAGATGACCTCATTCACCATATCGCACGGCAGGTGCCACCTCCCGTTGCGACCTGGCTTCTGACCTCACGCACATCTGCAAAAGATATTGTCGAACATGTTCTGACATGTGGAACCAACACGGTTCAGATCGTTAGTCCGATTGACCTAAGCGAATATGCAGAACTGCGTCTGGACTTGCCGGCCTGTACGCGCATTGTACAAGTCATTCATGTCGAGGACGACTATTCCTTTGAAATCGCTCAGGAATACAGCCGTGTCGCAGATGCAATCCTGCTCGACTCCGGTTCCCTGCGAATGACGTACTTGGCGGAACAGGCCGAACCCACGACTGGGACTTGAGCCGTCATTTTGTTGAGAAACTCGATATTCCGGTATTTCTGGCGGGTGGCCTGACACCCAAGAATATCATCGAAGCCATTGAGACAGTAAAACCTTACGGCGTCGATGTTTGCAGTGGCGTTCGGGTCGATGGTCGCCTAGATGCAGGCCGCATGGCAGAGTTTGCTGCCGCACTTGCCTGCACCTGATTTCCGGAGTGGCCTCCGATAGTCTTGCGCTTGAATGAGAATACTTGCCTTTTTCTTCGGCCCGACGGTATACCTGTAAAAAGTAATGGGCAAAATTCCGGGCGATATCTTGATGCACTTGTAAAGTTGAGGTGTTGCACTGCCTGCAAGGAACGGGGGCGCACGTGCAACGTTATATCTGGTTGGCGGCTATTGTTATGTGCGCCGCTCTTATCATCCCTCAGGTGCTAGAAGACCGCTTGCTAGGCGTTGTGGAAGTTTATGAGACCCAGCCTGAGAGCGGGTCCGAACCTCCTTCAAAGCGCCTCACCAGAATTCGCAAGTCTTCCAATGGCCACTTCATAGCTACAATCAAAATCAATGGTCACAAGACCAAAGCCCTGATTGATACAGGTGCCAGCCTCCTCGCAATTCCGCAGAGTGTTGCCCGCAAAGCAGGCATAAGAGTGGGTAATGAGGACTTCACAGTCGAAGTGCGCACCGCAAATGGCATCACCTCCGGTGCAACAGCCTTTATATCAAACCTCTATTTGGGCTCAATTCATATACGCAACGTTAAAAGTCTTATCCTTAAAGATGAAGCACTCTCGCAGGTACTTCTGGGAATGTCTGCGTTGAACAGACTTGGCAAGATCACGCTTGGAAACAAAGAACTCGTGATCGCACCAAGATAAGCAATAAAAATGAACTCTGCTTCCAACGGCCCTTGAATGGACGGTATCCTTTTGTCTTGCTTGTACTAATTCTCGTTTCATAGGAGGTTGGTACGCAATGAATGACCTGAAGGGAGGCAGGTCAGTAATAGAAAGGAAATGCGGTGGCCATTCGTGATTTTGGTGAACTGGAGAACCGGCAAGTTGTAAAAGAAGTGACACTGCGTGGTGGAAACCTCAGCGCAAGTATCCTCACTTACGGAGCAACAGTCCAAAAACTATGCTTAGGGGATCGCATTCTCACGCTTGGCTTCGATAACCTGCGCGATTATGAGCTTCACTCACCACATTTTGGAGCCACTGCGGGGCGATGTGCCAACCGCATCGCACATGGTTGCTTCTCAATCGGCTCCGATAAGGTCCAACTTACGGTCAACGAAGGTGGACGACACCATCTGCACGGCGGCCATAAAGGCTTTGCGCATCGGGTCTGGAACATTGAAGAAGCTAGCAGTGACAGCTCCTGCTGTCGCTTGTCTCTCCTGATGGAGAAGAAGGTTACCCTGGCACGGTGCATGTCACCTGCCGCTACACCCTGACCAAAGACGACACGCTCCGCATCGAGTTTTCCGGGACCTCTGACAAGCCGACACTGCTGAATCTGGCCCATCACAGCTACTTCAATCTGGGTGATCATACGGATATCACAAAACACCAGATCATGATCCCGGCGCGCTCTTACCTTCCTGTCTCCGAAGACTGATCCCCACGGGGGAAATCATTGATGTCGCTGGTACGCCTTATGATTTCCGAGAGCTACGCCAGATACAGGATGAGCAGGACACCCGTTTCGACACCAACTTCTGCCTCAGACAGTTCCGTCTGAAAAAGCCAGAGTTGTCTGCCGTTGTGTTTGAGCCAGACACCGAACTCAAGATGGAAGTCTGGTCAACCGAGCCGGGCATTCAGTTCTACGATGCAGCTCGCTCAACACGCCGGTATCCGGGTTCGACGGCAAAATGTATGGCCCCCGGGCAGGCCTTTGTCTGGAGCCGCAATGCTGGCCCGACAGTCCAAACCACGAAGAATTTGCATGTTCCACGCTTCAGCCAACTGAGCGTTATCAACAAACAACAGAATACCGTTTCATCTGATGTACTAAGGCAAGACGTGCATCAGCCCTGTAAAGGACGATAATTGTGAAGACTATCTTTTCGCCTGATCAGCTGCTGCACGCTCCAGCCAATGAAATCTCGGACGGGAAACTGGTCCCCGCCAACGAGACGCCTCTCGTGCCGAAATCGTTCTTGAGCACCTCAAGAAAGCCCGGTTCGGTGAGGTGCTTGTGCCAAAAGAGTTTTCTTTGGACCCAATACTAAATGTACATGATGCCGATTACATCAGGTTCCTGCAGGAGTTCTGGGAGCTTTGGCAGGCGGAAGGGCGAACAGAACAAGAAGCCTTCCCATTCGTCTGGCCGGTCCACGGCCTCAGACACGATATTGTTCCGGACCAGATTGACGGGAAACTCGGGTTCTACTCGTTCGATGCTGGCTCGCCCATGGGCGAACATACTTGGGTGGCAGCACGCAAGAGCGCTGAAACGGCGTTAACGGGCGCTGATCTGCTCCTTTCCGGTGACAACTCCGCCTTCGCACTCTGCCGTCCTCCGGGCCACCACGCCCACCGCCGCTTATATGGCGGCTACTGCTTCCTCAACAACGCGGCCATCGCAGCCCAGCACCTGCGCGACCAAGGGGTGAGTAAGGTGACAGTCTTCGACGTGGACTATCATCACGGCAATGGCACGCAGGCCATCTTCTATGACCGTGCAGACGTGCAGTTCCTTTCCATTCATGCGGACCCGAAAGTCGAGTTCCCCTATTACCTCGGCCACGCCAACGAACGCGGCCTGAAAGAGGGGGCAGGGTACAATCACAACTATCCTTTGCCGCATGGCTCCACATGGGACATGTGGGAAGTTGCCTTGGAAGACGCTTGCCAGACTATCGAGAAATTTGCTCCTGACGTCATCGTGATCTCTTTGGGGATGGACCCTTATGAAAACGATCCGATCTCCCAGTTCAAATTGAAAACCGATGATTTCACCAAGATTGGCAGCCGCATCGCCAAGCTGGGTAAACCCACCTTGTTTGTTATGGAAGGGGGGTACGCCGTCGGTGACCTCGGCATCAACTGTACCAAAGCGCTGAGCGGATATCTGGATACCGCAAAGGTCGGAGCTTGATCAGCAGGACTGGCTGAAATCAATATTTTGCGCAGTGGCGGGAAAGATATCTTCCCGCCATATGTGTCTTGCTGCATCACACCTCTTGAAAGCGGCTCGCAATGTGCGTACATCCTTGCGGACTGAGATTTCTTAAAGCGTATTCCCTAAGGTGGGGGGACGGTTTTCGGATAATGACACAAAAGAATATGAGGGATTGAAGTGGTCTCGCCTGTTTCATGACAGGGCTGCTGCTTCAAGCGATCAAATAATGCCAGAACAAAAAAAGTCCGCCAACAAGCCTGTTTTGGTTGTTTTTCAGCCCATTTGGACGCATCTCCCGTGAGCCATATTGGCTCGCATTCGGCTTGATCTGGTGCATTTTGTTCATTGCCCTGAACATCACAGTCGGTTCCATGCAGGAAACCTACATCACCTCCGGCACCACGGAACTGCCATTGGCAGAGATCTATAGCGACATGCTGTCCACCAATCCGTTGCTGTATCCGCTCCTGCTCTTTACAAACTTCATCGTATTCATGTTGGTGATGAAACGCTTGCAGGATCGCGGCATCACGGGCTTTGTGGCACTGACTCTCTTCCTGCCTTTCCTCAATCTGATTGTGCCAATTGTAGTTGGCTTCCTGAAGACCCAGGAAGGACCGAATAAGTACGGCCCTACGCCAAACAGCCGTCCGATTCGCCCCAAAAAATAAGCTGCTTTATTGAGAATTCACTGCGCTATAGGCCGATGAAAATCACAAAGTTCTAGCAACTCGTGATTGACCATCCGGCGCGGCGCAGCTACATCTCGGGGCATGACTGATATGCTTGCTCCTGCGGTACAAATCTGCCGCGACCTTATCCGCTGCCCAAGTGTCACCCCAGCTGAAGGCGGTGCACTTTCCACACTCGAAAAACTGCTCGCAGACGCCGGTTTCAACGTCTCCCGCGTGACGTTCTCTGACGAGAATACGCCGGACGTGGATAATCTGTTTGCCACCATCGGTACAGGAAAACCGCACTTCGTGTTCGCCGGTCACACCGATGTTGTACCAGTTGGCGACGAAGCAGCATGGACCCACGGTCCGTTCGATGGAATCATCGCAGACGGCAAGCTTCATGGTCGTGGCACTGCGGATATGAAAGGCGGCGTCGCTGCATTTGCCGCTGCTGCAATCGACTACGTCGAAGCACATCCAAACGGAATTCCCGGCCAGATCTCCTTCCTGATCACAGGTGACGAAGAAGGCCCGGCCATCAACGGCACTGTAAAGCTGCTGGAATGGGCCAAAGAGCAGGGGCACGTGTTTGATGCCTGCATCGTGGGCGAACCAACCAACCCGGACGCTCTGGGCGACGCAATCAAAGTAGGCCGCCGCGGCTCTCTGACAGGCACAATCAAGGTCAACGGCACACAGGGACACGTCGCTTATCAGCATCTTGCTGATAACCCGGTACCGGGTATGCTCAAGCTTCTGGGCGCTGTTGCTGAAGTGGAGTTGGACAAAGGCAACGAGCGTTTCCAGCCGTCCAATCTGGAAATCACAACCGTTGATGTGGGCAACACCGCTACCAACGTGATCCCGGCGCACGTCATGGCGAAGTTCAACATTCGCTTTAATGATCAATGGTCTGTCAGCTCTCTGAGCCAGCACATCGAGAAGCTGCTGAGTGATGCAGCGCCAGAAGGCCTTGACTGGAGCATCGAATTCGCCAGAGAAGCCACTGACAGCTTCCTGACCCATGACGAAGCCTTGATTCAGACCTTGTCCGACTCCATCCAGACCGTCACAGGCCGCACACCAGAGCTTTCAACAGGCGGCGGAACCTCCGATGCACGCTTCATCAAGAACTACTGCGCCGTTGTGGAGTTTGGGCTGGTCGGTCAGACCATGCACAAAGTCGATGAACACGTGGCTGTCTCTGACATCGAACAACTAGCTGACATCTACCTCCGCTTCCTGAAAGATTACTTTCAAGCATAAAATATCTGAGAGAATTGCGTTTTGACTTTTCCTGGCATTCAAGAAATTCGGAGTAATACAACCGCGTCTTGGGACATAGTTATGGGTAGAACGGAGGCGTTGCAGCAGTTTGACCTGTCTGCTAATGGATTTTGGCGATCATTCTATGCGCTTCCCGTTTCAATGGCTCTGGGCGTAGCCAGCTATCTTGTTATTTCACTATTTTCAGCGGTGATCAGTTTTCTGAATACAGGTGAGTTTTCAATTTGGGGAGCCCCGGAAGCGATTTTCCTTTTGTTCGCCATTGGATTGGTTGTGATTTTGCCTGTACTGCATTGGGCGGCATTCGCTTACATCACGGGTCGATTTTCAAATAATCTTGGAATTAGAGAAACATACAGTAGCTATATAATCGTCCGAAATTGGTCCGCAGTTCTTTTGGCATGTTTGGGATTACTGGTTGAGATATTGACGCGCTTGACTGGTGCGCAGCAGCTAGGGATTGTACTCTCTTATATTGCTATGTTTGTTGGATCCTGGGTTTATTTTAGAGTTGCACGACAGGTAGCATTAGCATCACTTCCGATTTCCTTTGGGTTGGTTGCTCTGGAGTATGCGCTTAGCTTTTCTCTGGCGATTATACCAACTCTCCTAATTGGAATAATCGCAGCCTTTGTGTTGTAAATTGATGTGTTCTGAAAGTGTTTTGTGATGGCTCTTGGCATTCAGGAAATCGGGCAGTCCTGCATAGCATCCTGGCGGGTGATGAAGGGGGAAGCAGAGGCGTTGCAGCAGTTTGATCTGTCTGCAGATGGCTTCTGGCGCTCCTTTCTGGTCATCTTCCTGCTGCTTCCCTTCTATTTCCTGAGCCTCATCTCAGAGCAGTCCCTGATGCTCGAGATTAATCTGGAGCGAGGGCAGGAAGCAGCCGAGATCGCCACAGGCGGTGCGCTGCTATACATCGGCAAAACCCTGTCTCTGTTTGTAGACTGGGTTACCTTCCCGCTTGTCCTTGCTGTTCTGGCAGGTTCCATAGGGCTCAAGCGCACGTACGGCCCCTACATCGTCGTCAGGAACTGGAGCACACTGATCATCCTGCTGCCGCAGACGCTTTTGAACCTGCTCTATCTGGCAGGTATCATCGTCTGCTTTGCTGGTGATGCTGACATTCCCTATTATCGGATGGGTGCTGTGGTTCCGATTCCAGATTGCCCGCATCGCAGGTGAGTGCAGTTTCTCAACGGCCATCGGCCTTGTGGTTCTGGATTTGGTCCTGTCCATCCTGATCAGCACATCGTTTGACCGTCTATTTGCTTGATCAAACCGGTTTTTCTCCAATCCCTTTAAATTTTCAGTAGCGCTCCTCGCTGTTTCCGCGCACACTTGACGTGGAGGAAAATTGGGAGGGACGGAAATGTCAGACAATCATCTGACTGCGCCTGTGGGTGCGCAAAACTCGCCACACAAACCGGCGAAGCCTATTGTTCGTCAGGTCACTCTGGAGGATGTAACAAGCTCCCTGAAGCTTGGAATTCTGGACTTTGTGAAAACGCCGGTGATTGGTTTGACCTTTGGCGCGTTCTTTATGATCGGCGGCATACTGGTCACGCTGCTCTCGTTCTGGGTGGACATGAGCTACATCAGTTACCCGCTGGCCTGCGGCTTCCTGCTGCTTGGCCCATTTGCAGCGCTCGGGCTTTACGAAGCATCCAGACAGCTACAGGCAGGTAAAACACCCCGTATGAGCGGCCTGTTTACCTTGATGTGGGAGCAACGTCGGGGCGAAATCGCCTGGATGGCCTTCGTGGTTATCTTCATCCAGTTCCTATGGATGTTCAAAGTCCACCTGCTGCTCGCTCTCTTTCTGGGAATGAAGGGCTACGGCACGTTTATGCAGTTCGCGCAGACAGTCTTTGAAACGCCAGATGGACTGCTGTTCCTTTTCGCAGGCCACATAGTCGGTGCGTTCTTCGCTATGCTGTTGTTTGCAGTGAGTGTAGTGTCTTTCCCCATGCTGCTGGATACGGAGCTGGACTTCGTGACCGCAATGATCACCAGCTTCAAAGTGGTTACGGGAAGTCCGGTGGTCATGGTGGGCTGGGGCCTGCTCATCACCGCAATCCTGATGGCATCGATGATCCCCGCATTTGTCGGCCTGCTGGTCACATTGCCAGTGCTCGGGCACACCACGTGGCATCTGTACAAACGGGTTGTCACCTTCGAGGCAGCATAAAGCTTTGGCAAACCGGAGGTGGACGGCCTCCGGTTTCCTTCTTCAGGCGCTCATAGAAGAGGGCTTAATCTTCCTCATCCGCTGGGGCTTCATCCGGCGCAACGTTCTTCAGGCTATCTTGGTAGGCGAGAAACGACGCTTCATCCTCTTCGGGAGTGCGATAGTCCACCTGTGTGAGGTAAAGCCTTCAGGCACAGCAACTGGCCCACAAGCCTGCCTGTCACACGCCTCAAGTGCGGCCTTTAGATCATCTTTGGTCCAACGGCCTTCGCCCACAAGACGCAGGCTGCCCACCATGGAACGCACCTGATTGTGCAGGAAGGAGCGTGAGCTGCATTCCAAAAACACATGATAGCCTTCACGATAAACGCAGATGCGCTCCATCGTCTTCCACGGGCTCTTGGCCTGACAGCGCGTATGCCGGAACGTCGTGAAATCATGATGCCCGAGCAGCACTTGAGCAGCCTCGTTCATAGCCTCTGCATCCAGCTCCGGCTTCACATACCACGCCAGCCCGCGATCATGGGTCAGCGGCTCAAGCCGGTTGGCGATCTTGTAGCGGTAGTGACGGCGGATCGCAGAAAAGCGGGCATCAAAACCAAGCCCGGCTTTCTCGCAGGCCAGAATGGCAACAGGGTCTGGCTGCGCGTGAAAGTTCAGCGCGTTCTTGACCGTTTCCGCAGGCCAGTCTTTTTCAAGATCCAGATGCGCCACCTGTCCGGTTGCATGCACCCCTGAATCGGTGCGTCCTGCCCCCCCGATGGTGACGGTCTCACCTGTGAAAGATTTGATTGCACGCTCAATAACACCCTGAACTGTTGGTCCGTTGTCCTGACGCTGCCAGCCCACAAAAGGGCGACCGTCATAATCAATGGTAATCTTGTAACGCGGCATTTTTGTTCTTTGCAAAGGTTAGGTGAGCACACAGCGAGCCGGTGTGCCCGGAGTGAGACAGGCGTTTGCCCGCGAGGTGTATCGGAAATTTCGCGCTGTAGTACCAGATTTGAAAGAGCAAGGCCAGACCTCACCCGATGGCCACAAATGAACCTACTCAAACTCCTGAAAAGGCGTGGCATAGGTAACTTCAACGGGCAGGTCTTTATGCCCGGCCTGAGTAAACGACAAGGCCATGAAGATAGGCCCGGAATACGGCCCTTGCACCTTTTTTGCCAGTTCGCTGTCAAATCCAAAGCGGGAGTAGTACTCAGGAGATCCCAGTACCAGAACCAGATCTTCGCCCATCCCTTGCAAATCATCCAGTGCTGCTTGAATAAGCTTGGTCCCGACCCCTTTGTTCTGCACGGCAGGGTCAACACAAACAGGAGCAAGGCAGCTGATTTTGAGGCGCTGTCGCTCATCGACACTCGTCACGCGGGATAAGGCGAGGTGGCCAAGCAGATTACCGTCATCATCCGTGGCAATCCGCTCCAGAATCAGGCTCCACAGGCGCGTAGCCGTTCAGTAAGGCGCCCTTCGTTGCTTTGCCCAAAAGCACGAGCCAGCAGTGATAAAATGGCAGGCTCGTCTTTCTTTTCAGGCGCACGCAGACCAATCTGATCCTCTCCAATTTGGTGGAACTCAACCATGACGCCTCCGCGCTGCCTACTGTTACTTAAGGAAAGCCTATCTGATTAAGCTGGCTCAGGAAACTGTTTCTCCGACACTAAGCTTAGAGCCGCGTAAAAATTCCTCGGTAGACATCGCTTTCTTGCCTGCCCGCTGAACCTGAATCAGCTTGATCGCGCCAGAGCCGCACGCGATGCTCAAAGTGTTTCCTTCTGCTGCCAGCACCTCGCCAGCAGCGCCGTTTCCCTCGCTCAGATGACTGCGCAGGATCTTTACACGCTCAGGCTTCTTGCCGCCCAACTCCATCTCGCACCATGCACCCGGAAACGGAGAAAGACCGCGAATGTGGTTGTGCACTTGCTCTGCCGGCAGTGACCAGTCAATGCGCGTTTCACTCTTCTGGATCTTCTTGCGTAAGTCACACCCTCATCAGTCTGAGGCGTGGCACCAAGAGCACCACGGGACAGGGCAGAAAGCGCCCGTACCATCAGATCGCCGCCTAATGCGGAAAGCCGGTCGTGCAGCTCACCAGCCGTCATGTCTTCAGTAATCGCAACGGTTTCAGACATGCACACAGGACCAGTATCCAGCCCTTCTTCCATCTGCATCACCTGAATACCGGAGGCCTTGTCGCCAGCCATAATCGCCCGGTTGATCGGTGCAGCGCCACGCCAGCGTGGCAGCAGGGAGGCATGACCGTTTAGACAGCCATATTCTGTGCCTTCCAAAATGGCTTTTGGCAGCAGCAGGCCATAGGCCACAACCACCGCAACATCAGCTTCAAATGAGCGGAACCGTTCCTGTTCCTCTTCGCTTTTGAGGGATGTTGGCGTGAAGACAGGAATGCCGAGACTCTCTGCAGCTTCATGAACCGGCGTCTTCTTCAGCTCCATGCCGCGTCCGGCTTTGCGTGGTGGCTGTGAGTAACAAGCGACCACATCCCAGCCTTGCCCGACAATCTCGAAGAGTGTTGGAACGGAGAAATCAGGAGTACCCATAAAGATGACGCGCAATGACATAGCTGACCTGCTTGGCTGTAATTCTTGTGTTGCTGCTTTAATGCGTCAGCTATTGGGTGAGAACAAGGGAAAAACAACAAAAAAAAGCGGCTCTCCAAAGAAGGCCGCTTAATCCACTCGCAATGCAGGAACAATCAGGCTTGTTTGGCCTGCTTGACCATTTTTTTTCACGATCCGCTCACGCTTTAGGCGTGACAGATAGTCGATAAACAGCACGCCGTTCAGGTGGTCCAGCTCATGCTGAATGCAGGTAGCCAGAATCCCACTGGCTTCAAGCTCCTGCTTCTCGCCTTCAACGTTGAGGAAGGAGACGCGAATTTTTGCTGGGCGCTCAACATCCTCGTAAACGCCGGGAATGGAAAGACAGCCTTCCTGATAGGTATTCTTCTCTTCAGAAGACCATGTGATCTCCGGATTGATGAAAACCATCGGCTCTTTTTCGACGTGTTGGTCTTCTTCGCTCTCACGTTCTGCAACATCCAGCACGAACATGCGTTTTAAGACGCCAATCTGACTTGCTGCAAGGCCGATGCCTGGCGCGTCATACATGGTTTCCAGCATGTCGTCGGCAAGTTTTCGGATTTCGTCGTTGATGTCTTCTATCGGAGCGCACTTCTCGCGAAGGCAGGTTTCCGGGACAAATTTAATCTCGCGAATCGTCATAATTACTTTTGAAGTTGTTCTCGTTGCAAAGCTGCCCGCTCAACGTGAGGTCGGCCGACGTGGTTGTTCAGGCTTCATATCCTTTTCTAGGAAATTTGCCAAGGCGTAGACCATAAGCTTTTCGCCAGAGCTTTTTATGGGCACTCCCCATCAATTGAAGGGTGTGGGTTGCGGTGCATCCAAGAAAGCTGAGAGGTTTCGCGGCCTTGCAAAGTGTTCTATGTTTGTTTCATGGAACAGACAGTCTTCACATACGGTGCATTCACCCTTTCATTTATTCAAGCAGCCACAGTGGGCGGCGGGCTTTTTTTTCTGCTGCTGATCATCTGGATCATGAGCCTGCGCGCTAAGCTGAACAAAGTGCGCGGTGTATCGATACTGGAGCAAAAGCGGGCAGAGGACACGGAAGCTGCACTGACTGAATTGGCTCGCTCAAACAGTGAGATGACGGGCCGCATGCAAACCATGGCAGAAGTCTTCGGCTCCCGGCAGTCGGACCTGTTGCGCGTGGTCAATGATCGTCTCGATGCCTCGGCAAAACACTGGGCGCATCTGTTCTGGAAACCCATCGCCAAACCCATGCAAGCCTGACAGGTCTGCAGGAGCGCATGGCGCTGCTCGACAAAGCCAACAAAACTATGGGCGAGCTGGCAGGGCAGGTGACGGACCTTCAGATGGTGCTGAATGACAAGCAGTCCCGTGGTGCCTTCGGCAAGCGCATGGAGGCAATCATTGATGATGCGCTGCCGCCAACAAGCTTCACGCTGCAGGGCACACTCTCCAACCGTTCCCGCCCTGATTGCCTGATCCATATGCCAACAGGCGCACCGCCACTGGTGGTTGATGCCAAGTTTCCGTTAGAAGCCTTTGCTGCAATTAAGGATGCGGAAAACAAGCAAGAGCAGAAAGAAGCGTCCAATCGCTTCCGAAAAGACATCTCCAAACATCTTGAAGATATCGCTGGCAAATACCTGTTGCCGGGGGAAACGCAGGACACAGCGCTCATGTTCGTTCCTTCCGAAAGCCTCTTTGCCGAGATCCACGAAGGCTTTCCCGACCTGACCCAAAAGGCCCACCGCCTGCGCGTCGTCATTGTTTCTCCATCCCTGCTTGTCCTCGCGGTGCAGGTGATCCAGTCTGTCCTGAGAGACGCCCGTATGCGCGAACAGGCCCATCTCATTCAGGCCGAAGTTGGCAACCTGCTACTGGATGTTGGCAGGCTGACCGAGCGTGTCTCCAAGCTGCAAACCCACTTTGCCCAGACCAATAAGGATCTGGACCAGATCATAATTTCCGGCGACAAAATCAGCAACCGTGCCCGCAAGATTGATGAAATGCAGTTGGGCAGTAAGGCAAATGATCAGGTCTCCCCATCAGCCTCACACGCCCGGCAAACAACGCATCTGGCCGATGATGAACTGCCATCTCCGTTCCAGTTTGATCGTAGATAAAACCTAGGTGACTTGTGTGAGGTGATCCCTGAGTGCTGCGACCGCCGGACGCCTCCACGCTGTTGAGCTTGCGACCATATAATAGGCGTTACCCGTCATATGTCGCGCCGGGATCGGCTCAATCAATGTCCCATCCTCCAGATCGTTCCCGATCAGGACTGAGGGCAGCAGTGCAAGACCAAGCCTTGACGGGTCGCCTCCAGCACCATGAAGAAATGCTCAAAGGAAAGAGACGCCTCTCCGGGAGGTAACTCGAAAGCTTGTGTGCCTGCGCCCAATAATCCCAGCTACCAAGCCGCGTGGAATGAACAAGGCGCGGAAACTCCAATAAGTCTCTCAGGCTTTCTGGCTGAGCATCACCAAGAAGGCTGCGATGACAAACCAGTACCATCTCCTCATCGCAAATCCGGTAACTCTCCAATGCAGGCCAGCTGCCCCGCCCAACAGTTAGCGCCACATCCACACTGGAAGGGTCCCAGTTGACCGGATCCTTGTGCCCTGCAGAAAAATCAGCTGGAATAGTAACAAGATCAATGCTGATCGCGGGGAAGTCCTGCGTGAACCCTTTGATCCGCCGCATGAGCCAAAGATTGGCCAGTGAGGGAAGGGTACCGATGCGCAGTTGACCAGAGACCGAGCCCTTTAGCTCGTGCTCCAGATCCTCAACCAGCTTCAAGGCGCTCTTTGCCTTCTGGCTCAGCAACAACCCGTCCTGCGTAAGCGCCAGTGTTTTGCTGCCGGGAAAACAACACAAGCCCCAGCTGCTCCTCTAAATTTTGGATGCGCCGCGAAACGGCCCCTTGCGTAATGCCCAGCTCTCTGGCTGCACGGGTAAAACTGCCATGGCGGGCAGCTGCATCAAAAACAGGTAGCACCGCAAGGATTTGTGAAGTGATCGATAGACTGTGACGGCTCATGCTATGAATTTAACTCATGTCTATGTGACTGTCATTGGTCTATCTATGAGGTTTTAGGCAGTTTAAAACAACTCCAACATGAGTTCTGCGAATAACTACAAGGCGAGGCTGAAAATGGTGCATCCATTCCATCTGGCATTTCCGATTGATGATCTGGAAAAGACAAAAGCGTTCTATATGGGAGTGCTTGGATGCAAGCAAGGCCGCGAGCTTGAAGGTAAGTGGGTCGATTTTGACCTGTTTGGACACCAGATGTCCGCGCACCTTCGCAAAAAGTCACAGGCCCAGCTTGATGACACGGGAGTGGTGGATGGCGATGCCGTTCCAATTCCTCACTTTGGCGTTGTGTTGCCAATGGAGGACTGGAAGTCTTTGGCAGACCGCCTCAAAGCACAGGAAGGTATTGAGTGGCTGCTGGAGCCAAAGATCAGATTTGAAGGGCAGCCGGGAGAGCAGGGGACATTCTTTATTAAAGATCCTTCGGGCAACGCTCTTGAATTCAAAGCCTTTGCCAGTGATGCTGATATCTTTGCCACCTGAGTAGAGCGTGATGGAAATCTTAGAAGCAAACCATACAACACAGAATACCGCTGCATCTGACAAGATCAAAGTTGCACTGGCACAGATCGCTCCGGTCTGGATGAAGCGTGACGCCACGCTGAAAAAGGTGGCAGACGCCATCGAACTGGCAGGCAAACAGGGTTGTCAGCTTGTCACCTTCGGCGAGGCACTGGTGCCGGGTTATCCATTTTGGATTGAGCGTACAGATGGCGCGCGCTTCAACGACCCAAAGCAAAAAGCATTTTATGCTGAATACCTCGAACAAGGCGTGGTCATTGAAGAAGGCCACCTTGACGACATCTGCGCCATCGCAAAGAAACACAATATCGCCGTCTATCTCGGCGTGATGGAGCGGGCCGCAAACAGAAGCGGGCACAGCCTTTACTGCACACTGGTTTACATCGACCAGAACGGCGAGATCGGTTCAACTCACCGCAAGCTGCAACCAACCTACGAAGAGCGCCTCGCATGGGCTCCGGGTGATGGCAACGGCTTTCGTGTCCACCCGCTGGGCCGCTTCAAGGTTGGCGGTCTCAACTGCTTCGAGAACTGGATGCCCCTGTCCCGCGCGGCTTTGTATGCTCAGGGCGAAGACCTCCACGTCGCCGTTTGGCCGGGCGGTCTGCACAACACGGAAGACACAACACGCTTTGTCGCCAAGGAAAGCAGAAGCTATGTGATTTCAGTGTCCGGCCTCATGCGCCCCACCGACTTGCCGCAGGATACGCTGGAGCGTGCGAGATCCTTGAGAGCAGCGGAGACTTCCTCGCAAATGGCGGCTCTTGCATCTCCTCTCCGGACGGATCTTGGGTGGTTGAGCCACAGGTCGGCAAAGAAATCTTGATCACTGCCGAGCTGGACCACGCCGTGGTGCGCGGTGAGCGTCAGAACTTCGACCCAACCGGCCATTACAGCCGTCCGGATGTAACCCGTCTAGTTGTCAATCGGAAGCGCCAGCAGCTTGCTGATTTTGTCGACACTGAATAAAACGAAACACGAAAATTGATAAAATACAGAGTGGTCCGAACAGTGGGTGCAACTTTCAGGACCACACTCAAAAAAAGGGGTGCCGTATGAATTTGGTCTTGTCTCTCACAAACGTCAACGAAACAGAGTGGATTGACCGGCTGCAAGCACTCCTTCCCAAGCGAAAGATCGAGAGCTGGAAGAGCAGCGTGTCTGACCCGGAAAAGGTAGATTACCTCTTCGCCTGGAAGCCCGACCCCGCCGTCTTTGAAGCTCTTCCAAACCTGAAGGTGATCTTCTCGCTGGGCGCAGGCGTTGACCACCTGACATCACTACCACAGCTGCCCCACCTTCCTCTGGTGCGCATTGTGGACGCTGATCTCACCAGCCGCATGACTGAGTGGGTCGTCTTCCAGACACTCTTTCATCACCGCGACCATCTTACATACGCCGCCCAGCAGGAAGCCGGTATCTGGAAAGACCATAAACAGCCCGCCGCCAAAGAGGTGCGCGTCGGCATTCTTGGGCTAGGCGAGCTGGGTTTGAGTTCTGCAAAAGCGCTCAAATCTCTGGGCTTTAATGTTGCAGGCTGGTCGCGCACCCCCAAGAACGTTGAAGGCATTCAAAGTTTTTATGGAGAAAATCATCTTGATGACTTCCTCAAGCGCACAGATATTCTGATCAACCTCCTGCCATCCACGGCAGCAACGCACAAGCTGGTAAACGCAGAACGACTAGCCATGCTGCCACAAACCGGCGCGTTGGGCGGTCCGGTTTATATCAACGCCGGACGCGGCGCGACGCAGGATGAAGCTGCAATAGATGCCGCATTGACATCCGGTGGGCTTAAAGGAGCAAGCCTTGATGTGTTTGAAATTGAGCCCCTGCCGCAAACCAGCCCGCTCTGGAAGCACAAAAACTGCATTATAACCCCGCATTCCGCTGCACCGAGCGACCCGCAAGCGCTCTCTGAATATGTTGCCCGGCAAATCAAGAGGTTTGAACAGGGCGAGGCGCTTGAAAACCTGGTTAATCTGGAAGTCGGTTACTAGGCTGCCCGTTTCTTGATGAAACCTTAGAGTGCAGCACCAAATACGCGAATAAGTTGAGCACACAACTCAATCTAAGATTTAGCCGCGAAGAGTAGCATCAGATGCAACTATAACAACAAGTTGTGTTTAGATGCTCTCTTTACTTAAAGGCCTCCTCCAGCGAGACGTGGGCAATGCAAGCGTTGAGTTCAGTCTCATCTCCGGGCTCGTCGCCTTGACTATTGTTGCCATGGTATCCACTCCAAGGCTCACTGACGCTGACTTTCTGCCCGCCAGTGAACAAGCGCAGCCATCTGAAACGAAGCCAGAAAAGCAATTGTGGGAATTGGTGAAACCAACAAATTAAAATTGCAAATAAATGAGATTTCGCGAGACAAAATGGTCAAGCGTTAAGGCTTCTTTGCAAATGCCACTGCAAAACCATAGGACGGTACGAGCAGCGGAGGTCACCACATGATTGCAAATGGGCTATTGATCATATTTCCATTGCTGCTCACGATTGCTGCCTTTTTCGATCTCTTCACGATGAGAATTCCCAACAAAATAAACTTGGCTATTGCTGCTGCATTTGTCGGTCTCGCTGTCCTGCTACAACTACCGATAGAGCAGGTTGGCCTCAGTTTCGCCCTCGGGTTTGGCGTTATGGTCATCGGCTTCGCTCTGTTTGCGCTGGGTGTCATGGGTGGCGGGGATGTGAAGTTTCTAGCCGCAATCTCCCTCTGGTTTGGCCTCTCCGTCAACATGCTGGACTTCATCTTACTTACCAGCATCTACGGAGCCTTTTAACGCTGGTTATCTTAGGCCTGCGCAAGGTCCCATACTTCCCGCAGTTTATGCATGGGCAGCATTGGCTCTTGAAATTGCATGATAAAGAAGCCGGTGTACCCTACGGAATTGCAATCGCAATTGCGGGAATCCAAGTCTACCCAAACACCCTCTGGTTCGCCCAACTTCCAGCACTGTGAGCGGGCAGACAATAGATCTTAGTAAAGTATTAATGTTTTAAACTAGTACAGTTTCACTGGCTAGAACCTGCTGCTCTTCATGCCCATTCCTCAATTGTCTCTGTGCGTACAAGTAAAAATCACAAACTAATAGACGCTATGGAATATTAACTATGTCTTGACGAATTCTGTTCAAATTAGAGTTAATAAATACTGCATAGCCAAATCTCTCAGAGGGTGGGTGCCACATGAAGGCCTCCAGATTATTAGTTTTGATTATCGCTTTAGGTGCCGGTGGGCTGGCCGCTTGGTTGAACCTGTCTTCAGGGTCCCGTGAACAGACGCCAACCATAGTCGTGCAGGAACAGGAGGTCCCATCCCTCGAAATTCTTGTGGCGGCAAAGGCCTCAAGGTCGGCACTGCACTTACAGACGGTGATTTGGTCTGGGCAAAGTGGCCTGAGGACTCCGTATCCGAAGGTGTCATCCTACGCGGCTCCAACCCACAGGCAGATCAGGAATTTCTTGGGCAAATTGTGAAAGCACAAATGTTCGGCGGCGAACCGATCCGGGCAGAACGTCTGATCGACACAGATAAAGGGTTTCTGGCTGCGATCCTCCCGAAAGGGAAGCGTGCCATTGCTGTACCGGTAGACGCAGTAACCACCGCCGGTGGGTTCATTCTTCCCGGTGATAAAGTTGACGTCTTGGTCAGCATGCAGGGTAAGAAACGCGATGACGGGATTATCAGCGAGACGCTCCTTGAAAACATCAGGGTGCTCGCGATTGACACCACAACAGCCTCTGAGAACAGCGAGAAGGCCATGTCGCCGGATCACACGGCGACATTGGAATTATTGCCCCATGAGACGGAGACGATCGCCCGCGCAACCCAGATGGGGACACTTTCACTCTCCTTGCGCAGTGCTGCCGATTCTGAGGATGGGGTAAAACAGCCCCCGCGTGTCAAAGGCGGCGTGAAATTTGTGAAATACGGGATCTCATCCCAGTCCATCAACGGGAATTAGTAGGTAAACTATGATTTTTCTTCGACAATTTAGTCCGATGAGAGGTTTACCGAAGGGCACACGCTTTGGCAAAGCTCTCCTAAGCTTAGGTCTGCTCTTGGGTTTGGCATTGGGTGCGCCGGGCGCGGGGCAGGCGCAATCCAACTTTGAAGCCACCGTTGAAGTGACCGCTCAACACAGCGGTCAGGTTCGCCAACTCAATGTTGGAAAAGGCCGCTCGATTGTTCTCAATACCAACGAAGAAGTCCGTGATGTACTGGTTTCAAATCCGGGCATTGCTGATGCTGTTGTTCGCACCCGAAACCGTGTGTTTGTGTTTGGCAACGAAATCGGTCAGGCCTCCCTTGTCCTGTTCGGCAATGGTGGTCGCCAACTGGCCTCGTTTAACCTGAGTGTGCAGCCGGACCCGTCGGGTCTGGTTAAGATTCTGGCGCGCCTGCTCCCCAACTCCGCAATCAATGCAGATATTGTAAATGAGAGCGTGGTGCTGTCCGGAACAGCGGTTTCTGCTCTGGAAGCCCAGCAAGCCTATGACATCGCGCTGAAATTCGTCGGCAATGATGAAAAGAAGATCGTCAACACGATTGGTGTGGCTGAGAAGGATCAAGTCCAGCTGAAGGTAACCGTCGCCGAAGTTGAACGCACGACAATCAAGCAGCTCGGGGTGAACCTGCAAGGATCAATCAAGATTGGGGCCCTTGATGCCAGCTTCAATACCACACCCGCATTTAATACAAACCCGTCCGTTGTGAATGCGGGAAGATTAGCAGGCGAATTGGTTTTTGGTGGCGGGTCGATCGCGCCTAGCTCAAAGCGTTGGAACGCGAAGGCGTCATGCGCACACTGGCCGAGCCAACCCTCGTTGCTGTCTCCGGTGAAAACGCAAGTTTCCTCGCAGGTGGTGAATTCCCGATCCCGGTTGCCTATGAAAACAATAAGGTAAGTCTGGAGTTCAAACCGTTCGGTGTCGGACTGGACTTTACACCAGTTGTGTTGTCAGAGGGCCGCATCAAACTCAGAGTAAAAACCGAAGTCAGTGAACTGAGTTCAGAAGGTGCGGTAAGTATTGCAGGCTCTGTTGCTGTCTCCGCTCTCAAGGTTCGGCGTGCAGAATCGGTGTTGGAGCTTCCCTCCGGCGGCACTTTGGTCATGGCAGGCCTGTTGAAGCAAAATTACGCGCAGGAGGTTGATGGCATTCCTGGGCTGAAGAACGTCCCCATTCTGGAACAATGTTCAAGAGCCGCGATTACATCAACCGTCAGACTGAACTGGTTATCTTTGTGACACCGTATGTTGTAAAGCCCATTGCCCGTTCCCAGATTACCCGCCCCGACGATAATTTCGCCCCGCCAAGTGATCAGTCAACAATCTTTCTCAATCAGCTGAGCCGGATCTACAGATCAACCGATGCGCCTGTTAAGGGAACTTATCACGGCAAAGTTGGCTATATCTATGAGTGAGGATAAGTGAAATGCAAAGACCATTCTCACCTGCGATGAAAAACAAAATCCCACTAAAAAAAACTCGTGGTTTTGGCAGGGACAGTCTTCCTGCTAGCTGCTTGTAAGTCTCAGCCTTCCTATGTTGAAGATCACTCAATGGCAGACTTTGATTATCGCAAGCGCCATCCAATTGTGATTTCTGAAGTTCCTGACAACTTTGATATCCCCGTTGCAGGCGACATGAGAAATCTCAATGGCACCTTGAAAACAGCTATCTCTGCGTTTGGTCAGGAGGCAAAAACCGACGGCAACGGGTTTGTCGAGGTCCTTGTCCCATCCGGCTCAGCCAATGAAGCTGCTGTAAGAGCCATCTCTCCTCACATCCGCACAGCGTTGAGAAGCGGCGGGGTCGGCCATGATCGCATTATTATGCGCACCTATCCCGTTTCGAACTTAAGTGCATCCGCACCTGTTCGCTTATCATTCATGCGCGTCAAAGGCGTTGTCCGTGATTGCGGCAACTGGCCGGATGCTATGAGGGGCGATGAGCGGAACCGTGATTATTACAATTTCGGCTGTGCCACTCAGGCCAACTTGGCAGCGATGGTCGCTAACCCGACGGATCTGCTGCGTCCGCGTCCAATGGGACCCGGCGATCCTGCACGGACCAACGAAATCATGGCGCGGCACAGGGCAGGTGAAATCACTGCAGGTCAATACGAAACCGGCGTTGGCGCAAACGTGTCTTCGGTTGCTCAGAACTAGTGGGATAATAAATGAGCGATTTTGCATACTCTGGTTCAGATCAGGCCACACAAATCGGCAACTCCGGTCAGCTGTCGACCTCTGAATTTCAGTTCGTGAACATTCCACGTATTTCGGTACAGGCGTATTGCTTGGAGGCAAGAACCTCTGACACGATCCAGAATGCCAGTCTGGACCGTCGCATGGCACGAACCCACACCATGGTGCATCAAGGTGGCGTTGCCGCTGCCATCGAGACATTTCAAAGCGCTGCCACACCAAATTTATTGATCGTGGAGTCTTTGTCCAGCGCACAAGAGATGATCGAAGAACTCGACCAACTGGCCGAAGTTTGTGATGCTGGCACCAATGTTCTTGTCATCGGGCGTGTCAATGATGTGAACCTGTATCGGACGCTCATCAACCGTGGTGTTGGCGAATATATTGTCGGTCCAATCAATACCGCGCAGCTTATCAATACGATAGGGCAGTTTTATTCGGACACGGATGCCGAACCGTTTGGACGCACCATTGCTGTCATCGGCGCAAAAGGCGGAAGCGGTGCGTCATCTGTCGCCCACAACCTGTCTTGGTCCATAGCAAAAACACTGGAAAGCGACGTTGCAATTGCCGATCTGGACCTCCCATTCGGGACCGCCGGTCTGGACTTCAATCAGGACCGTTGCAAGGGGTTCTGGAAGCCATCGCCTCACCGGATCGGCTTGATGACACCTTACTGGATCGTTTGCTTGCCAAATGCAGTGACCGGCTGAGCTTGTTGGCAGCACCGGCCACACTCGATCAGACCTATGACTTTGAAAACGACAAGTTCGATCAGCTGATTGAGGTCATGCGAAAGGGAACACCGACCGTTGTTCTTGATGTGCCCCATACCTGGAATGGGTGGGTGCGCCATATCCTTGCAAATGCGGATGAAGTCTGATCGTGGCTGAGCCCGATCTGGCCAACCTTCGAAACGCAAAAAAAACCTTGTCGACAGCATCGCCCAACTTCGCCCTAACGATGCAAAACCATTTCTGGTTCTGAACAAAGTTGGCATGTCTAAACGCCCCGAAATCAAGGTGGATGAGTTCAGTCGGGCATTGGAGGTCGTCTCATTGGCTGCGCTGCCATTTGAGCCCGCGTTGTTCGGGACAGCGTCGAACAACGGTCAGATGATCGCGGAATTTGACAGCAAACATGCCGTTACTGCGTTGTTTGAAGAGATTGCAGCGAAGGTAACAGGCAAGGCCGAGACACGCAAAAAGAGCAAGTCGCTCATCGCATCACTGATTAAAAAAGTCCGCAAATAGCCCTTTGGCTGATTATGTGTTGATTTCAAAGGCGGAAGAATATGTTTGGTAGACGTGGCAATGGTGAATTTGGGAATAAAAAAACCAAAGTCTGCTCCTGTAAACCCAGCGATACAGGCGCAAACAACAAAGCCTGCTGCCCCGGCACCAAACACAGCCAACGTGAAACCGCATCTTGTTGAACCGCAGCAGGAAAAACCAAAAGAAAGCGCTCCGAAGCCCCAAAGAACTCAGGAGTATTACGCAACGAAGGCCTCCATCTTCAATGCGTTGGTTGAAGCTATCGATCTTTCCCAGTTAAGTCGGCTGGAACCGGAAGATGCCCGCGACGAGATCCGCGATGTCGTAAACGACATTATCGTCCTGAAAAACCTCGTCATGTCGATCTCCGAGCAGGAAGATCTGCTGGAAGATATCTGTAACGATGTCTTGGGGTACGGACCGTTGGAGCCTTTGCTGGCACGTGATGATATCGCCGACATCATGGTCAATGGCGCACACACCGTTTATATCGAAACAGCTGGCTTGGTTGAGCAGACTAATATCCGCTTCCGCGACAATCGCCAGCTCATGAACATCTGTCAGCGCATCGTTTCGCAGGTTGGCCGCCGTGTGGATGAAGCCAGTCCGATTTGTGACGCCCGTCTTCCTGATGGGTCTCGTGTCAACGTCATTGCCCCGCCGCTTGCATTGGATGGACCCGCGCTCACAATTCGTAAGTTCAAGAGAGATAAGCTGACTCTCGACCAGATGGTGGACTTCGGTACAATTTCACCGGAAGGCGCAGAGATCCTTGAAATTATTGGCCGTGTGCGCTGTAACACTGTGATCTCAGGGGGTACAGGGTCGGGCAAAACCACGTTGCTGAACTGCCTGACGCGCTACATTGACAGCAACGAGCGCATCATCACCTGTGAAGACAGTGCGGAACTCCAGCTTCAGCAGCCCCATGTTGTCAGACTGGAAACAAGACCACCCAACCTTGAAGGCGAGGGCGAGATTACCATGCGCGACCTCGTCAAGAACTGCCTGCGTATGCGTCCAGAACGCATAATCGTGGGTGAGGTCCGTGGTGCCGAAGTGTTTGACCTGCTTCAGGCCATGAATACCGGCCACGATGCTCCATGGGCACCATTCACTCCAACTCCCCCCGTGAATGTCTGAAGCGTATTGAATCCATGATCGCCCTTGGTGGATTCTCACTCCCCTCTAAGACAGTGCGTGAGATTGTTGTGGGTCCATCGACATCATTATTCAGGCAGCTCGCCTCAGAGATGGCTCGCGCCGGATCACACACATTACCGAGGTTGTTGGGATGGAAGGGGACGTCATCACAACACAGGATCTGTTTGTCTACGATATCACCGGTGAGGACGCCAATGGCAAAGTTGTCGGCCAGCACCGCTCAACGGGCATCGGTCGCCCACTGTTCTGGGAAAGGGCAAGATACTTCAACGAAGAGGAAAGACTAGCGCGGGCACTGGACGCTTCAGATGTGTCTGGAGGGCTGCATGGCTGATCTGGAAAACTTCCTTGCCTCACCGTTGGCAGACTACCTCATCACCGCCTTGATCATGGTCTGCGTTGTCGGCGTGACATACTCACTTTTGTCCCCATTGCTGTCAAAAGACAAGTTGGGGGCGCGAAAAGAAAGTCTCATCCAAAATAGCGGGACCCATCAGACTGGACGCTCCCAAAGGGTGGATGTCACCGCTCGCAGGAAGTCGGTTCAAGACCAGCTCAATGCCATGGAAGCTGCACAGGCAGCCAGAAAGAAAAAGAGCGATAAGCCTGCTTTTGCAGACTGGATCGGGCAGGCGGGTCTGTCTTGGTCAAAACTGAAGTACTTTACAATCTCAATAGCTTGCGGCGTTATCATCTTCGCCATTAGTTTTCTGTGGGGCCAGCCCCTTTGGGTTTCAATTGCGTTGCTTTTTGTTGGCACGTTTGGTCTGCCACGGTTTTACGTCTCCAGACGGCGCAAAAAAACGGTTCAATCGATTTCTGGATGAGTTTCCAAACGCCGTAGATATCATTGTTCGCGGCATCAAATCAGGCATGCCACTGGGTGATTGCATTCACATTGCATCCACGGAGGCGAAAGATCCGGTCGGTCTGGAGTTTTCTTTGGTGCTCGAAAAGATGCAAATGGGCGTTCCTATGGCTGAGGCCATTCATAATATGCCCAAACGTGTCCCTCTGCAGGAAACCAACTTTCTCGCAATCGTGATCACTATTCAATCGCAATCTGGCGGAAGTCTCGCGGAGGCACTGAACAACCTGTCAAAAACCTTGCGCCAGCGAAAGGCCATGAAGGGCAAAATCCGGGCAGTGAGTCAGGAAGCTAAATCGTCGGCAGCGATTATTGGATCACTTCCATTCTTGGTGACACTCATGCTGTACTTCGTCGCTCCAGACTACATTATGTTGTTGTTTGAGACTGACATCGGTCTAATCCTCATCGCGATTGGATTGTTCTGGATGACACTTGGCGTTCTGGTTATGCGCAAAATGATCGACTTTAAGATATAGGAGCGCTGAGATGAACATTGCAGATATTGACAGCAATCTGTTTGTTGTTGTTCTCACGCTGCTTGCGGTGTCTGGCACAGTCTATGCGGTTTTGATGCCTCTTTTTGAGCGCGATGAACTGAAAAGCCGCATGAAGTCGGTCGCTCTGGAGCGGGAAAAAATCAGGGCACGCGAACGCCTTCGCCTTTCGCAAAGCAAAGAAATGGAACGCGTGTCGCTTCGCAGCAGCCCGAAAGAAAGCGTGCGCGAGTTTGTCGACAAGTATAATCTGAAGAACCTTCTGTCGAACGAAGGCACCATCAAAAAGCTTAAGATGGCCGGGTATAGAGGCTCATCTCCTTTATATACCTATCTGTTTTTGCAAATTGTCATGCCTGTCGCGTTCTTCCTTCTGATTTTTGCCTACCTGACACTTATCATGCAGGTAGAAATGTCATTTCTGGGTGTTCTTTTTATTAGCTTGCTCGGGTCAGCTATTGGATTCTACGCGCCTAGTATCTTTGTGCAGAACCAGATTACCAAACGTCAGGAGAGCATTCGCCTCGCATGGCCCGACGCCATGGACCTGTTGCTGATCTGTGTTGAATCCGGCATGTCAATTGAAGCAGCCTTTCGCAAGGTTGCAGAAGAAATTGGGGCACAGTCGTCCGCACTGGCGGAGGAGCTTGTGCTTGCCAATGCTGAGCTGTCCTATCTGGATGAGCGTCGGAAAGCCTACGAAAATTTGGCGGAAAGAACCGGACTGGATGGCGTCAAGAATGTGGTGACCGCGCTCAATCAGGCCGAAAGATACGGCACGCCAATCGGGCATGCCCTGCGAGTTCTGGCGGATGAAAACCGGCAGATGCGTATGCAGGAGGCAGAGCGAAAAGCCGCCGCCTTGCCGCCTAAACTAACCGTGCCCATGATGCTGTTTTTCCTGCCGGTGCTCTTTATCGTCATTATTGGCCCTGCAGTCATACAGGTTATGCGCACATTCTAGAGCGAAGCAAGCATTAGGCCTTGCCGAGCATCGTTTTCAGATATGCAACATTTTCAACTGCTTGCCGTGGGTCCATGTCAGCCTGCGCCACGCGGACCGCCTCGTCAAACCGGCCCTGCAATCCAAGGGTCAGAGCAAGGTTCTGGCGGATCTGGCTGCCGGCTTTGCCGGTATCCAGCGCTGTTTGCAGGGCAATCTCTGCATTGCGCAGGTCCCCCGCCAGCAGATAGGACATGCCCAGATTGTTCAGAACAGAGGGCTCATTTGGTGAGATCTTCAGCGCTTGTTGATAGGTGGTACGGGCCTGTTGTGTCTCACCGAGCTGGTCAAGGATGGCGGCCTTAGCAGACAGCATTTTCCAGTTTGGTCGCGCTGGATCGAATGCATTATCAATGACATTGAGGGCTTCCTGCAGCTTACCATTTTCAGCCAGAACTTTGCCGTAGCTCGCCGCAATCACCTTATTGTCCGAATTGGCAATAACGCCCCGCCGCAAGATCGCTTCGGCCTGCTGGCCGCGCCCGTCAATTCTCAAAGCCGCAGCATAATTCAGGATTTTGTGCGGATTTTTCTGGTCCTTCGCATAAGCACTCTCCCAATAAGCAAGCGCCTGCTGCATCTGTGCAGAGCCCGGCTTGAGATCCTGATTTTGGGAGATAGCGGCCTGAGTACGGGCAGGCTTACTCGCACACCCTGAAAGAACAATCCCGCAAGCCAGCAACAGCGAAACAGCTACCGTACCCTTGAAAAAGCCAGCGGTCTTTCTGGTCGTGTCAGTGCGGTCATAAGCAGCCATGGAACCCTCAGCAACGAAGCGATTTAAATATTGTTTGAATATCTAAAATTATCCCTAATTTCCGGTTAACTTACCGGTATCTCATGTTGTGCTGCATAGGGGAGCAGCAAGCTCAATGGCTTGCGCTGAACCTGTAACGTGTTTAGGTTGCCACGACACTGCCCATAGTAGGCAAGCAATAGATTTTACAGATCTCAAACATGGAGCTTTCGGTGCACGTCCCGTTAATTTCTGCTGAAAAAAACAGTCAATCCAATTTCCGTGGTGGGCCTCCTGACCAGTGAGTTGGAAGCACATCTTGAAGCTGCAGGTGACACAGCGAAGGCTTGGGCAAAAGCGCAGGACTTTACTGCCGATTTTGGTCAGACCCTGTCTATCCCGAATGCAGCGGGTCAGATTGAAACCGTGTTGTTCGGTTATGGTGACAATCAAAAAGATGCGTTGGAAACTGGGGCTGCTCTCAGCAAAAACCTTCCTGCCGGAGCGTTTGCACTCTCCACTGGTTTTGAGGATATTGCGGGCATCGCTCTGGGCTTTTCTCTGGCATCCTACCGTTTTGACGCCTACAAAAAAGTCCCCGCTCCAAAGGCGCAGTTGAGTATCAGTGAGCAGGCGTTCTGGAAGAACTGGAACCAATCCTGGCGGGCGCGCGTCTGGCAAAAGACCTCATCAATACGCCTGCAAACGATATGGGTCCGGAAGAACTTGCAGCGGCTGCCTCTCAGCTGTTTGAGGAACATGGCGGAAACACGAAAGTCATCATGGGTGAGACGCTTGAAAGCGAATTCCCACTCATTCATGCCGTGGGCAACGGCAGTGACAGGGCACCGCGCCTCATCGATGCCACATGGGGCAAAGACACTGATCCGAAAATCACATTGGTCGGTAAAGGCGTAATCTTTGACACTGGCGGGCTGGACATTAAACCTGCCGCTGGCATGCTTCTCATGAAGAAAGACATGGGCGGCGCTGCCAATGTGCTCGGCCTTGCGGCCATGATCATGAAAGCAAAGCTGCCAATGCGCTTGCGTGTGATTATTCCTGCCGTTGAAAATGCGATTTCCGGTCGCGCCTTCCGCCCATCAGATATCTTCACAAGCCGCAAAGGCCTGTCTGTCGAGATCGGTAATACAGACGCAGAAGGACGCCTTGTGCTCGCCGATGCACTGGCGCTGGCCGATGAGGAAAGCCCGGAACTGATCGTCGACATGGCCACACTCACCGGCGCGGCGCGTGTCGCCTTGGGACCGGACTTGCCGCCATACTACACCGATGATGATGAGCTTGCAGAAACCATTGCAGTGCACAGTGAAGCCGTGAATGATCCATTATGGCGGATGCCGCTCTGGAAGCCATACAAGAATTACATCACCTCCAAAACAGCGGATCTGGCAAACATCAATACCAGCGGGGCAGGTTTCGCTGGGTCTGTGACCGCAGCGCTGTTCCTGCAGAACTTCGTTGAGAACACTGGAAGCTGGGTGCACTTTGATATCTATGGTTGGACGCCAATCGAAAAAGATTTCAGAACCATGGCGGGGAAGCACAAGCCATCCGTGCACTCTTTGATATGTTGAAAACACGCTTCGGTTAAGCACGAAGCAAGTTACACGGCAAAACTACTCAATCCCTCAATCTGGTAAGGGTCCCGAAATGATTTGCAGGCTAGATTTTAGCCTGCAAAATGGGATTAGGACGATTAAATATGCCCGTAGAGATTCGCCCGTCGCAGGCGCTTAAGCTATGGCATGATGTAGTGTTGGAATTGGTGCGCGCGGCAGATCAGGATTTGACTGCTCGCCAAATGTCTATTCTTTTAACTGTATATCTTGAGCCTCCACCACATACCGTGCGCGGATTAGCGCAAAAACTAGGTGTTACCAAACCCGCAATTACGCGCGCTCTGGATACACTTGGGGCAAACAAGCTGCTGTCCAGAAAGCGCGATGAAAACGACCGCCGCAATGTTGTCGTAACACGCACTGTTGACGGCGCACTTTATCTGGAACACCTCGGCGATCTGGTCTCGGAGAAAGCTCTGAACCTTTCGCGATAACCCAAATGCGCAAGCCTGAAGAGTTTGGAACTTGTTGTGTGAATGCATATGAAGACACCATACTCTAGGATAACGATGCCAGTCTGTTTGGAAGGGGGCACACATGAATGCTCAACTTGATCGCCGTTTACATCCGGTAAGACCAGACCTTGCCGCCACCGACTATCGCGGTCAGGTGCAGGCAGAGCGGTTTGTTGATGGGACCGACTTCTCGGTTAAGGCAGATAAGGTTGAGCTGCGCGCAAAGCCCGATCTGGCCTGCGGGATCGATACAGAACTGATCTTCGGCGAAACCTTCCGCGTTTTTGAAAGCACGCCAGACGGTTGGTCGTGGGGGCAGCTCCAGACAGACGGGTACGTTGGCTGGTTGCGCACCAAAACACTGGGGCCAGTTGAACAGGCAACCCATAGAGTGGCTGTGCTGCGCACCTACAGGTATCCGGAAGCGGAAATGAAGCGGCCTGTTCTCTCGCAAATATCCATGGGCGCACTGGTGCGCGTCGTGGGCTCGGCGACCACACGAGGGCTGGAATTTGCAAAGCTTGCAGATGGATCATTTGTGGTCAAAAAGCACCTTGTGGAGCGCGACCATAAAGCAGCGGACTGGGTCACTACAGCAGAGTCCATGATCGGAACACCCTATTTGTGGGGCGGTCGGTCTACTCTGGGGCTGGATTGTTCCGGTCTGATTCAGCTCTCTCTTCAGACAGGCGGAGTAAATGCACCCCGTGATACCGACATGCAAGAAGCCGCACTGGGTGAACAGCTGGATCTTTCCAAGGGGCTTCCTGACTTGCAGCGTGGAGACCTGATGTTCTGGAAAGGTCATGTGGGCGTTATGTCTGATCCGCAAACCTTGCTGCACGCCAATGGCACTACCATGACTGTGTTTTCCGAGACGCTACCGGCGGCTCTGAAGCGCATCGGTGGAAACGAGTTTGGTCAACTCTCTTCTGTGAAGAGGCTGCGCTAGCGGACGTTCACAAAGGCTTAACCATAAGACCCGTTATTGGCGGATGTAACCCGCCAACCCACTCAAATTAGGTTTTCATTCACTAAAAATATCGCACAAATAACTAGTAAATTTTAACAGTTATTCGGTGGGGTTTGCCGTGTTTTGGAAGCTGCAGGAACAGGTCTTAGATCAATTGCCAAAGATCGCATCTGGCGCGATCTTGCCCGCGATGATCGCGGGCATCTCCACAACGTTGATTACTCCGGCTTATGCAGATGTGCAGGTTGTCGCTGATCAGGCGAAAGTCTTCCGCCTCGACGAGCCTGCCGAAACCATCATTCTCGCAATCCAAGCATTGCCGATGTCACCGTACATGACCGAATGACCATCGTCATTACCGGCAAATCTTACGGTACCACCAATCTGGTTGTCCTCAACGATGCCTCCGAACCTGTTGTCGAAGAACTGATCACCGTAACCGCTGAAATGGCTGGCTACGTCGCGGTACAGCGCAACAACAGCCGCGTCACCTACTCCTGCAACCCGGACTGTCAGGAAGTGCTGCGTCTAGGGGATGATAAGAAAAAAAATGGAAGACGTCTCCAGCTCCATCAGCTTGCGCAATGAATTGGCTGAGAATGGGATCGTAGCGAATAACAACGACTAGGTTGGATCTCAGAGATGGCCTCGTCTCTACTTGCGGAAGTCGTGTGGGGCTGGGCGAATGGAGATACCATCCGGTGGCCACAGGGAAGTGCGCCTACAGGGATCACGTTTTCTGAAAGCATGCTCACCAACGGGCAGTACTATCTCGTTTCAACGGCAACCTTTGATTACACTCCAATCTTGGGCAAGCTCATGTCGAACCTGAGCGAGCGGTTTACGGGCGACAAGGACAACTTCCTTACCATCCCGCTCAGTGATGGTTTTATCTTGCGGCCTCGCGGAGGGTCCTGTGTAGAATTCGAGAACAACTGCGCGACCTATTCGCCAGACTAATACGAGTATCTACGTAAGATTGCAGGATGTAACGTAAAGTTTGATGTGTCATATATTCGCAGAACGCCGGAATCTGCTGTTTTGCGGCTTTTACTCATAGATTTGTCAGCTCAAATGTTGAATAAGCGCGGCACGCTTAGCGAAAGAATTTAACGCACATATCGCGAAACAGTCACAGAGCTGCGATAGACAGGCAGAGTCCTCCCCTCAATAGCCCTATCGTAACGTTTTGCGCTCTGACGGGTGCGGTATGTAAGAAATAGAAGAGGCTATCAATGGCTACCAATCGGACCTATGACCAAATTCAGGTCGGAGATACCGTCACACGTTCCCGTATCTGCACGGCAAACGATCTCTATGTTTTTGCGCATGCCTCCGGCAACATCAACCCGCTGCACTTGCCAAACGCACAGTGGGAAGGTGTTGAAAAGAAAGATGGCCCGTCCGCTCCGTTCATGTGGGGTGCTTCTCTGATTTCCGCCGTCGTCGGTAACTACCTCCCGGGCCGGGCTGTGTATACCGCGACCAGAGCCTTTCCTTCCACAACAAGGTGAAGGTGGATCAGGTTCTCGACGTCACCGTGACTGTTCTTGAGAAGCTGCCAAACAATGAAGTTCGCCTGTCCACCACCGTTAAGATTGATGACGGTACTCTGGTTGCAGAAGGTGAAGCCCGCGTTCAGGCTCCAACACAGTCTATTTCCTACGATGCCGAAGAGCTGCCAGGCCTGCTGATGAAGCGCCACCAGCACTTTGATCGTCTGGTTGCAACTGCTTCTCTGTTGCCTGCAATCCCGACCTCTGTTGTGTGTCCGGACGACACAAACTCCCTCGGCGGCGCAGTCATGGCGGCAAAGGCTGGCTTGATCATTCCAATCCTCTGCGGTCCTGAAAAACGCATTCTGGCAGCGGCGGAAAAAAATTGGCGCAGACATCTCCGGTTACGAACTGATCGACACGCCTGACGAAGGCTCCGCAGCGGCAAAAGCTGTTGCACTGGTCCACGAAGGCCGCGTGCGTTCCGTCATGAAAGGTCACTTGCACACTGACGACCTGCTGCGCCACATTGTAAAGCGCGAGGGCGGTCTGCGCACCAAGCGTCGCCTGTCCCATGCGTTCGTCATGGACGTACCGGGCCGTGAATCTCCGATCATCGTCTCTGACGCTGCAATCAACATTGCGCCAGACCTGACTGCAAAAGTTGACATCACCCAGAACGCCATCGACGTGGCCCGTTCTATCGGCATCGAGCCTCCAAAAGTCGGCATCCTTTCCGCTCTGGAAACCGTCAATCCGGCAATCCCATCCACCATCGACGCAGCAGTGCTCTCCAAGATGGCTGATCGCGGTCAGATCAAAGGCGGTATTGTTGACGGTCCTCTGGCCATGGACAACGCGATTGATCTTGAAGCAGCTCGCACCAAAGGCATTGAGTCCGTGGTTGCAGGTCGTGCAGAAGTGCTGATCGTGCCGAACCTCGAAGCTGGCAACATGGTTGTTAAAGAGCTGACCTTCCTCGCACACGCAGAAACAGCTGGTCTCGTAACCGGTGCTCTCGTGCCGATCATCCTCACCAGCCGCGCAGACAATGACCGTGCACGCCTCGTGTCATGTGCACTGGCATCCATGTACGACTACTACCTGCGCAACGGCGTAGCGTTCAACAGCGAGCAGAAGCTTGCAGACGCAGCAGAGTGATCACGGGATAGCTGAGAAGATAATAATGACAATCGAAACTATTCTTGTTCTGAACGCTGGATCTTCCTCCATCAAATTCCAGCTGTTCAAAGGCGAAGAAAGCGTACTGTCCGGCCAGATCGATGGCTTGGGCGCATCTGCGTGGGTAAAAGGCAAGTCTGCTGAAGGCAAAACGATCATGGATCGCGCGCTCTCAACGGAAGAAGCCAGAACCACAACACCGCGCTACAGGTCATTCTTGCACTGCTCGAAGAGTTCGATCCTGAACTCGAAGTGGACGCAATCGGTCACCGTGTTGTGCATGGCTCCTCCAAGTACTCGGCACCTGTACTGGTGACAGATGAGGTTGCCGCTGAGCTGGAAACCTTTAACCCGCTGGCACCACTGCATAATCCGCATAACCTTGCAGGCATTGCAGGCGCGAAAGCTGCATTTCCGGGCAAACCGAACGTGGCGTGCTTTGACACCGCGTTCCACCGCACGCAGGAATTCAAGAACGAAGCCTACGCGATCCCGACCAAGTACTACGACGAAGGCATTCGTCGCTACGGCATGCACGGCCAGTCCTTCCACTATATCTCGGAGGAACTGCACAACGTTGCTCCGGAAGTGGCCGATGGCAAAATTGTTATTGCCCACCTCGGCAACGGCGCGTCCATGTGCGCGATTGAGAACGGCAAGTCTGTCACCACCACCATGGGCTTCACCCCGGTTGATGGTCTGGCTATGGGCACACGCTCTGGCCTGATTGATCCGGGTGTCATCTTCTACCTGATGGAAGAAAAAGGCATGTCGGTGAAGGAAGTTGCCAACCTGCTGAACAAGGAGTCCGGCATGAAGGGCCTCTCCGGCATTTCGCAGGACATGCGTGATCTGGAAGAATCTGACAGCCCGGAAGCAAAGCGCGCGCTCGACTACTACGACAACCGCATCAAGCGCGAGCTGGGTGCTTTGGTTGCAGTCATGGGCGGTCTGGACGCGATTGTTTTCACCGGTGGTATCGGTGAAAATTCCTCCCTGACCCGCGCAGGCGTATGTAAGGGCCTTGAGTTCCTCGGCGTGGAAATCGACGATGAAGCAAACAAGCACGCGCAAAAGAAGCAATCACAATTTCCAAGCCATCTTCCAAGGTTAAGGTCATGGCGATCCCGACCAACGAAGAGGCGATGATTGCACGTCAAACTCGCGTGATCTGCGAAGCATAATCGACCCATACGTGGTCTCGATCACACCGTTTAAGCCGCACTTTTCTACAAGGAGAAGTGCGGCTTCTTTTTTGTTTGCCTAGACCTATTGAAGCAGGTTGGAGAGTTGCCCAAACATGTTTCGACGCCTTTTAACATAAAGAAAATTGATATAATGAAATATGCATATCTCATACTCAGAGCATAAATGAACACTGGCATTCCGATGATTATCGCAGCAACCACACTTGCACTTCCGGTTTCTCTGACCGCCGCTGAGTTGCGTCTGGTAGAATACCACCAAAGAAATCTAGCCTACATTATTGTACCCAGAACCGCTAAGAAGCTTCCGGCACTTTTGCTGTTTCATGACTGGAACGGATTGACCGACGCAGCCATACAACAGGCAGCGAAAATCGCAGAACAAGGTTACGCCGTGTTCCTCCTCGACCTGTTCGGCGGCAAGGTTCCCCAGTCCAGAGAAGAAGCAGGGCCGCTGGTGGAAGCCATGCTGGCAACAGAGCATCAGCACGAGTTGCTGGCGAATGTCTGCGCCGGTTTGCAGCTGCTTGAAAGCGTCGAGGAAGTAGAGCCGGTCAGCGTGGTCGTCCATGGCTTTGGTCTTGGCGAGCAGGTTGCAGAATGCATCTCAAAATGTGATATGATGCCTGAGCTTCCATTGCTGGCGGCGGCTTAAGCCGACACTGTTCGTATCAGGTTGCAGTTTCCCGCATTGCGTCCTCCAGCCTGAGCAAATACAAAAAGAGCTAACAATAATTGGCAAGGAAAGGAGCTGGGCATGTCTTCATCGGTGACTGCAGTCGTGTTTGATATTGGGAACGTCCTGATCTTATGGGACCCAGAGAACTTGTATAATGATCTGATTCCCGATGCATCCGAGCGCGAATACTTCCTGAGTGAGGTGTGTCCCTACGAGTGGAACTTGGAGCAGGACCGTGGCCGTCCATGGGATGAAGCCATTTCCGAGCGCCTCGAAAAATTCCCGCAGTATGAAGAGTGGATCAAAGCCTACTACGAGCGTTGGCAAGACATGCTCGGCGGTGCGATTGAGGCCAATGTGGCACTCCTGAAAGATCTCAAGGAGAAGGGGGTTCCCCTCTATGCCATCACAAACTTTTCTACCGAGAAGTTTGAAGAAGCAAAGCGCATCTTCCCATTCCTTGCTGACAGCTTCATTGACACTGTCATCTCAGGTGATGAGCAACTGCTGAAGCCAGATGCCAAGATCTACAATATTTTGTTTGAGCGGAACGGCCTCAACCCATCCGAGCTCGTGTTCATCGATGACACCTTGAAGAATGTTGACGCCGCGCAAGATATCGGCATGAAGGCACTGCACTTCTCAGAGGCAGACAAGCTTCGTTCAGAACTGAAGCAGCTCGGCCTTCCGCTCTAAAGCCAGACACCGGCATCCCGCATCAGCTGCGGGAATGCGGAGCAGGGCGCTCGTAAAATTAATAGCGCCCTTAAGCTCCCCAAAAAAACTTATCCCCCTCACACATTCCGTTCGTATTCTTAATCCGTGCCCACGCAAT
>BAXV01000031.1 GCA_001310715.1 Pseudovibrio sp. JCM 19062
GGCCGTGATGGCGGCAAGCCGGGCTTCAGCAAAGGTCCACGCGAAGGTGGCCGTGATGGTGGCAAGCCGGGCTTCAGCAAAGGCCCACGTTCTGGTGGCAAGAGCTTTGGCGGAGATAAAGCGCGCGGTGGTCGCCCCGGTGGTGATCGTTCTGGCGCGCCTCGCGGAAACAAGGGTGGCAAGAGATCGTGAGAATTGTTGCTGGACGCTTTCGGGGAACTGCCCTGCTACGCCCAAGACACAGAATACACGGCCAACCAGTGACCGGATGAGAGAGACCATTTTCAATGTTCTCGCTCACTCCTACGGCAATCCGGTTCAGGACGCGCGCGTGCTGGACCTGTTTGCAGGGACGGCGCGCTTGGTCTGGAGGCGATGAGCCGTGGCGGCAAGTACTGCGTCTTTGTTGAAGAGGCAGTCGAGCCGCGTGGTCTGATCCGCCGGAATGTAGAGACCACAGGCTTGATGGGCGCCACGAAGATCCTGCGCCGCGATGCGACCTCTCTGGGCTGCGGGAACCATAGCACCGTTCGATCTGGTGTTTCTGGACCCTCCCTACCGCTTGGAGCTGGGTGAGAAGGCTCTGGCGAGTGCTGCGGCTGGCGGCTGGCTCAACGAAGGTGCTCTTTGCATCTGGGAAGAGGATGCCAGCGTTTCTCCTGTGATCCCAGATGGATTTGAAGGACTGGATGCGCGCCATACAGGCGACAGTCAGATCCTCGTTTTGAGGTACATCGGCGTCTAGGCTGAACGGCCCTATATATAAAGAGTAGCAAAAGGCCTTCCCGGCATAGTTTCGGGAGGGCCTTTTTTTTGTGGGCTGATGAAGTGGCGATCAGGCTGGCTTCGGCGCGTGCCCGTGCAATGTGACAATTTGCGGGAATTTGCTTCACGCTTCACATAACAACGCGTCAGACCTCAAAAGAACGCAAAATTCCCCAAAACAACGCAAACGAACCACAAAACTCGAATACTTGTAAATACTATCACTATACTTATCATGGAGTACGGCTATGACTCGATACTTATCTCGATAGAGGCTTTGATTCGAGTGGGGCAGATTGCATATGGGAATGCCTATAAAATCCTTATGCCTACCTTTTAATCAATAATAACAGATACTTAAATATAGCAGGAATACCCCTATATTAGGTTTGCTACATCTACCTATCCGATGAGCAAAGCGTTGCAGGAATGAAACAGCAGTTTCGATTAGCTTGATAACTCTAGGTTATTTTGAGAGTTATTGTTGCATCCAGAAGGATCTACTGGCATCAATTGCTGCAGGGAATTCGCGTACACAAAAATAAAATCAGTTTTGCTTAGGCAGCACTGGGCCGCCTTAAGTAGTTTTGTCTATTAACCTTGTTTGAGGAGTGGGTTTCAACCCGATAGGAGTCGAATTATGCGCCACTTTACAACTAGCGCCGCAGCAGCGCTTATGATGAGTGCCACTCCGGTCCTTGCAGCCGATCTTCCCGTTGCGCCGGAGCCCGTAGAATACGTCCAAATATGTGACGCCTACGGAATTGGATATTTCTTTATTCCAGGCACTGATACCTGTTTGAGAATCCGAGGTCGTGTTCGTGCAGAATACCGCTTTAACAACTTTGGAGCGGGCCCGAACGACTGGTCTGACCGGACAAGAAATTCAACATCCACTCGTGCACGTGGTTACCTGCGTTTCGATGCTCGAACTCAAACAGAATATGGTTTGCTTCGTGCTTACATTGATTTCTTCGCGACAGTGGACACACCAGGCTTTATCCAGACTGACAGTTCAGATCCTTTTGTGAACGAACCAGTCGGATCGTTTGGAGTGCAGCAGGATAATACAATCCCGACGCTTGACTTTGCGTTCGTTCAGTTTGGCGGGATGACCATTGGTCGAGCACAGTCCTTCTATGACTTCTGGACTGGTTATGCATATGGTGCGATCACTACCGTAGCGTATTCTGACCGGAACCTCTGGCTTGGCGGTTATACCTTCGATCTGGGCAACGGATTGTCAACCAGTTGGTCTGTGGAAGACAGAACAGCTCGTCAGCAGGATCTCTTTGCTGGTGAATATCTTGACTCATTTGGATTTTTCCAGGGTTACGGTGGCATGCGCTTCCCGAGCCTTGTTGCAAACATCCGACTTGATCAGGGTTGGGGTTCAGCACAGATCATGGGTGCTTTAACTGAAGTCCGGTTCCTGGAATCCTTCCCATCCGGTCGTCTCGGTTGGGCCGTCGGTGGTGGTGTAGAAATTGATATACCATTCTTCAACAACTGGATTTCCGGCTTCCAGGGCGTTGTTCAGGCTACCTACGCACAGGGTGCTCTTGGTTACGTCCACAGTGACTGGGAAAACGTGATCTTCGATGCAACGGACCTTACGAATGACGGAAGCGGTATTGGTACCGGTTGGTCTATTGCTTGGGGCTTCCAAGCTGACTTTACGCCAGAATGGAACGCAGCAATTCAGGCTTCCTATGCTCATGCCAACCAGAAATTCCTCTGGAACCAAAATCAGTGGGATGTTGTCGGTAAGGTCGGCTGGGTACCTGTAAGCGGCTTCGAGATTGGTACTGAAGTTGCATACCGGAACGTTGGCTTGGGTAAGGTGTTCCCAGATAACGCAACTAACTTTGGTGAGCCAACTCGCCCAATTGGTATGCAGAACATCATCGCAGTCCTACTCCGTGTTCAACGGGACTTCTGAGGCCACATGTCAGAACCCATCGGTTACCTAGTGTGATCGAGAATACGAACTGGAAGAGGCGGATCATTGATCCGCCTCTTCTGGTTTTTTGGCATTAAACATCACAGCAGCGCACCTCCATCAGCCTTCACGCATCGTACTCTCACTTCTTTATCGAGCCGAATTCTTGCTGTCTGATTGAATGCAATCAAAGGGAACACACTCTAGTGCCGTCCGAACAGGCGCTCGATATCGGAGAGCTTTAGCTCAATCCAAGTTGGTCTGCCGTGATTGCATTGGCCGGACTTTGGCGTTGCTTCCATGTCACGAAGCAGATTGTCCATTTCTTCCGGTCGCATTCTTCGCCCTGCCCTGATCGAGCCGTGGCAGGCCATTGTTGCAGCCACAAGATCCAGCTTTTCCCGGATACGCGTCGAGCTGTCATACTCCGCAAAGTCATCTGCCAGATCTTGGACCAACGCCTTGATATTCAAACGTTTGAGCATAGATGGTGTCTCTCGGACGGCAATTGCCCCCGGACCGAAACGTTCCAGAACGAGGCCGACTTCCTCCAGCTCTGGTGCTCGCTCTTCCAAACGCGCCACATCTTCTTCTGGCAGGTCAACGATCTCTGGAATCAAGAGCATTTGGCGCGAAACATCACGTTTTGCGAGGTCCTCTTTGAGTTGCTCATAGACAAGACGCTCATGCGCAGCGTGCTGATCTACAATTACCAGACCATCTTTGGTTTGCGAGACAATATAGGTTTCATGGATTTGCGCTCTTGCGGCTCCAAGCGGAAAACTCTCGCGGTCTTCGGGGAGCTCATGTGCGTGGGCTCTTGAATCTGCAGAAGGGGCATCAACCTGATGGTATGCTGGAACACCTACAGATGGCTGCGCAAGCCCATACTCTGCTGGAGCCGTGTAGGGTGCTGTTGCTTCCATCAGACCCAGCTGTGTTTCGCTTGATCCTGCTTCTGGAATATCCGCAGCGCTCCACACACCTGTTGCTTGCTGTTCTGGACGGTAGAAGATTGCTGCCATGAATAGTTTTGCGGCGCTTCCCGGTGACCTTGAGGTGTATGTGCCGAGGCGCCTGAATGAACGTTGAAGCCAGCGTTTTGGCCCATTGGGCGAATCGCATTGATGGCAGATTGGGTGTTTGCTGTGGAGGCGCGGAAACCGGATTGCACGAAGGCATTTTTCAGCGCACCGATCATCAATCCGCGGACGAGCTGGCCGTCTCTGAAGCGCACATCTGCCTTTGCAGGGTGAACGTTCACATCTACCTGATGCGGATCAAGATCGATGTTCAGCACCACAATCGGGTGGCGATCCCGTGAGAGCACGTCAGAATAAGCGGCCTTTAGGGAGCCCAAAAGCAACTTATCTCTGACCGGGCGGCCATTTACGAAGAAGAACTGGTGCTGGGAGTTGGCGCGGTGGAAGGTTGGTAGGCCTGCATATCCATAAAGATGGACCCCTTCCCTCAATGCCTCAATCTCCATGGCGTTTTTGGTAAAATCGGTGCCTAGAATTTGCCCGACCCGTGCCAGATCTGCGTCGTCTCCCGTACAGGCTGGTAGCTCCAGCTGGCGGCGATCGGAACCGGAGAGTGTGAAACGCACTGTCGGATTGGCAAGAGCGATACGTTTGACAATTTCTGTGATTGCGGTTGCTTCGGCACGGTCCGACTTCAGGAACTTCAGACGGCTGGTACGGAGAAGAAGATATCCTTTACTTCTACGCGCGTTCCGGAGTTCAGGGCAGCCGGTTCAATATCGTGGTTCTGGCCACCTTCAACCTCGATCTTCCAGGCGTGTGGTTCGGAGGCGTGGCGTGTTGTTATTTCAAGCCGCGAGATCGCACCAATGGATGGCAGCGCTTCTCCGCGAAAGCCCATGGTGCGGATGTCCATGAGATCATTTTCAGGCAGTTTTGACGTACAGTGGCGGCGGACGGCCAGTTGCAGGTCTTCCTTCGTCATGCCTGCGCCGTTATCGGTGATACGCAGCAGGCTTTTGCCGCCGGAGGCTGTTACGATCTCGATGCGTGTTGCTCCGGCATCGACTGCGTTTTCAACCAGCTCTTTAACGACACTTGCCGGCCGTTCAATCACTTCGCCAGCGGCAATTCTGTTGATCGTCGTATCGCTAAGTTGTCTTACCGCCATAACCGCTCCGCCTAAAAAAAATTGTCATGCATATACATGGCGCATCTAAATCACATTTGTGACAGAGGTTTGCGCCCAGGGTCAATGCGGGGGGTGCGGTGATTATATCTACTTGCCGCCGCCGCCAGCTCAAGTTATGAGGATTTGGCCCAACTCCACTCTTTTTTCAAGAGCATCTCCAAGTTTCCTCCAAGAGAACATCATATGAAGCAACAGTCCCCAATCACTGGCCTTCGCCAGATCGCAGATCCATTCAACGGCATTCTATGCGATGTCTGGGGTGTTTTACATAATGGTGTGAGCGCTTTTCCTGCTGCGATTGAGGCTCTTGAGGCATATAAAGCCCATTATGGCAGACCTGTTGTGTTGATTACAAACGCGCCGCGTCCAGCCAATGAGATTGCGGAGCATCTTCGCAGTTTGGGCGTTCCACAAACCTGCTATGACTCGATTGTCTCGTCAGGAGATGTGGTTCAGGCTGACCTTCGGGCTATGGACCATGCAAAAGTCTATCATATCGGTCCGGAAAAGAATCAAAACCTGTCTCACGGCACCAGCTTTGACTTTGTGGCACCAGAGGCTGCGGACGTTATTGTTTGTTCGGGTCTCAACGACAGGCGTGTTGAAGAGCCGGAAGACTACCGCTCTCATTTTGAGGAGCTGTTGAAGCTTGATCTGGCACTTATTTGCGCCAACCCGGACATTGTTGCTGAACAGGGCGACAAATTGGTCTGGTGTGCGGGCGCGCTTGCAAAGCTTTACGAGGAGATGGGGGGACGGGTCATTATTACCGGCAAACCCCACCATCCGATCTACGATATGGCACGTTCCAAACTCAATACACACGCGGGCAGAGCGCTTGATAAATCCGAAATTTTGGTGATTGGGGATGGTCTGCCAACCGACATCAAAGGCGCGAATGCGCAGGGCATCAGCGCGCTGTTTTTGACCGGTGGTATTCACGCAGCGGATCTGTCAGATGGTGCTGAAGCAGTTGAAGCTATGCTCAGCAATGAAAGGCTGGAGGTGCATAGCTTTATGGACCGTCTAAGCTGGTGACACTCACCAGCTGAATACAATCAAAACTAAGCGAACAGTTTGTCGATGTCGTCCTGCTGCACGTCTTCCAGCATTGCGTCGATCTCCTCCTGAGAGACGCCTTCGCCCTTTTTCTGAGGCCCATGAAGGATCAATTCACGCTTGCGGCGCTCTTCTTCGGTCTCTTCAAGAGGGGTATCTTCAATTTCCTGCTTGAGACGCAAGCGCTCAACGAAGTTGGCGACCCGCTCGTCAATTGTGTTCAGCGTGTTGACCACCTTGGAGATGCGCTGGCCAGTGATGTCCTGAAAGGCGCACGCCTGAAAGATCTCCATCACCTGATTGTTGACGGTGTCCTGATAGGCTTGGGCATCATCCGGATCAGCTGCCATGATAGTTTCGGCTGCTTCCATGATTGTATGCGTTGCCTCCTCTGTTGAGGAAACAATAGCGTCCAACTCACGGCCAGCTTCAGGAATGTGGTTATCTCTCATATCCGCGACACGAAGCTTACTGATCTCGGCTTTCATCCGCGCAATTTCTGCGCCGATCGCCGCCAGTTCCATGGTCACAGCAGGTTGGACGTGTTCAATGATGCCCCCCATTGAATCTGTCATAACCTCGGCAAGACCCATCACATCAGTGAGAGTAACTTCGCTCGACTTCTCACGGCTTTCTTCCAGAAAGTCTATGAGTTGCTGAATATCAATTTTGCTCAAAACAACACTCTTCCTTTACCTGAGTAGGGAACGTCTCCTCCAGCAAGCTCACTTGCCCACCAGTTCAGAGCTCTACCCGACCTTGTAAACCGGTCAGTTGGGTGCACAGAAGTTGGGGCGCTTTCCATATGGCATCCTCACCCCAGCCCATGTTTTTCAAATTGTGCGCAAGGCAAATTAGTCCGCGAAAACCGCTTCGATTTTGCCCTTAAGTGTTTGCGCGTTAAACGGCTTAACGATGTAGTTGTTAACCCCTGCCTTTTTCGCAGCGATCACGTTTTCCGTTTTTGATTCAGCTGTAACCATGATGAATGGCGTCTTCGTCAGAGCCGCATCCTGCCTGACCTGCTTGAGCAGCTCGTAGCCAGTCATTGGTTCCATGTTCCAATCCGAGATAATCAGGCCATAACGACGCTGCTTCATCTTCTCGTAGGCCTCAGTGCCATCTGCCGCATCATCGATGTCAGTAAAGCCAAGTTGCTTCAACAAGTTACGAATGATTCGAATCATGGTCTTATAATCATCGACGACCAAAATTGGCATCTGAAGATCAAGGGCCATGTACAACTCCATATTCTCAAGAGGCTGCCGACGCCTCTCTGCTATACTCACGGCGACCACGACATTGTTCGGTCACACTGGACGCAGGTGTCCTTCCAAGAAAGGGTCCCCACCAATTCAACTTCGCGAAATTAACCGCCCTACGTTATAGTTAGGTTAATTTCTCTATTACGTTTTCAATAAGGCTAAAAGCCTAATTGTTTTTCATGGGTCTGGTTACTAGCTTTTCTTCGCGTTTTACAGGCAATAATGCCTGTGGTTAATCCGAGGAAACACCATGCTCAACCTCCGTCCGCTTGCCTATGAAGATCTTTCCGTCGGCATGACCGAAATTTTTGTTAAGCACGTCAGCTCTCAGGACATTGTTGGATTCGCAGAGGTCTCCGGTGATCGAAACCCTATCCACCTGTCAGAGCATTTTGCAGCCAAGACCCCATTCAAAACCCGTATTGCACACGGCCTTTATACCGCGAGCCTTATCTCAGCCGTACTTGGAACACGGCTTCCGGGCCCAGGTGCAATTTATTTGTCTCAATCTTTAAATTTCCGCGCACCTGTGTATATCGGCGACGATATTGAGGTTCGGGTGAGCGTTGCAGAGTTGATTGATAAGGGCTGCCGTGCGCGTCTGGATTGCAAGTGCTGGTGGACGGCAAGGTGGTTCTGGAAGGGGAAGCTATGGTGAAAGTACCTACTCATGCAGAAATGGATATTCCCCTTTAACTGAAAATTCCTGCGAAGAACTTGCAGTTTCTTGTGTTCCGCCCTGCAAACCTTCTCTGAAGAGCTTGACGGGGCGAACTTCACGCGGCACCGTCTCGCCAAATTCTAGAAATTTAGAGTATGTTGCGCTCTATGCATTTGTTCAACAGACTCTAAATCTTTATTTTCACGCGTGTTCTTATCCGAAAACCGGAGCCACTTTTCGGGAATACGCTCAAGCGGGAAGTACAGTTCATGGGTGAGCCGGTCAAACAGGCGCATTCTTTTCAGCATATCACCGACCTTGCGCAGTTTCCTGAAGAACTACGCGGCGGTGTTGTTGCAATCGGGAATTTTGATGGCGTGCATCGCGGGCACCGGGCTGTACTTGATTTAGCGCGGGATGAGGCTGCCAAGCGCGGCGTTCCTGCTCTCGCCATGACGTTTGAACCGCATCCACGGACCTTCTTCCGACCAGATCAGCCGGTGTTCCGCTTAACGCCAAGCCATATCAAGGCGGAGATTTTTGAAGCGGAAAATCTGGATGGTGTGATTGAGCTGCCTTTCACAAAAGAGTTTGCCAATATGGCTGCAGAGGACTTTGTGCAGGATATTCTGGTTGAGCGTTTGGGAATTTCGCAGAGCATCACCGGATACGACTTCCACTTTGGTAAAGGCCGTCAGGGGACACCGGAGTTTCTCAAGCAAGCTGGCGATGCACACGGATTTGCCGTGACCATTGTTGGAGCAGAAGATGATGAAGGCGGTGAGATCATCTCCTCCAGTCGCATTCGTGCAGCTCTTGCAGAGGGCGACCTTGCTCTTGCAAACGGTTTGCTTGGTTTCCGCTACTTCGTGGAAGCTACTGTTCAGCATGGTGAGAAGCGTGGCCGTGAGCTGGGCTACCCGACTGCAAACCTGAAACTTGCTGATAACTGCGAGTTAAAAGAAGGTGTCTACGCGGTTCAGGTCAAGATTGATGGCGTGATGCATGACGGCGTAGCAAGTTTTGGTCGCCGCCCGACCTTCGATGATGGCGCACCATGCTTGAAGTGCATGTGTTTGACTTTAGCGGCGATTTGTATGAAAAGCTGGTCACCGTCTGCTTTATCGGATTTATTCGTGCCGAACTTAAATTTGACGGCATTGAAGCTTAATTAGCCAGATGGATCAAGATAGTGCAGAAGCGCGCGCAATGATCGCTTCCATGCGACCGCTTTCGCATTTAGATCAGATGCTTAACACCAGTTCATAGAGCACTGCAGAAGTCAACAAAAACACTGTGATGCTCTCCTGAACTGCAATTCGCTGAATACCCGCCAAGAATGAATAACAAGGTTGCCGGGTACTCTTCGATCCAGAACCCAGAAAGAGACATCATGACCTCAGCGACGATACGGGGCGGTACAGGCGGCTCCGATAGTGTGTTGCATGGCGTGTTGTTGATGGTGTTCGGGTTGCTCATTCTTTCGAGCACTGATGGGGTTGTGAAGTATCTTTCCGATTTTTTTCTCACCTTTAACCATCTCCTTTTTTTCGGTTTTCCGTGCAGCTTGTCATCATTCTGGTGATTGCGCTGTTTCAGAAACGCAGCTGGTACAGCCTGCTCAAAGAAACCACCCTTCCGCTGTTCTGCCGCGGGTTGCTGTTGGCGCTGGGATCGGTTTTTATCGTCTTTGCCCTGAAGTATCTGCCGCTGACAGATGCTTTGGCGATCTTCTTTGTACAGCCCGTCATTCTGGTGATCCTGTCCTCCTTATTTTTGAAAGAAAGGGTGGGTCCCACACGCTGGTTAGCGGTTTTGATTGGCTTTGCGGGCGTTCTTGTCATCATGCGGCCGGGCACAGGTGTTTTCCATCCAGCAAGTCTGCTCATGCTGGCCGCAGCTTTTACATTTGCCTGTTATCTCATTCTGACCCGCAAGCTCTCCGGGCAAGCCTCTCAGCTGGCCATCCAGTTTGCGACAGGGTTCGCAGGAACCTCCTTATTCTGCCGATCATCATCTATGCGGGGCTAAGCGGATTTGGCGGCGATCTGGTTATCGTAGATCCGAGTACCAACTTCACATTACCCATTGTGTTGTTGCTCTGCCTTGGGGGAGCGGGGCTGTTTGCGCATGTTCTGTTGGTCAAAGCCTTTGAAAGAGCGCCTGCCTCGGTTCTTGCACCGATCAACTACGTGGAAATTATCTCTGCAACAATCATTGGCTATCTGGTCTTTAACGAGATTCCGGATGAATTTGTTTGGGTAGGTGTTGGCCTATTGATTTGCAGTGGCCTGACCTTGGCACACGCGGAGCGAAAGCCGCCCGCTCCGTAATATTGAGCGACGCTCCAGATATCCTTTAGATAACTGCACTGAATAGCTGACCTCCTACACTTTGTTTTGGTTGCACAAACAGCTTCGTGATGCGTCAATATGGATTCTTACCCGCACTCCTGACTTTGTTATGTCAGCGTATTCCCGACATTGCGAGCACATCATGACCACCACAACCGCCTCGACACATCCGCAAAGCTCCAGCGCCGGATTGCATGGCATTTTGTATATGGCCGCCGGAATGTCTCTTGCGCCACTGATGGACGGTACGGCCAAATACCTCAGTGGGTTTGTCTCACCGGTCGAGGTTTCGCTTGGGCGGTTCTTGTGTCAGGCGCTTGTTGTCCTTGTGATTGCGGGTTTCGCGGGGCGTTCGTTCGGCTCCTTGATGAAAGAGGTCAACCGTATTCAGCTGGTGCGCGGCGCGTTTCTTGCGATTTGCTCGATCTTCTTTTTCACTTCCCTTAAATACATGCCGCTGGCGGATGCGATTGCGATCTTCTTTGTGCAGCCAATGCTGCTGACAGTACTTTCGGCGATTGTTTTGAAGGAGAACGTGGGTGTTCGCAGGTGGGCAGCTGTGGTTGTGGGGATGGTGGGCGCGCTGATTATTATTCGCCCCGGTTCCAGTGCTCTAGGATGGCCTGCCCTGTTGCCACTGGCTGCGGCGACCTCTTTTGCAATCTATCTGGTTTTAACGCGCAAACTTGCCGGTGGCACCTCCCTGCTCGGCATTCAGTTTGCCACCGGCATTGCCGGGGTGATGACCCTTACACCATTGGTGCTTCTAGCCAGTTTGTTGGGTTTTGAAGGCGCAGCTTGGACAACGCCAGAGTTAACGCACCTGCCTGTTCATTTTGATGGGTGTCATCTCGTTTGCCTCACACGGCTGTATCGTGCTTGCTTTTGACAGGGCACCGGCGTCGGTTCTGGCACCACTCAGCTATACCGAGATCATCAGTGCAACGATCGTTGGTTACGTTCTGTTTGGCGATATTCCCGACAAATTTGTGTGGCTGGGTGTGGCTCTGATTGCAGGCGGCGGGCTTTATATTGCTCATCGGGAACGGACAGCTGCAAAGCGTCAGGCAATGAGTGAAGAGCTTGTCGAGAATTCGCCCAAACGACATTACTGAGGCTTGGGAGGCACCTGCCCGCCTTTCAGGAAAATTGCTTCTGGTCCTGATAATATTGAGCTTTGTTGTTAGAGCCCCTTTATTCCTTGCATGACCGCTGCTAAAAGCACTCATTATGTTAGCCAAGTTTGAAAATAACAGGACTACTCCTTTGACCTTTTTCAAGGTGTGCCAATTTCGAATTATTGGCCCGGCCTTCAGATGAGACGCCCGTCGGCGCCCTGAAGTACCGGGAGACCTCCAACCGTTGCAGCGGCGACGGGTTTTTCAAGCTTGCGCAATTTCTTGCGCTTTACCAGATGCCTATGGGCAAACAGATGCCCACATAAGCGGACTGTCAAATGACCGATACTATGAGCCGTGATTATTCAAAAACGCTCAACCTGCCTCAAACCGATTTCCCAATGCGGGCGGGCCTTCCAAAGAATGAACCCAAGATCCTCGCCAAATGCAGATCAGGACCTTTACAAGGCGCTGCGTGAGCAATCCGCTGGCCGCCCCAAGTTCATTTTGCATGATGGTCCTCCGTATGCGAACGGCAACATCCATATCGGCCACGCGCTGAACAAGACCCTGAAGGACATCATCAACCGCTCCATGCAGATGCAGGGCTTTGATGCCAACTATGTTCCGGGCTGGGATTGTCATGGTCTGCCGATCGAATGGAAGATTGAAGAGCAGTACCGCAAAAAAGGCAAAAACAAAGACACTGTTCCAATCAATGAATTCCGCAAGGAATGCCGTGAATTTGCGGATAAGTGGGTTGATGTGCAGCGCGAGGAATTCAAGCGTCTGGGCATCGAAGGTGACTGGGACAACCCATACCTGACCATGCGCTACGACAGTGAAGCTGTGATTGCGAACGAACTGATGAAGTTTGCGACAAGTGGTCAGCTGTATCGTGGTTCCAAACCTGTCATGTGGTCCATCGTTGAAAAGACCGCGCTGGCTGAAGCGGAAGTGGAGTATGAAGATCATACCTCACACACCATCTGGGTAACGTTCCCGGTTGTTTCCGGCAATGAAGCGTTGATCGGCAAGAAGGTGGTGATCTGGACAACGACTCCATGGACCATTCCTGCAAACCGCGCGATCTCCTTCTCTCATGACATCAGCTATGGCATCTACAAGGTGACAGAGGCTGCGGAAGACAACTGGGCAAAGGTTGGCGAAGAATTCATCATTGCCGACAAGCTGGCTGAGTCTGTTTTTGCGGCGTCCCGCGTTGATGCCTATGAGCGTGTTTCTGACGTTGATGTGAGCACAATCGAATACTGCGCGCACCCGCTGCGCGGTGCTGAAGGTGCTGGCGATTACTTCGACTTCAACGTGCCGATGCTACCTGGTGATCATGTGACCGACGATGCCGGTACAGGCTTTGTGCACACCGCGCCGGGTCATGGTCAGGAAGATTTCCAGATGTTCCTCGATCACCGCGAGGCGTTTGCAAAAGCTGGCACCGAGCAGGTTCCAATGACCGTTCAGCCGGACGGGTCTTACTACCCGCATGTGCCGCTGTTTGAAGGCAAGTACATCCTTGACCGCAAAGGCAAGGAAGGCTCTACCAACAAGGCCGTTATCGAAAAACTGGCCGAGGTGGGTGCGCTGATGGCCCGTGGCCGCGTGAAGCACTCCTACCCGCATTCCTGGCGTTCAAAAGCTCCTTTGATCTTCCGTAACACACCGCAGTGGTTTGTTTACATGGACAGGGAACTTACTGATGAAACAAAGGGTGACACGCTGCGAGCCCGTGCTCTTAAGGCAATCGGCGAGACGCGCTTTATTCCTGCAACTGCCCAGAACCGCCTAAATGCAATGATTGAAACCCGTCCTGACTGGGTGCTTTCCCGTCAGCGTGCTTGGGGTGTACCAATCACTGTGTTTGTGAACAAAGAAAACGGCGAAGTTCTCAAGGACGAGGCCGTCAACCAGCGCATCTTTGACGCTTTCCAGAAGGAAGGTGCAGATGCATGGTTTGAGGAAGGCGCAGAACAACGCTTCCTTGGTGATGCGTATGATGCTGCGAACTATGAAAAAGTAACAGACATCCTCGACGTCTGGTTCGATTCCGGTTCTACCCACGCATTCTGTATGGAGCGCCGTGAAGACCTGAACCCGCACCGTAAGGGTCTGGCCGGCGAAGATTACGTTCTATACATGGAAGGAACTGATCAGCACCGTGGCTGGTTCCATTCTTCCTGCTGGAAAGCTGTGGCACGCGTGGTCATGCACCATACGATGCTGTGATCACTCATGTTTCACCATGGATGAGCAGGGCCGCAAGATGTCCAAGTCTTTGGGCAACACGGTTGCACCTCAGGACGTCATCAAGCAGTACGGTGCCGATATCCTGCGTCTGTGGGTGGGTTCTGTTGACTACGCGGAAGATCAGCGCCTTGGCCCTGAGATCATCAAGACCAATGTTGATGCTTACCGCAAGATGCGCAACACCCTGCGCTTCATGCTCGGCTCCCTTGCCCACTATGAAGGCGAGGAAGTTGCTCTTGAGGATATGGATGAGCTGGAACAGCTGGTCCTGCATCGTCTGGCTGAGCTGGATGTACTGGTTCGTGACGCCTACAACTCGTTCGACAGCAAGCGCATTTTCTCCACCCTGTTCAACTTCATGATTGTTGAGCTGTCTGCGTTCTACTTCGACATCCGCAAAGATGCGCTGTATTGCGATGCACCGTCTTCCAAGAAGCGGAAGGCCTCTCTTTATGTGATTGAACAGCTGTTCCGTCACCTCACCCTGTGGCTGGCTCCAATTTTGCCGTTCACTATGGAAGAGAGCTGGGCTTACCGGTATGGTGAAGAAACAACCTCCGTTCATCTGCAGCAATTCCCTGCTGTTTCTTCTGCATGGAGAAACGACGAACTGGCAGCTAAATGGAGCAAGGTTCGTGCTGTTCGCCGTGTGATCACAGGTGCGCTGGAAATTGAACGGCGTGAGAAGCGGATCGGGTCTTCTTTGGAAGCCCATCCAACCGTTTACGTTTCCGATGCGGGCCTGATGGCTGCTCTGAATGGTCTGGACATGGCAGAGATCAGCATCACCTCCCAGTTGAACCTGTCTTCTGACAGCGCTCCGGAAGGTGCGTTCACTTTGGAAGATGTGGCTGGTGTTGGCGTTGTGTCGGGTCTTGCTGAAGGTAAAAAGTGTGCACGCTCCTGGAAGATCCTTCCGGAAGTTGGAACGGATGCTGAATATCCTGAGTTGACCTTGCGCGATGCAGATGCAATGCGTGAACTGGACAGCACGGCTGTCTAAGCAAACACTGTGACGAGGGAAGCTGCCTTGAAGAAACTAAAGTTCTGGGGACATCACAGTTCCCTCGTCCTGCTTATTGCGATCATCGGTCTGGTCGTTGATCAGATCGCTAAGTTCTGGGCCGTTGGTCACTTTTCGATTGGTGGCGTGCCTTCGATTTCCGTCGGCCCGTTTCTTGATCTGGTGCTGGTCTGGAATAAAGGCGTTTCCTATGGCCTGTTCCAACAGACGAGTGAATTCGGGCGCTGGGGACTGGCAGGCTTTACTCTGCTAGCTTCAATTTTTATCTGGTTCTGGAGTGCGCGGGTGAGCAACCGCCTGGAAGCCTTCTGCCTTGCGCTGGTATTGTCGGGCGCTCTGAGCAACGGCTTTGACCGCCTCTATTATGGCCAAGTCGTCGATTATATCTATTTTCACGTTGGGGATTTTTCGTGGTACGTCTTCAATCTTGCTGATGCATGGATTGTTATTGGCGCCGCGGGATTGCTGCTCGACACCTTATTTCTTGGCAAAAATAAGGATAGTCGGCCCTAGAACCGCCCTATTTCCAATTATATGTGGGGACGATCGGGTACTTCTGGGCATAACTACACACTAAGGGCCTTCATGGTTTTGTGATTCCTGTTTTATGGTGGAATCACTGGTTCGTGGGGACTACAGATTTCGCAGGCTGTCATATGACCCGTGAAGCCTGTCAAACACCGTATTGATGGTGATCGGGAAACAAGGGTAATGAAATTGCAAAGCCGTAGCAAAAAAAATTCGTTGTTCGGGCCACTTTCGTTTGCGGGCTCTCTCTAGCACTGTCCGCCTGCATGACAGGCAATGGCGAGTTTAGTGAAGATACCGAAGCCACCGATGTAGGTTTGATGGCTGGTGTTATGAGCGCGGTTGGACTGGAATCTCAGAGAAACCCTGATATCGAGTACAAAGAGCGCGCACCACTTGTTATGCCGACGCAGGGAGGTAACCTGCCGAAGCCTGATACCCGTAGTCTTTCCGAGGTCGCCAGCAACTGGCCAGTTGATCGCTCCAATGAAGAGCTGGAAGAAATTCGCGCGTTCTACAAAGTTGAACCGGGCGAGCCGCTGAGCATTGAACAGATGCGCGGCCATCCATCTGTGAAGAAGGCCTCTGCGCGTCCACGCGATTTTGAAGCCGAAAAACGTCAGCAGCAACTGCTTGATGGTGACAAGCTGTCCCCAAGCGAGTTGTCAGCCCTTGGCAAAAAAAATATCAGGAAGCGAAGAAACTTCTTGGCGGCGGCAAAGATACGGACTCTCCGGTTTGCGCTCCAGGAGATCCTAACTGTACGCCAACACGTAAGTATCTGACCGAGCCTCCGGTCGACTATTCCACTCCTGTTGCAGGCGTTGCGTTTGCGACCCCGGAAGTGGATGAAGACGAAATTGTGCGCAAAAAGCGTGAAGCAGCCGCGATTGAAGATGGCGCTCGCATTGACATGAGCAAGTTTTAAGAATGCCCGCTCAGCGGGAGCTTATGCTTTCTTAAATGCCTAAAAGACCATTAAAAAAGTGCGGCGGTGTTCGCACTTTTTCATTATAGCTGCAAGAGATTACGAATAATTCACGAGGAGATTAACCACAGTCACGCTATACATGGGGAGCTGTGTCCTGCTCATTTTAAAGGGAGCCCCTACGTGACTGGTCGATCTCTCACGCTTAAAGCCCTTGCTTTAGGTCTCGTTGTTTTCGCAAGCCCAGTATTGCCTGTAGCCGCGGATACGACAGGAAAAGCTTCAATCGAAGACTTTTCCAAAATCCTCATAGGTGGAACCGACGTTTCCCAAACCACGCTCGACAATGGCCTTCAGGTGATTGTCATCCCGGACAGACGCGCTCCGATTGTCACGCATATGGTGTGGTATCGTGTTGGCGCTGCGGATGAAGACCCGGGTAAATCTGGTCTGGCGCATTTTCTCGAACATCTCATGTTCAAGGGAACCAAAAATACACCAGAGGGTGAGTTCTCCAACATGGTTGCTCAAGTCGGTGGGCAAGAAAACGCTTTCACCTCGCAGGACTACACGGCCTACTACCAGCAAGTTGCCAAAGAACATCTGGAAATGGTGATGGGCTATGAAGCTGACCGAATGGCGAACCTGCTCCTTACCGACAATCAGATCAATCCAGAACGGGATGTGGTGCTTGAAGAGCGCTCTCAGCGCGTTGATCGTAGTCCAGCGGCGCGCCTTTCTGAAACCTTCGATCAGGTCCTGTTCCCGAACAGCCCATATGGGACACCGGTCATTGGCTGGAAGGATGAGATTCAGGCTCTGGACAAAGACGATGCAATCGCTTTTTACGATAAGTATTACACCCCCAATAATGCCATCCTGATTGTGGCCGGTGACGTCACTGCAGAAGACGTCCTCCGACTTGCTAACGAAACTTATGGCAAGGTGGAACAGCGCGCTGATCCGGGTTCGCGTGATCGTCCGCATGTGCAGATCGTGCCGGGTGATCGTGAAGTGAGCCTGCAAAGTGATCAGGTGCTCAGGGCGAGGCTGCAACATGCTGGGTGGTTCCAAGCACCACAACTGCGCTGCCGCATGAATCAGAAGCGCTTGAAGTTCTCTCGGACATTCTGGGTGGCGGCGCCAACAGCCGGCTTTACAGAGCACTGGTGGTTGATGATGGTGTGGCAACCAGTGCAGGTGCCTGGTACCAGTCGACCGCGCTGGATGACACCCGCTTCATTCTCTACGCTTCGCCGAAAGATGGCGTTGAGCTAGAGGAGTTGGAAGACAAGGCCCTTTCAATCGTGAATGACGTTCTTGAAAACGGCGTGACCGCAGAAGAAGTGGACCGCTCCAAGCGTTCATTGCTGGCTTCGGCAATCTATGCGCAGGATAAACAGGACGTTCTGGCTCGTATCTTCGGGACAGCTTTGACCACTGGTGGTTCGGTCGAGCAGGTCCAAACGTGGCCTGCACGGGTTGCGCAGGTGACTCCTGATCAGGTACGCGCCGTTGCTCAAAAATACCTTAGTGAAACAAGCGTGGCGAGCTATCTCATGCCAGCTGCAACACCAGAAACCGTAGAGTAAGGGGCTGCTCCATGAAAGCTAAAGTACTTACCGTAGCGCCTGCATATGCTTCCCGCTTGACAGCAAGCCTGCTGGCCTTGTTTGCGCTGACACTCTTATTTGTTGCCAGCTTTGCGCAAAGCAGTCAGGCCATTGAGATTCAGGAAGTCAAAAGCCCCAATGGGATCACCGCATGGTTGGTGGAAGATTATACTGTTCCAATCATCGCGCTCAACTTTGCGTTTGCGGGTGGCAACTCTCAGGACCCTGATGCCAAGTTGGGTGTCACCAATTTGTTGAGCACCATGCTTGATGAAGGTGCGGGTGATCTTGACTCAGAAGCTTTTCAGGCCCGCCTTGAAGATCTGACCATGAGCCTCTCCTTTCAGGCCGGGCGTGACTTCTTCTATGGCTCCTTCCAAAGCCTGCAGAGCAACAAAGATCATACCTTTGAAATGCTGCGTCTGGCGCTCAATGAACCACGGTTTGATGACGGCCCGCTGGAGCGCATGAAGGCACAGACCATTGCAGGCATTCGCCGCAGTCTCCTGCGTCCAGATGCTCTTGCCGGTCTGACCCTGTCCAAAACGCTGTTTCCTGACCACCCGTATGGCCGGCCAAGTCAGGCACAGAAGACACAGTAGCAACGCTGACGTCGGATGACCTGAAAGCGCAGCGTGCAAAGATCTTTGCAAAAGACAACCTGAAGATTGGTGTGGTTGGAGCAATCAGTGCTGATGAGCTGGCTGAGGTGCTGGATAAGGTCTTCTCTGATCTGCCAGAGACTGGCGATCTGGTTGACATCCCCGATGTTGAGCCTGTCACCGATCAAGACGTCCACGTTGACTTCGACAGCCCGCAGACATCCATCCAGTTCGCTTTGCCGGGTTATGAGCGTCATGATCCGAAGTTCATGCCTGCATTCGTGATGAACCACATTTTCGGCGGCGGTACGTTCTCGTCCTGGCTTTATAACGAGATCCGCGAGCAGCGCGGTCTGGCCTACTCGGTTGGTTCCCATCTGATCCCCTACGAGCACACATCTTTGCTAATGGGATCAACAGGGACCCGGCCGGACAGAGCGGGTGAAGCGGTTGATATCATTAATCAGCAGATGAACCGTATGACCGAGAGCGGGCCAACCCCTGCCGAGCTTGAGGAAGCGAAGTCTTATCTGACGGGTTCCTACGCCCTCAACTTTGACAGCTCCAGCAGCATTGCACGTCAGCTGACCGGTATTCAGGTTCAAGAGCTGGGTATCGATTACATCGACAAACGCAATGGAATGGTTGAAGCGGTCACACTGGAAGAGGTTCAGGATGTTGCCAAAGATCTGTTCGATGGTAAAGAGCCAACCTTTGTAACGGTTGGCCAACCAGAGAGCTAATTCTCAGCTAAAACGAGAGAGCATGGAGGCGAGTTGATGGCAATCAGCTCGCCTCTCTTTTTACAGAGCGCGGGTTTGGGGCGCCTTGCAGCACATCTGCCCGGACCGGACGCGGCGGTGAGAACAGGAAGCCCTGTGCGCAGCGGATGTCCATTTCCAGAAGCTCAAGGACGACACTTTCGCTCTCCACGTGATCCACAATCAGCTCAATACCGTAGCGCTGTAGCAAGCTGCCAAAGTCAGCTGGGTGAATATTGCTCTTTGCCAGATCATCTTCATGCTGCAGCAGGCGGGAGGCATGCAGTTTTGCGAAGCGGAAACCGCGGTCAGCCAACGTGCGGAAGTCCATGCGCAGATCAGTGATGCGGTCAACCGAGAAGCGGAAGCCAAGCTCCGCGAGTGCTGCCAAACTCTCGTATTCAATCGCACTCATGACCGCCACATCTGCCTGCGCGAATTCAAAGATCAGCAGGTCCGAGTAGGTATCGTTGGCGCGCACAAACTCCAGAAAGCCGGGAAAGAAGTTCTCATCCATGAGCGTGCTTGGCGACAGGTTGCAGAACAGGCCAGCTTCTCTGTTGCGGGTTGACAGACGCTTGAGGATCTGGAGGGAGCGGAACAACAGGATGTTGTCGATGGCAGGCATCTGGCCAGTGCGGTCAGCTTCTTGCAAAAACTCGATGGGCTCCAGTGAATCACCGTTGGCTTTGCGCAGGCGAGTGAACGCCTCATAGTATCGCACACGGCGCTGCGGTAGTGTCACGATGGGCTGGAGGTAAAGGTCCACCCTGCCCGCTTCGATGCTTGAACGGATTTCCTCAGCCAGCGCTGCATTGGGATGGTGCATACGCGGGGCTGCCGGACGTTTCATCTCTGGTGCGCGAGGTTGGGCAAATGGCTCCTGAGCGTAGGCCATGGGCTGTTCTGCAGCAGGCGCAAAGGCTGTCTCTGGCTGCCTTACACGACCCGCTGCCGGTTCTCTTGCCGCTTGCGGGGCAGACAGGCGCTGTGCTGGTTGCGGCTGGAGCTTGGCTTGCTTGACGCGCTGGTCCTCAATGGCGAGGCCCTGATCCTCGATCCGGGTTTCCATGTCGGCCATGCTTCCGCCATCTGTTTTACGAGGGAACCGATAACCTCCACCTCAGCAAACAGCGGATCAATCTCCTCGCGGGTCCGGCGCGGGATATTGTGCTCGACACCGGTGAGACGGCCTTCAAGGTTACCCACATCATCATCTATGACTGCGATACGCTCTTCCAAACGATCAACCGCATCAGACATCGCCGATTTTTCCTGAGAGCGGGTTAGCATGAAATGGATGAAGATCATGGTGCACATCGCCGTCAAGGAAACAGTGATGCTTCGCCAACGGGACGCGCAAAAAGATAGACCATCACGGTGCCACAAGAGGCAGCAATGGCCGAAATAGAAAACAATATGGAAATGTTCGCCAAGCGCGTCATGTCCTCAAGAGTACCTGTTGGTCCGAATCACCAAAACATACCTGAATTTTGCCGCATTTACCGATGGTCTTCGAACCCTATACCCATCATAATTCTAGGGAAAACCTGTGTTGTCCCCGCATGAATGCCTATAGGGCTGCCGATATCCTCTAGACGCTGTATTTTTGCGATAGTCCGCTGCAGAAGTTGATCACATATTTCCGGCTCCCCTGACGATTAATTAGGCGGAAAAGCTCTCTAACGCGCTCTGAAGCCGAGAAAATAACTGCATAATGCAATCAAGATTCAAAACGAAAAGAGTTTGTTTACCCTGTTTGCACAAACTTAGAGGTGTCGAAGCACTTCGGCCTGATGTATTGATTTTTGAGGTTGCCTGCCAATGGGATCCCCCAAAACTAACGATAGGTTTTTGAACGCCTGTGTCGTGGACACCAACCGCGCAGAGGCTCGTAAAACCAGTAATGCTTTGTCCAAGCATGTCACTTGCGGACAGCCTGCACATGTTCTTGCAAGCAAGGACCATGCCGTCGCTTTCTTGCGGCATACCTCGATTAATATCATCATTGTCGATCTTGAATGCATCGGTGGGGACGCTGAACTTGCTGATCTTGTTACTGCTGCTCCGCACGCTGTGATGATCGCGGTCAGCGCCAAGGGGTCTGTTAGTCGGGCTATGAATGCCATGCGCAATGGCGCACATGACTTTTTGACCAAGCCGTATACGAGCGAGATGTTGCTGGAGAAACTTGAGGCGCACCTTGGTGTTTTCAAGAGAGCTGCACCGTCGCGGACGGCTTCGGCAAAACCTGAGGCTGCTGCGGGCGTCGAGACTGCAAAGGCCGCTGCCCAGTTTGAGGGTTTGGTTGGCTCTTCCAGCCGGATGCAGAGCGTTTTTGCGCAGATTGACCGGATGGCGACATCCAGCGCACCGGCGTTCATTACGGGAGAATCAGGTACGGGTAAAGAGCTGTGTGCACAAGCGTTACACAATAGGTCAGCGCGAAAAACTGGTCCTTTTGTTGCAATCAACTGTGGAGCGATTCCCGCCAATTTGATGGAGTCGGAAATCTTCGGTCATGTCCGTGGCGCATTCACCGGAGCGGATGAAGCGCGAGTGGGCGCAGCAGAACTTGCCGATGGCGGCACTTTGTTTCTTGATGAAATTGGCGAGATGGAACTTTGTCTGCAAAGCAAGCTGTTGCGCTTCCTGCAGACGGGATCGATCCAGCGGGTTGGAGAACACAAGCAGCGCTCGCTGGACTTGCGCGTGATTTGTGCCACCAACAGAGATCCAAAGACTGAAATTACGGCTGGTCGCTTCCGTGAAGATCTGTTCTATCGTCTTCATGTTCTGCCGATCCGCCTGCCAGCACTGCGTGAACGCCGCGAAGATATACCTGCGCTTGCCCAGACCTTCCTTGATAGGTATACGGCGGAGGAAAACCGCAGATTCAAGCGTTTTTCAACCTATGCAGAAGCACTTTTGCTGCAGCACAGCTGGCCGGGCAATGTGCGTGAACTGGAGAACGTCATTCGTCAACTCGTGGTCATGAATGACGGTGAGGAAGTGACTGAACTCATGCTCTCCCCGTTGCTGCGTGAGCAAACGGCTCCGGTTCTGTCTGACATTACGTTTTCGGAGAGAGAACCAGCGCATTTGATGGGCCGCTCAATCGAGCCGTTGTGGTTTCAGGAAAAACAGATCATCGAGACAACGCTGGAAACTTTTGACGGAAACATTGCGCTGGCGGCCGCTGCTCTGGAAATCAGCCCCTCCACAATCTACCGGAAGAAGCAATCCTGGGCTGAACGGGCCAGCGCCTAATATTCTGCATGGCAAATACTTAACCATCGCAAGGGGAATACCTTCACAACACGTTGCTTTACTGCCTCACGAAATGAGGCAGTATTGTGTCCCTTAGATTTAGCAGCTATACCACCGCCAAGAATCAGGTGAGTGCCGCGGGTTTTGCATCCGTTGGCTCTAGGGGGCTAAGAATGCCATTTATAGTGAGAGGGATGACGGCTTATGCAAGAGCCGCAGCCTGTTCCATTTTTGCGACTGCTTTATTGAGCAGCGTCGCATCTGCTGAAGATATGCCTGTGCTGAGCGCTGATTTTGCAGCTGCACAGTCCGCTTCTGCCGTTGCATGGCAGCAGCAACCACTCGCTTTCACAGCAGCAAAATTCATTGCATTGCCAGCAGACAGCTACGGCTCTTATACGCCATTGGAGAACACCGAGTTCCAAAGTGGCGATCCGCTGACGGTCTATGCCGAGCCGGTTGGCTTCTCCTATAAGAAGCTGGGCGATAGTTCGCGATTGATCTGAGTGTCGACTTTGAGCTGCGCAACACCACCGGTCAGGTGCTCGCGTCTCAGGACGGGTTTACGGCGCTACACTCGGAGAGCTTCAATCAGATCCGTGAGTACCAGACGTCCCTGAGCTTCAATCTGCAGGGTCTGCAAGCTGGTGAATATGTGTTGAAGGTTCAGTTCAACGACGAGAACTCAGAAAAGTCGGGCAGCTTCGAGCTTCCGTTTTCCATGACCGAGGCTCCTCTTCAAAACTGACCGGGCATGAATTTGCTCCAAAAGATAAAAGGCTGGCTTTAATCTTAAGGCCGGCTTTTCTTATGCCTTGCTACAGACAAACCGTGTGCAGACAGCACAAGCCGTCCATTTGTCTAGCTTGAGTTGAAAGTGCGGTCCGGTTCCTCAATTTCTCGCGGTATTCCTATATTTTTCGCAGTTCAGAAAATTTTTTACCGCTCTCTCCTTGACTAAATCAGAGGGTGAAACTACATCATTTCTCGGTTGTTAGCACTCTGCCTTTGGGAGTGCTAATGATTGTGGGGCCGTGAGGTTTCACCCACTCTCAAAGTATTTAACCTTCGCGTCCGGGCGTTGCCTAAAAGGGACGCTCGCGCATGAGAGGAAGAGCCAATTATGAAGTTTCGTCCGCTACACGACCGTGTTGTCGTTCGCCGTATCGAGTCTGAAGAAAAGACTGCTGGTGGCATCATCATCCCTGACACAGCAAAAGAAAAGCCGCAGGAAGGCGAAGTTGTTGCTGTTGGCACTGGCGCACGTAAAGACAACGGTGAGCTGATCGCTATCGATGTTAAAGCTGGTGACCGCGTTCTGTTCGGCAAATGGTCCGGTACTGAAGTCAAGATCGATGGCGAAGACCTGTTGATCATGAAGGAATCCGACATCATGGGTATCCTGGCTTAATTCCAAGCCACTGTTGAGACCCTAGATCCCTTCTGTAATTCAAGAATTAAGTGAGACAAACAAATGGCTGCAAAAGAAGTCAAGTTCGGTTCTGACGCCCGCGACAAGATGCTTAAAGGCGTCGACATTCTCGCAAACGCAGTAAAAGTTACACTCGGCCCTAAAGGTCGTAACGTTGTTCTGGATAAAGCATTCGGCGCACCACGCATCACCAAAGACGGTGTTTCTGTTGCGAAGGAAATCGAACTTGAAGACAAGTTCGAAAACATGGGCGCACAGATGGTGCGTGAAGTTGCTTCCAAAACCAACGACATTGCTGGTGACGGTACAACAACTGCGACAGTTCTGGCGCAGGCTATCGTTAAAGAAGGTGCAAAGTTCGTTGCTGCTGGCATGAACCCAATGGACCTGAAGCGCGGCGTTGACATGGCAACTGCAGCTGCTGTTGCAGACCTGACTGCACGTTCCAAGTCCATCTCTTCTTCCGACGAAGTTGCACAGGTTGGCACCATCTCCGCTAACGGCGACAGCCAGATCGGCAAAGACATTGCTGAAGCAATGCAGCGCGTTGGCAACGAAGGTGTTATCACCGTTGAAGAAGCTAAGTCTCTTGAGACCGAGCTTGAAGTTGTTGAAGGTATGCAGTTCGACCGCGGTTACCTTTCTCCATACTTCGTCACCAACGCTGAGAAAATGGTTGCTGACCTTGAAAAGCCACTCATTCTCCTTCACGAGAAGAAGCTTTCCAACCTGCAGGCAATGCTCCCAATCCTTGAGAGCGCTGTTCAGTCTTCCCGTCCACTGCTGATCATTGCAGAAGACGTTGAAGGTGAAGCACTGGCAACTCTGGTTGTGAACAAGCTGCGCGGTGGCCTGAAAATTGCTGCTGTTAAAGCTCCTGGCTTCGGTGACCGTCGTAAGGCAATGCTCGAAGACATCGCTATCCTGACTGGTGGTACTGTGATCTCTGAAGATCTCGGCATCAAGCTGGAAAACGTGACCATCGACATGCTCGGTACTGCTGACAAGGTGAACATCACCAAGGAAACCACTACCATTGTTGATGGTGCTGGCGACAAAGCAGACATCGAAGCACGTGTTTCCCAGATCAAAGCTCAGATCGAAGAAACCTCTTCTGACTACGACCGTGAAAAGCTGCAGGAACGTCTTGCTAAGCTTGCTGGCGGTGTTGCAGTTATCCGCGTTGGCGGTGCAACCGAAGTAGAAGTGAAAGAGAAAAAAAGACCGCATCGACGATGCCCTGAACGCAACACGCGCTGCTGTTGAAGAAGGTATCGTACCTGGTGGTGGTACTGCTCTGCTGCGTGCAAAAGCTGCTGTTGAGAAAGTATCTTCCGAGAACGTTGACATTGAAGCTGGTATCAAGATCGTTCTGCGCGCTCTTGAAGCTCCACTGCGCCAGATCGCTGAAAACTCCGGCGTTGAAGGTTCTATCGTTGTTGGCAAGATCCAGGACAACATTGCTGACGAAACCTTCGGCTTCAACGCTCAGACCGAAGAATACGTCAACATGATTGAAGCTGGTATCATCGATCCAACTAAGGTTGTTCGTACTGCTCTTCAGGACGCTGCATCTGTAGCTGGCCTGCTGATCACTACTGAAGCAATGGTTGCTGAACTGCCTAAGAAAGATGGTGGCCCTGCAATGCCTCCAATGGACGGCGGCATGGGCGGCATGGGCGGCATGGGCTTCTAAGCCAAGCCAACCAACGCTTAAACAAATTAGGGCGTCCCCTGGGGCGCCCTTTTTTGCATTGTCACAATAACTTCGACTGGGAATTAATAGGTCATGAGTGAACTAAAACAAAAACATCATGACATTTGGCAAGCAGTCAAAGACCAAATGTCCGACACTAAACTTCCAATCAAATTGAGAAATAATGTTCCTGACGGAAGTTATTACGACATCAAGTTTGGCATACCGAGCGCTTATCTGAGCCTCCACTATCTGGATCAGGAAAACTGCGCGAAAGTTATGATCAACTTCAGGAATGAGCGCGGCGAGGTATGCTTCAAAGAACTGCTACGCCAAAAAGAGCAGGTAGAAGCAGAGATCGGCGCATCGCTTGATTGGGACCCTGCAGAACATGCTCAATATTGCAGTATAGTTTTGTGGAAAAGAGACGTTGATCTTGGCACCAACACAACTATGTCCGAGCTTGCAGACTGGTACGTTACCTGGTTAGGAAACTTCCACAAGGCACTCTTCCCTCTGCTATCTGCAATCCCAAAGTAGCAATCGAAATGAAAGCACCGAAGTGGTGCTCTTGTTTTTTCTGCGTTACACTTCAGTTTGTTCTGCCTTTAAACAATCATCCTGTCCTACCAATCTGCTTTAGCTGACAATCGGAAGAGTCTCATATGAAAAATCGCGTGGCGTTGGTCTATGGTGCAACTGGGCTGATTGGCAGTGAGGTGGTCCGGTTGCTGGTTGCCAGCGAGGCGTATGGTGAAGTCCATGCGCTTGTGCGTAAAAATCCAGGCATCGAGGATGATAAGCTCCGTGTGCACCTGACCGATTTCAGCGATCTTTCCGCAGCTGAGCTACCAAGCGGTGTTACTGATGTATTTTGCTGTTTGGGGACAACGCAGAAGAAAGCTGGCTCGAAAGAGGCATTTTACACGATTGACTTCCAGCTTGCCTACGATCTTGCGCGGTTGGCGCGTGAAGCTGGTGCAGAGCAGTTTCTCATGGTTTCTTCGATTGGGGCTGCGTCGGGCAGTTCCAATTACTATCTGAAGGTCAAAGGGGAACTTGAAGAGGCGGTTCGCTCGCTCTCTTTCCCTTGCACGAAAGTGTTCCGCCCCTCGTTGTTATTGGGCGAGCGTCAGGAGCAGCGTTTTGCCGAGGGGCTGGCTGGATCAGTGCTGCCATATCTTTCGTTTCTTTTCCAAGGTCCTTTGCGCAAATATCGTCCGATTGAGGGTGCAGCTGTTGCCCGCGCACTTGTTGCCGGTTCACTTAAAGGCGGGCGTGGTTTCAGCGTTCTGGAAGGCGATGAGATTGCCAAGAGGGCTGGCTGAGCAAAAAAATCTTATCCCCTTCCCCCAAATCACCCGCCATACTGTTTTCATGTTCACGTGAACGGGCAGCTGGCGGAGCGACCGTCAGTTCGGCGTGGGCTGGGCGGGGCTATCGGGAGACATAACGCATCTTCCGGCGGGTTCGTTGAAACACCCCTTGAAAGTCTTTAGTGCAGGGACCAAGCGGAAGCTGGTCACCCGATGGGCGTCTACACTGGCAGGCGTTTAGCTGTCACCGAAATCAGACCTGTCTTTGGCAGGTGTGGGTGTCGTTGGCAGTGCCTGCTCCCAATGCCTTTCGGTGGAGACCTTGTTTCATACAAAAACGCCCGGGTAAGGCGAGCAGCCGATGCCGAAGAAACATAACTACTTACCATGCGCAGGTATTGCCTGCTCGCCTTGTCCACCCCGTAACAGGGGCTTACCGCTTTAACACTGCATGGAAAGCATGCGGTGTTTTTGGTGCTTGTAGATCCTAATCGTTTGCGACTGGCTTTTTGTCATGTTTGTGGAACAGCGCGTAGATATCTTCCAGCGACACGCCTTTGGTTTCTGGGGCGCGGCGGATGGCGTAGACGGTTCCAATGCAGCAGCATATGGCGAAGAACAGGAAGATTTCGTTGATGGTGAAAAGCTCGTTCAACCTTGGGAAACCAAAGACCACGAGGAATGTGAAGACCCAGTTGACCGTTACTGCAACAACCATGCCTTTGGCCCTCAGATAGTTCGGGAACACCTCTGACATGTAAACCCATGGCAGCGGCCCCATAGAGAGGGAGTAGGATATCACATAGAGGCACAAACCTGTCACTGACAGGGCGGTGCGAGATCACTTTCCATCAGAAATCCCGCAACAATCAGGAACTGGGAGAGTGCGCAGGCAGGCAAGCCGTAGACCATCAGGGGCCGCCTGCCAACGCGATCAAGGAGGAACAGGCTGGCGGCAGCGGCCAGTGCCAGTGCAGAGCCGAGACCAACTGTGGCGGAGAGCCTGCTGGCTTGTTCGGAAAAGCCCAGATCGCCAAACAATTCCGGCGCGTAGAGGATGACGCATTGATGCCGCTGAGTTGCTGGAAGAGAAAGGTTATGACCGTAAAGCTTGTGATCGGACGGTTTCTTGAATTGAACAGGTCCAGCCAGCCGCCTTTTTGGTCCGCCACTTCGGCAAGGTCTTCTTCGATCCTTTTCACGTTGGCTTTGGCCCAGTCCTCGGGCTGTTTTGGTTCAATCCTGGCAAAGACTGTTCTGGCTTCGTCCGAGCGGTTTGCCATGACGAGCCAGCGGGGGCTTTCCGGTGCGCTCCAGATGCCATAGAGCAAGAGAGCGCCGGGAATGGCGGAGAGCAGGAACATGAATTGCCAGCGGTTGATGGTCTCGGCGCTATAACCAAGATCCAGCGTAATCAGATTGGTCAGGTAACCAATCAGAACGCCGAAGGAGATCATGAACTGAAACGCCCCAAGCAGGCGACCCCGAATTTTGCGTGGCGCTATTTCGGAGACATATTGAGGGCCTGCCATTGAGGACAAGCCAATTCCCATGCCGATGAGAGAACGGGCAAAGGTGAGCACATAAAGGTCTTGCGCGATGCCGGAAAGTCCGGCTCCTGCGATAAACAGCAATGCGGCGATGATGACAGTTGTCCGTCTGCCATATGCATCGCTGAGATAGGCGCTCAGGTAGCGCCGATCAATCCACCGATGGACAGGGATGCAACCAGCAGGCCGCCCCAATAGGCGGAGAAGTGGAACTGGGTTTCAATTGGCTCGTAAGCGCCAGCGATGACCCCCTCGTTGTAACCGTAGAGCATTCCGCAGAGCACGGCGATGCCTGCCAGAAGGACAATCATGCGCAATCCTTTCGAGACCAACAGGAAGTATAGGCGCAGGCCTCTAACCAACCAAAGGACACACCGCTGTGAATTGAAGTGTTTTTAACAAGACCCTACTAACGGTTCGCTATCTTCCAGAAAGGCTAGGTGGCTGTTTCCAGCCATCTCATTGGGATGAAGATCTTTGTGTAGTGCTTGTAGGAATTAACAGCTCTGCGCTTTGCTAGGACTTATCCTTCAACTAAGCTTTCCAACTAAAATTGTGCTCTGGATATTTTGCAGTGCGCCACCCATTATCACTCAGGACTTACTATGATTGTTCTTCAGAACTTCCCCTCAGACCGTTTTGACGCGTTTCGGATTCTATCCCTCTCAGAATACGCACAGGATCTGATGGAAAATCGGCGGATGGATGAGCAGGCTGCACGCCAATTGGCCAGTGAGGGTTTGTCAAAGGCCTTTCCCGAGGGGAAAAGCACTGAACAGAACAAGTTGCTCAGCATCGTGAACAAGACGGAGGCTGACGAGGTAGAAGTCGGTTTTCTGTGGTACGCGCTTCACGATGACGGCTCTGCCTTCATCATGGACTTAATGATGTACGAGGACCATCGCGGTAAGGGATATGCGTCCAAGACGCTTGAGGTTTTGAAGAACATGTTCAAGGCGAAGGGGCTAACACGCATTGGGCTTCGGGTTGCACCGGACAATCACGTGGCTATCCGCACCTACGACAAGGCTGGCTTCAACGTGACCGGCTGGAACATGTCTGCTGAATTATAGAGCTCTCAACCTTATGAGCATCCGTCCCAAGGAAATAACAAAACTGGCAAGTTAAACCAAAGGACTCAATAGCGCTCTAATACTCCAAATGTGGGCAAGGCGGCTTCGATAAAGCAGAAGCAAAAGTGCTGGCATCACCATCAAAATAAACATCCCAGATTACCGGGGAGCATCCTTTCACCGGTGTTCCAAAACTATATGTTAGGAGCAACCACTCCCACTTTGATATTCTCTGTTTCTCATCACATTCAATGCACAGATAAACTCCGAACCTTCGGCTTTTTCTAATTACGTCTACACTCTGAATTTGGTTTCTTGGAATTGACCGTCTTAAAAAGAGGGAACGTATAACCAACACGTCATCAGTAATTTGAAAGTATGGTTGTTCATTTACTCGTATTCTGAGCGCCAACATAACCAAGCAAAAAGGTAGTCCTGCAATCGCAACAGGTAAGATATAGCGGTCTCCGCGGCGGCGATCATTTAAATTATCAAAATCAAGGACTAAAACTTCGGGATTACTGCTAATTATGCTTATTAGTATTCCGAGCAACACTCCAACAATCAGCGTGACTCCCAAAACAAATCTCCAGAGCGGAGCATGTCTAAACTCAATCGGCATCCAAAAGTCCACGAACATGAAATACCAAACAATGGCGTTAATTACGTCTCACGTTGTCATATGATTGCTAGTAGCTCAATCTACCGATTTTCCTGATCTCAGATGGCTTTAAGTAATTTGACGTTTTGTTGAAGTAACTTCATTTCGGCCCTAGGTTAGTCCCTGTTAAATTTTAATCAGTTTCAACCCATAGTCTGATTTAAGGATTTGAGATGAGTGCACGTAAAGCTGTAAAGGCCCTTGCCGTTCTTCCCTTGCTTTATGCTGTCAGCCAGCCTGCGCAAGCTGCTGAGACTGAGACAGCGATCTTTGCAGGGGGATGCTTTTGGTGCGTTGAGTCCGACTTTGACAAGATTGATGGCGTTCTTGAAACCACCTCCGGCTACACTGGGGGACGGACGGAGAACCCGACCTACAAGCAGGTTTCTGCGGGTGGTACCGGACACATCGAAGCGGTGGAAGTGACGTTTGATCCGGCGAAGGTGTCCTATGAAGAGTTGCTGACGGCCTTTTGGCATTCTGTGGACCCGACGGATGCCGGTGGTCAGTTCTGTGATCGCGGTGAGAGTTATCAGACAACCATCTTTGCAACGACACCGGAACAACTGAAAGAAGCTAAAGCCTCCAAGGCGGCGCTTGCAAAATCCGGCGAGCTTAGTGCGCAGATCGTGACACCAGTTCGCGCTGCGAGCACGTTCTATGATGCAGAAGATTATCATCAGGACTATTATCAGAAGAACCCGATCCGCTACAAATTCTACCGCTACCGCTGTGGCCGTGATCAGCGGGTGAAGCAGGTTTGGGGGCCGAATGCTTACAAAGGTATCCCCGGTGAGCACTGAGGGCATACTATAGAGCATTGATAGACCAGAGCGTTTTCTCTGGTCTTTTTTTATGGCAGGGTAGTTATTCCGGCAATGAGCAGGCAGCGTTTTTAAGAGTTGCTAGTGCTCGTAGTACATCCGGTAGATTGCGCCAGCAGAGTCGTCAGAAATCAGCAAGGAGCCATCACCGAGTTCCACCACATCGACGGGGCGGCCAAGGTAATTATCATTGCCATCAATCCAGCCGGTAGCAACAATGCTTGGCACCCCTGCTTCTTCCTGCTCGTTGACGGGCACAAACACAACGCGGGCACCAATCGGGACAGACCTGTCCCATGACCCATGCTGGGCGATAAAAATACCGCCCTTGTACTCTTCAGGGAACATGTCGCCCTGATAGAACATCATACCAAGACTGGCTGCGTGGGCATCCAGCTCGACTTCCGGGTCTATTACGCCGTCTGGCACAGGCTCATCGATATATTCATGCGTGCGGACAGTTCCGCCGCCATACCATGGGAAGCCGTAGTTTTTGCCCGGCTCTGTGACCTTGTTCAGCTCTTCCGGTGGGATATCATCTCCCATTCCGTCTACCTGATTGTCGGTAAACCAGAGATTGCCGGTGCTTGGATTAAACTCCAGGCCAACCGAGTTGCGGATGCCGGTGGCGTAGACCTGGCGGTCCAGACCTTCTGTATTGATGGAAATGATGCCGCCAATGCCCAGAGTATTATAGAGCTGTAGCTTCTCCTTTGGTGTCACGTTGTAGGGCTGACCAAGAGAGATATAGATGCGGCCATCCGGGCCTGATCACACACACGAGGAGTGGTTGAAGCTTTCTTCTGAAGGCGGAATAAGCATTCCCTGCCCAACCAGTACCTTTACCTCAGGGTCGCCCTGCTCCTTGTTTTCCAACGCATTAGGAAAACTGACAACCCGGTTCTGCTCTGCAACGATGAGTGAGCCATCCTCGGTGAAGCACACACCATTTGGGAGGATGAAGGACTGGCTTGCTGCAAACTGGCGAACCTCTGCGGCCTTTTGGGTATCCTCATCTTGTGTGAGAACCCAAACCCGGTCTGAGGTTGTTCCAACAAATACGGTTTTTCCATCAGGAGCGACAGCCATATGACGAGCATCAGGAACAATGGCATAAGGTTCGATGCGGAAACCTTCCGGCATCACAATGACTTCAGCCGTGCGGTCAAGGGCACCCATTTCACTTGCAGTTTGTTCCTCAAACTGGGTGGGCACGCCATCAATCGTTTCAGTGATGGTTGCCGCCAGCGATGTGGTGAGCAGCAAGCCATACGCGCACGCTGTCAGGACACCATAGAGAACTGGTTTGCTGGTACACATGGACTTTTCTCCCTCACCGACCGAGCCCCCCATCGCCGGGAACTCATCCCGGAGCAGCTCAAGTTTTCGCTTTTCCTGCATCTTTTTTCGGAAAACCGGCAATCACTTTTCAAGAATGCGCGATGAAGTTTGACTGAGAAAACGTATCAGATTATTCCGAATTATCTGCATGTGTGAGCCGCTATAATGCGCTCATTCAAGGTTGGAGGAGAATACCCAGATATGACGGGAATTCGGTTTATACAACCACAAAAATTGAAGGTAATCACTTAGCGGAAGTTGCGTTTTGTGGTGCTAGAATATGACACAATCGAAGTTTGATCGTGTGGACAACGAACTTAAGAAAGGTGCCCACTTGAAATTGCCTCATTTTCGTGCCAAATCCTACGCATCATCAAGAGAAGGGCTGGCGCCCTCGCCAACCTGCCAAACCGGGCAAGGTGGTCTCCGCCAAAAGGGATGTGGTTTCGATGTGAGGACACTGTCTTCATCATTCGCAACAACCAAGCGGTAGTTTCTATGGATTTTGCGCCAGTCCTCCTCGGGAAACCGATGGAGGATTTAATGTTTGATCTTGCTAGTCAGCACAGTCTGCATGGCAATCATATGTATCTGAATATGTACCTCAATCTTTGAGGGAAGCCGTCGCACATCTGGCCGACGAGTTTAATGCTGCCTATTTGCTGGATTGTCTGATCTTAGAAAAAGGCCTGCGCAGCCGCCTGCTTTCCAACTGTACGCGCCAGGCTCACACACCCCTTACGACAAGTGAGCGAACTGACCGTTTTGCAACCCTGCTGCGGTTGTGGGCGGAAGGCTGTCATACGGTTGTTGATGAGCGTCTGTTTGCGGATACCGTGCGCAGACGCCCACAAGAGCTGGAAGCCCTTCGTAACTACTTCAGGCAAAATGCCTTGCGCTCAAAGAAGCGCAATCTCAGCTAAATGAATTTGTAGTTCAAGACCGCGTTCAGGCTGCCTGATTGCCGAATTTGGCAGGAGGCTTGGCAAACGGGTCTGCAAACATTGCGAGCCAAAGGCTCTGCGCAATACGCTGCGCTGTTGCCATCAGGAGCGGAGCAGCCTCAGGAGAAAAGATCGCGTTCACTTCGCCTTCAAACAGGTCCATCCATTCATGGAAGTTCTCGGTGGTGACACCTTCAATCCGCATGTGCGCCGGAACAGGTTTGCCCTTATAGCTTCCGGTCTTCAGCAGAACAGACGCCAGAAGTGTTTCATCTTGTTTAGATGCGGTGCCCAATCATCACCCATCTCTCTTAGGAAGATCGGTCCCAGCGTTTCGTGATGACGGATCTTGCCGTAAAAGCTCTCGACCAACTGGTTGATCTGAGCTGGTGTGATTGAGTGATCAAGTGGTGTTCGTTCGCGTGCTGGCATAACAGAAATTTTTGATGACACAGCGTTTCCCTCTTTTTGTTCTGTGGCACAGTTATGCGTTGTTGAACTTCGCCCGTTGTTCCTCGGCAATTTCGATGGGTTTGCCATCATCATCAACAGCAACAAAGGTGAACTGAGCGTTTGTAACCTTTTCGCGGATGCCAAAGCGATGGCGCAGTGCCCAAGCTTCAATGGCAAGCGTGACCGAGGTTCTACCGATGCGGAGAACGTGCGTGTACACGCACATCACATCGCCCACTTTTACGGGCCGGATAAAGGTCATGCTGTCGATCGCAACCGTTACAACACGCTCCATGGTGCACTGGCTTGCGGCGATGCCGGCGGCAATATCCATTTGGGAGACAACCCAGCCGCCGAAGATATCTCCGGAGGCATTTGTGTCTGCCGGCATGGCCATAGTGCGGGTGGTCAGTTCGCCAGTTGGTTGCTCTTCTTCAGCAGCCTGTGTTGTATCGCTCATAACTTAAGTGCTCCGTCCATCCATCTAACCAAATGCTATGCATGGCGAAGCATAATCACTCAAGCAGGGATCATCGCCATATGAAAGCAATCAACAACCTGAGTCGCACATTTCATCGTATCGGCCGAGCGGTCTCAGCAACGCATTCCTCGACAGCACTTTCGAATAAATTCAGCCAGCTGGCAATATCTTCACTGCATACCTGCGTTGCAGCATCACGATATGCACTGATAGGACGGCCAGAATAGCTCATGTCCTTCATGAGAGCAGAACTCCAGAACCGAACCGCCTGTGCTTCGTAGTCGTCCCAATCGTAGTTCAGCTTATTCTCGACAACGCCAGCAAGCTTTTCACTCTGACGCAGTTTTTGTGAATGACTGGCGATCAATGCGCGAACTTGCGCGTGTGTCAGGTCAGGATGAACTGGTGTGGCTTCATCCTGTGGGCGAATGTCAAAATGCTGATAGGTCATCACAGTGTTTCAGGAGCCTTGCGGGGACAAGGCCCATGCCCTTTTTTGTTGTTTTTGGTCGCTTGTGCTCGAAAACCGTATCTAGAGCTCTGCAGCAGCGCGCAGCACATCCGGCTTTTCGAGGCAGTAGTATCCAGAGAGGCGACTGATTACGCCTTCTCGTTTTCAGACATTGAGGACGCGGCTGACGTTTTCACGTGCGCCACCAGCCATATTTGCGATCTCAGCCTGAGAAATTTTGTAATGCACCAGAATCTTGTTGTTATCGACCTGTTTGCCAAACGTTTCAGAGAGTTGCAGAAGTGTCTGGGCAACACGGCCATTGAGCGGCAAGAATGAGCGCGCGGCGAGCGCATCGTTGGAGCGGCGCAGGCGGGTTGCCACGATCTGGAGCATGTGGCGGTAAACCGCCGGATTTTCATCGGCATAGCGATAGAATGCAGCTTTGGAGATAAACGCGAGCTGGCTCGGCTTTAGTGCTGTAACAGTTGCGGAACGTTCACTGCCATCGAGCAGCGCAATTTCGCCAACCAGAGACCCTTGCCCGAGCACCGCAAGCAGTTGCTCGCTGCCATCTACGGACACCACCGAGACCTTCATGCTGCCTTCGATGATTGCGTAACAGCCGTTGCCCGGATCGCCAGCCTTGAAGAGAACCGCGCCGGACTTTAAGGACATGGGCTGTGCGATCTCTGAGAGACCATGTGCATGCTCCTCTGCCAAGCCAGACAGTGAGAAGCTGTTTTGAAGGAGTTCTTTAAACTTGGTCATCTTGCCGCTTGGTCCTGACGCGCCGTTGCTTTAAGTTTTTTTAGTTTAAGCTGCATCAATATAATTGATGATTTTAATTAGATCTACGATGCGGCTATTTTGTGACCGGTATCACAGAGATATTCATTGGTTTAATGCAAATTAAGGGTGATCATAAATACCCCAACGTTTATGGCAATTTCAATAGGAACGATCTCTTCAACCGCAGGAAGAGATCGTTCTTAGAATAAGAAAATATCTTTTTCCATCAAAAGAAACGGAAACTCCTCGCTAATGAGGAACTTCAGCTGGTTTTCCCGGGATGATCGCTGACGCACGCTTTTCTTTTTGACTGGTTGGGCCTGCTCTTCAGGATAGGACGGACGACACAGGACCATTGCTGAGTCCTGAGCCTCGTTGATGCCGTGCCAGAAAAAGTCTCTCAAATCTGTATCTTCATCGGCCATGGGCAAGTCTGGTCCGCAGGCAATTGCCTTCAAGCCAGCTCTTGTAGCACGTTTGGTTATGGCGTTGCTTGTTCGGCTCCCTCCAGCAGGCAATACCAGCGCAGGCTCGCGCCCTTTCATCATCGTCAGGACGGTGATTAGTGCTGAATGGACTGCAGGATGCTTTGCAAGGTTGCCTTGAATAGCAACAAAGGCTGGTGGACGGGCATAGACCTCTTCAAACAAATCGACCTGTGCAGCGATCTCAGCGGCGATTGCTTCTTCCGGGAGCATCTTCATCGGGCTGCGGATTGAGTACCACCATGATGCCGGAAAAACGTCTCCGAATACGGTGTGGCCAAAATCTGTCAGTGGGCCAGCGGGTTTTGTGAGGGTGACAGTCAGGCCGACCATGGTTTCGTGCTCGGCCCATGCCACCACATCACGCAGCTGATAGAACTCCCTTGACCACATCTCGCCGGTGACAACGCAGCCTACAGCAGACAGTCGGCCTGCGATGATCAGATCGCAGATCGCACGGTCAACACCGTAGCTTTGCCCAAATTCCAAGCTCGTCAAGAGGATGCGCTTCATCGCGCGTATCTCCCAATCCCAAAGGTTCAGGAGTACATTTAACAAAGCCTGCAAATTTAACGCAACGGAATCTCACCGGATTCAGTTGGATTTCAGGGGCTCTTTGGGCTCTGATAACCGATAGATCCGTATATTCTCAATAGTTGTTTTTCCGAATAATCCCTTATTCTCTCGGGGGATAGTTTCCAGAAGTTCAACCTGATTGAAGTTCTCCGCCAGCCTTTGCGAGTGATCTCTTCTTTCTTCCGTTACGTACAGCATATCGCTGTATTCGGGGTTTTGAAGATTATCGGGAATCATTGCATAGCGCATTCGCTCCGGGATTCCGTAGACCATGAGGTCCGTATCTTTGAGCATATCCGAGGTCCGACCAGTCATTCCGTAGCTGGTTGTGGCAATCCAATCTATGTTATTTGCTTGTGCCAACCGGGCCACTTCATCGCTTATCTCTTGCCAGCCGCGCATCTGATGGGTCGGGTCTTTGCGTGCCAGCGAGGTGTTGAGTGGTGTGTAAGCGTGGACATAGACCAAGCCAGTTATAACGAATCCAAGAACAACAGCTGTTGGTGCAAGCACTTTGAACCAGCGACCAATATTCTCGGGTGGATATGCGGCAGCGACGGCTGCGAAGAGGGCAAGTGTCGGATAAATCGGCGCGGGCCAATTGCCCTGTACACGTGAATGCAGGGAATGGAAGAACAGGTAGATCAAGAACGGAACAATGGTCAGCACCAACAGGCTTGCGGCGTTGTCCTGCTTGACCGTTTGTTTGAGAAGACGCCACAGGCCAACCATAGCTATGATGAAGACAAGCGGGTTGAGCAGACCGGCCACTGCGCCGATGAACTCACCGATATACTTGACTGAATAGCCTTCCGGCACGGAGCGACCGAACTGTTTGACGAATGAGATCCACTCATGCTGTTCGTTCCAGTACAATACCGGTGAGAAGATTGCGATTGCCAGAACACCGCCGAGCCAAAGTTGCCATGACAGCAGGTATCTGCGGTTTTCAGGCACCCACAGCAACCAGAGGACAATTCCGGCACCAAGGAACAGCACGGAGTATTTGGCGAGCAGTCCCAATCCGGCGAAAATGCCAACCAGTATCCACCAGTTCGCGTTTTTGGAGACCGACAGTTCAGCCATGCCCCAGAGCGCCAGACCCCAGAAGAACACCGAGGGCGCATCTGGCGTGGCGAGCAGCGAGCGACGCCAATCAACAAGCTGGCGTTGAGGAAAAGGACAGCCCAACCCGCGACGCGCATGTCAAAAAGGATCTTCGCCGTGCGCCAGAGAACGAGCGAACCGATTGCAGAAGATAGAATGAAGATAAAACGCACACCCAGCGCAGTGTCGCCAAACAAGGTTTGCCCAAGCCAAATCCAATAGGCAACCATCGGCGGGTGATCGTAGTATCCCAACGCAGGATAGAGACCCCACAAACGGTAGTAGCTTCATCCTCAACCAGATCGATATTCATGCCTGTTGCCAGCCGCGCCAACGAGAGCACAGCAACAATCAGAATAAGGTTGGTTGGCCGCAGCCAGAAGCTCAGCTGCTTTCCCGCAGAATTTCCCTGCATTTAAACTCTTTCCTCTGAGGCTTTAACTTCGGCTTTAAGAATAGTTTATCCGAAAACCGATCTCCAATTTCTTGGAGTTAGCCTTTGCGCCATGTAAGTGCGTTAGAAACGACGTAATTCCAAACTGCGCCCATAACAGCACCCGCTGCCCCAGCAAACCACCAGATTGGCTGGTTGGTGTAGATCAACTCAGCCACACCAACATTTGCCAGAATACCAAAGCTACAAATCGCATAGAATGTAAAAAGACCTCTGATCCAGGCAAGACCGTGCAAGCGGCGATCACGGTAAGTCAGACGGTTGTTGAGGAAAAAGTTGGAGGTCATCGCGACGAAGGTTGCGACCAACTGCGAGATTCCAAATGGCATTCCAAAGATTGAAAGCAGCATCTTCAGAGCGATGAGGTGCACAACAACACCGCTTGCGCCAACCATGGAGTACATGAGAAAGCGGACAGAGATCTTGTCGTCGAAGATCTTGGAGACCAGCAGACCGAGGTAGTCCATGGTTACCAAAGTATCGAGTTTGCTTTCGCCGTGTTGGCGTTCGCGGAATATGAAGGGGAGTTCGTTGATGCGCAGGGCGCCTTTTCCGCTGGCGACGATATCGAGCATAATTTTGAAGCCCTGCGAGGATAACTGCGGGGCGAGCTCCACGAACCTGTCCCGGCGTAGCATGAAGAAGCCGCTCATCGGGTCGGACAGTTCCACCTTGAGGAACTTGCGTGCCAGATTGTTGGCAAGGTTGGAGCCCCATGCACGGATAGAGGATAAGCCGGTACCGACGTCTCCGCCTTCCACATGGCGGGAGGCCACACAGATATCATAGGCTTCGGAACGCAGCGCCTCGAGCATCTTGGGCAGCAAGCTTTCGTCGTGCTGAAGGTCAGCATCCATCACAGCCACAAATTTGGAGCTGGAGGCCAGCATGCCCTCAATACACGCACCGGACAGGCCACGGCGGCCAATGCGCTGGATGATGCGCACGCGCGGATCACTTTGAGCAATATCCGCAGTTACTTTAGAAGTGCCATCTGGAGAATTATCATCAACAACAATAACTTCCCAAGCGACGCCAGCGAGCGCTTTATCGAGCAGCTCAACCACGATTGGAACGTTTTCGCTCTCGTTATATGTTGGCAATACAACTGTCAGTTCAGCCGGTCCGGTGACGCGGCTATCAGTATCTCTGATCTCAGATTGTTCGGTTTTGGTGTTTGACACCATGATTTCTCCAGTGTTCAGACCTCCCTGCCCGTGCATAAGGGAATGGTCCTTCCAATTTTTTTTGGGCGACCTTAGCCGCTCTTGACGCTATTGCAAGTATTGATTGGGAAATTTGCGCCGGATTGCACCCGCTTCGCGCCTTGCTCTCCCCTGCTCAATGGGCTAGGAGACTTGCAACAGCATGCTTCCCTTGGCGTGTTCTGAGACTGACTACGGGAAGCTCTTGCAACAACCCTTTTATTTCATGGATGAGACGGCCTCATGGCAAAAAAGAAAAGTGCCAAGCTCAAAGCTCGTTTACCACGCGGATTTGTGGATCGCGGACCAGCTGAACTGCAGGCAATGGAGCAGATGCTCTCCGTTATCAAGCAGACCTATGAGCTTTATGGCTTTGAGCCCGTGGAAACTCCAATGTTCGAGTACACTGATGCGCTTGGCAAATTTTTGCCAGATCAGGACCGTCCGAACGCTGGCGTGTTTTCGCTACAAGATGATGACGAGCAATGGATGAGCTTGCGGTATGACCTGACCGCGCCCCTCGCCCGTCATGTGGCCGAGAATTTTGAAAGCCTGCCAAAGCCTTACCGCAGCTACCGTGCTGGTTATGTGTTCCGCAACGAGAAGCCTGGACCAGGCCGTTTCCGCCAGTTCATGCAGTTCGATGCAGATACGATTGGGGCACCTTCTGTTTCTGCCGATGCTGAAATCTGCATGATGGCTCGGACACCATGGAACGCCTTGGTATCTCTCGCGGTGACTATGTGATCCGCGTGAACAACCGCAAGGTGCTGGATGGTGTGATGGAAGTGATCGGCCTTGCCGGTGACGAACACGCTGAAACGCGCCTGACTGTACTCCGTGCAGTCGATAAGTTGGATCGTCTCGGCACCGAAGGCGTTAAACTGCTTCTTGGCGAAGGCCGCAAGGATGTTTCCGGCGACTTTACCAAGGGTGCTGGCCTTGGTGATGCTGAAGCAGAAAAGGTGTTGGCCTTTGTGGAAGCTGGTGCTGAGACCACAGACCAGACCATTGAGAACCTTCGCGGTTTGGTTGCAGATAGCCAAACCGGCACCGAGGGCGTTGAAGAGCTGGCGACCATGGGCAAGCTGTTTGATGCAGCTGGCTACACCGATGGCCGTGTGCTGATCGACCCATCTGTTGTGCGCGGATTGGAATACTACACCGGCCCGGTTTATGAAGCAGAACTGACCTTTGAAGTGAAAGACGAAAAAGGTCGCCCAGTGCGCTTTGGCTCTGTCGGTGGTGGTGGCCGGTATGACGGTCTTGTGTCGCGCTTCATGAGCCAGCCTGTGCCTTCTACCGGCTTTTCCGTTGGTGTTTCCCGCCTGATGGCGGCGCTGACCACGCTTGGTAAACTGGGTCAGGACGAGATTGCCGGTCCTGTTGTGGTTTGTGTAATGGACAAGGATATAGATTCTATTTCACATTATCAGGCTATGGTTCAGGAACTGCGCACTGCTGGTATCCGTGCAGAAATGTATCAGGGTAACCCGAAGCAGTTTGGCAAGCAGTTGCAGTACGCAGACCGACGCAACTCACCATGTGCCATTATTCAAGGCTCTCAGGAGCGTGAAGAAGGCGAAGTACAGATTAAAGATCTCATTGAAGGCAAACGCCTTTCTGCCGAGATTGAAGATAATAAAACCTGGCGTGAGAGCGTCCTGCACAGTTCGCTGTGAAGCGGGGCGATCTTGTAGCTGAAGTCAAAAAGCTTCTGGCCGCTCAGGATGACGATCGCAAGAACCAAAGCGAGAACTAATATGACCTTGGGGGATAACCGCAGTTTGGCGTTGAGCAGCTCTTTCGGAATGCGGGTTATGAAGAGGCGACCCCGCCAATCTTGCAGCCAGCCGATATTTTTCTGGATCTGGCTGGCGAAGACCTACGGCGGCGCCTTTTCCTGACCACTGGAGAAGACGGGCAAGAGCTTTGCTTGCGTCCTGACTTTACCATTCCGATTGCCCGACATTATCTGGAGACAGGTGACGCGGGTCGCACTGCGGCGTTCTCTTATGTTGGACAAGTGTTCCGCCATCGCCCCGGACAGCTGGGTGAAACCATGCAGGCCGGTGTTGAATCCATTGGCCGCACGGATGAGGAACAGGCGGATGCGGATATGCTGGCGCTTGCTCTTGAGGCGTGTTCCAGCCTTGGCCTTGCTCCCCACGCATTCGTGTGGGGGATGAGGGCCTGTTCACTGCCGTTCTGCAAGCGCTTGAAATTCCAACGGTTTGGCAGCGTCGTCTGCGGGATGTATTCGGCGAGCGGGCTCGATGGATCAGGTTATCGGGCGCATGGGCGGGTCTGACGCCCAGCCAGATGCGAAGCTTGGCTTCCTTGCTGCACTTGAGGGCCGTGATCCTGAAGCGGCTGTGGCTGCTGTTGAGGATATCCTGTCCCTTGCCGGTATCTCTGCTGTAGGCGGGCGTACGGCTCACGAGATTGCGGAGCGCTTTATGGAGCAGGCTGCGCTTTCTGCCGGGTCTGGCATCGACAAGGATGTGATTGGTCGGCTTACCGAGTATCTGAACGTGTCTGGTCCTCCGCCTGCAAAAGCGGTTGAGACTTTGCACGGCTTTGCCAAGGAAACCGGCCTTGATCTGGATGCCTCCATTGAGCGTCTTGCCAAGCGCACTGACCTGATGGCGGAGCGTGGCATTGACATTTCAACGCTGGAGTACTCCGGTGATTTTGGTCGCCGTCTTGATTACTACACCGACTTTGTCTTTGAAATTCATCATGAATCCAGTGCACATCTGGGACAGGTGATCGGTGGTGGCCGCTATAACAAGCTGGTGGAACGCTTGGTGCGCCCAATAGCGTTCCCGCTGTTGGCTTTACAATCTGGCTGGACCGCGCTTTTGAGGGAGCAAGCTGATGAGCTCTAATCTTATTCTTGCTATTCCTTCCAAGGGTCGCTTGCAGGAGATGACCCATGCGTTCTTTGCGCGTGCTGGTTTGAAGGTTAAGCGTCCAGGTGGTGATCGTAACTACCGCGGTACGTTGAAGGGCGTGGACGGCGTTGAGATCGCCTTCCTGTCTGCTTCTGAGATCGCCCGTGAGATTGCAGCCGGTACGGTTCACTTCGGCATTACCGGAACGGATCTGGTCAACGAGAACATCGACCGCCCGGAGGAAAAGACGCATATCATCACCGCTCTTGGCTTTGGCCATGCAAATGTTGTGATTGCGGTTCCTACAGCGTGGATTGATGTGACCACCATGGCTGATCTTGCTGATGTTGCTTCTGATTTTCGGGCGCGGCATGGTCGCCGTCTGCGCATTGCAACCAAGTATGTGAACCATACACGGCAGTTTTTTGCAGCAAAAGGCATTGCGGATTACCGTATTGTTGAAAGCGCTGGCGCGACTGAGGGTGCCCCTGCTGCTGGTTCTGCGGAACTGGTGGTGGACATCACCTCAACCGGTTCTACGCTGAAGGCCAACAACCTGAAAATCCCTGAGGATGGCGTAATCGCCCGCTCTCAAGCCCACCTTGTGGCGTCTACGACAGCCAATTGGGATGAGAAAGCCTTGCAGGCAGCACGCCTGATGCTGGACCGCATCACTGCGCAAGATAACGCGCATAACTTCAAGGAAATGCGGACTGTGGTTGCAGATCCTGCCAGTGTGCTGGAGAAGGTTTCAGCGCTTGGGTGTGTCGCCCCGTTTGGCGTGGAGGGCTCCTCGCTGGTGCTGCACTGCCCTGCTTCCAAGGTTCCCGAATGTGCGGATAAGTTGCGCGCCGAAGGGGCACAAATGGTCACGGTCACACCGCTGGACTACGTATTCCACACCGCAAACCCCCTGTTTGAGCCTATGGCCGCAAAAGTCGCCAAGTAAGACCTAAGATACTGATAAAAATAACGAAACGCACTCCACTCCAGAGTGCGTTTTTTTGTGCGTTGGTTTGCGTTATTTAGGTGATTCTCTGCGTTGGTTTGGGGAACGGAAGATTTTCAGTCTGAGACCGCAGATCTCGTCCACGGATAGCTGATCAAAGCGCATATAGCCTCAACGGGGAACATAGCTTCCCTTCTCTGCAGTCTTGAAGCTTAAAGGCAGTCTGATCTCCAACTATCAAGTCTACGTGGATGTCACTCCGCTGAAAAATCAACGAAGCACCCCTGAGATCTTCCAATTCCTGTCACTCGAGAACATGAACTACTCTTACCTCTCCCAATCTATGGAATTTGAAAACATACCCCTTTAGGGACCACAAGATAGGCGGTTCGATGGTGCGAGCATCTCAGGCAGGTTTTCGTTCAGACATTGAAGGGATGAGAGGCGTTGCAGTACTTGCTGTACTCCTCTTCCATTTCAGGCTGCTTGGCGTCGAAGGCGGCTTTGTCGGGGTCGATATCTTTTTTTTGTTCTTTCCGGCTACCTGATGACACACATTGTTTTGTCAGAACGGTTTGTCTGCTCACCAGGAGGGGTGTTTGCATTTTATAGAAAACGTTTCTGGCGGATCGCCCCTGCCTACTATGTGACCTTGATTGTCACCATGCTCACTATCTTTATTACTGGCTGGACCCATGGATTGCCTGAGCTCTTTGGGAATTTTGTTCCAGCTTCGTTTTTTTGCCTATAACATCACCGCCCCTCACGGCCCGGGATATTTCGCGACTACAGCCAATTTCAAACCATTTCTGCATACC
>BAXV01000032.1 GCA_001310715.1 Pseudovibrio sp. JCM 19062
CCTTGAGCTGCTTCTTGTGCCACTTCCATGGCCTGATCGAAGTCCAGTCCGAGCAGAGCTGCCATTGCGCCCTCACCCACTGGAACTGCTTTTTGCATGGCGTCACCGCGGATACGCAGTAGGCGCGCTGCATCAGCGATGCTCAGGGAACCTGCCGCAGCCAGTGCAGAATACTCACCTAAAGAGTGACCAGCAACGAAGCTTGCAGCCTTGGACAGGTCCACACCCTTAGCCTCAAGCACACGCATAGTGGCGAGACTGACTGCCATAAGAGCTGGCTGGGTGTTTGCTGTTAGGGTCAGCTCGTCGGCTGGACCTTCCCACATGATCTTGGTCAGAGACTGACCGAGAGCTGCATCAACTTCCTCAAATACAGCGCGCGCTTCCGGGAACGTGTCGGCAAGTTCCTTACCCATTCCAACCGTCTGGCTACCCTGTCCGGGAAATGTAAATGCAATAGTCATTTATTAGTAGCTCCGTCGCACTTTTATCGCGTAATTGTGGGCCAATCGCCTCAAATGTAGGATCCCACTTTGTATTCCAAGATGGGCGGCTATAAATTCAGCAAATACGTGCAAATTATGACCGCGCCCAAATAAGTAGCAGTGCAGATGCCCTATTCGTCAGCCATCTACACCCTCAAGAAACCTAGGGGAAACCTCGGTTACCTGTGCATTCATCGGGGGGACATGAGCCGTTTCGCTGGCACAATGTCAAGACTACAACTGGAAAAAGGCCTTTTTCCCCGTTACCGCTTGTCTTTTGCAGGGGATTGGCTATAAAGCCCCTCTCGTTTCCGGTATTTGGCCGGAGGCTTAAAGGAAGGCAGCTCTTCGGACTGCAGGAATTGAAAGATATCCGACTTCCCGTGTCTCCGCTCTTGTGAAACATCTTCTTGCGGCCTTTTTCTGAGGGCCATTCGAAGGGGCTTTGCGCCGATACCGGAATTGTTTGATTCAGAAAGGCAATCCACATGGCGCTCTATGAGCACGTGTTCCTGGCACGCCAGGACATTTCTACCCAGCAGGTTGAAGCCCTCGTTGAGCAGTTCAAAACTGTTCTCGAAGAAAACGGCGGCAAAGTCGGCAAGATCGAAACCTGGGGTCTGCGCACCCTGACTTACCGTATCAACAAGAACCGTAAGGCTCACTACATTCTGATGAACGTAGATGCTCCTCATGCGGCTGTTGCTGAAATGGAACGTCTGCAGGGCCTGAGCGAAGACATTCTTCGTTTCATGACCATTCGCGTAGAAGAGCTGGACGAAGAACAGTCCGCTATGATGCAGAAGCGTGATCGTGATGACCGCCGTCGCGGTGATCGCAATGACCGTGGCCCTCGCCAGATCGTGGTGATCGTGGTCCACGTCCTGATCGTCGTCCTGAAGCACCTGCAGCGGAGTAATTGAAAATGGCTGAATCTTCTTCCGCAGGACGTCGTCCTTTCTTCCGTCGTCGTAAGACTGCCCATTCTCCGGCGCGAACGCTCCGAAGATTGACTACAAGGACATCCGTCTTCTGCAGCGCTACATTTCTGAGCGCGGCAAGATCGTTCCTTCCCGTATTACCGCAGTATCTGCGAAGAAACAGCGTGAACTGGCTCGTGCCATCAAACGCGCTCGTTTCCTCGGCCTGCTGCCGTTCGTAATCAAGTAAGCCTTGATTATCAGTCAGGATGCTCTGCATCCTGACCTTTTTTTTGATTCCGGCCTACCGGGATCACAGTTGAGAGACTGCTCGCATAAGCGGCGCCTCTCTCTAACTGCGGATCATACTTTCCGCAGGACAGCATAGGAGAAATTCCATGAAAGTTATCCTTCTTGAGCGTGTGGCTAAACTTGGCCAGATGGGCGAAACCGTTAACGTAAAAGACGGTTACGCACGTAACTACCTACTGCCTCAGGCAAAAGCACTTCGTGCAAACAAAGCGAACCTTGAGCGCTTTGAAAACGAACGCGCACAGCTTGAAGCACGTAACCTTGAGCGCAAGAGCGAAGCTGAAGCAGTTGGCGAAAAGCTGGCTGGTCAGAGCATCATTGTTATTCGCGCTGCTGGCGAAACCGGCCAGCTTTACGGTTCTGTTGCAACCCGCGACATCGCAGGTCAGCTGACCGAAGCAGGCTTCACCGTTGTTCGCTCCCAGGTTTCCCTGCGCGCACCAATCAAGACCATTGGTCTGCACGAAGTGTCCATCGTCCTTCACCCTGAAGTTGAAGTTGAAGTCTCTGTTAACGTCGCTCGTTCTGCAGACGAAGCTGTACGTCAGGCAGCAGGCGAAGACCTCACCGTACAGGATGAAGACTCCTTCGAATTCGACGAAGATCTTGAAGAAGATGAAGATCTGGAAGAAGGCGACGAAAGCGAAGAAGCAGAAGCATCTGCAGAAGACGCTGAAGGCGAAGAAAAAGAAACTGAAGCCTAATATTTCTTCAGTCCTCTCTAAAAAGGCAGGGTCTCCGACTCTGCCTTTTTTTTCGACTTAACCTGATAGAATCGGCAAGAACTCCTGCGATTCTCTACCTTAGGAAATACTTTGTTAATAATTGCGGCTACAGTGAAAATCCCTGAACACAGCTGAATTTAAACAATTTTTCTCATCTTTACGCGTGTTTGGGGTGCGGTGACTGTCAATTGGCAAGATGCGATTTTCCCCGTTGATTTATATTTGTTCAAGAACTGAGCTTAAGGTGTGAAAGCCCCCTTTTCCTACCCGCATTAAAGCTGTAACCAAGTTGCCAACCGGCACGAGGGGCGGAATGAAGGCACAGTCCAAAAATTAGAGAAGGCTAGTGAGACCATGAGAGTGGTACCGCATAATGCCGAAGCAGAGCGCCAGCTTCTTGGTGCCATTATGGTGAACAACGAGACCTACTATCGTGTCTCGGAGTTCTTGGAAGCGCGCCATTTTTTCTTAGCTCCCCACAAGGATATCTATGACAAATGCGGAGCGCTGATTAAAGCGGGCAAGATTGCCTCGCCTATCACGCTAAAGACATTTTTCCCGGCAGACGAAAAAAAATTGCAGACTTGTCTGCGACTCAGTATCTGCTGCGTCTTGCAGGTGATGCGACTTCTGTGATCAACGCAGAAGATTACGGCAAGACCATTTATGATCTGGCAACCCGTCGTAACCTGATCACCATTGGCGAAGACATGGTGAACATTGCTTATGACGCGCCGATCGACATGCCACCATCCTCTCAGATTGATGACGCAGAGCGTCGTTTGTTTGAACTGGCAGAAACAGGCCGTTCTGATGGTGGTTTTCAGGACTTTGGTAGTGCACTGACGCAAACCATCGAGATGGCGGCTGCGGCTTTTCAGCGTGAAGGTGCGCTTTCCGGTATTTCCACGGGATTGCGTGATCTGGACAAGCTGATGGGTGGCCTACAGTCTTCAGATTTGGTGGTGCTGGCTGGTCGTCCTGCGATGGGTAAAACCTCGCTTGCGACGAACATTGCTACAATATCGCCCAGAACTACCAGACCGAAGAAATGCCAGACGGCGAGTTGAAAACCATCAACGGCGGCGTTGTTGGTTTCTTCTCACTGGAAATGAGCGCTGAACAGCTGGCGACTCGTATCATCTCCGAGCAGACCGAGATCTCCTCCTCAAAGATTCGCCGCGGCGACATCAACGAGGCGGACTTTGAAAAGCTCGTGGCTGCGACCCAGCACATGCAGCACGTTCCACTGCACGTGGACCAGACCGGTGGTATTTCCATCGCTTCTCTTGTCTCCAAGGCACGACGCCTGAAGAGACAAAAGGGTCTGAACATGATCGTGGTGGATTATATCCAGCTTCTGACCGGCTCTTCAAAGAATCAGCAACCGCGTTCAGGAAATTACGGAGATCACCACGGGCCTCAAGGCGTTGGCGAAGGAACTTAATGTTCCGATTATCGCCCTCTCCCAGCTTTCCCGTCAGGTTGAAAACCGTGATGACAAACGGCCACAGATGTCTGACCTTCGCGAATCCGGTTCGATCGAACAGGATGCGGACGTAATTCTGTTCGTGTACCGCGAAGAATACTACATGGGTAAGAAGGAACCGCCTGAAGGTACGCCTGAGTACGAGGAATGGAGTTCCAAGATGGAGCAGTTGCGCGGCAAGGCGGAAGTGATTATCGCCAAGCAGCGTCACGGTCCAACCGGTATTGTTGATCTTCAGTTCCAGGGCGAGTTCACTCGCTTCTCCGATCTGGCAGATGACGCCCATATTCCTGACAGGATCATGGAATAAGGAAGGTTTAGCCTACTGAATTAGTGAATGACCCGGAGTTACACACATCAGTTGTGCAGTGCTTCGGGTCTTTCTTTTTAAATGCTGCTATGTTTTGTAGGTTATCGGGCATTCAAAGAATCTGAAGGCAATCGCGTGACACACTCGCACTGTTACCTCTGACCGTCCTACGCTGTCTGCTGGGGGCGCTGCAAAACTAATCATTGACCTAACCGCTCTGCGCTCCAACTGGGACTATCTGAATGAGAAGGTGGGCGAGAGTTGCACCTGTGCTGTGGTTTTAAAGGCCAACGGCTATGGGACAGGCGCGGTTGAGGTTGGCAAAGCGCTTTATGATGCTGGTGCCCGCGTCTTTTTGTTGCGTTTCCGGAAGAAGGCATTGAACTGCGCAAGCAGCTACCGCACGTAGAAATCTACGTTCTGAGTGGTCTCTTTCGCGAGCATGAGAAGTTTTACTACGATTTTGATCTGAAGCCGGTCCTTAATAGCCATGAAGAGGCTGCTGAATGGTCTTCCTTTGCGCAAGGCTTGATGCGGAACTTCCTGCGGCCCTTCATTTTGATACGGGCATGCACCGTCTTGGTTTGCCCGCACGTGATGCGCGCAAGATCGCTGGATCTTCTGCCTTGTTCAAAGGCATCAAAGTGGATCTGATCATGAGCCATCTTGCCTGTGCGGATACGCCAGACCATGCGCTCAATAAAAAGCAGCTCACTCGGTTCCAGCGTGTTTGTGAGTTTTTTTCCCGGTGCACGCCGGTCTTTGTGTAATTCTTCGGGGATTTTCCTTGGCCCTGAGTACCATTTCGATTTGGTTCGGCCCGGTATTGCGCTTTACGGCGGCAATCCGGTTCCCGACCAACCGAACCCAATGCGTCCGGTGGCCCATGTTCACGGAGAGATCATCAGTTTACGCGAGGTTCCGGCAGGTGATTCAGTGGGATACGGGGCTTCCCGTGTAACACTACGGAAAAGCCGAATCGCAACCATCAATGCAGGATATGCAGATGGTCTGCACCGGCGGGTTGGCAGCTCCGATGATCAGCAATGGAGCGCGTGTATACATCAACGGGCACTTTGCCCCGATCTTTGGCCGCGTGTCCATGGACATGATTGCAGTTGATGTGACTGACATCCCTGAAGAGCATTTATCGCGCGGGACGCCCGTTGAGATTATGGGGACGCACGTAAACGTGGATGAATTGGCAAACTTTGCTCAAACGATCCCATATGAATTGCTGTGTAGCCTAGGAGCACGCTATACACGCCACTATAAACGCTAGCGAACCAAACACTGGCAGGAACCTGAATTCAAAATGGCGAAACGCTCCCTTTCATTTGTCTGTCAGTCTTGTGGGGCAACCACACTTAAATGGGCTGGCCGCTGCGAATCATGCGGTGAATGGAACACAATTCAGGAAGAGCAGCAGGCTGGTGGCATTGGAGCTGGACCCAAAACAGCAACACGGGCCAAGGGCCGCGTTGTCCCGTTAGTTGGGCTTTCAGGCGAAACCAAAGAAGCGCCGCGAATCGTTACGGGCGTAGCTGAGCTGGACCGGGTGACCGGCGGCGGCTTTGTTAAAGGCTCCGCCCTGCTTGTTGGTGGTGATCCGGGAATCGGTAAATCCACTCTGTTGACGCAAGCCAGCGCCCACCTTGCATTGCAAGGCCACAACATCGTTATATCTCTGGCGAGGAAGCGGTGGATCAGGTGCGGCTGCGTGCTGAGCGTCTTGGACTGCGGGATGCACCGGTTCAACTTGCGGCGGAGACGAGCGTTGAAGATATTCTGACAACGCTAGAAGACAAGAAGGGTAGTGAGCGCCCTAACCTTGTGATCATCGACAGTATCCAGACACTTTGGACAGAGATGGCTGATTCCCCTCCGGGGACGGTGACACAGGTACGCGCCTCTGCGCAGGCTCTCGTTCGTTTTGCCAAGAAAACCGGCACCACTGTTGTGCTTGTTGGTCACGTGACCAAAGATGGTCAGATCGCTGGCCCTCGTGTCGTGGAGCATATGGTTGATGCTGTGCTCTATTTTGAGGGCGATAATGCGCATCAGTACCGAATCTTGCGCGCGGTGAAAAACCGCTTTGGCCCGACTGATGAGATCGGCGTCTTCGAGATGTCTGATAAGGGGCTACGGGAAGTAAAGAACCCCAGCGCCATGTTCCTGAGTGAGCGCAGCGCCACTGCTCCAGGTTCAGCCGTGTTTGCCGGAATAGAAGGAACCCGGCCCTTGCTGGTTGAGATGCAAGCGCTTGTGGCCCCTTCTCCGCTAGGCACTCCGCGCCGGGCGGTGATCGGCTGGGACAGCGCACGCCTCTCCATGATTTTGGCAGTGCTAGAAGCGCGCTGCGGTGTTAAGTTTACACAGCATGACGTTTATCTGAACGTCGCTGGTGGCCTGAGGATTAATGAACCGGGAGCTGACCTTGCAGTTGCTGCAGCTCTTATCTCATCGCTTAGTGGGGTTGCTCTTCCCCTCGAATGCGTCTATTTCGGCGAAATCAGTCTGTCTGGCGCGGTTCGACCAGTTGCCCAAGCTGCTTCCCGATTAAAGGAAGCTCAAAAGCTTGGATTCGGTCAGGCGGTTATACCTGACGGGAATATGAAAGAAGGCTCCAAAGCGCTTGGTCATATTAAAGGACTTGAGGAGCTTGGAGATTTGGTAGCAAATATAGCTGCCAGTACGCATAAAATGGAAAACGCTTAAGGGACTTACCTGGGCTGATTTTAACCGGCAGGCATTTTTGTTGGTTTGCCTGCCAGTCAAACAAGGGACATGTGTCGACAGATGCCGATCACACTCTTAGACGGAATTCTATTGGCTATCATGCTGATCTCAGGCGTTCTTGCGATGATTCGCGGGTTCGTTCGTGAGGTCCTTTCTATTGCATCATGGGTGGCTGCAGCGGTTGCGGCTTATTTCTTCTACGGCAGCCTGAAACCATTTGTGTTGCAGCACGTGGCCAATGACACACTGGCGACTGCGATTGCTGCAGGCGCGGTGTTCCTCGTAACATTGATTCTGGTGAGCTACATCACCATGCGCATTTCAGACTTCGTGCTGGACAGCCGCATTGGCGCACTTGACAGAACCCTGGGTTTTGTCTTTGGCGCAGCCGCGGTTTCCTACTTGTTGTTGTTGCGCTATTATTCTTCAACTGGTTTGTACCCGAGCCTCGGCAGCCAAACTGGATCATTGATGCTAAATCCAGGCATCTTTTGGTAACCAGCGGCCAGAATCTGGTTTCGGCTCTGCCAGATGACCCAGAGCGTGCTATAATGGACCAGATCCGCCAGCAGGGCGGTGCAGATGGCTCAGCAACAGGCACAGCCAGTGACGAAGAAGCCCGCTACTCCCCAAGTGAGCGGCGAGGACTGGATCAGTTGACGGCCTCCGGCGATGGCCAGAACTAAGCTTTTACGTTGATATTAGGCCCAAGTAAGAACCAAGGAGTGATGCCATGAGCAGTGGCGTATCAAACAATTCTGCCGCTCTGACCGAGCTACAGGCGGATTTTGACGGCGATACCCTGCACGAGGAATGCGGCGTTTTTGGCATTCTTGGACATGATGATGCAGCAGCGCTGACGGCTCTGGGGCTTCATGCCCTTCAGCATCGCGGACAGGAAGCTGCTGGCATTGTAACGTTTGATGGGGACCAGTTCCGCTCGGAACGGCATATGGGGCTGGTTGGTGATCATTTCACCCATCAAGAAACCATCGACAACCTGAAGGGGCCCTACGCGGTTGGTCACGTCCGCTACTCCACCACCGGTGAAGCAGCGCTGCGCAACATTCAGCCGTTGTTTGCCGAGCTGGATGGCGGTGGCATCGCGATCTGTCATAACGGCAACTTCACCAATGCAATGACCCTACGCCGCCAGCTGATCAAGGATGGCGCTATTTGCCAGTCCACATCTGACAGTGAAGTGGTTTTGCAGCTGGTTGCCCGCTCCCGCGAGACCAAAATCGTTGATCGTTTCATCGAGCCATCAGCCAGATGGAAGGCGCTTATTCTCTTGTTGCTCTGACACGCAAGAAGCTGATTGGCGCACGTGATCCGTTTGGAATTCGCCCGCTTGTTCTGGGTGATCTGAACGGTGCTCCTATTCTGGCCAGCGAGACCTGCGCGCTTGATATTATTGGCGCAAAATTCATCCGCGAAGTGGAGAATGGCGAGGTTGTTGTTTGTACTCCGGGTGGTATCGAAAGCTACTTCCCATTCGGCAAGCGCACTGCCCGTCCGGATATCTTCGAGTACATCTACTTCTCCCGTCCGGACAGCGTGTTGAATGGTCACTCCGTTTATGACGTTCGCAAGCGTTTTGGCCGTGTACTGGCGCAGGAAAGCGCAGTGGAAGCGGATGTGATTGTTCCGGTTCCCGATTCCGGTGTGCCTGCTGCTCTTGGGTTTGCAGCAGAAAGCGGCGTTCCGTTCGAGCTCGGCATCATCCGAAACCACTATGTTGGACGGACCTTCATTGAGCCAACACAGCAAATCCGTACGCTTGGTGTTAAGCTGAAGCACTCTGCCAACAGAGCGCAGATTGAAGGCAAACGTGTGGTGTTGGTGGATGACAGTCTTGTGCGTGGTACCACCAGTGTCAAAATCGTTCAAATGATCAGGGATGCTGGCGCCAAGGAAGTTCATTTCCGTCTGGCCTCACCTCCAATCAAGTTCTCCGATTACTACGGTATCGATACGCCGGTGCGCGAAAAGCTGCTTGCGGCCAAGTATGACCTTGAAGGCATGCGCAAGTATATTGGCGCAGACACACTCGCCTTTCTGAGCATTGATGGCGTCTACCGTGCCATGGGCCATGAGAATGGCCGTGACAACGAGAACCCGCAGTTCACTGATCACTGCTTTACAGGGGACTACCCTACCCCGCTGACAGATCTGTCTGACGATGTAGACACACGTCAGGCTCCCCGCCTTGTAGAAACTGGTTAAGTTCAATGAGTTCCAAAAGACTTGAAGGTCGTGTGGCCGTTGTCACGGGTGCATCCCGTGGCATCGGCTATTTTGCTGCGAAAAAGCTTGCTGAAGAAGGGGCGCACGTTATTGCTGTTGCGCGTACTGTTGGCGGACTGGAAGAGCTGGATGATGAAATCCAGCAGGTTGGCAGCTCGGCCACGCTTGTGCCACTCGACCTGACCGATTTTGACGCGATTGATCGTCTGGGTGCTGCAATCTTTGAACGTTGGAAGAAGCTCGACATTCTGGTGGGTAATGCTGGTATTCTCGGGCCGACATCTCCACTTGGTCACGTTGATCCAAAGAAGTTCGATGATGTCATGAAAATCAACGTGACGGCGAACTGGCGTCTGCTTCGGTCACTGGACCCGCTGTTACGTCAGTCGGATGCTGGCCGTGCGGTCTTCCTGACCTCATCAGCTTCGCAACGGTGTCGTGCCTACTGGGGACCTTACTCCATCTCCAAAGCTGCTCTGGAGGCGCTGGTCCATACCTATGTGAACGAAACGCGTAAGACCAATGTAAAGTCCATGTTGGTCAATCCGGGTGCTACACGAACAGGGATGCGGGCCAAAGCGATGCCGGGTGAAGATCCAATGACTTTGCCACACGCCTCCGAAGTTTCCGATGATATTGTGCGCTTCTGTCTGCCTGAGAGCGAAGAGAATGGTCGCATCTACGACTACCAGATCAAGACCCTGCGCGATTTCGTTGAGCCGTCCTACTAAGCACGGCCTGCTGTTATAGAAATCTAAAAGCCCCGGTTCACTGCCGGGGCTTTTTGCATTGATGGGGGCGGTTTCAGGCCGATTAGAGCATGTCGCGTTCATATGAATTCACGCACCAAGCTCTAAGCGTTTATTTTCACGCGTATTCTTCTCCGAAAACCGAACCCACTTTTCGGGAGTACGCTCTAGACGAAGGATTTGTCTGTCAAAGCCTTGACCTGATCAAACACACCTGGACAGGCTGCAACAACCTTACAGCCGTTCAAGACAGCATCTTGCACGTCGATCTCCTGGACTATACCGCCGGCCTCTTCCATGAGGGTCAAGCCTGCCATGCAGTCCCATGAGTTCATATGGTCTTCAATGTAGCCAATGAGGCGGCCAGAAGCAGCATAAGCGAGCATCAAGCCTCCAGAGGCATTGCGGAAAAAGATCCCTCCGTCATCAATCAGCAGATCAAGGCATTCTTGATTGACTGTTTATGCCCACGTGAGTTGTAGCCCAGACCGAGAGACCCGTTGGAAAGAGATTGGCTCGTCGAGACTTTCATCGGCACGCCATTAATCGTTGCGCCCTTGCCGTTCTCAGCAGCAAACAGCTCATCTGCACACGGATCATAGATAACGCCGATGTGCTTCTCGTCATTTTTCACACAAGCTATGATAACGCACCACTGCGGAATACTGGCAACGAAATTCGCGGTTCCATCGATCGGATCGATGATCCATGTGTATTCAGAGGTGCCTTTGTCGACGCCATCCTCTTCTCCCACGATGGTGTCCTCGGGATACGCTTGTGCGATTGCATTACGGACAAGCGCTTCGGTATCACGATCAGCCTCTGACACCATATCCTGGTGCCCCTTACTCTCGATATTGAGAGTGTCCAGACGCATGTAATACTCGTGCGCAAATACGCCAGCGCGCTTAACCAGAGCCTTGGCGAAGGTGAAACGGTCTTGTGACATGGGGCCTCTATTTTCTATGTGGTATGCATATAGTGAGCACGATCAGATGCAGTTTCAGGAGGAATTGCAATTTGTTGGCCGCGCTAGTGATACTTCTAAAGTAGAATTCACCTGCACGCTAGTGGGCAGAACCCCGACGCATTTTTTTTGCTTTTTGGAATGGGCCACAAAAAGGGCAGCTGAGAGCTGCCCTTTTTGAAGTGCTATGGAACCGAAATCATTTTCTTTTCTTGTGGTACGGGTTGTCGCCTTTTCGATAGGACAGGCGAATAGGCGTGCCTTTGATGTCAAAGCGCTCGCGAAGACCGTTCACAAGGTAGCGGGTGTAGCTCTCAGGCAGATTGTCCGGCTTGGAGCTGAACACCACAAAGTGCGGTGGGCGTGTTTTTGGCTGCGTCATGAAACGCAGGCGCACACGACGACCAGACACTGCTGGCGGCGGATGGTGGATCAGGACGCCTTCCAGCCAACGGTTAAGGCCGGATGTGCCGACGCGTTTGTTCCACATCTCGTAGGCACGGAAGACTGCCTGCATGAGCTTATCAAGCCCCTGCCCGTTGATACCGGACATAGTGATGATCTCAACGCCGCGCAGCTGGTTCAGATAGCGGTTCTGAGCATCTTTAATGTGCCCCACGCATCTTCACGATCTTCGATCAGATCCCACTTGTTGATGGCAATCACGATTGCGCGGCCTTCACGGGCACACAGATCGATGATTTGCAGATCCTGCTTCTCAAAGGAGATCGTCGCATCAAGGGTGACAACCACAACTTCCGCAAATTTTATAGCGCGCAGAGCATCTGCAACGGAGAGCTTTTCAAGCTTTTCCTGAACGCGGGCCTTTTTGCGGATACCGGCGGTGTCAAATACTTTGACGTGGTGATCCTGCCACTCCCACTCAACAGAGATACTATCGCGGGTGATGCCAGCCTCAGGACCGGTCAGCAGTCGCTCTTCACCCAGCATCTGGTTGATGAGCGTGGATTTACCAGCATTTGGACGTCCCACAATAGCCATGCGTAAAGGACGCTCGACGGTGCCAACCGGCTCGTCGATTTCTTCATCCTCAACATCCACATCCGTGCGCGCCTCGGAAAACTCAGAGGACTCCTCGGCTTCGTCTGCCGCATCGACAATTGGACGCAGAAAATCGTAGAGCTCGGAAAGGCCTTCCCCGTGTTCCGCAGACAGGGCAATAGGATCACCCAGTCCAAGCGTGAACGAATCGTAAAGGCCACCATCACCTGCTTTACCTTCGGCCTTGTTGGCACAAAGGATCACAGGGGTCTGGGCCCGGCGAAGAAGGTTCGCAAAGTGCTCATCGAGCGGCATCAAACCTGCGCGTGCATCGATAAGGAATAAGCATGCATCCGCTTCCCGGATTGCTTCTTCTGTCTGGGCGCGCATGCGCCCCTCGAGGCTTGCTGCCTCTGCTTCTTCCAAGCCAGCAGTATCAACGATCCTGAATCGCAAATCGCCCAAGCGTGCATCACCGGACCTACGGTCACGGGTCACACCTGGGGTATCATCGACAAGCGCTAAGCGCTTGCCTACAAGGCGATTGAAGAGCGTCGACTTGCCAACATTAGGTCTGCCAATAATGGCGACTGTCGCAGTCACGCGAATACTCCTCGTCTGGTCTACGGCGCTAGTTCAGCGCCGCAACCGCTCCATCACTGGTGAGAACGATCATACGTCCACCAGCAACAATTGGTGATACAAATACGCCATCGGTCACTTTCCGCGATGCGGATGCCTGACCGGTTTTTGCATCCACTGATGCAAGATAACCGTTGCTAGACACGGCGTAGAGCTGGCCATTGGCCAGAATTGGACCTGCCCAGTTGACATTTCTGCCGCCACCTTCACCAGATGGCAACTCGGCCGTCCAGAGAAGATTGCCGTTTCTGCTTGAGATCGCGTGCATCTTGTTATCCAGGCCAATCAGGAACACGGTGCCCCCGGAAACAACCGGCGTATGCACGGCCCCGAAATCAGCCTCCCATAGACGTTCGCCATCTCCCAGTGCAATGCCCAGTGTACGGCCAGCAACGGAAGTTGCCACAACCGTGTTGCCAGAAATGACCGGGCTTGCGGATACATCTGTCAGACCAGAGACTGCGCGTGTACGGAAGGACCGTGCAACGGTATCGATCCATTTAGCTCACCGGTGTTAATGTCAAGCGCCATAACCTCGCCTGAGGAAAAAGGCACAACAACGGTGCTGCCGGAAACTGCCGGATTTGCAGAGGAAAGCAGGCCTGCGTTCTCTGCAATACCGGCGAAGGACCATGCCTGCTCACCATCTGACTGGTTCAGACCGATCACTTCATTGTCTTGTGTTACAACGACGACCATGCCGTTAGATGCTGCTGGAGCGCCGCGTGCCGGGGTGTCGAGCGTCTTGGTCCAGAGAATGTTTCCGGCCTTATCAAGCGCGTAAACATTGCGGTAGGCGGTTGCGACGAAGATCTTGCTTCCGTCAAGCACAACACCACCGCCTGCAGCGACTTCCCGTTCATTTTGGGGTCCAAGGTCTTTGGTGAAGACCTGAGCACCGCCTGTCGTCAGAGCAACAAGGTTTCCGTCTGATTTATAGACGTAAATCGCTGCCCATCAGACACCGGACGCGCTGCTGTGCGCGGGTTGCTGGAGCCAATACCGAAGAACCCAGAACGGCGGACCTGTCCGATACTGGAGGACCATGCCACGTTTCCAGTCACGTTGATGGCAATATTGCCGGGGTCATTGTTTCGTGGGCCAGCAGCAGTTGGCCAGGTTGACCCACCTGTGGCAGCGCCAATGGTGGCGGCCGCGCCTGATGCAGAAGAAGTTACTGTGCCCGTATAAAGAGGCTGACGATCGCCTCAAGGAACTCATCATCGCCGCCGAATGGATTCAAACTGGAAAGAGAAGAACAACCTGCCAGCGTCAGCGCTAGCGCGCTGGTTCCAATCAAAGTCTTCCAAGACTTTCTTTTGGTCTCGCCCACTTATTCAGTCCCCTTTTCGTCTTCGCCCAATGCAGAGGTAATCAGTTCAAGATAGATCTGTGCCCGTCCGGAAATGTCTGATGGTGCTGCTGCATCAGCAACAATTTCACTAAAGCGTGTGCGTGCAGCTTCCAGATTACCAACCTTGTATTCAGCAGCGCCCAGAATTTCCAATGCAGAGAAGCGCCATGTATTGCCCGCAACAGCAAGTACTTCGGTGTTCTGCTTCACCGCAGCCAAATCTCCGCTGTCCAACAGAAGGTATGCTGCGCGGATGTTTGCAAGACCCTTGTAGACTGTTGGAGTGGAGCTGTCAGCTGCTACATCTTCAAAAGCTTTGATGGCGTCTTCGGTTTTGCCTGCAGCGCCAGTTCCGTTCCAATGCGCATTTTGGCCATCATCGGATAACCGCCAATACTGCCTTCCATGGAAACGAAAGATGCTTGCGCCTCTGTGTGATTGCCTGCATCGGAAAGCTTAACAGCTTCCAGAAACTCTGCACCAGCGGACTGAGACTGTTTACTCTGCCAGTAATCATAGCCGCGATACCCTGCAGTACCTACAACGATAAGACCTGCTGTCAGGTATACAAACGGAGCAAAGCGCTTCCAAAGCTTTGAAAACTGGTCGCTTCTTACTTCTTCATCGACTTCGCGAAAAATGTCGGACATAACTTCAAATGTTCCTGCAGCAACGATTCTTAGGTTTGTGGTATCCCAATGGGCGGCGTCACATTAAAACCAACAGAGCCGCAGGCAAACCTCTTCCCTTACCTCTTTCAACCGATTAGTGGCATATTTAGGGCAAGAAAAGAGTTTCCCCACCTACATTTACCAGAGCAAATGCAGGAGAGAACCACTTTCATATCTGTCTTGAAACCTTAACACATGCAAAAGGTCAAGCTACGATCGGCACACCGATCAAAATTGCATGTAGTTTCCACACGAACAGACCGTAGACAATCAGACCGAGGACGACGGAGATCACATCGTTTCTCACGGCATTTGGATAGTCATGAACTGGCGGCGTTACCTTTCGCGGCGGGCAATGGAGATTCTGACAATGATCGCCCAGATCAGGAATGCGCCAAACAAGAGCACTGAATACGGCTCACCATTGGCAAACAGGTGCGCGATGGCCCAGAATTTTGTTGCGTTGATAAGCGGGTGCTTGGTTACGCGGGTGATATTACCCTTCAGCTGAGATGCAAAGAAAAGCGGGAAAACCGGCAGCATCAAAAGCATGGTCACATGGCGACTCCAGCTTGGAGCCACATACCATGGCGCATAATCAGCGTTCCAGGCGACTCCGAAGCCATAAACTACGGCGACCAGACCGCCGAGTGCAACAATTGTGTAAAGGCCTCGATACCCATTGAAAGACAGGCGCTGTACCAATGTCTCTCTTAGTCCTGAGAAGGACGGGATCAAATGTACAAGCAGAAAAGCTGCAAGGCCTGAAATCAAATAAGTCATAAATGGTTCTCCCCCATGGTCAATCGGGCACAACGTATTTCACGCGAATGGGAATTGCAAAACAATCTTTAGGCCCACGGAAAGGCTCAAAAAAAATGACCGCCTGCATGACTGGTAGGTCACACAGGCGGTCTGTTTTCAATGCTTTGAGTTGGAAAAGAGTCGTTTAAGTAAGGATCGGCATTCCGATCAGCAGTTCGTGCACTTTCCAGACGAACAGACCATACAGCAAGCCACCCAGGACTACGCTTATGATGTCATTGCGCAGAGCGTGGGGGAACTGTTCGGTCTCTGTGTTCTTGCGGTTGAATTTTTTTCAGGGAAATTCGCGCCCAGATTGCCCAGACAAGGAAGCCGCCAAATAGGGCTACCGAATATGGCTCACCGTTTACAAGCAAGTGTGAGATCGCCCAGATTTTTACCGCAAGGATCACCGGGTCCTTGGTCCATTTAGCGATATTGCCGCGAATGAATTTGGCGAATACCAGTATGAAGACCGGGAGGAGCAGCGTCATTGCCAGATGGCGCATCCAGAACGGCGTTATATAGAGCGGGTACCAGTCTTCCTGACGAGCCAGAGCAAAGCCGTAGATCATGAAAAACAGGCCTGTCAGCACGATCAGGGAATAAAGCACTCTATACGGATTCAAGCCAATGCGCTGGACAACGGAATCACGAAGCCCAGGGAATGATGGGAGGAAATGAATTCCCAAAAAGATAAAAAGCCCGAGAAGTAGCAGCGTCATCGAGTGAGCCTTTAGATTTGTTTTTTTTACGTTTAAGCCCAAAGTTGAGCTTATGCACTTTCGCTATACGTCGTGAAATATCAATGCACTCGATAGTCCATACGTAAGCACTTACTATATTTACCCAATTCTTTTTCAAATAGCCCTTGAGATCGTAGAGGGTTTCTAGGTAAATCAGAGTGGGTTATTCACCTGCATATAGCATAACTTGACTGTGTGACTCCTATTTTTTGATAGGTCAAATGGTCCCTCAAACAGAAACACCACTTGGGAAGCTCCATGTCCGAAAGTGACAGCGCAACAGAATATGATGAGCGTCGTCGGGCTCGTCGCCGTCGCACCTTGAAGGAAGGACGCATTGTCTTCGCCAATCATTCGATGGTTCTTGACTGTGTTATTCGCGATTTATCCGAATTTGGCGCGCGCTTGAAGATGGAAACAACAATGGACGTTCCAGATGAGTTCTACCTCTATCTGGTTCATTTGCGTCAGCGTGTGCAGGTTGAAGTCCGATGGCGGACTGCAGACTCGCTTGGTGTCGAGTTCGTTGGCGAGAAGCAAACCGTTTCCAGCCTGATGAAAATCTAAAGTCTTTTCCTAAGCGCCCACTTGGATGGGCGCTTTTGTTTTGCTTGCGCAGCCTCTTCTTTCTCGCTCATAATGACTTTTTCATGGGCTGGGGGAATGATCTGATGGTACTGAGCCTCAATGAAGCACGGGGTTTGCTTCTTGCGCGCAAGAAAGAGCTTACTGAACTCTCCGAAATTTCCGAGGCAGAACGTGCAACCGTTGCCCTTGATCAGCAATCGGTTGGTCGCCTGTCCCGAATGGACGCCATGCAGCGACAGGCCATGGCACAAGCCAACGACCGTCAGCGCACCAGAGAGCTACAGCGAATCGAAAGCGCCCTCCAACGGATCAAAGAAGACGAATACGGTTTCTGTCTGGAGTGCGGAGAAGACATTCCCGAAGCACGCTTACGCGCAGACACTGCGGCACTTTATTGTTTGGCTTGCGCGAAGTTGATTGGATAATTGCCTGCACCGTTGGCCTTAACGCGCTCTCCAAATTGTACTGTGGCCCTTTTTGTTTTCTCGTGCCCAGACAAGATCAAACTCTCTGGCCATTGTTGAAAGCCCATCTGTACGGCGGCGCAGATCGAGGTAGATAATGCTGCGTTTTCTCGTGATTTGTTTCAGGCTCTCAAGATAGGTCGAAATTGGAAAGTGCCAGCCGTAGGCGAGAAAAGACACAACCACATCAAATGTCCCAGTTGGAAACGGATCCTCGTTTAGATTGACAAGATCGAGGTTTTCAAGGGCAATGCCGTTCAGCTGCAAGTTCTCGGCGATGCGCTGAAGGTCGTTATAGATCTCGGCCTGAGGCTGGTAGCCATACTTGATCTCATTATCTCTACCGTCTTTATCCAAACCGACAAACTGATGATCTAAGCCATACAGCTCTTTGAGCACAAGCAGGCCAAATCCAAGGCCGCAACCGATATCCAGAAAGCGCCCCTTGTCGGAAAGGTTCGGCACGTGGCCTTTTAGAATTCTGACTGCTTGGCAATGTGTTTTCTGTAAAGACGCAGAACTGCTTCCTCGTCCTTACCAATCAGATCAGTCCTTTGACAAAGCAGGAACTCTTTGTCCAGTTCCGTCAAATGCAATTCTGCCTCGGGTAACTCCATCGAACGCTGCCCCATTCCGTTTGAGAACACGCTTTAATATGGATGATCAGACCCTGTTGGAAATCCGTGCAAAATTGGGTTAGACAAAGAGAGGTTCCCAAGAAAAAAGCCGGGAAGTCTCCTCCCCGGCTTTTAATCAGTTTATTCCCACTCGATGGTGCCCGGAGGCTTGGAGGTGACATCATAAACGACGCGGTTGATGCCGCGAACTTCGTTGATGATGCGGGTCGCTGCCCTGCCAAGGAATTCCATATCGTAGTGATAGAAGTCAGCTGTCATGCCGTCTACGGAGGTCACTGCGCGCAAGGCACAGACGAACTCGTAGGTGCGGCCATCGCCCATTACGCCCACGGTTTGAACCGGAAGCAGAACAGCGAAGGCCTGCCAGATGGCATCGTACAGACCAGCTTTGCGGATTTCATCCAGATAGATGGCATCTGCCTGACGCAGAATATCCAGCTTTTCACGGGTGATACCGCCCGGACAACGGATCGCAAGACCTGGGCCAGGGAATGGGTGGCGTCCGATAAAGCTATCCGGCAAACCAAGTTCGCGACCAAGATTACGTACTTCGTCTTTGAACAGCTCGCGAAGTGGCTCAACCAGCTGCATATTCATGCGCTCTGGTAAACCGCCCACGTTGTGGTGCGACTTGATGGTCACGGAAGGGCCACCGGTAAAGGAAACGCTTTCGATTACGTCAGGGTACAAGGTTCCCTGCGCAAGGAAGTCTGCCCCACCCAGCTTTTTCGCTTCATCTTCGAAGACTTCGATGAAAAGCTTACCGATGGTTTTGCGTTTGACTTCCGGATCGCTTTCACCTTCCAGCTGACCAATGAACAGGTCAGATGCGTCTACGTGGACCAGCGGGATGTTGTAGTGATCGCGGAACATCGTCAGAACCTGCTCCGTCTCACCCATGCGCATCAGGCCGTGGTCGACATAGATACAGGTGAGCTGGTCGCCAATGGCTTCGTGGATCAGGACGGCAGCGACAGAACTGTCAACCCCGCCAGACAAACCACAAATCACTTTGCCATCGCCAACCTGATCACGGATCGCCTGAATGGCCTGCTGGCGGTATTCCGCCATTGTCCAGTCGCCTGAACAGCCTGCGATCTTGTGGGTGAAATTCTCGATGAGCTTTGCACCATCTGGAGTGTGCACCACTTCCGGGTGGAACTGAACGGCGTAGAAGTGGCGTTTCTCGTCTGCAATTGCTGCAAACGGCGCGCCTTCTGAAATACCGATCACTTCAAACCCTTCGGGAAGAGATACGACTCGGTCGCCGTGGCTCATCCAAACCTGATGATTTGTGCCTTTGTCCCAGCAGCCTTCAAATAAAGGAGAAAACTTCTCAACGGAAACAAAAGCGCGACCAAACTCTTTGTGGTCGGATGTAGCAACTTCGCCGCCCAACTGGGCGCACATGGTCTGCTGACCATAACAAATTCCAAGGACAGGGATACCTGCCTCGAATACGATCTGGGGCGCGCGCGGGCTCCCCATTTCAGTCGTGGATGCCGGACCACCTGACAGGATCACTGCTTTTGGATTCATCTCCTTAAAAGCAGCTTCTGCAGACTGGAACGGAACGATCTCGGAGTACACACCAGACTCGCGCACGCGGCGCGCAATGAGCTGAGTGACCTGAGACCCAAAATCAATAATGAGGATGCGGTCAGTCATGCGCAGCTTCTACTCTGAACGCATTGATTTGGGAAGGTCTTTTGAACGGAAATTTCTGAGTTACGTAAAGAGCGCAGGGTGTTTTTCTGTGTGCAGTGAAAGGCGGCCCAGCCGGCTACAAAATCGACTGCTCATGTTCTTCGATTCTGCTCATCATTTGCCCCAATCTAATGCGCTCCTGAACGTCCAGTTGCGGCAACAGATTCTTCTCCAGCTGTTTGAGTTGGGCTTCCAGCGCGCGCAGCACCACGCGGCCATCCTCTGTCAAGCTCAGGCGGACAAGACGCCGGTCTCTGGGATGCTCCTGCTTTTTGATCAGGTTTGCTTCGGTCAGGCGCTTGACTGCACGGGACACCGCCACCGTATCCAGCCCGATCACCGGCCCAAGCTCGCGCACAGAAACAGAGCCCAGCCGTTCCAGTGCGCTCAGCACCAACCAGGACGGCAGAGACAGACCATAGTGTCTTTGCAGATGCTCTGAGAGACGACGCTCGATAAAGCGGCCTGTTGCGATGATGCGCAAAGGCAGATAGTTGAGCAGCTCAACATTGTGTTCGTCTTCAAACAAGCTTGCCTGTGTCGTTAATTTGGCACGGTATTTCTCCGCCATAACCCTTTTGCCCTGCGTCGAATGCTTTGCTTCATTCCATTGCCCGGCAAGAAAACCGGAAAATGGTTAATCTGACTTGAATATTGGTGATTATTCCAAGGCACTAGCCCTTGAATATGGTTTTGATGCGTTCAATATCATCTATCCACGCCTTCCTACAAGATCAACCCGTTCCACCTTTGACGCTGATTTGCCAAGCGCTTACGCTTTACGGTGCATAGGTACGAATTTGATTCGCAGAATTGCCTGTCAGCAGATCCATTACACTGGGTCTACGGACGGCACTGCCAACAAGGGGGTCCGTAAAAAAAATGACAGAGACACTGCGTGGAACGCCGGACACAAACACCCGGCAAGAGAAAATCAACGCCGCGCTGGATGCGGTTGCCTATCTGGAACAGGAAGAACGCTTTGATGAAGTGCTCCCTGTGTATCAGGATCTTGTTGGACGCTACCCAGACGATGTGGAGCTCCTTTTCAAGATGGCAACAATCATGCTGCGTAACGGAGACCTACGGGAATCTGTCGCGCACCTGCGCAAGGTGTTGTTTATGAAGCCAGAACACCTAGCTGCGCGCGCCAATATGGGCAATGCGCTGCTTTTGTTGGGATATCTGGAGCAGGCGAAGGAAGCCTTTGATGCAGTCGTAGAGGCAGAACCCAACAACCGGAATGCACTTTACGGACTTGCCACCATTTTGATCAAGATGCACGGACACGCGCAGGCTGTGCCTTACGCCCGACGTCTTGTGCAGCAGATTCCAGGCAGCGCTGCAGCTCTTTCGTTACTTGGTGACGCATTGAGTGCGGAGACCAAAGCCGAGGCAGCCACCCTGAACTACCGCGCGCCCTAAGAATTGATCCGCAGTACGTCCCTGCCCTGCTTGGCCTGTCTAAGGTTCTCATTCTTCGCAAGAAGGGCGACAAAGCGTTGGAAACTTTGGAAAAGGCGCATGATCTGCAGCCGCGGAATGTGGAAGTTCTGATTGCGATGGGCCACGCTTATATGCTGGACGAAAACCACGCGAGCGCTGTTGAAAGTTTTGAGCTGGCCCATGCCTGCGAACCAGACAGCGCTGTTGCGCTGGTTCATCTGAGCATTGGGAAGCGTAAGCTGGGGCTGGTATATGCCGGAGTTTACCACGCTGCAGAGGCATGGCGGCTTGCACCGGGCAACAAGCAGGTGAGCAATGCACTTGGCGCTGCGCTGGCTGCAGCTGGCGCGACCGATGCTGCTCGTGACGTACTTACCTCCAAATCCAGAGGTAGCCAATTCCTCGAGGCAACGAAGGCAGCAATCAAAGAAATCGAGTATCTTGCCGAGCAAGGATATGAGCGACCGGTTCGCGAAGAGAAAACCGACCATCAAGTTTCAGAGCCGGAGGAAAGTTCTGAAGATCCAACTGAGGAAGAGCCGGAGGAAATCCAACTTGAAGAGGCTCTGGGTGAGGAACCTGTTTCTGAAGAGGAAGCAGACGTAACAGAAAGCGCACCCGCTGTTGCAGAAGATCTTGAAGAGAAAGCCTCCAGCTAAGCCTACTGTTTTCTGGCGTAAAGGCATGTCGCAATGAAACGGCGACATGCCTCTCAAGAGCTTCTAGCTTAAAAGTCTCGAGGCTAGCTTCGTTCCATCATGGCGATGAAGAACCCGTCGGTGCCGGTGTGGTACGGTGTTAGCGTGATCATGCCGCCATCTTTGAACAGCGGACGGCGTGCGGTAACTTCACCAAAATGCTCTTCCCAAACGGGCGCCAAATCAACCAGTTTAAAATCAGCATGCTTTTCGAGGAACGCCTGGACTTGCAACTGGTTTTCTGCGGGGATCAGTGAGCAGGTCGCGTAAATCAGCTTGCCGCCTTCACGGACAAAACGTGTTGCTGTTTCCAGTACCTGCGCCTGATCTTCCACACGGCCGTTAAGCGCATTTTCTGTGACGCGCCATTTGGTATCTGGCCGACGGCGCCATACACCAGTTCCAGAACACGGTGCATCCACGAACACACGGTCCATCTTGCCTTCGCAGATATCCAGTGAGCCGGTTTGCGGATCAATGGTCTGGATGTTTCTTACACCGGCGCGGGCCATGCGGTCGTAAAGCGGAGCCAAGCGTGTTTTGTGGGCATCAAAGGCATAAATCTGACCCTTGTTCTGCATTTGCGCTGCAAGAGCAAGGCTTTTGCCACCACCGCCTGCACACAGGTCCAGAACCTGCTCTCCCGGCTGGGCACCAGATAGGATTGATGCAATCTGAGAGGCTTCATCCTGCAGTTCGAACCAGCCTTTACGAAAGCTTTCTTCCGCCTGAACGTGAGGAGACTTACGAGGCCCAACGACGGGTTCAAGACGAACGCCCACCGGAGACAAGCCGCTTTCTTCAGGATGAAGGTGGGACAAGCGTTTGAGCACTTTTTCCTGAGAGCTTTTCAGCGTATTGACGCGCAGATCAATTGGCGCGCGCTCGGACAAAGACCGTCCGACTGCAAGCGCTTCTTCGCCGAAGTTAGCCAGAAAATGTGGCCAGAGCCACTCTGGGATATTTGCAGAAATCTGATGATCATCACCGACCTGCTTATTTTCAATAAGCGCGATGCGTTCCGCCTCTGAAAGAGGTTCGGGAGCGTGACGATCCTCCTCCATCACCTGATCCAGCTTGTCGACCTGATTATTCCAGCCCCAAATATAGGTCGCCAACACAAGTGCGCGGGCACTATCTGAGCCCATTGCCTGCGCATGGGATAATCTGTGGCGCAGCGCATCAAAAACGAGGTTGCCGATGGCAACACGGTCCCCGGACCCTGCAAACCTGTGTTTATTACCCCAATCCTTCAGGGCTTCCTGCACAGGACGGCGGCGCTCGTTTATTTCTGTCAGCACTTCAATTGCAGCCGCAATTCGTCCACCGTCGCGCATGAATGATCCTTAATTCCGTGAATTCTATTTTTCGATTTATTCGTTTCGCTGAGCAGCGTTTAGGCCAATACTCTGGGCATTTCAATAGTGCATACCATGCGTGAGGCAACCTCACATCACCTCATTCAACAATTTCTTGCGTGCTGCATCGTTCCAATCAGCCAGATTTGGGAGATAGTCGCGAAAATACAATCAGTTATTGAGTTTGCTCGCTACTTCATGACACACACAGCTTTTGACCAGAGAAGTTGGTAAGATAGAGGCTATGACGGTGACCTTCATGCAGGTAATTCGATGAGTATGGCGCAGCACCAATTGTTCATTTTAGGATAGTCGTGGAATACAAAAAAAACTGCGGCGATCGGGTCGAGCACCCGATCGCCGCAGATCATCGCACTTAAAAGAAGAAATCGCCGTTCAGCGGGACATCATCAAACTGCGCCCGGATAGTTTGGGCTCTCGCGGGTAATGGAGACGTCGTGAGGGTGGTTTTCTCTTAGGGAAGCGCTGGAGATGCGAACGAAGGTTGCGCGGGCTTTGTATTCTTTCAGCGTTGGCGCACCGACGTAGCCCATAGAGGCACGGACGCCGCCTGCGAGTTGGTGAAGCACGGATGAGAGAGGACCTTTGTATGGCACCTGTCCCTCAATACCTTCTGGAACCAATTTCAGCTTGTCGGAGACTTCGGCCTGGAAGTAACGGTCCGCGGAACCGCGGGCCATTGCGCCGACGGAGCCCATGCCCCGATAAGCTTTGTAGGAACGGCCCTGATGCAGGTAGACTTCGCCTGGGCTTTCTTCCGTACCAGCGAGCAGAGAGCCAACCATACAAGAGCCTGCGCCTGCTGCAAATGCTTTTGCCATATCGCCAGAAAACTTGATGCCACCATCTGCGATGATCGGCACATCTGCCTTGGCTGCTTCTTCTGCACAATCAAGGATCGCGGTGAGCTGCGGTACACCAACACCGGCAACAACGCGGGTCGTACAGATAGAGCCTGGACCAATACCCACTTTTACAGCATCAGCACCTGCATCAATCAAAGCTTTGGTTGCTGCCGGAGTTGCGACATTACCAGCCACCAGTTCCACATTCGGGAAGCGCTTCTTGATGGCTGCAACCTGATCAATTACAGCCTGTGAGTGACCATGCGCGGTGTCCACCACCAGCAAATCAACCTGAGCTTCGATCAGAGCTTCTGCACGGCGCATACCGTCTTCACCAACGCTTGTTGCTGCACCAACAAGAAGGCGTCCTTGCTCATCTTTAGAGGCATTCGGTTGAGCTGTGCTTTTTCCATGTCCTTGACGGTGATCAGGCCGACACAGCACTGGTTGTCATCAACCACCAGAAGTTTTTCGATACGGTGTTGATGCAGAAGGCGCTTGGCTTCGTCCTGTCGAACGTTATCGCGCACTGTGACCAGATTCTCCCGGGTCATCAGCTCACACACAAGCTGCTCAGGGTTTGATGCAAAGCGCACATCACGTTGGTGAGAATACCAACGAGGCGACCGGTAGATGCGCCGCCGCGACCACCATTTTCAACAACCGGAATGCCTGAGATCTTATGCGCTTCCATGAGGTTGAGAGCGTCTTCCAAAGTTGCGTCCGGACCAATCACCAGTGGATTGACCACCATGCCGCTTTCGAACTTCTTCACCTGGCGGACTTCTTCAGCCTGCCGTTCTGGCGTCATGTTCTTGTGAACGATACCCAGACCACCGGCTTGCGCCATAGCAATTGCGAGGCGTCCCTCGGTTACCGTGTCCATCGCGGAGGAGAGAATAGGCAAATGCAATTGAAGATTGCGAGAGATCCGCGAACGTAGGTCTACCTGCGCTGGCATGACCTCGGAATGCCCTGGGAGGAGCAGAACATCATCAAAAGTCAACGCTTCGTGACCAGAGGATGGTTCGTAAAATGTAGGCATCGCCAAGTTCCCTTCGGATGTGTATAGACCGCCCTGACCCACTCCCTGCTCAAGTGGATTTGACTGCAGAGTTGCCTGAATTTCTAGAGAAGTTGACGCGGGTCACTACCACGGCTTTTGTGATTTGAAAAGGGGGAAGTTGTTGATTTCAGAAAACGGGCTGCATAATTATTGCGTCCCGCCTTGATTTCACTCAATTGCAAGGCACTGCAATAACTGTTGGTAGACTGTGCTCTACTAGGGTGCCTTCGGTTTGTAGACCACTTGGTGAGCCCATAGAAGTCTTTGAGCAAGTCTTGCCCATCTTCTCAGAATCGAAAGCCCAAAGCATGCCACACCGCCTTCGAATGACGACTGTGATCGTTGGCATGACATTTTTGCTCATCCAGCTGGACGGCACGGTACTGGGCACTGCAATTCCCACCATCGCGAAAGACCTGGAGATCAACCCACTTTCCTTACATCTGACAATCTCGCTCTATCAGCTTACACTCGCGATTTTTATTCCCATGTCGGGCTGGGCGGCTGATCGGTTTGGATCAAAGCGCTTATACATTTCGGCAGCCTGCTGTTCTTGACTATGTCTCTTGCGTGCGCGTTTTCCGCCAACCTCACACAGTTGCTAATTGCGCGCAGCGTGCAAGGCCTTGCGGGCGCGTTCTTGATGCCGATCGCCGATTGACTGTTATACGGATGGCAGGATCCAAAAATCTTGTACAAGCAATGGTTTGGGTGGTCATACCGTCCGCAGTCGGAACGGCCCTCGGCCCCTTCATCGGTGGCGTGATTGTACACTACCTGAGTTGGAGATGGATCTTTTTGCTCAACGTCCCAGTCTGCATTGCAGCTGGTATGATGAGCAGTTTCTATTTTCGCAACTACAAGAGCAAGGACAAAATACCCTTTGATTTTCTAGGTTTTGTTCTACTTGGAAGCACCGCTGCGTTACTGCTCTCTGGAATCACGAACTTGATGAGATTTACCAATGATGCGTCAATCCCGATCGGCTTTTTCGGGGCCAGCCTGTTATGCGGCCTGGCGTTCACATGGCATTCGAAACGCGCGCGCCATCCTCTCATTGATTTGAAACTCTTCGAAAACGCAAGTTACCGCCTTGCGAATATGGGGCAGGTCCCGTTACGCGTCGGAGTGTCTTCGTTTGCATTTGTTATGCCATTAATCCTGCAAATCCTGATGGGATACAACACGCTGGTTACCGGTCTGCTTATGGGGGCTGCTGCAGTTGGGGCGTTGCTTTCAAGAATCGTCGCTTACCCCTTGATCAAAACTCTCGGTTTTCGCGGCACATTGATACCGTTCATAGCAGTACTCGCCACGCTTACACTGGCCACCGGCTTTGTATGGCTTACCAAATCAATTGTGGCCGTCACGCTGCTCAGTCTACTTATTGGATTTTCTCGTAGCGTTGTATTTACGTCATCCAATACGGTCAGTTATACAGATATCACCCGAACCCTAGTCAACTCAGGCGTGAGCTTTGCTAGCTTGTGCAGCAGCTTTCAATTGCGCTTTCCGTTGGCTTTGCCGCGGCGGTATTGCATATCTTCCAGAGTATCACAGAAGAGCCCACACTTTCGGGACCAGACTTTATCTGGCTGTCCATCATCACTGGTTCGATCACGTTGCTTTCGGTTGTGCTCTATTGGTTCCTGCCAGCAGAGCTTGGAAAGCATAAGCTGAACGATGAAGCATATATGCAGCAATAAAAAAGGCCGGTCGAAACCAGCCTTAGTAGATTATTTTGAGCCTTTAAAACCCTTGGCGAGAATAAACATCTCCGGGCTGCCTTTGCGGCTTGCTGGTGGCTTGATGTGCACCACAGATTTGAATTCTTTTTTTCAGCTCCTGAAGCAGCTTTGCCTCAGCACCTCCAGCAAAGACCTTGGAGAGGAAGGCTCCCCCTTCATTCAGGTTCTGGCGCGCGAAATCGATGGCGATCTCGAATAGGTATGCTGTGCGCAGGTGATCTGTCTGACGGTGGCCTGTGGTTGGGGCAGCCATATCGGACATGACCAGATCAGGACGGCGCCCACCCAGTGCTTTCATAAGCTCGTCTGGCGCATCGTCGTCAAGGAAATCCTTTTGCAGGATCACGACGCCCGGAATTGGCTCAACTTCCAGATAATCAATTCCAACCACAAGCGGCTCATCATCGGTGGAGCCAACGATCGGCGCTGTTAGCTGGGACCAGCCCCCAGGCGCACAGCCCAAGTCGACTACGCGCATACCCGGCTTAAGAATTTCGTGCTTTTCGTTAATTTCAATCAGCTTGTAGGCTGCACGCGAACGATAGCCATCCACCTTGGCGCGGCGCACATATGGATCGTTCAACTGGCGCTGCAGCCAGAGCGTTGAGGAATTTGACCGTTTACGCGCGGTTTTCACGCGCTGAAACATGCCACGATCACCTGTTCCACGCCCACTTGAGTTGCGGGTCATCTGTTGTATTCCTTTCTCGGGGTGCGTCGGCGCTTATGGTTGGAGTTGCTCCAGACTTTGTCTGCCGCCATCATCTCCATCAAAATACCTTCACGCAGTCCTCTGTCGGCGACACGTAATCGCTGACAAGGCCATCTGCGGCGTATTCCTTCCAAAATTGCGCAGCCTGCTAGCACCAAATCGGCTCTGTCCTCACCAATACAAGGGTTATCGACCCTTTCCTGATAGGACATCTTCAAAAGCTGGTTAATCATGGCGGAAACATCTTCCTGTTCCATCCATGCTCCATCAACGCGGCGGCGGTCATAGCGCTTGAGGCCCAAATGGACCCCGGCCAATGTTGTTACCGTCCCGGATGTTCCCAGCATATGGACATTGCCGCGCTCTATAGCACGGGAGAGTTCATTGCCAAGAGGGAATTTCTGCAATCTTTCGGCAACATCACCAACCATTGCCTCAAAAACATCTGGCGTGACGTGTACGCCGCCATGACGCTCCGCCAGATTGACGACGCCCAATGGCAAGGAGGTCCATGTTCTGACAAAGCGCGTGAGCGCAAAGCCGCGGGCACCATATCTGTTACGCAGATCAAGCCAGACGATCTCTGAGGACCCCCCGCCAATATCAAAGAGCAGGACGCCATCGGCCTCCGGGTCAACCAGTGACACGCAACCTGCAACAGCAAGGCGGGCCTCGGTTTCCTGACTGACAATTTCCAGTTCCAGCCCAGCCTCGACCTTTGCGCGCTCGATAAACTCATCGCCGTTTTCAGCCGCCCGACAGGCCTCCGTGGCGATGAGCCTCGCACGCTGGACACCGCGTTCGGAGATCTTTTGCTGGCACACCTGCAAGGCCTCAATGGCCCGTGATATGGCCTCATCGGACAATTTGCGATGACGACCGACGCCCTCGCCCAATCGGACAATCTTGGAATAGGCATCGACAACACGGAATCCACGCTGCTCAGGTCTGGCAATCAGCAACCGGCAGTTATTGGTGCCAAGATCCAGCGCTGCGTAAAGCTCCTGCGATCCGCCGAAGTGGTGCCGATGGCGCGTCGGAAAACGATGCGTTCCGTCACCGCGCATATCTGCTTGGTGACGCCGACGATGTGTGTCGTTCTCACGGGATCGAAAGCCATGTGCAGGACGTTGCGCGCCTTGCTCTGCCGTCTTGCCGTGCTTGCTATGCGTTTGCTTTGGCTGGCCCTGTCTGGACTGTACTGGTTTTGTTTGTGATGGCGCATGCTTTTTGGCCTCCTCCCTAGGTTCAGGAGCAGGTTGCAAGACTTCCACCGACGTGCCACCCAGATCAATATTGACAACGGGCGGACGTGTTTTTTGGTTTAGGAGCGCACGGCGTTCCGCCCGGTTAGGCTTCGCGCGACGCGCTTTCCTCTGCCGTTTAGCGCCTTCAGGACGAGAACCACCAGTATCTTCCACAAGTCCTGCGGAATGACCAGTTTCAGCGCCGTGTGAAGACGCATTTTTCGCGTCTCCAGCCTTGCGCTTTTTGTGGCGTTGCTTCCGTCTGCCTTTTTTGGGGCTTCCGGGGACGCCGGGCGTCTCGTTCCATCCGAAGAGGACCGCTCACCCGTTTTCTTCAAGTGCTATGCCTTTGTGCAGTCCACGAGGCATTTGCATGCAATCTGGACTGAAGTCATTTCAAGTTGGCAACATTGTAACAGTTTCATGGCAAACAGCAATCGCCCCATTTCATTGGTACAGTCCTAAATTTCGACGAATTCTCTTAAATTGCGGGAGACTCCAAGAGCTTACAGCACGAAACCCTTGTCAGAGCGGCAAGTCGCCCGGCTGGAAGTCAGGCGGCATCTGGGCAGAAATACTCAGGTGCCATGGCCTTATTCACAAGCGAAGCTCCGGAAATCGGCTTTGACCACTGATTTTGTTAAAACTCACGAGAACCAAGTTGACAAGGCACGGCACGAACACTAAAAGCCCTCTCACCGACGAATTGAGCGCCTTGCTTCAACTTGTTGGTCGGCAGTAGCTAACGTGCTGTTATTGCTGGGGATTAGTTTAATGGTAGAACAGCGGACTCTGACTCCGTCGGTCCTGGTTCGAGTCCAGGATCCCCAGCCAATTGCACGCACGATCTGATGCCGCGCAGGGAACACTTCCCTCCTGTTCTGCTGGGGATTAGTTTAATGGTAGAACAGCGGACTCTGACTCCGTCGGTCCTGGTTCGAGTCCAGGATCCCCAGCCATTTACATCCAAATACCATCATTAAAACAACGACCTTTTTGCGGTTGCCATATTCCGCAGATTGACGGTCTTGCTTGGCTCAAGAACACTTCGCGCAGTTGTAATACGCGCAAAGGTTCTGCCATGCCCTTTTCTCCCAAACGGATCGCCGTTTTTGGCGCGAGCGGTGCGATTGGCTCTGCTTTTGTGCATGAGTGTCTTGATCGCTATGAGACGGCAAAGGTGTTTTGCTTTGCCCGCTCACCAGACCGCATCCCTGTCCATGATCGGGTCAAGAGGCACGCACTTTCCTTAGATGACCTGGAGGAGCTCAAGACCAAAGCAGAGGCGATAAAGGCTGATGGCGGGCTTGATCTGATTTTTGTGGCAACGGGACAGCTGCACAGCCCGACGGCCAAGCCAGAGAAAACCATCCGCACGCTCTCGATGGGTGGGATGGAAGAGACGTTTCATACAAATACGATCTTGCCTGCAATGATTATGAAACACTTCCTTCCACTTTTGCCGAAACAGAAAAAAAAGGTGTTTTCGCGGCTATCTCAGCTCGCGTTGGCAGCATTTCCGATAATGCTCTGGGCGGATGGTATTCGTACCGAGCCTCGAAGGCCGCGCTCAACATGCTCATCAGATGTGCTGCAATTGAGCTGCAGCGTACCCACCAGAACTCGGTGATCATTGGCATCCACCCCGGTACGGTGGACAGTACTCTGTCCAAACCGTTTCAACGGGGCATTCCAGAGGGACAGCTTATGCGTCCTGTCAAATCAGCTGCACTCTTGCTGGACGTGATCAGCAAGGTGGATCAGTCCCAGACAGGCCAGTGTCTGGCCTATGACGGGGCCGAGATTACTCCTTGAGGCATCATACGGCGTCGGCTTTGACGTTAACGACATATCTTTCAAAGACATCACGGCTTTGAGTGAGCAAGGCCTCGCACCACTCTGGCGTATCGACAAAAAGCGCGTCTTTAAGTTGCTGACGGATTTGCGCGGCAAGTTCCGGCGCAACGTTCTCGCGGTTGCGTTTGAGCAGTTGTCGCGGCGATGGGCATCCAGTACCTGATCAAACGGGATAGTGCCAAACTCAAGGATCAGTTTTGTCGGCGCGCATTCGAGGTCAAGTACATCCAGCGTATCGCACATAAAGCCGCCGATTAGACTCCACTCAGCCTCCTCGCCCGGCTTTGAGCTCAAGTCCATCACCTCACAGAAGCCGGTAGGGCCGACACCGGTATGCAGATCAATGATGGTTGCGCGTTTTGCCCCCTGCCCGTGACAGACAATTACCTGCTTCAGCGTTCTTGTGGACCATGAGGTTTCGCTTCCGCCATAAAATAATCCCATGGGCACAGAATATTGCCCCTTGAGGACCTTTTGTGTCAGCGCACCTGCCCGTTCTTATCCGTGTAGGCTTTGATTGCGGCGTTGGCGGTGTCCCATTCTGTTCCGGTGATCTGCGGCGCACAAATGGCAGCGTGGAGTTCCTCGTAGTCGGATTTGCGGCAGTTCGCGCTCAAAGTTGATTGAGTTGCGGTTGTTGTCGACGTTATTCTCATCGGTTCGCGTGAAGATCGCACAACCAGCTGGATTGACGGCGTGCACCCAGATCACCTTGGTGTTGTCAGGTACACGACCCAGATAACGCTGCATCAGGTCCAGCTGGATACCCGAGCCAGCTGTTAGCTCTGTGCCATGCACGCCGGAGGTTATGAAGACCACATGCTCGCTATCCGGATTGCCTTGTCGGGCCACTGTCATCTGAACCGGACCCTCATCACTCCAGAAGGTTGGGTGAGGCATGACCTCCGTCTCAAAACCAACGCGACTGGCCAAATCGACAAAGCGCTGCTGAGCTTGGAAATAGTCCTCTGAGAAAATTGGATTTGCAGGCATGTGGTACTCTTCAAAAAAGGGATGAGACTGTGATATATTGGCAAGGCATATTACACAAGCAATTGACCTAGCAAGAATAATTTAGTCTGTTATTCTTTATCACCTTTTCTCGCAGCACGCGCAAGTTCCCAACCAATTGCGATGGTGCATCTTCAAATCAGGCTGCCGCTGCGCCTTCACTGTGTTAGCAGCGACTGACTTCCCAGGAGCAAATAATGAAAAGAAAACTAATACTAGACGTGGACACCGGCACCGATGATGCTGTTGCCATTATGCTGGCTGCTTTGCATGAAGATCTGGACCTGGTTGGCATTACAACGGTGAACGGGAATGCTGAAGTGCACTATTGCACAGATAATTCGCTGCGAGTGCTCGACCATATAGCAAGCCAGAGATTCCGGTACATGAGGCTGTTCCAAGCCGCTGGTGCGGAACGACTTTCCGGTGCCACGCTCAAAGGGTGACCTGACAGAGAAGATCCACGGCAAACACCTTCCCTTGCCTGAGACGTCACTAAAAGCACAAAAGCAGCACGCGATTGAATATCTGGTTGAGACGTACCGCAACACGACTGACCCGATCACACTGGTTCCAACTGCACCGCTGACCAATATTGCAGCTGCGCTTGCTGTAGAGCCGAAACTGGTGGACCTTATTCCTGAAGTAGTGATCATGGGTGGCGGCCATGATGTTGGCAATGTGACACCTTCTGCCGAATTTAACATCTGGGCCGACCCTGAAGCAGCTTACGCTGTCTTCAACGCTGGTTTTGAGAAGTTAACACTGGTCCCGCTGGATGCCACACACAAAGCGCTGGTTACGGCAACACAATGCCGTCAATTTGAACAATTGGGAACGCCCGCCGGTTCTGCAATGGCAGCCTGCACAGCTCACCGGATTGGCATCCATGACAAGATCCAGAGGATGGATATTGAGCATAGCGCACCTGTTCATGACGCGCTTTGTGTCGCCTACCTCATTCAGCCAGAGGTGATTACACTGGAGAGATACCCCGTCGACATTGAAACCCAAGGTGCGCTGACTGTTGGCCGGACGGTCGTAGACAAGGCTCATCGCGGCACCAAGCCAGACAACTGCAACGTGGCGTTTGATGCCAATGCGGCGCTGTTCGTCGATATCATGATGAAGACATTTGCCAAGACTGCCTAAAGCCTCTGGGCACCGATGGTATTGAGCTATCGGTGCCTGTTCATGAGTGGTTATTTTGTGAAAGCCACCCGCCTGACATTGCCCAGCAGCAAGAGGGTTCCGAGCCGTTCTATGGTGACGCAGAGAATGGTTGCTTTCGGCAGGCTACATGATGCTGGCACACACGATGCCGTGCGGTGGTAGGTATTAAGTTGGAGCTTATTGATAACTTCTGCCCGTTCGCGCACTTCTATCAGACGCGGTATTCCCTCCTTCGCAACACCTTTAATCACCTCACAGAAATGTTAGGTGAACTCACTCCATGCTCTTCGATCAACTCTGGTGAGAATTGAGGGGGCGTAGAATGAACTGCGCTACCTTTTAATCACCCCTTACCTTCAATTTGATCATTTGGCTTTGAAAGGAAATCAGATTCTTACCCTAAAATGTGCGGTGAATTATTTACCTGAAAGTTTGGGGTTAGATCAGATGCCTTGCTCCACTGTGCACCAACTGTTTCACCAAATCGTCTCCTGCGAGCAACTTCTTGAAAATTGCGGAGAACAGATGTGGCGAGACAAACTATGCCAAATACGGGTGGTTGATGCTGCCGGAAATGAAGCGCTGGATCTGGACCTGCTGCTTTCGTACTTCTCTCAAAGCGAAGCGTTTTTTTGATCTGGAGCTTTCCAGAGTTCACGGCCACCGTGTTGATGAGTCCACAGAAGCCGGTGCGAACTCCCATCTGGTGAGTTTGCGGCTGGATATCTATTATCTTGCACAAAAATGCCGAGACGAAAGCAATTCAAGCATTGTCATCATCTCGGCATATCCTTAGCGGGTTTTACTCAGCGGGCGTCTGGCTCGCGCTTGTGCCCAGCGCCTCGTCAAGCTCAGAATGAAGCTTGTCTTCAGCGGCCTTACGTGGCTTTGTGTAGCGCATCAGCAGCAGGTAAGCTGCAGGCGTCACGAACAAGGTCGAGAGCGTTGCAAAGCCCAGCCCCCCAACAATCACCCAGCCCATTTCGATACGCGCTTCAGCACCTGCACCGAAGGCCATGACCAGAGGAACACCGCCAAGTACGGTGGAGACCACGGTCATGATTACAGGGCGGAAGCGGACGATGCAGGCATCATGAACCGCTTCGAACACGGTGCGCCCTTCTTCGCGCAGCGCGTTGGCGAACTCGACGATGAGAATGCCGTTTTTCGCCATCAAGCCGACAAGCAGGATGATCCCGATCTGTGAGTAGATGTTAATGGAGCCTCCTGTCAGGCCAATGGAGATGATTGCCGCTGCAATCCCGAATGGAACTGTACAGAGAATAACCAGGGCACTCATGAAGCTCTCGAACTGGGCTGAAAGCACCAGGAAAACAACGAGAATTGCAAAGAGGAAGGTCATGTACACGTTGGAGGTGGTGCTCTCCAGTACGGCTGCTTCGCTCAGCAAGGTGACGTTGTTCCCTTCAGGCAGGACTTCTGCAGCTACTTCCCTCATATCCGAGATTGCCTGACCAAGATCATAGCCGTCATTGAGTGAAATGGTGACAGGAACGGCGCGTTGCTGCTCTTCGCGTGTCAGGTTTGGTGCCACGCCTTCTTCCTCGATAGAAACGATGGAGGACATGGGCAGCATGGTGCCGTCACTGGTCTTGAGGAAGATGTTTTCCAAATCACGGGTCGAGCGCATTGGCAGACCACCTGCTTCCATAACCATTGGAATACCGGTGTCCTCGACAAACAGATCAGCAACAGAGGAGCCATCCAGCAGCATACGCAGGTTTGATGCGATGCGGTCAGACGAAAGACCCAGATCATTTGCCCGTTCCCGATCAACGCTCACCAGCAATTGTGGCTGGGTGGTCTCATAGGCAACGGAGGCAAATCCAACCTGATCGCCGTGGCGGGCCTGCATCTCTTGAACGATCAGGTCTGCACTTTCAGCGAGCTGGTCGTAGTTGGAGCCGGTTACGGCAAAGCGCAACCCCTGACCCGCTCCGCGAATACCAAGTGTGTTTGGCTGGGCCACACGAACTTCCAAGCCAGGGATCAGGGAGGTACTGCGTTGCAGTTCTCTAACGATCTCCTGCTGACTACGGTCACGTTCTGACCAGTCTTTCAAAGACATGACGAGGAAGCCACGTTGATCTGTCCGCCCATTCCCACGAGGCTCATAACGCTGAGCGCTTCACCATTTTCAACATATGGCTGAGCGATTGCCTCCAGCTCACTTACTTTGCCAGCAGTGTATTCCAGACTTGCCCCTTGTGGGGTGGAGCCGATCATAACAATGGTGCCCCTATCCTCGGTGGGGGTAAGTTGCTGCGGTAGGGACGCATATTGGGAAGCGCCGAAAACAACAAAGAGGGTCGCAACAGCTAGCAGCGGCAGCGGGCGGCGCAGTGTCCAGTCTAATGCCCGGGAGTAGGTGCGTTCGATCGCAGAGCCCATGCTCGAAATAGCAAGCCATACGCGAGAGGGTTTATGGGTGTCCTCGTAGTTCTTAACACGCAGCAAACGTGAGGCCATCATTGGCGCTAGTGTCAGTGCAACAAACGAGGACAGCATGACGCAGATTGCGAGCACAAAGCCGAACTCAGAGAATAATTTGCCCACGCTGCCGGGTAGGAATGAAATTGGGATGAAGACGGCTGCCAGCGTTGCCGTGGTCGTGATAACGGCGAAGAAGACCTCACGGTACCCAAGATGGCTGCGGCACGCGGCCCCTGCCCTTTTTGAACGCGCTTGGAAATATTCTCCAGCACAACAATAGCATCATCCACGACCATGCCTGTTGCCAACAACAAAGCCAGCAAGGTCAGCACGTTTGCAGAAAAGCCAGCTAACCAGATACCAACAAGTGCGCCGAGCAGGGCAACCGGTACGGTCACTGCAGGGATAAGCGTGACACGAATAGAGCCGAGAAACAGCAGCATCACACCGATAACGATGCTGGTTGAGAGGATGAGCGAGAACACCACTTCCTCAATCGCACCGCCAATGAAGATGGCATCATCACTGCTGATATTGATTTGGACATCAGATGGCAGCTGATCCTTCATGCGCTCAAGTTCATCACGCACATTGTTGGAGATATCAATCGTGTTGGAGTTCGCCGCACGAATAACGCCCATACCAACAGCGCTTTTGCCGTTATAGAATGCACTGGATGACGCGCGTTCCGGGCCGTAGCTTACAAAGGCGACATCACGAATTCGCGTGGTATCGTTGAGCTTGACCATGCTGATCTGCTCGGCGGTTTCCACGTCAGAATTTGCACGAACGAAGAGCTCTTGCGAGCCGGTTTCCAATGAACCACCGGAGGTATCGAGGGCTAATTCGGTCAGAACTGAGCGCAGGTCGTCAGGGATCAGGCCGCGCGATGACATGGCCGGAACATCAATTGCAATTCTGAAGACAGGTGTTTGCGAGCCGTACAATTGAACGCTGGCAATGCCGGGTACAGATGTAATCCGGTCAACGATCTCATCGTCAACGTACTTGCTTAGCTCTTCAATGCGCATCTCATCAGATGTCACCACAAGGCGCATGACCGGATCGGCATCCGCATCGGCTTTTACGACCACAGGTGTGTCAACATCATCAGGAAGGAAGCGTGCAGCACCGCTCACAGCATCACGGATGTCGTTAGCTGCCTCACTCACGTCCACACTATCATCAAACTCAACAGTAATGCGGCTATTGCCGTATCTGGACGTGGATGAGATGGATTCAATGCCGGATGTGCGGGAGATTGCCTTTTCCAGCACACTGGTCAGTTCAGCATCTGTTACTTCCGGTGGCGCACCAGAATATGTGGTTGTCACAGTTACGACGGGCCGGTCGACATTGGGCATTTCGCGCACTTCAATGCCAAGCATCGCTGCAATGCCTGCAACAACAATGAGTAGGTTGAGAGTGATCGCCAGAACCGGACGGCGCACACAAAGCATAAAGTCCGCTTAAGTGACTTTCCCGCTCAGAGTTTTTATCATCTTTCATAGAAACACCTTTGGGTCAGTCAATCAGGAGTTGGAGCTTGCGGCATCATCACGCGATACGCTGGAGTGGGGACCGGAGCTTTCCACCGGCTCAACCTGCGGAGCTTGTTCGGCCCCAGCTTCTACCGGACCTTCCGGCGCTGCCTGCGGCCTTCTCCTTGCCGCTCTCCAAGTGCCTATCTCTGACACCCTCGGTTTGGCTGATCATCGGACCATTGGAGTCTTCGGGATAAATGAGGGCAAAGCCCGGCTCAGGTGTAAGTCGAAGCTTGGTTCCCTCACGCAAATCCCGAGTGGTTTCTGTAACGACGATATCACCCTGCTCAATATCACCTTCAACTAAGACCCGGTCGGCACTTCTTTCGATGACCATGACGTCCGTTCGCTGAGCTTGGCCATTTTCCGCAGTCCACACATGCGGTCCCGTCCGATCCCACTTAAGCGCGATAGGTGGTATGGAAGGCCATTCTTCACCCTCCAACTGCACACGGGCATCAAACGCGATACCGGATCGGAGCAGGTCGTCTGGATTTGCAACGGTTGCCTGTACTTTAAGGGTACGGGAATCTGAGTTCACCCGGTTTTCCAAGGCGGTCAGCTCACCGCTGAAGACTTGACCGGGCATAGCTTCGGTGCGTAGCTCAACCGTGTCACCGCGCTTTACCTTGTTGGCAAATCGTTCGGGAACAACAAATTCCACCAGTATACTTGAGCGGTCATCTAATCCGGTAATACGGGAGGACTGGGTTACATAGTCGCCGACTTCGACATCCATGATGCCAAGCACCCCATCAAACGGTGCCTTCACAATCCTACGTTCCAATTCAATACCGGCTTTATCCAGATCAAGACGTGCTTGATTTGTTGCCAGCATTGCGTTTTGCAACTGAACAGTGGAAATGGTTTGAGAGCTCATGAGCTGTTCGTAGCGCTCAACCTGATCTTGAGCATCCTTCAAAGCCAGACGAGCACGGTCGACGGCCAGTCGCTCTTCAGCATCATCCAAGCGCAGAACAACATCTCCCTTGGAGACACGGTTCCAGCACCAAAAGCCAGTTCCTGAACACGCCCTGAGCTTTCGGGGAACAGGTCAGTCATTTTGGCCGCGCGTCCGGTGCCGATGGCCCGAACGAAGGTGTCCGTCACGCCAGTGGTGACATTTCTGGCGCGGGCGAGAATTTCCTGATTGCCACCACGTCCTCCGCGATTACCACCACCACGTGCGCCTGTTGCCTGTTGGGGGAGCCTGTGACAGCAACTTCAGCGGTATCGGCAGGCCAGAGCGTTAATCCAAGTGATGCCAGGATCGGGACCGGCTGCGAGAACAAAACCGGTTTGCCAATATATAATCCTGCTACACCGATGGTAACGGCGATCAGCCAGCTTTTACAGCCTGCTTCGAACGGGACATAAACACCCAACTCCTATAATATTTCGCATTACTTCCGGCTCGTAGGGCCCACTGTATCAGGGAAAGGCCTCATGGCGGTATCAAGTATGCTTGAAAGGACACTTTAGTTGAGAGTGTTTTACATTGCTTTTGTGAGACGTGCGCATTTTGACGCTAACAAAAAAGTAATCGTTTTGTCGAAACTGGCAGTTTGGTACAGTCTGTTACATTTTTTTTCGCCAGCCTTGCCTTCCCTAAAGACAAACACGCAAAAGGCTGATAATATCATCAGGCCTTCCGGTCGCTCTCACAACAGCTGTTTAGCTAGATTCCGATTACTTCTACCGGGTTATCAGCACGACGTACGACCACGCGAGAGCCATCTGGCACGCGATTATAGAGGTCGATCGCGTCTTGGTTCAGCAGCCGGATACAGCCGCTTGATACGTTCCGGCCGATGGACCAATTCTCATTGGTTCCATGCAAGCGATACAATGTATCTCTTCCGCCCTGGAACAGATAGAGCGCGCGAGCGCCAAGCGGGTTGGTCAGGCCCGGTTCCATACCAGTGCGGTATGTTCCAGCTCTGGCTGACGAACGATCATTTCTGCCGGTGGGGTCCATGTGGGCCACGCACGCTTGTACTGAACGACAGCATCGCCATTCCAGTTGAAGCCCTCGCGTCCGACACCGACGCCATAACGCATCGCTGTGCCGTCACCGCGCACCTGATACAAAAAGCGGTTGCCAGGATCGACAACGATCGTACCGCCCTCCTCCGGGCCTGTGTAGTTTACGACCTGACGAAGATAGCGTCCGTCAGAGATTTCGTCGAGGTTGACGGCTGGAATCGGGAATTTCTCCTCCGGCAACGCGGCATAAACGCTCCTGTAGTAAGGATCATGACGAAGGTCAGCGCCCCGGCGTGGGGCAACAGGTGCTTGACCGTACGCCATTGAACCTGGAGCGGGACCCTGACCGGTTGACTGACAGCCAGCTAAAGCAAGAGCTGCTGATCCGATCATAAAACCGCGTCTGGACAGTTTATTCTCGCGACAAGACCTTGCCGTCTGGACAGTTGCACTCAATAAGTTCATGGTCACCCTATTATTGTTCCTTACGTTATATTGCCAATCATGATGCAATAGGCATACCGCATAACCAACTTGCGTTTTCTAACTTGTCTCTATCAATAAGCAATTGAGGAAGACAGAGGGTCACGACAATTTGAAGCTACGCATCATTCACCATGTGGATTCAAAGTGTGTGATTAATGAGGCAATAAAGAGCGCATCTGGCCGGCAAATGGCTGGATTGCGGCCAGTTCAAGACAAAATGAGTTTTTTTACTGTTCCGAACGTACCTCTCCCACCAAACGGGAGAGGTAAAACACAAGCTTAAAAAGGATTTATGGCTTGTGATGCGCATGCCAGTGGTGCGCAATATCGATGCGGCGGGGCACCCAGACATCGTGTTTATGGGAAATATAATCTAAAAAAAACGGGCCAAAGCAGCAGTTCTGCCGGGCCGTCCGGAAAGGCGGCAGTGCAGACCAACGGACATCATTTTAGGCGCGCCAGCCTCGCCTTCAGCGTAGAGCGTGTCGAAGCTATCTTTCAGATAGGTAAAGAATTGGTCACCACAATTAAAGCCTTGTGAGGTTGCAAAGCGCATATCATTAGCGTCAAGAGTGTACGGAATGATCAGGTGCGGCCCTTTGGGACCCTCGACCCAGTATGGCAGATCGTCTGCGTAGCTGTCTGAACTGTACAAAAACCCGCCCTCTTCCATGATCAAAGGCAGGGTATTGACGGAGGTCCTTCCTGTGTACCACCCGTAAGGACGCTCCCCTGTCACCTCCTTGTGGATCTTGATCGCCTGCTGGAGGTGCCAGCGCTCGTCTTCAATAGAGAAGTCCTTGTACTCGATCCACTTGAGCGCGTGCGAAGCAATCTCCCAGTCAGCCTCTCTCATGGCTTCCACGGCATCGGGGTTTCGAGCCATCGCAGTTGTCACGCCATAACAGGTGACGGGTCGCTCATATTTCTGGAACAGACGCCATAGACGCCAGAAGCCTGCTCGAGAGCCGTACTCATATATGGATTCCATGCTCATATGACGTTGGTTCAACCATGTCTCAGCACCGATTATCTCAGATAGGAACGCTTCCGACCCTGCATCGCCATGAAGGATGTTGTTTTCGCCGCCTTCTTCGTAATTGATGACGAACTGAACCGCGATTTTCGCATTTCCAGGCCATTTGGGGTCAGGTGTATTTTGACCATACCCAATCATATCGCGTGCATATTCCATCATGAAAACCCTTTGTACAGTTGACCCAAAACACTTGGCCTTAAAACAGCAAGATAAGACAAGTCAGTTTGTGCAGAAATCAAAAGCACATCCCAACTTCTTTCAGCAAGGTTGGAATAAATTTTTACGAAAAGCGCATTTTTTTCGAAGAATATTTATTAAATTTTGTGGGTAGCCATTGAAATTCTGAGTACAAGGACAACCTGACACCTATGCAGCAGGACTGGGATATCCTGATACAATTCTACATTTGACAGAATTCACTGCTTTAAGTAAAAGTTCGTTATATATCGATTAGATATATATCGAACCAAAGCAGTTTTTTTTGTTAGCGTTGATTTTAAGTCTTTTGCGTTCAACAGTTTAGTCGAATTCACGGATATGTGAGTTCATTTATTGCACTCGGGTTCATGTGGTGGGGAATGAGCACACGGAAATTTTGTCTTGCCATTTTATCCAGCGGAGACGCGACAGGATATGAAATTCGCAAGACTGCACAAGAAGGGCGTTTCAGTCATTTCGTTGAAGCAAGCTACGGGTCGATTTATCCGTCGCTTGCCAAGATGGAACAGGACGGTCTTGTGACGTGGCGCGAAGAGGCTTCCTCAGGCAAACCATCGCGAAAAATCTACTCCATTACACCCGTGGGCCGGGAAGCCTTTTTGCAAGAGCTTCATGAGACCCCTGTCGAAGATCTGTTCCGCTCCCCATTCCTGCTTCTTGCTCTTTATTGCAGATGGGTCGGCACCGAGTTCATCTCCAAAGAGATTGACCGCCGAATTGAGCATCTGGAGCTTCAGGTAGCTGGCCTGAAACACGAGCTTGAGATTTCAACGGATCCTGCTGCTTTATGGACACTGGAATACGGAATTACGGCGTATAGCGCCTCCCTAAATTTTTTTAAAGATGAACCGAAGCAAACTTGAGCGCATCGCCGGCGAGACTGTCTCCCACGCTCAAGCTGCTGAATAAACGCCCAGAACAGGCGGAGAGAAAAATGGCAATTCGATTTTCACATATTCTGGCTTTGGGGCTTACCGCCGGGATCGGTATTTGGATGGCGACCGGCACCAGCATTGTTATGGGTCAAGGTACAAGTGAGGATTCCCCTCCACCACCAGCTGAAAGAGTGAAAGCTCTGGGTAATGTTCCATTTGCCGTGAAAGTGGAAACCCTTACAGCAACCGAGCGCACCCCCTATTTGGAAATGCGCGGACGCACACAGGCTGCGACCCGCATTGAGGTCCATGCAGAAACGGCTGGTGTTGTTCGCGCGCGCCCTGCAAGCGAAGGTATGTTCGTGCGCAAGGGCGACCTGCTCTGCTCGCTTGACCGGGGTGCCCGTGAAGCCCGGGTTCTTCAGGCGAACGCATTGCTGGCACAGGCCAATATTGATTATGAAGCAGCCACAAAGCTGAACGACCGCGGCTTTTCTGCCGCAAATCGCGTCATTGCCCTTAAAGCTACACGGGATGCTGCCAGTGCGCAGCTTCAGGAAGTGGAGCTGGAACTGGAGCGTACCGAAATCCGCGCACCAATTGATGGGATTATCGAATCACCGCTGACTGACGTGGGTGCTATGCTGGGCGTTGGCAAAGTGTGTGCAACAATTATGGCACCGGACCCAATGCTTGCCATCGGTGCTGTTTCTGAATCCAAGATTCAGGATGTGAAAGTTGGACAGAGCGCTGTTGTGAATATGGTTACCGGTCAATCGGTTGAAGGGAAAGTCAGCTATATTGCAAGCTCAGCAGATCCGGACACACGCACATTCCGCGTGGAAGTGGAATTGCCGAACCCTGACTTTGCCTTGAAAGACGGAGTGACCACAAGCACGCTGTTGCAGCTTGGCAAACAGAGAGCCCATTTTGTTTCTCCGGGCATTTTGACCCTTGCGGACAATGGGGACATTGGTCTGCGTGGCGTTGATGCTGACAATAAGGTTGTTTTTTTACCCTGTTGAGATGATTGGCGGCGACACAAAGGCGTTTGGCTTAAAGGGCTGCCTGAAAAAGTAACCATTATTACTGTCGGTCAGGACTTCGTTAAAGAGGGCCGCGTTGTTCACCCCGTTTTTGAAACCGCGGAGGTTTCACAATGATTTCCATGCTGGAAGGGGTGCTCCATCGCCCCAAAACAGTTTTTGTGATGATGCTGTTCATGGTGATTGCGGGCATTATGTCCTACATCGCAATCCCCAAGGAAGCAGCTCCTGATATTGATGTTCCTTTCTTTTATGTCTCTGTTGGCCAGTCCGGCATTTCCCCTGAAGACGGGGCCCGGCTGATCGGTCAACCTATGGAGACCGAACTGCGCGGTCTTGAGGGGCTGAAGGAGATCACCACGATTGCCGCGGAAGGCCATGTGGGGATCCTGCTCGAGTTCGACATCGGTGTTGATAAAGACAAAGCACTGCTGGACGTTCGCGAGAAAGTGGACACGGCGAAAAGCAAGATCCCGGCGGACGCCAACGAGCCGACTGTCAGCACGCACAATATGGCTTTACAACCGACAATGACCATCGCCCTTTCCGGTGATGTGCCAGCACGCACGCTGTACCGTATTGCGGATCGTCTGAAAGAGAGATCGAATCCATTGCCTCGGTCAAAGAGGTTGAGCTCACAGGCCAGCGCGATGAGCAGCTAGAAGTGATCATCGATACGCTCAAGATGGAAAGCTACTCCATTAGCCAGAATGAGCTTGTCAATGCGCTTCAGATGAACAACCAGCTGATTGCCGCGGGTTTCATTGACGGTGGTGCCGGGCGTTTCAACATCAAGGTACCGGGTCTGATCCTTGACGCGGATGATGTTTATTCATTGCCGGTGAAACAATCCGGTGAAGGTGTTGTAACCCTTGGCGATATCGCCTCGATCAAACGTACCTTCAAAGATGCAAGCACCTTTACGCTGGTGAATGGTCAGCCTGCTGTTTCTCTGGATGTGGTCAAACGTATTGGCGAGAACATCATCGAGAATAACGCAGCTGTTCGAAAGGTGGTTGAAGAAGTCACCAAGGACCTGCCACCAACGGTGACAGTCAGCTATATGCTGGACGTTTCCGACAACATCTTCAAGGTTCTGAGCTCGCTTGAATCGTCCATCATGACGGCGATCTTCCTAGTGATGATTGTTGTGGTGGCCGCGCTTGGTTTGCGCTCTGCTGTTCTTGTTGGTCTCGCCATTCCAACCAGCTTTATGCTGGGTTTCCTGACGCTGACAACCATTGGCATGACCGTGAACAACATGGTGATGTTCGGCCTTGTGCTGACTGTTGGTATGCTGGTGGACGGCG
>BAXV01000033.1 GCA_001310715.1 Pseudovibrio sp. JCM 19062
GTTGCTTTTTACCTTCACCAAGCGGCGCGCGCTCACCCTCTGTTGGACGCAGCTCGGAAAGGCGCTCAATCAGTGGATGCCCCACATACTCGCAGGGCGGCCCACCAAGCGCTCATGTACAGCTGGCTCAAACGGCAGTAGAGCAAGCAACTGATCAACGTAAACGGCCATTTTCTTAGCGCGCCCCGGACGCCACGCCCAAACAGACGGGCTCACATAGTCCACTACAGGAATATGCGGTGCTTTCTTGCGTACCCGCTTGGCAACACTATGAGTAAAATCAGGGAGTCGATAATGAGCAGCAAATCAGGCTGCTCTGCAATCACCGCATCAACGGTCTGATGTACACGCCGGATGATTGTCGGCAACCGCTCCAACACAGCTGTAATGCCCATCACCGCAATATCCTGCAGTGGGAAGATGGACTGAACGCCTGAGCCGCCATACGCTCACCGCCAAGACCGCAGACCTGAAGACGATCGTCAATCAGCGCGGATAAGGACTTGATGACTTCCGCGCCAAGCTGGTCCCCAGACTCTTCACCAACAACAAAAAAAGACCTTGAAGGGCTTTGCAGCTTCCGTGTCGTTCATGAGTTACTGATCACCTATTGCAAAGTTTTCAACGCGGGAGCAGCCATAAAGAAATACACCCAGCTCATCACAAAGACGCTCAACTTCGTCCCGATGAACAACCAGCACCCGCCCGGCCTCAACACAAACGCCTTTTAACTGGGCCTCAGACGCTTTTTTGATAGTTTGCGGCCCAATGGTCGGCATATCAAGCCGCAGGTCCTGCTGGGGCTTAGAGCACTTCACAAGCACACCTGCCGCCCCCTTGGCACGTACGCGTCCATTAGCGCGTAAGCCAGCAACACGCTCAAGCATGGCATCGGTACCTTCAGCACCTTCAACCGCCACAACACGCTTACCAACCGCAACCGCGCCCTGACCAATGTCCAACCGGCCAACCGCATCTACGGCCTCAATGGCAAACTTCATGGCTGTTAAAGCCTTGCCGTCGGGCTTTGGCCCTGCCACGTGCCCCGGACTTGCAACCAACTCCGGAGCCACTTCATGCGCACCAACCACTCGCACTCCCTCTCGCTCAAACAACGCTGCAAGTTTTACCAGCAGATGATCATCTCCGCTAACAAGGGCAGAAATTATGCGCGGCAACCGCCACAGCGTTCCAAAATCAAGCCGCATTGACCAAAAATCCGGTCTCTTTTGCACCGCGCCGATGAAAACAACTTCACGCACACCTCTGGCCTTCAGCGTTTTGTACAACTTACCAAACTGCCCCCAGCCTAGCTCGATGGGGTCAAACACAGAAAGGGAGCATCCGCCTCCCCCTTAATTGCGATGGTAACAACATCGCGCCCCTGTTCCATAGCCGATCCTATGACTATACCGGGCAGATCGCCACCACCAGCAATCACAGCAATAGGTGCCTGTTTCACCATCAACTCAATACAGACCCTTAATTACCGTTGTTACGCGGCGTGCAGAACCGACGCTTTTCATCTCCCAGCATGAAGGACGTCATCGTCTGCACTCCCTCAAACTCCGCATATTTGCCTCGCGCAGCTTCTGCACGGACCCGTAACGTACCCTCCTCTCCGTTGAAGACTTCCTTATACGCCCCGCGCAGCGTGGATTTCCTCACGGGAGAAGTTTCGGCGCTTCAAACCAATCAGGTTCAAGCCGGCAAGACGAGCCCGGTCACCAATAACCGAACCGTAAGGGATCACATCAAACTCGACACCAGTCAAACCGCCAACAATGGAATGCGCTCCGATCCGGCACCACTGGCGCACAGCAGACAGGCCGCCAAAGATCACATGATCTTCAACCTCAACATGCCCACCAAGTGTCGCGTTGTTTGCCATGATGATATGATTACCCAAAAGACAATCATGCCCACATGAGAGCCCATCATGAACAGGCCGCCATGACCAATGCGTGTCACACCGCCACCACCGGCAGTACCCGGGTTCATTGTTGAATGTTCACGGATCTGGTTGTCTTCACCAATTTCCAAAAGCGTGTCTTCACCGGCATACTTCAGATCCTGCGGCTGATGCCCCAGGCTGGCAAACGGAAAAACCTTGGTTCGTGCACCAATAGTCGTCCGACCGGCAATCACTACGTGAGATACAAGCTCTACTTCATCGCCAAGTATAACCTTGGGCCCCACCATGCAGTAGGGACCGATCTTGACGTTCTCGCCAAGTACGGCCCATCCTCGATAATCGCGGTGGGATGAATTTCTGGCATTAAGGACCTCAAATCGGCTTATCGGCATCGACAAGCATCGCGCTGACTTCAGCTTCGGCAACCTTCTGGCCATCAACCATAGCAACACCTTCAAACTTCCAGATGTTTCCACGCTTTTTGATCTTCTTCACATGATAGCGAACCTGATCTCCAGGAACCACAGGCTTGCGGAATTTACACTTATCAATGGTCATGAAGTAGACATAGGTCGGCGTATAGTTTTCAAGGGCATTGACGCAAAGAGCACCAGCAGTCTGAGCCATCCCTTCGATAAGCAACACGCCCGGCATCACAGGCTGACTAGGAAAATGACCCTGAAAATGTGGCTCATTCATGGTTACATTCTTGATGCCAATACCGGAGTCATCACCATCCATCTCGATGATACGGTCAATCATCACAAACGGATAGCGGTGGGGCAAAAGCTCCAAAACCCGCATAATATCAGCTGAATCCAGTGTGTTTGTCTCTACATCACTCATCATAATGCCTCAGTAATTTCAGGTTGGCTGGCTCTGGTGGTCCTCGAATAGCACGAGGACAAACTTTCCTCATTCACCAGCCAATCAAGTTAATTATCGTATAACATCCCGGGACGAGCCCGTTAGTTCTTTTCTTCCTTGGCAACCAGACGCAGAAGAGCGGTCTCTTCTCGCATCCACTGGCGGATCGGTCGTGCAGGAAAACCACCATAGCGCCCGCCGGCAGCCAGGTCGTCACGCACAACACTCACGGCCGCAACCTGAGCACCTTGTCCGATACGGACATGGCCGTTAATGCCAGCCTGTCCACCAATCGCCACGTAATCCTCAAGGGTTGAACTTCCGGAGATTCCAACCTGGGAAACAATCACGCAATGTTTCCCGATATTCACGTTATGACCAATCTGGGCCTGATTATCAATCTTGGTCCCATCGCCAACAACCGTATCACGGTTCGCGCCACGGTCTATACAGGTGCCTGCGCCAATTTCAACATCATTTCCTATCACAACCCGGCCCAACTGTGGAACCTTGAGATGCCCACCTGCGCCCATTGCAAAACCAAAGCCGTCCTGCCCAAGGCAAACACCAGGATGGACGATGACACGGTCACCAAGCACAGAATGCTGAACGCTCGCGTTTGCACCAATAGAGCAATCCTCACCCAACTGGCAATTCATGGCAATCACAACATTGGGGCCGATGCGGGTTCCGGCTCCAACAACCACGTTGGTGCCGACAACAGCGCCAGCTTCAACAACAACACCCTCACCCAGCTGCGCACTGTCTTCTACATATGCACGAGGGCTAACAGAACGCTCTGAAGTCGCTGGAAGCGGCCGCATACCCTCAGGGTAAAGCTTAGCCAAAACCATTGCCAAAGAACGGTACGGGTCTTTGGCCAGCAGAGGAATGACGCCATCCGCACTTTCGACAGATACTTCTTGCCGACAAGACACGCCGTCGCGGTCGTCGTCTCGAGTTGGCCTTGATACTTGGGATTATCGATAAAGACCAGTGTTCCGGGGCCACCTTCATCCAGAGGGGCCACACCAGAAATGATCTGCTCACTGTCACCGCGAACAATCTCTGCCCCAGCCCACTCAGCAATCTCTCTGACTGTTACCTTCTGAGCATCTGGGAAGAAAACCGGACTAACTTCGGATTGTTTTGATGTTTCTGTCATAGGATCCTACAAAAAAAATCGGCCGCCGAGGGGTTCGGCGACCGATTATAATCATATTTTGATCAGATCAGAAGCTCGTACCGCCACTGAGTTTGAATACCTGAGTCTCATCAACATCGTTCTTGAGCAGCGGCCAGGCGAAATCAGCCCGCAGCGGACCAAATGGTGACTGCCACAATACACCGAAACCGACGGAAGCACGAAGCTCGAAGTCTTCAGACTGGATCTGACCAGCAGGAGAGTCTCCAACAGGCGTGGTAATCGCACGCGACAGATCGCCATCAACGCCCCAAAGGGAACCAGCATCAGCAAATACCGCACCGGACAATCCAAGTTCTTCAGGGAAGACAGGGAACGGGAACTGACCCTCAACAGTACCGGCAACGTAGTATTTACCACCAAGTGCGTCACCGCCGACGGCATCACGAGGACCGTAACCGTTTGTCGCAAAACCACGAATACGATCAGGTGAACCCTGGAACTGATCGGTCACACGCAGGCGGTTACCGATGGATTCAATGTAACCACCAGAGCCCTGCACGAAGCCAACAAGACCCCACTCAGGATAAAGCTCTGCAAATGTGCTTGCCTTAACCTGCCCGCGCAAATACTGCGACTGTCCGCCAAGACCAGCAACTTCCTGCTCGAAGGTCGCAACAGTACCATCGCGAGGGTTCAGGTTGTTATCCAGCGTATTGTAGACCAGCGACATACCAGCCAGAGAGGTGGTGTATTGCCCCAAAGAGTCACAAACACCAAGCGAAACGCCAGGAGCACAATCGCTGAGTCCAGTAGAGTCGCTACGTGTCAAATCACGCTGGAAGAGTTTGTAGAACAGGTTCAGCGTCAACTCGTCTTCACGAAGCGGAAGACCGAAGTTGAATGCACCACCAGTTGTCTGCTCTTCATAAGCACGTGTGCTGTTCTGGTCATAGACCCGACGATAGACATCCAGACCGGCAGAGATACGGCGACCCATGAAGAACGGTTCAATGAATTTGAACTCATACTTCTGGTTATCGGTACCACCACCAACAGCAGCTTTCACGTACTGGCCGCGACCAAGGAAGTTGCGCTCACTGATGGAGATATCACCAATCACACCGTCCGAAGTGGAGTAACCCACACCGAATGAAACTTCACCGGTTGGCTGCTCTACAACATCCACATTGATGATCACACGATCAGGAGCACTGCCCTGTTGACGGGTGATACGTACATCTTCGAAATAACGGGTATTACGCAGACGACGCTCGGCCTTATCCAGAAGAATACGGTTGTAGGCATCACCTTCAGCCAGATCAAACTCGCGGCGGATCACGTACTCACGTGTACGGTCGTTACCACGAACATTGATACGCTCAACATAAACGCGCGGACCTTCTTCAATCAGGTAGGTGATCGAAACGGTCTTGTTCTCGTAATCACGTTCACCGCGAGGACGAACCTGAGCAAATGCATAGCCTGCCTTGGAAACTTCAAGGGTCAGGTTCTCAAGTGTCTTCTCAACTTCAAGTGAGTTATAGGTCGAACCAGAACGGGTCTGCACAAACTGGCGCATCGCTTCTGGATCAATCTCGGACAACGACGTATCGATTTCGATATCGCCGAAGTTATACCGCTCACCTTCGTCCACCGTGAAGGTCACGTAAAAGATGTTCTGCTCACGGTCCAGATCAGCCACAGCGGAGACAACGCGGAAATCCGCATAGCCCTTCTGGTAGTAGAACTGACGCAGAGCTTCCTGATCCACCTCAAGGCGATCCGGATCATAAACGTCTGTGGTACGCAGCCAGCCAAGCAACCCACTTTCACGGGTCTGGATCTGATCGCGCAGATATCCGTCGGAAAAGGCTTGGTTCCCGATGAAGGAAATACGGCAACGCCGGTCTTATCCCCTTCTTCGATCTCAAACACCAGATCCACACGGTTATTCGGACGCTCGATATCTTCGGCTCTACAGACGCCCTAAAGCGGCCGGAGCGACGATAAGCTTCCAGAAGGTTCTGAGCATCGGATTGAACACGGGCGCGCGTCAGCATGGACCGTTCGGAAGACCGGACCACAGACTGCAAAGCCTGGTCGTTCAACCGGCTGTTCCCTTCAAAAGAGATTCTGTTGATGACCGGATTTTCCTGAACATTCACAACAAGAGTGTTGCCCTGCTGCTCAATGGAAACATCAGCGAAAAGTCCGGTCGCATAAAGCGTGGTCAGACTCTCGTCGATATCGATGGCAGAGAACGTTCTTCCCGGACGGATAGTCAAGTAGTCACGAACTGTCTCATCTTCGATGCGGGTTGCCCCGTTTACGACAATATTGTTAACCACCGCAGCTTCGGCCACCCCCGCTCCAAGGAACGGAACCCCAACCGGAGCAACAGTACTTGTAGCTGCGACGCCATGGCCAAAAGCGATACACGCGACAGGTTCTTAAATGACTGCATAGAACTGCTATGCCTTTTATTTTCAGCCTAAAGAAGTATTAGTCCCCTGATCCTCAGATCACTAATACGTCTCAGGGTAATGGATAGAATCTGAAACACCTAGGAACTTTGTACAAGGTTTTCAGAGTAAAGCAAGGCACGGTAACTGGATTTAATGCAATTTGCCCAATCCTTTGCCCTAACTTTGTTTACGCAACTTACCTAAGAGCCGATTATCGACCGGAGATCATTCCAGGTCGCAAAACCCATCAACAGGAGAACCAGAGTGATTCCTATGCGGAACCCGAAATCCTGCAGCTTTTCGCTCAAAGGCTTCCCCCTCACGATTTCGATAACATAGTACATTAAATGCCCGCCATCTAGCATGGGGACAGGCATAAGGTTGAGTAAACCAATAGAAATTGACAAAACTGCAGTAAGGTTAATTAACGGCAAGATCCCATGGGTAGCAACTTGCCCCGAAATTTGCGCTACGCGAATCGGACCCCCTAATTGGTCCGGATCCTCTTTGCCGATGAAGAGACCGCCAATATAACCCAACGTCCTATCAAGAATATACCATGTCTCTTTTACCCCTTCACCTACAGCTTCCACGGGGCCAAAACGCTTTACTATGACATCTTCTTGGGAAGTATTCCGCTGAATCCCCAGAATGCCAACTTTCTGGGTATTACCGAATCCATCATTGATCTCCTGAAGCTCAGGTGTCGCGGTGAGCTGCTCAACAGCGCCGTCGCGCTCCACCTCCATCTGGATCGGAACCCCGGCATTGACGGTTACAACACGCTGCACCTCACCAAAGCTTTCCACAGGGTCACCATTGATGGACAGGATCACGTCGCCTGGCAGGATGCCAGCCATTTCGGCAGCACTGCCCTCTTGCACCTGATCCACACGGGGCAGCGTCTCGTACTTGCCCAAGAAGCCAAACATGCCCGCAAAGATCACAATAGCGAGAATAAAGTTCGCAATCGGTCCAGCTGCCACAATCGCGGAGCGCTGCCAGGGGTTCTTTGCAAAGAACGCAGTCCGGCGCGTTTCCTCATCCATCTGGGCTTGTCCGTCGCGATCAGGCACGCTCGCCGCATTCTCGTCGCCAGAGAATTTCACATAGCCCCCCAGCGGAATGGCGCACACCTTCCAGCGCGTTCCGTGCTTATCCTCGCGACCAATCAGCTCCGGCCCGAAGCCGACTGAGAACGCCAGCACCCTCACTCCGCACCAGCGTGCTACGAGGAAGTGTCCCAACTCATGGAAGAACACGACCACTGTCAGCACAACCAGAAATGGAATGATGACTCCAAGCGAACCACCAAGAACTGAACTCAGAACGTCCATGCGAACAGTCTACCTTATTTTTTTAAAGGAAGCGGCGGACTAGGCGGCCATCTTCCCAATAATTTCGTTTGCAACTCGGCGCGCTACTTGATCCAACTGAAGAATCTCCTCCAGCTGGTCCGGGCAATCTAGCATATTTTGCGTATGAAGCCGATTCAGAACATCCTCAAGGAGTTCCGTAATCTGCAGGAAGCCGATCTTCCGTCCAAGAAACGCTTCCACAGCCACTTCATCAGCTGCGTTGAAAATTGTGCCGGCCGCGTCGCCAAGATCCATGACGTTGCGGGCAAGCTTCAGCGCAGGAAAGCGCTCTAAATCAGGCTTTTCGAAGTCAAGACGCCCAATCATTCCCAAATCGAGATCCGCCACCGGAGCTGTCTTGCGCGTCGGGTACGCCAAACAATGTGCAATTGGTCCGCACATATCCGGAACTGACATATGGGCCAATAATGACCCGTCACAATACCGTACCATGCCATGGACAATTGACTGTGGATGGACCACCACATCCAGCTGATCTGCCGTGATCGGGAACAGATGATAGGCCTCAATCAGCTCAAGACCCTTGTTCACCATCGTTGCGCTATCAATCGTAATCCGCCGCCCCATGGACCAGTTTGGGTGCCTCAACGCCATTTCTGGCGTGGCAACACGCATCTGCTCGAGAGAGGACGCCCGGAACGGTCCACCAGAGGCGGTGACAATCACCTTATCAACCGCCTTGGCATTATCGTACTCGAATACCTGAAAAATCGCGTTGTGCTCGGAATCCATCGGCAACAATCGGGAGCCATGCTTTTTAGCCAGCTCGCACACAATCGTTCCTGCGCAAACCATCGTTTCCTTGTTGGCCAGCGCAATATTACTCCCCGCCTTAATGGCTTCAACAGTCGGCTCCAGCCCGGCTGCGCCAACCATGGCAGAAACCAGCACATCAACCTTCTGGCTCGCCACCTCAAGAACGGCGTCCCTGCCAGCAGAAACCTCAATGCCCGTTCCGGTAAGAGCGCTTTTCAGCTCACCATACTTTCCGGCATCTCCAACAACTGCACGCTTGGCACCAGTTTCCCGGCACGCTGTGGCAAGCGCTTCAACATTGCTGCCTGCGACAAGAGCGTTGACCTCATAGCGTTCAGGGCTGTGGGCGATAACTTTGAGCGTGCTTGCTCCAACCGATCCGGTTGCTCCCAAAACGGAGAGAGACTTTGTCATATCAACAACCCTTACAAATCAACGAAACCGCGAGTGGACGCAGCAAGACATACAGCATCACGATGCAAACAGCATCAACCCGCGTTTGGGTTAAACAGCTGACGACCCAGCACAACACCAATCACATAGGAGAACACAGCCGCCGCCACAAGCCCGTCAACACGGTCAAGCAATCCGCCATGCCCAGGAATAAGGCGGCTGGAATCTTTCACTTGAAAGCGTCGTTTCATGGAACTTTCGAACAAATCCCCCAGCTGAGAGACAGCCGAAAGCATAATAGCAAGCCCCAAAGCCCAGATCAGCTGCGTCCCTCCAACAAGTGCAACAAAGCCCATCCCCAAGAGGGAAGCAAAGACCACACCGCCAATAGCGCCGCTCCATGTTTTATTCGGAGAAACCGCAGGCCATAACTTAGGCCCACCAAAGCTACGACCGCAAATATAAGCAGCTACATCGGTGCCCCAGACCACAAGAAAGAGGTAGATAATGAAGAAAAGCCCCTCATCCCCTTCCCGAAGCGCCAAAAGAGAAACAAAGGTGAGACCAGCGTAAATGTACCCCTCACTTATCCAGCGTGAGATACGATCAAAACCGCCGGCACCATAAAGCACCGCAGCGCCAGCAATCAGGGCTCCGGCGATCCAGAGCGGCTGAGCCTGAATATAGGCATATCCAAGAAACAGAAGAAAGGCGTACCCCGCAAGCACAGCAGGCCGCTGGGTATCGCCTAAAATGATGCTGCACCATTCCCAATAAACAATCAGCACACCCACAAGCGCGAGCCCGGCAAACCAGAAACCGCCCGCCCATGTCAGCGCGAGCGTAACAGGAGCCAGAATAACAGCAGAAAGTGCGCGTACCAGCAAATCAGGATTTGCGTTCAGAATGCGCCGGACAACTCCCCCGGAGGCCCCGTCAGATTTGCTCTGATTGTTTTTATCAGACATTACGTCCCAGTCGCGTCAGAGCTCAAACCCCCGTACCGCCTGTCGCGGTTAGAGAACGCCAGTAAAGCATTATCAAAAGCGCCAGAATCAAACTCAGGCCAGGGCGTAGGAGCAAAATAAAATTCGGCATATGCAGCCTGCCACAACAGGAAGTTGGAAAGTCGTTGCTCCCCTCCCGTGCGAACAATGAGATCCGGATCCGGCAAATCACTGGTATCCAGACATGCGCTGACATCGTCCTCCCCGATGTCAGCAGCCTTCAACTCGCCAGCTTCCACTCGTGCAGCCAGCTTGCGCACAGCACGGACATATTCATCGCGCGCGCCATAGTTAAAAGCAATCACCAGCACCAACCGGTGCAATGAGCGGTTTTCAGTTCCGCATCATTCAAAAGGGTCAGCAAGGATTTATCGAGATTTTCCTTAGATCCGATCACACGAACCTTCACGTTGGCCTTAATCAGCTCTTTAAGGTCATCGTGAACAAACCGGCGCAGCAACGCCATCAGGAAGGATACTTCCTGTTGAGGGCGCGACCAGTTTTCAGAGGAAAAACTAAACAGCGTCAGGTAGGAGATCCCGCGCTTTTGTGCGTGTTTTACGGCTTCGCGCAGTGTTTTCACACCGCGCCGATGCCCTTCAGTACGCGGAAGACCACGGCTTTGAGCCACCGGCCGTTACCATCCATAATAATAGCGACGTGACGAGGCACACTTAAAAGTCCGATCTCGGAGTTTTCATCAACTGCCTCAAATTCAACCGTCGCCGTCATATAGTCCCCACTCTCAAACAAGATCAAACCTGTTTGATCTCCTGCTCTTTCTTGGCAAGTACAGAATCAATCTCGCCAATGATGTCATCTGTCATTTTCTGAACCATATCAGAAGCCGAGCGTGCATCGTCCTCACCCATATCACCAGCTTTTTCAAGCTTTTTGATGGTATCCATACCATCACGGCGCACATGTCGCGCTGCGATCTTGGCCTGTTCCGCATACTTATGCGCAACTTTGACGAGTTCTTGACGACGTTCTTCATTAAGTTCAGGAATCGGCAGACGCAACATCATTCCATCCACAACCGGGTTGAGCCCCAGATTGGATTCACGGATTGCTTTCTCGGTTGCAGCAACCATGCTCTTGTCCCAGACTTGGACAGAAATCATGCGAGACTCGGGAACACTCACCGTCGCGACCTGGTTGATCGGCATTGAAGCGCCATAAGCCTCCACAGTGATTGGGTCCAGCATACTTGCAGAAGCACGACCAGTACGCAGACCAGCAAACTCATGCTTCAAAGCTGTGATCGCACCATTCATGCGGCGGTCAAGATCGTCATAGTCCAGCTCTGACATAATTTCCTCTTTCACCTATCATTTAACGGACCGGCTCGCTGACACAGAAAACCGGCCCGGGTCATACTAAGACTTTTAAAGCACCTGCCGGCACCTGTCAGTCTTCAATGACCGTAAACAGCCCCTGCCCGCGCAGCACATTCACGAGCGCGCCGGAGGTCTTGATGGAAAAGACAACTACAGGAATAGAGTTGTCCCGGGCAAGTGCAATCGCGGTCGCATCCATGACTTTCAGGTTCTTTTCAAGAACTTCCCCCGGTGAAAGCGTCTCATAACGCTTTGCATCGGGCTTTAGTTTAGGATCAGCGTCATAAACGCCATCAACACTGGTGCCCTTAAGGAACACATCACACTGCATCTCAGCCGCACGCAGTGCCGCGCCAGAATCAGTGGTAAAGAACGGATTACCCGTACCGCCCGCAAACAGGATGACGTCCCCGTCTTCCATGTAACGCTCTGCACCGCGCTGAGTAAAGCTCTCACAAATGGATGGAACCGGAACAGCAGAAAGCACACGCGCCTGAATACCGCGCTGACGGAGCGCATCGGCAAGCGTGAGAGAATTCATGATGGTTGCCAGCATACCCATATGGTCACCGGTCACACGGTTTCCGCCCTTTGCTGCCAGAGCCACACCGCGGAAGATGTTACCACCCCCGACAACGATGCCAAACTGAGCACCCAAGTTTACAGCCTCTGATATTTCCGCCGCTACCCGTTCAACCACCTTTGGATCGATGCCAAAGTCCTGGTCGCCCATCAGCGCCTCTCCTGAAAGCTTCAGAAGAACTCGTTTCCAGCGAACACCCTCAGACATAGTAAACCTCTTTTTATGCGTCCAGATACAAAAAGGGCGTCGACTGAGTCGACGCCCTCAATAAATTAGCTACCAGCTGCAGCAGCAACTTCAGCTGCAAAATCTGATTCTTCTTTTTCAATACCTTCACCAAGGGCAATGCGAACAAAGCCGGTGAGTTTGATTGGAGAACCAATTTCTTTTGCTGCTTCTTCAACGGCCTTCTCTACTGTCAGATCAGGTTGATAACGAAAGACTGCTTTACCAGTGTAACTTCTTCATAGAACTTACGCAGGCGACCTTCAACCATCTTTTCGATGATGCTTTCAGGCTTACCAGACTCGCGAGCCTGTTCCATGTAAACAGTGCGCTCACGCTCAACTGCTTCAGCATCCAGCTCGTCAGTGTTCAGTGCCATTGGGTTGGTTGCTGCAACGTGCATTGCAATCTGTCGGCCCAAAGCTGCCAGCTTGTCTGCATCACCTGCAGATTCAAGACCAACAAGAACACCGATTTTGCCAAGGCCTTCACCGGCAGCGTTGTGCATGTAAGAAGCAACAACACCTTCAGAAACAGAAAGACCAGCAGAACGGCGAAGGGTCATGTTCTCACCGATGGTACCAACAGCTTTTTGAAGTTCACCTTCAACGCTCTTGTCAGAACCAGGGTAAGGAGCAGCAGCAAGCTTTGCAACGTCACCATCAACAGTCAGCGCGGTTGCAGCGATATCGCGAACCAGCTTCTGGAAGTTTTCGTTACGGGCAACGAAGTCTGTTTCGGAGTTAACCTCAACAACAACAGCCTTATTGCCTTCTGCTGCAACTGCAACAAGACCTTCAGCCGCAACACGGCCAGCCTTTTTAGCAGCCTTTGCAAGGCCCTTGGTGCGCAGCCAGTCAACAGCTGCTTCCATATCGCCGCCTGTTTCTTTCAGGGCAGCTTTACAATCCATCATGCCAGCACCGCTTGTTTCGCGGAGCTCTTTTACCATAGCAGCGGTAATGCTCATCGTACGCCTCATGGACGGGAGTGTGTCATAAAAATCAGAGGAAGCCGACTTCCCTACGGATCCATCTGATTTATCGCATAGCGACCGTGACCTTTCGGCGAGAAACACACGAAAAATCACAAGAAAACTGGTGGGGAAGCGCACAAATGCGCTTCCCGAGAGAAAACCTTAGCCTTCGCTCTTGTCTGCTTCAGTCACTTCCGCAGGAGCAACTTCTTCAGCCAATGCAGGCTCTTCAAGGAATTCTTCAGATTCGCCAAGATCGATACCCATGGAACCGGATGCGCGCGCGATGCCGTCAATAGCAGCGCGTGAGATCAGGTCAGCATAAAGGGTAATTGCACGACCAGCATCATCGTTACCCGGAACCGGGTAAGTGATACCATCTGGATCACAGTTGGAATCCAGGATCGCAGCAACCGGAATGCCCAGACGACGAGCTTCCTGAATTGCGTTAGCTTCACGGTTGGTGTCGATAACAAAGATAAGGTCAGGAGTACCGCCCATATCCTTGATACCACCAAGGTTACGCTCAAGCTTTTCACGTTCACGGTTAAGGAACAGACGCTCTTTCTTGGTCATGCGGTTTGCATCACCACCTTCGAGCAGTTCTTCAACCTTGCGCAGACGCTGGATGGACTGAGAGATCGTCTTCCAGTTGGTCAGCATGCCGCCGAGCCAACGAGCGTTTACGTAGTACTGAGCAGAGTTGCGAGCAGCTTCTGCAACAGCTTCCTGAGCCTGGCGCTTGGTACCAACCAAAAGCACGCGACCACCAGCAGCAACAGTGTCAGACACAGCTTTCAAAGCCTGGTGCAGAAGCGGAACTGTCTGACCAAGATCAAGAATGTGAATGTTGTTGCGAACACCAAAGATGTAGTTGTTCATCTTTGGGTTCCAGCGGTGCTTCTGGTGACCAAAGTGGACGCCTGCTTCAAGCAGCTGGCGCATAGTAAAATCAGGCAAAGCCATGCCTTTATTCTCCTTAGTTTTCCGGTTTAATCCTCCGCAGGGCAGCACAACCGTGCAACTCTCTAACCGGATGGAGTTCGCCACAAGGACAAACCCCGCCCTGCGTGCGGGATGGGGCGCTTATAGAACCCCTTTTCAAGAAGATCAAGCACCCATGGTTTAACATCAACATATAGACCAAAATTAGCAAATCAGAGGCTTCGCATTCCTTTTTTTCGCAAGTGGAAATTCTCGGTATGCAACGCCACCCAACCAGCCAAAAACAAGAAAACCCGCCGAAATGCGCCTTGGCGGGTTTGTATTGAAGCCAACAGCCTCTCAACTCAGCTTACGACATTTGAACATCCATCACCCCCGGAAGTGTTTTAAGAGCACCGGATAGCTGAGGTGAGAGCTGATAGTTGCCCGGGAGTTTGACCTCCACTTCACGCTGACCATTGTCAAGCAGCACAACACAGCTCACCTCACCATCGCCGCCGCGGCGGAGCTGGCGTTGCAAGCTCTTGATGGGCTCGTCAGAACCGAGGAAAATCCGTAGGGTTCGATGCACCCTGCCCGCCACTTTTTCCAGTGGCTCTACCTGATTGATACGCACGCTGACTTCATCATCACGCATATCGGCCTGCGCCAGAAGGACAACAGATTGCCCCGGCTCCAGCAGATCGCGGCACTGGTTCAACGTTTCGGAGAACAGCACCGCCTCATATTGTCCGGTCGGATCAGAAATACGCACGATGCCCATCTGGTTGCCCGTCCGGGTCTTACGCTCCTGCTTAGAAGTCACGGTGCCCGCAAGACGCCCAGCTGACGATCCAGCTTTCACAGAGCGCTCAAAATCCTTCCAAAGCTGCACACGCAGCTTGCTAAACAGCTCGCGGTATTCATCCAGCGGGTGTGCCGAGATATAGAACCCGACGGCAGCATATTCCCTCTGCAAACGCTCTGAGGGGAGCCACGGATCTGTCGGGTTGAGGATCAAAGGCTCAGGAGCATTATCCCCGCCAAAGAAATCATTCTGGCCGGAGGTCTTGTTCTCTTCTGTACGCTGCGCCATCCCAATAATACGATCCAGACCGTCCAGCAATTGGGCACGGTTTGGATTCAACTCATCAAAAGCGCCAGAGGCAATCAGGTTCTCGATTGTACGTTTATTGAGAACCTTCGGACTGATGCGGCGGGCAAAATCCGCCATATCCTTGAAAGGCGTATCGCCGCGCACCTCAACAATATGCTCAACCGCCTGTTCGCCCACGCCCTTGATCGCGCCCATGGCGTAAACGATCTTGCCGTCCAGCACATCAAAATGCACACCGGACTTATTGACCGATGGCGGCACCACCTCAATGCCCATACGCAGAGCTTCCTGACGGAAGTCACTCAGCTTATCTGTATTCCCCAAATCAAGCGTCATGATACCGGCAAGGAACTCAACCGGATAATTCGCTTTGAGCCACGCGGTTTGATAGGCAACAAGCGCATAAGCCGCCGCATGCGACTTGTTAAAGCCGTAGTTCGCGAACTTGGCCACCAGATCGTAAATCATACCGGCCTGGTCTTTATCGACCTTCTGCGCTACAGCCCCCTCAACAAAGCGGGCGCGCTGGATCTCCATCTCAGAGGCGATCTTCTTACCCATCGCACGGCGCAGCAAATCCGCTTCACCAAGAGAGTAACCAGAAAGCACCTGAGCAATCTGCATCACCTGTTCCTGATAAACGATAATGCCGTTGGTCTCAGTCAGGATCGGCTCCAGCAGTGGATGCAGATAATCCGGCTCCTGCTCGCCGTGCTTCACCGCGTTGTAGATCGGGATATTGTCCATAGGCCCGGGACGATACAGCGCTACCAGAGCAATAATGTCCTCAAAGCGGTCAGGCCGCATACCTGCAATTGCCCGGCGCATACCCTGACTTTCCAGCTGGAACACACCAACGTCTCGCCCGCCGCCAAAAGTTTATAGGTCGCCGGATCATCAATCGGGATTTCTTCGATTTTTACGTCAATGCCGCGCTTCTTAATGTGCGCGACCGCCGTATCAATCACCGTCAGCGTTTTAAGGCCCAGAAAGTCAAACTTCACCAGACCTGCCGCCTCCACCCATTTCATGTTGAACTGGGCAACAGGCATGTCAGAGCGCGGGTCTCGATAAAGCGGCACCAGCTGCTCAAGCGGGCGATCCCCAATCACCACACCAGCGGCGTGGGTCGAGGCATGCCTGTAAAGACCTTCCAGCTTCTGCGCCATCTTCAGGAGGCGGTCAACAACCTCCTCCTGCTTGGTTGCTTCACGCAGCCGGGGCTCCTGTTCCAGCGCCTCCGCAAGTGTTACCGGATTGGCAGGGTTACCCGGAATCAGTTTACTTAAGCGGTCGACCTGACCGTATGGCATTTGCAGAACACGGCCTACATCGCGCAACACCGCCTTGGCCTGCAGCGTTCCGTAAGTAATGATCTGCGCCACCTGCTCGCGGCCATACTTGCGCTGCACATACCGGATTACTTCTTCACGCCGGTTCTGGCAAAAGTCGATATCAAAATCCGGCATGGACACACGGTCCGGGTTCAGGAAGCGCTCGAACAGCAACGAGAACCGCATCGGATCAAGGTCAGTAATGGTCAGCGACCATGCAACAAGCGAACCCGCACCCGAACCACGGCCCGGCCCCACGGGAATGTCTTCATTCTTCGCCCACTTGATGAAGTCCGCAACGATCAGGAAGTACCCAGGGAACTTCATGCGGATAATGATGCCAAGCTCATAATCCAGACGATCCCAGTAGTCTTTCTCTTCAAGGTCCGGAGCCAGACCATGCAGATCAAGACGCGCCTGCAGACCTTCCTTTGCCTGACGGGTCAGCTCTTCCGCCTCGGCCCGTTCCGCTTCTGCAGCATCAGCGTCCGCACCGGCAAAGCGCGGCAAGATAGGTGCGCGCGTCAACGGGCGGTAATGACACCGCCGCGCAATCGCCACAGAGTTCTCAAGCGCCTCCGGAAGATCGGAGAACAGCTCCATCATTTGCGCGCGGGTCTTAAAGCATGATCGGGCGTCAGCTGGCGGCGGTCGGTCTCGACAATAACGCGACCTTCGGAAATTGCGATCAGCGCATCATGTGCTTCATAATCATCCGGATTAGGGAAAAACGACTCGTTGGTCGCAACAACCGGAATATTCATCTCATAGGCAAGGTTCAGGAGCTCAGGCTCAACATCTTCCTCACCCTTCATGTTGTGGCGTTGCAACTCCACATAAAGCCGGTCACCAAACGTGGCCTGCAACAGCTCAAGGCGGGACTTTGCCAGATCAAAATGCCCGTCACGCAACTGCGAATTGATTGGCCCTTCACTTGCACCTGTCAGAACAATCAAGCCACCCGATTTAATCTGAACCCGCGAGAAAGGCACATTAGCCTTCAGACCCGGTTCCGTATCAAGAAACGATCTTGATACAAGATCCATCAGGTTCTCATAGCCCTCCTCATTGGTGGCAAGGAGAACAAGGTCGCTGACAGTATCATCGCCGGACGCATCAGGCTGGTCTTCAAAATTTACGGCCACCTGACAGCAATAATCGGCTGCATGCCCGCGCCAAAGGCTTTTTCAGAGAACTCCAGCGCACCGAAAAGGTTGCCACTATCCGTGACAGCCAAAGCAGGCTGCTCATCCTTCAAGGCAAGGTCAATCAGCTTTCCAATTGGCAAAGCCCCTTCCAGCAAAGAGTAGGCTGAGTGAACACGGAGATGGACGAAACCTGGAGATGACATCTTGAGCCTTTTGGTTCGCAAGGTGAGTGCGATAGTAGCATCTCATTTGGAGGACCCAAACGCAAAATGCAATTCCCTCGCAAATCACGCCACCGGTTATCCCGAGTTTCCCAACTCCGATTCCTCAGGAATATCTAGGGAAGCATCTGCGTCAGAGCATCGCCCCACATGAGAAAGCTGCTTGCGAAAAGAACAATAGAACCGAATGCTGCTGCTTCACGAAGTACAAATGACATAACAAACACCCTTAGTTTGAACCCGTTTTGTATTTGTTATGTTCTATTAATGTTCTAATCCATTCAACCTTATTTTGTCAGGGGCGAACTCATAGTTAATGACTGGTATACATCAACGAACCTCCGGTCCCATCGTTTAAAATGGACAAAGTATTTTTGGCATTAATTCAATAAGTTGCTGGGATTTTTTAAGTTAACAGTGAAAGCAGATATTGAGGTTTGAAGATCGCAACCCGACCATCGCAGACTGTGAACAACGGGCACCAAAACAGGAACACACCCGCAAAACGAGAAATGCCAGCGAACAGGTCGCTGGCATTTGAGTCGCAATCAGTTTGTATCTACATCCCCTTTTAGGGAAGCTCCACAACCTTGCCATCACGCAGAGTAATGCGCCGGTCCATCTGCTTTGCAATTTCCATGTTGTGGGTCGCAAGCAAAGCAGCCACACCAGAGGCCCGCACCAACGCCGTCAAAGCCTCAAACACGTACTGAGAGGTGTTAGGGTCAAGGTTACCTGTCGGCTCATCTGCCAAAAGAACCGTGGTGCATTGGCAACTGCACGGGCAATCGCAACACGTTGCTGTTCACCACCGGAGAGCTCAGCCGGACGATGAGAACCACGCTCGGCAAGACGCATATAGGAAAGCAGCTGATGAGCCCGCTCTTCCGCATCCTTACGCTTCAGCCCGCAGATCATCTGCGGCAACGCAATGTTCTCCAGCGCAGTAAACTCAGGCAGCAACTGGTGGAACTGGTAGACAAACCCCACCTCGGTTCGGCGAATGGCCGTGCGAGCCTCATCATTAAGCTTGGAACACTCCCGCCCGCCAATCAGGATTTCACCGCTCTGTGGCATTTCCAAAAGACCAGCCAGATGCATCAGCGTCGATTTACCGGCGCCAGAAGGAGCCACAAGCGCGACCATTTCCCCTTTATAAAGGTCAAGATCCGCGCCCTTCAAAATCTCCAGCTTGCTGTTGCCCTCATCATAACTTCGCACAACATTCCTCAAACTTAAGACAGGAACGCGGTCCTCGTCCTTAAGCGGAGCATCAACAATCGGTTGTGTTGGTTTATTCATCATTCGTAGCGCAAAGCCTCAACAGGATCGAGCCGGGCTGCGCGCCAGGCAGGGTAGATTGTAGCAAGCAAGCTCAAAACCAGAGCCATAATAACAACACTGGCCGTCTCGCCCGGATCCATCTCAGCCGGAAGAGTGGAAAGGAAGTAAAGCTCAGGCGAGAACAGTTCGGTCGCCGTCAGCCAGGAGATCCCCTGACGAATGCTCTCAACATTCCAGCACACTACAGTGCCCAACACAAAGCCGGCAAACGTACCAATGGTCCCGATGCTCGCGCCGGTTATGATGAACACCCGCATCACAGCACCCCGGGTTGCCCCCATGGTGCGTAGCACAGCGATATCACGGCCTTTGTCTTTCACCAGCATGGTCATGCCGGAAATAATATTCAGCGCCGCCACAAGAACAATCAGCGTTAGGATAAGGAACATCACGTTGCGTTCAACTTCAAGCGCAGAGAAGAACGTCACATTGCGCTGGCGCCAGTCAGAAACATACACAGGCCGCCCGGCGTCGTCCTCAATGAGGGGACGCAACGGCCCAACCGCATCAGGATCATCCACATAGACCTCAATGCCGGTCGCTAAGCCTTCCTTGTTAAAGTAAAGCTGCGCCTCTTCAAACGGCATGAAAGCAATCGTTCCGTCATATTCGCTCATACCAATCTGGAAGATCGCAGAGACAGGATAGCCCTTCACACGTGGCGTCATTCCCATGGGAGTGATGCTTCCGCGCGGAGTAATGACACGAACCGTATCGCCAACCGTCACGCCAAGCTGACTAGCAAGGCGAGAGCCAATGGCGATGCCTTCACCTTCGTCGAAGCCCTCCAGCGTGCCGGCAAGCACATTCCCGGAAACCAGATCCAGCTTATCCAGATCAGACTTGTGCACACCGCGAAACAGCGCTCCCAGATCAGCACTCGGCCCCGAGATCATCGCCTGCCTTCAACAAACGGCATGGCAAATTTAACACCATCGATGCCAGAGAGCCTGACGGCCACATCATCGTAATCATCAAGTGGACTGTCGATGGGCTGCACCAACACATGTCCGTTGATCCCGAGAATTTTGCTCAGCAGCTCTGTGCGGAACCCGTTCATCACCGCCATAACGATGATAAGCGTGGCAACACCCAGCATGATCCCCAAAAAGGAAAGACCTGCAATGATTGAAATAAAGGTTTCTTTGCGTCTGGAGCGCAGATAACGCCCTGCCAGCATCCACTCAAAGGGTGCAAACCACCGGTTCTTTCCGGGATGAGCCGCCTGAATCTCTGCCGTCATACTAGACTATTCTCCGTTTCCGCCTGTTCAACTGTCCCACTGAATATAGGGAGCATGAAGAGCAGGTGCCATAAGCGCTGGCCCAAAAGGCCCGGCAGCGACAAGCCACCGGCACCTAGCATACCATTAAAGCTACTGAGTTACCCCAAGCTTCGCTCCTATCAGCCGTTTAAGGCAGAAATCAGTTTGTTCACAGCAGCTTCCGGGGTCAACATTTCGCGAGCTCCTGTTGAACGGTCCTTCACTTCCACTTCGCCGGTCTTCAGACCGCGTGGACCAACAACCAGCTGATATGGCAGACCAATCAGGTCCATACTTGCAAATTTCTGACCTGCACTGGTCTTGCGATCATCATAAAGCACCTCAACACCAGCCTTTTCAAGCTCAGCATATACGCTTTCACAAACCGCGTCACATTCAGAGCCAGCCTTCATGTTGATCAGGCCAACGTGGAACGGTGCAACCTCTTTCGGCCACACAATACCATCGTCATCATGACACGCTTCGATGATCGCGCCCAGCAGGCGGGACACACCAATGCCGTAAGACCCATGTGAACAGCGTCTCTTTGCCTTCAGCGGTCATCACCTTCGCGCCCATAGGCTCGGAGTATTTGGTGCCGAAGTAGAAGATGTGACCAACTTCAATACCGCGTGCAGAAACCTTCTTGTCTTCCGCAACAGCCTCAAAGGCAGCTTCATCATGCATTTCATCCGTTGCAGCGTAAGGAGTGGTCCACTGCTCGATGATACCGGACAGATCGCCGCCAAAATCAGTGTCTTCACCCGGAATCGGCAGACCAAGAATGTCCTTATCAAGGAACACTTCACTCTCACCGGTAGATGCCAGCACGATAAACTCGTGCGACAGGTCACCACCGATTGGGCCAGTGTCCGCTTTCATAGGAATTGCTGTCAGCCCCATGCGCGCAAAGGTGCGCAGGTAAGCCACGAACATGCGGCGATATGCTTCCGTTGCCCGTTCCTTGTCCAGATCAAAGGAATAAGCATCCTTCATCAGGAACTCGCGGCCACGCATAATGCCAAAACGAGGACGCACTTCATCGCGGAACTTCCACTGTACGTGGTAAAGGTTCAGCGGCAGGTCCTTATAGGAACGCACGTAGCTGCGGAAGATGTCTGTCACCATCTCTTCGTTGGTCGGACCAAACAGCATGTCGCGCTCGTGACGATCTTCAATGCGCAGCATTTCCTTGCCGTATGCATCATAGCGGCCACTTTCGCGCCACAGATCAGCTGACTGGATGGTTGGCATAAGCAGCTGGACAGCGCCGGAGCGGTTCTGCTCTTCTTCAACGATACGCTGAATTTTGTTAAGCACACGGTGGCCAAGCGGCAGCCATGCATAAATCCCGGCTGACTGCTGACGGATCATACCCGCACGCAACATCAGGCGGTGCGACACGATCTCGGCTTCTTTCGGAGTTTCCTTCAAGATAGGCAGGAAATATCGGGACAAACGCATTAGTTTAACTCTTTAGGTTTTATGGCTCGCAAGCTCAGATTCATCACAAAGCTTTTATCAATGCCTTCTTAACAAGCGCAATGCCTGTTGTAACTGCCAACATGGCTATATGCCAATTTTCTAAGGCATATTTCCCCATGCGCACAGCTTTTGACCTGCACCTTTTGCACCAGTTTGCAGATTTCCCAAAAAATAATAGCTAAAATTTTAGGCAAGCAAAAAATTGAGGCGAATTGATTCAAAATGATGACAAACTCATGTGACTACGCTACTGTCACGTCAACAACAAAAACAGCGCCCTAACGTGGCGCTGCAAGGTATCGCGATCTTTAGTCTTGGGAGGAAGGTTCTCGGGCGCCGTTATGGTAGCTGCCGGCACTCTACGCAAGTGCTAAGAGAACATTTAGACGCGGAACTCGTTCTTATAGCAAGGCTTCGGCCTTGCTTTTTTTTGCCATTTTTCGCCAGTGTCACTGAGTTAAATTTCATGATTGCTGCACTCAGACAGGCCAACACGACCGCATAGGCCCACGCTGTCTCCATCACAGATGGCCACGCGCACACCATATAAGAAACGCAAAAAAGTGACCCTGAAAGAATCACTTTTTGCGAAACCGAAATTTCTACTCAGTAACTCTCTGATTTATCTCCACAGACCAGCTGTGCAAAACCAGAGGTCAGGACGGAGCATTGCCCATCAACTGGTCAACCAGCGGGAACAGATGCACCCCAAGGCCGGACTCCAGAAACCAATAGAAGATCGCAAACACAATCGTCGTAACAATCGTATTGATGATCACCTTCTTCAGCATCTGGGGATGCTTGGGAGCACTCTCGGCGGTTCCGGGAACCACCTCCCCCTCTTCCGCCTGGGTACGAACCCCAAATGGCAAAATGGCCAGAAACAAAATCCACCACATCATGAAATAAAGTGCAACGAGTAGCGGTGTAGCCATAGGTCTGCTCCAGGAGTTTCTTGTTCTATCTGCAGCTGGCCGCTCTCATAAAAGCAACCAGCCAACCATGGTATTTTCCGAAAAGCGACTTCCGGCGATCACAGGAACGTATACCATACTGATTTCCACCTACAAGAAATAGGTGAAGGCCGATAGTCTTCCATTTTTTTGCAAACCACAAGTCTTTGAGAAACAACCTTAAGCCTGTTCCAGCTCGGTCAGCGTACCAAGAAAGTCTTTGGGGTGCAGGAACAGAACCGGCTTCCCGTGTGCGCCAATCTTCGGCTCGCCATCTCCAAGAATGCGCGCTCCGTTGGCAACCAGCAGGTCACGGGCAGCAAGAATGTCATCAACTTCATAACAGATATGATGGATGCCGCCCTGCGTATTGCGTTCCAGAAACTTGGAGATTGGAGAGTTCTCGCCAAGCGGTTCCAGCAGCTCGATCTTGGTGTTGGGAAGCTCGATAAACACGGTGGAGACGCCATGATCCGGCTGCGCCACTTTTTCTGAAGCAATACCTCCAAGGGTATCACGATACACCTTCAGCGCGTCATCCATATCCAATACGGCAATCGCAACGTGGTTCAATCGTCCAATCATGACGGTTCTCCCAATAACTCTTTTGTTCCAAAGCGCGTTCCATTTGACTGAGCACAATCAGATGGCAAGAATTCGCTCAAACAAAGGAGTTAGAGCACAGCGCTTACATGCAAACGAACGCGGATCAGCTCTAAGGAACAGATTTCCCTGACAAAGTCTATTGGATCAAAAGTCAAAGGCCGCAGAGGATGTGCTCCCCTACGGCCTAAAATTCTTGTTTCAAGGTGCTCTAACGCATCAAACGCGCTGTACCAAAGCCTTGCAAAGCGGCTTCTTGCCCCAATGCTCAACCACAGCATAACGTCCTGCCCGTCTGGCAGCCTCACGCACCAATTCCACATCGCGGCGGCGGCTCTTTGGAATGGAAATCACTGCCCCGTAGACCGCATCACGCACAGCATCCTCAAACGGAGTGCCATTCTCGGTCTCATCGGGCATGCCAAACAGCACCACATCGATATCACCAAGCAGCTCGCCGCGGCCATCCAAAATCAGCGAGACCGTCACGCTGCCAGCAAAAGAAAGCTTGCGCCGTTCCTGAACACCCGTTTCCTCCGGTGCAGCAGTCAGGTGACCATCGCGAACCAGAATACCTGCTGGTGCTTCATCAATCACCTCAAGCTTCCCAGGGTGCAAACGAACCATATCGCCGTCGCGAATGATCTTCACATCCTTTACGCCTTTGCCCTCGGCAAATTCCTTGTGGCATTGCAGGTGCAGCGCTTCACCATGAACCGGCAAAACTTTCTTCGGGCGAACCAGATTGTAAACCTGATCCAGCTCTCCGCGCCGCGGGTGACCAGACACATGCACCAGTGCATCACGGTCAGTCACCACATGCAGGCCCTGCTCGGTCAGCTGGTTGATAATGCCGTAAACGGCTTTCTCATTACCCGGAATAGTACGACTGGAGAAGATAACCATATCGCCAGATGACAGTCCGATCTGGCGGTGCTGGTCACCGGCAATCCGCGCCATCGCAGCCCGTGCTTCCCCTTGAGACCCGGTACACAGCGCGACAACCTTATTGCGCGGCAAGGAACCGTAAGTCTCTTCATCGCGGAATGGGGCCAAACCATCAAGATAGCCAAGATCACGCGCAATCTCCACGGTGCGCAGCATGCTCCGGCCAATCACAACAACCTCGCGCTCTGCCGCCATCGCAGCTTCCGCAACCGCACGCATACGCGCAACGTTAGAGGCAAACGTGGTCACAGCAACCCGGTGTGGCGCCTCTTTGATGATCCGGGTCAGCTCTTCCTTCACATCCGCTTCACTCGGGCTCACCCCGTCACGGACCGCGTTGGTGCTGTCACACACAAACACATCAACGCCTTCATCACCTAGCTCGCGCAAACGCTGAAGGTCAATCGCCTTGCCAACACCCGGCGTCAGATCGATCTTCCAGTCACCGGAGTGCAGTACCATCTGACCACCAACACGAATAGCCAGAGCACACGGCTCCGGGATCGAGTGGGTCATGGTCACCAGCTCAACATCAAAGACACCAGCCTTGAACCGGTCCCCCTGATTGACCACAGTGACAGGAATTTCATAGTCAGCACCGTCCCCAATCAGCTTGGCTTCCAGCAGACGTGCAGTAAACGGCGTCGCGTAGACTGGCAGCTCCAACCGCTTCCATAGGTAGGACAGCGCACCGTAATGGTCTTCGTGGGCATGGGTAATAACGATACCTCGATGCGGGAGCGCTCTTCTTCCAGAAAACGAATATCCGGCAAAATAAGATCTACGCCCGGCATATCCGGTCCGGCAAAAGAAACACCAAAATCAACAATTAGCCAGCGGCGGTCGTCCTCGGGTCCATATCCATAAAGACCAAGGTTCATTCCAATTTCGCCAACACCGCCCAAAGGCAGGAACACGAGCTCTTGAGTGCTCGACATCTAAAACTCCTTTAAAGCGTATTCCCGAAAAATGGTTCCGGTTCTCGAAAATAAGAATACGCACATCAACTCTAGAGCGCGTTCCGTTTGATTGTATTCAATCAAACGACAAGAATTCGCTCCAACAAGTAAGCTAGAGCATGATGCGTGAATGCAAATGAACGCAACGTACTCCAGGTCCTGATAGACGTGTGGCCACATTCCCAATGGCCCAGCAAAACGCGTTTTACACGTCCTCAGGAAAAGAAAACATCACCGGCCGTCACCAGCCGCTCGCCGCCATGATCCAGTTTCACAATCAGGCGGCCCATTTGGTCGATGTCCATAAAGACACCGGAAAATTCTTCGTTGCTCAGGCGCACGCGGATCGGCTTCCCGCGCCCTACGGCGCGTTGCAACCATGCGGATCTGATCACTTCAAACCCACTGGCAGCTTTCCACGTGTCCAGCCATCGTGCAAAACTTTGCGCAAGTGCGTCAAACACTAAGCTTGGCTCACACATGTATCCCATACTGCGCAAATCTGTAACCGCGTAGTCACCCAAGTCCGGATGATGGGACACGTTAACACCAAAACCGCACACAAGGCACAGCTCACCATTAGGCCCACTTTCGCTCTCAAGCAATATGCCGGAGACCTTTTGTCCGTCAATCAGCACATCATTTGGCCATTTCAGCTGCGCCAGATCATGCGCCCTGTTGTCCGCTCCAGAGCTTCGCCCAGAGCAAGCGCAGCCACAAAGGGCAGTTGTACGATCTTCTCACTATGCCCATCCAACCGTAGCAAAATGGAGGCAAACAGGTTGCCGGACTCAGATGTCCAAGGCCGTCCGCGACGACCGCGCCCGCTTACCTGAATGTCGGAACGAACCCACAAATTGCCCGGATGCCCTTCCCGTGCCTTTTGCAAGCCGTAAGAGTTGGTGGAACCGATCTGATCGTAATGCTCAAAACAAAAGCCCGGCGCAGAGCGCACCGGGCCTTCGTCAATTAGGTTTCCCAAGGTCGTCATCATCAACTAAAACAGAACGCTGGCCGCGTTAGCCGCAGCATTCATAATAGGTTCCGGCATGATGAAGAACAGTCCGACAACCGCACTGGACAGTCCCAGTACAATTTTCATTTCACCGGACATTGGCAGGAATTCGCCGGTTGCTTCATCAAAGAACATGACCTTGATCACACGCAGGTAATAGTAGGCCGCCACAACGCTGGCCACCAGACCGATGACCACCAGTGGGACAAGACCAGCATCTACCGCAGCAATGAACACGTAAAACTTACCGAAGAAGCCAAAGAGTGGTGGCAGACCGGTCAGGGAGAACATGATCACGGCCAACAGCACCGCCATTGGCAGATTAGTCTTGGAAAGACCGGCAAGATCAGAAATATCCTCAACCATACCTTCCTTGCGACGCATGGACAGGATGCAGGCAAAGGCACCCAGTGTCATCGCAAGGTAAGCGGTCATGAACACAATCACACCTTCGATACCAGCTTCCGTGCCAGCAGCAAGACCAACAAGTGCATAGCCCATGTTACCGATGGAAGAGTATGCCATCAGTCGCTTGATGTTTCTCTGACCAATCGCAGCAAAGGCACCAAGACCCATGGATGCGATGGCAATGAACACAACAATCTGCTGCCAGTCGGTGGTCACCTGCCCCAGTGGCTCAACCAGCACACGGATCAGCATACCAAACGCGGCAACCTTCGGTGCTGCAGCAAAGAAAGCAGTTACCGGAGTTGGCGCACCCTCATAAACGTCCGGGGTCCACATGTGAAATGGAACCGCAGAAATCTTGAAGGCAATACCCGACAACATGAACACGATACCGAACACCAGACCAAGAGACGCGCGCTCTTCTGTCAGAGCAAACGCAATGCCCTCAAAGTCGGTATGACCGGTAAAGCCGTAGATGAAGGACATGCCGTAAAGCAGCATACCGGAAGACAACGCGCCAAGGACGAAGTACTTCAGGCCCGCTTCGGTGGAACGAACGGAGTCACGGTTGATCGCCGCAACCACGTAAAGCGCCAGAGATTGCAGCTCGATACCCAGATACATGGAGATCAGGTCATTGGCAGAAAGCATCAGCATCATACCAACGGTCGCGATCACAATGAGGATCGGGTACTCGAAGCGGTCAAAGTTCTGAGAACGTGCGTAGGCAACGGACATTGCAATGGCAAAGCCGGACCCGATCAGCACCAGCACCTTAAGGTACTGGGAGAACGCATCCTGCACGAACGCACCATTGAAGGTCTCTCCGTAATGCGGGCTAACCAGCAGGATCAAACCTGCAACAGTCAGCAACGCAACACAGATACCCGTTACCAGTGGAGTAGATTTCTCTCCACCAAAAGCCCCAACCATCAGCAGTACCATTGCGCCGATGATCAAAAGGATCTCGGGCAGCACTGGCATTAGATCAGGCATTGTTAGAAGCTCAGCAGTCATGAGTGCGCGGCTCCCCTGTTAATGGCTGGACGCTGCAGCGGCTGCATGGGCAAGCCCACTTGCATCAAGCGCTGCATTGTAATTGGAGATAAGGGCATCAACGGACGCGGACGTCACATCCAGCACTGCTGCTGGGTAGAACCCGAAGAAGATAGTCAAAATAACCAACGGAGCCAGGATCAGCTTCTCACGCGCATTCAAATCCAGCATGGACTTGAGGCTTTCCTTCTCTAGCGCGCCAAACACGACGCGGCGATAAAGGAACAACGCATAAGCAGCTGACAGGATCACACCAGTCGCAGCGAAGAACGCCACCCAGGTGTTCACCTGGAACACACCAATCAAAGTCAGGAATTCACCCACGAAACCGGCAGTACCTGGCAGACCAACATTGGCCATGGTGAAGATCATGAAGGCAACCGCATACCGGGGCATGTTGTTGACCAGACCACCATAAGCGGAAATCTGACGAGTGTGCATCCGGTCATAGATAACACCAACGCACAGGAACAGCGCGCCGGAGATCAGACCGTGCGCCAGCATCATGAAGATCGCACCTTCAATACCCTGCGCATTAGCAGAGAAGATACCCATGGTCACGAAGCCCATGTGAGCAACGGACGAGTACGCAATCAGCTTCTTGATGTCTTCCTGCGCCAACGCCACCAGAGAGGTGTAGATGATCGCCACGATCGACAACGTAAAGATGAAGGGCGCGAACATATCACTGGCAATCGGGAACATCGGCAGTGAGAACCGAAGGAACCCATAACCACCCATCTTCAGCAGGATTGCAGCAAGTACAACAGAACCAGCAGTCGGTGCTTCCACGTGCGCATCCGGCAACCAGGTGTGAACCGGCCACATTGGCATCTTCACCGCGAAGCTTGCAAAGAACGCCAGCCACAGCCAGGTCTGCATTTGCGCCGGGAATTCACTCTCATTCAGAAGAGTTGGAATATCCAGCGTACCAGCTGCCAGTACATTGCCATAATAGCCGCCAGCATCAGCACGGAGCCAAGCAAGGTGTACAGGAAGAACTTGTAGCTTGCATAAACGCGGCGCGGACCACCCCACACACCGATGATCAGGAACATCGGAATGAGGCCAGCCTCGAAGAACACGTAAAACAGAACCAGATCCAAGGCACAGAACACACCGATCATCAGTGTTTCCAGAACCAGGAAGGCGATCATGTATTCTTTCACGCGGTCCTGAATGCTCTCCCAGCTTGCCAGAATACAAAGCGGCATCAGGAAGGTGGTCAGGATCACGAACAGCATGGAAATGCCGTCAACGCCCATGTGGTAGGTGAAGGTATCACCAAACCAATTGTGCTTCTCCACCATCTGGAAGCCTGGGTTCTCGTTGGTGAACCCACCCCAGATGAACAGGGAGGTAATGAATGTGAAAGTCGTTGTAATCAGCGCAACACGCCGAATATTCGTCTTCGCATCCGGGTCATCTCCCGCACCAGCAGGATGAAGAAGACACCTACCAGCGGGAGAAATGTTGTGATGGAAAGGATGTTCCAGTCGTTCATTAATTAATTCCCCCGCCGGAGAACATGGCCAGGGTGACGAAGAAGGCAACCCCGATCAACATGGCGAATGCGTAGTGATAGATGTAACCAGACTGCAGGCGCACAACCCAACCGGTAACCTGCTGCACGCGTGAGGCCACACCATCCGGACCAAGTCCGTCAATGATCGTGCCGTCGCCGCGCTTCCACAGGAAGCGGCCAAGTGCCATGGCAGGCTTCACAAATAGGAAGTCATAGAGCTCATCGAAGTACCACTTGTTCAGGAGGAACTTGTAAAGTGGCTGATGGCGCTCCGCCAGAACCTTCGGCATGTCTGGTTTTGCGATGTAGAACATGTAAGCAACAATGAAGCCGCCGATCATGCAAGGGTCGGAGACAGAGCAACCATCCAATGCACGTGGTGCATCTCTTCAATGACTGCCAGCTCGCTGTTCGTGCCGCCAAAGACGTCTTTCCAGAAGTGTCCGTAGTCGTGACCCATGAACGCTTCTTTGAAGACCATACCAGCAAACAGTGCACCGATGGACAGAAGAAGCAATGGGATCAACATGACCCAAGGGCTCTCGTGAATGTGTTTCATCACATCAACAGAAGCGCGTGGCTTGCCGTGGAATGTCATGAAGACCAGACGCCAGCTGTAGAAGCTCGTCAGCAACGCGGCAATCACAGTCGCCCAGTAGGCGTAGCTTGCAAAGGCGTTATGACCAACATAAGCCGCTTCGATAATCGCATCTTTGGAAACGAAACCGGCAGTTCCGATGCCAATAAACGGAATACCAAAACCTGTCAGCGCCAGCGTACCAATCATCATGGTCCAGTAGGTCCATGGAATGTGCTTGCGCAGGCCGCCCATCTTACGCATGTCCTGCTCGTCGGAAACCGCATGGATAACGGAACCGGCGCAAAGGAACAAAAGCGCCTTGAAGAAAGCGTGTGTGAACAGGTGGAAGATACCAACACCGAATGCACCAACACCAAGAGCCACGAACATGTAACCCAACTGCGAACAGGTGGAATACGCGATCACGCGCTTGATGTCGTTCTGCACACAGCCGATGGTCGCTGCAAAGAACGCAGTCGTCGCACCAAAGAAGGTCACAACGGTCATCGCAGTTGGTGCAAGTTCAAAGACTGGCGCAAGACGCGCAACCATGAACACACCAGCCGTCACCATGGTCGCTGCGTGGATCAACGCGGAAACAGGAGTCGGGCCTTCCATCGCATCCGGCAACCAGGTGTGCAGCAAGAACTGCGCTGATTTACCCATGGCACCCATGAAGAGCAGCAGACACACAACGGTCAGCGCCCCTTCAGGCATCAACTCAAAACCAAGGAAGGTCAGGACCGGCTCTGTCCCCTCTAGAAGGGTCGCACCGCTGCTGAAGATCGAGGTGAAGTCGATGGAACCATAAAGGTAGAAAACACCGAAGATACCAAGTGCGAAACCAAAGTCACCAACACGGTTGACGATGAACGCCTTCATAGCAGCAGCGTTGGCAGACGGTTTCTGGTACCAGAACCCGATCAGCAGGTAGGATGCCAGACCAACGCCTTCCCAACCAAAGAACATCTGCAACAGGTCATCAGCTGTGACCAGTGTCAGCATGGCAAAGGTGAAGAGAGACAGGTAGGCAAAGAACCGTGGCCGATGCGGATCGTGGTGCATGTACCGATGGAGTAGATGTGCACCAGACAGGAAACCGAGTTCACAACCACCAGCATCACTGCGGTGAGTGTATCCACACGGATGGTCCAGTTAACCGCAAGATCCCCTGAGGTGATCCAGCGGAAAATTGTCACAATTTCCGTGGTTTCCGACCCGAGACCGTATTGAAAAAAACACCACCCATGACAAAAGGGCTGCGACAATCATAAAGCCGCTGGTGATGTACTCGCTGGCTTTGACCCCAAGCCGATTGCCGAACATTCCGACAATCAGGAAGCCAAGCAACGGCAGAAAAACGATTGCTGAAAACATCCGCCCCTCAGCCTTTCATCATATTGATGTCTTCCACGGCGATAGAGCCGCGGTTACGGAAGTAAACAACCACAATAGCCAGGCCAATAGCCGCCTCTGCCGCTGCAACGGTAAGAACCAGGAGCGCAAAGATCTGACCAACCAAATCCTGCATAAAGTAGGAAAATGCCACCAGGTTGATGTTAACTGCGAGCAATAACAGCTCGATAGACATCAGGATCACGATGACGTTCTTCCGGTTAAGAAAGATGCCAAAGATCCCGATCGTGAATAGGATCGCTGCGACCCGAGATAGTGCGCTATGCCAATTTCCATGGGCGCCTCTCAGTGCTCCCCGTGTTCTATTCAAACTCCGGAGAAGGAACCTTCTTTATGAAGGCCATTTCTCCGGTACGAATTAATGCCAAAGACCCGTTACGAACGCGCCTTACAATCCCTTGCCACTTTCAACTTTGACCACTTCGATCGAAGTTTCAGGACGACGGGCTACCTGCTCAGAGATGTTCTGACGTCGTACGCCCGGCTTATGGCGGAGGGTCAATACGATCGCACCGATCATTGCAACCAGCAGCACCAGTCCAGCAATCTGGAACCAGTAAATGTAGCGGGTATAAAGCAATTCACCGATAGCGGCGATATTCTGTGTCTGCTCGACAGGAGTATCGGGGCTGACCCCTCACCCAGAAGGCCAGGAGCGATGTACCAGCCACTGACCACCATCAGAAGCTCAGCCAGCAGAATTACACCGATCAGCGCGCCGATCGGCAAATACTGCAAGAACCCCTGACGCATCTCGGCAAAGTCAACATCCAGCATCATGACCACGAACAGGAACAGCACCATGACTGCACCCACGTAGACAACAACCAGAAGCATCGCCAGATACTCGGCACCAATCAGCACAAACAACCCGGCTGCATTAAAGAAGCACAGGATGAGGAACAGCACTGAGTGAACCGGATTGCGAGATGCAATCACCATGAAGGCAGAGGCCACCGCAAGTGCGGCAAACAGATAGAAAAACAGGGCCTGCAAAACCATTTTTAGGTTGCCTTTGTCCTATTGTCTCGCCCGGTCAGTGCAAAACCTCAACCGGACACATCTTAACTCCCCGCCTTAACGGTAAGGAGCATCCAATTCAATATTGCGAGCGATTTCACGCTCCCAACGCTCCCCATTCGCAAGCAGCTTGTCCTTATCATAGAACAGCTCTTCCCGCGTCTCGGTCGCAAATTCAAGTTCGGGCCTTCTACGATTGCATCCACTGGACACGCTTCCTGACAGAACCCGCAGTAAATGCACTTGGTCATGTCAATGTCGTAGCGTGTGGTACGGCGTGTACCATCGTTACGACGCGGTCCAGCTTCAATCGTAATGGCCTGCGCAGGCAGATCGCTTCACACAGCTTACAAGCAATGCAGCGCTCTTCTCCGTTCGGATACCGGCGCAAGGCGTGTTCACCGCGAAAACGCGGACTTACAGCACCCTTTTCAAAGGGATAGTTGATCGTCGGCTTCGGCTTGAAGAAGTAACGCATGGCAAGAAAAAAACGCCGATACGAACTCCTTCAAAAGCAACGACTTTGCGGCCTGTCCCAGTCCCATAGCCTTTACAGCCCTTTCTTGATCGACCATGCCACCGGCATGGATGATCGATTACAATCCAAGAGAACCAGCGATAACTTCAGCGAAGTCATACAAGGTTCTCGTTACCCTTTCCTCTCGAATTAAGGAGCAATGCTAGCTCCGGCGAGATATCCGATAATCGGGATCCGATTATCGTCAGAGTAAAAATGACTTTGCGGATCATCGGTTCCGCCAGCTCCACCCACCCTTTTTCGGCTGGGTTTTGCTCTCGATCCTTGTTGATGGCTGCTCCATAAATCCAAGAAGGAGACGGTAGTTCAGCCATCCAAGGTATATTCCCATCACACCACCGATTAAACCGGCGATGGATATCATGCTCCAAACCCGCCAACTGGTGGGGTCCAGCCCATGAACATCAGCACGAATGCCACGATGAACACCATTGCCAGTGACAGCGGCAGGAAGACTTTCCAACCCAGACGCATCAGCTGGTCATAGCGGTAACGTGGAACCATTGCCTTGGCCATGGAGATGAAGAAGAACACCAACAGACATTTCAGCAGGAACCAGATGACACCCGGCACCCATGTGAATGGGGCTGCATCAATCGGTGGCAACCAGCCGCCCATGAACAGGATCGTCATCAGACCACACATCAGGGAAATGGCCACATACTCACCCAGCATGAACATCATGTAAGGGGTGGAGCCATATTCAACCATGAAGCCTGCAACCAGTTCCGATTCCGCTTCTGCCAAATCGAATGGAGGACGGTTTGTCTCTGCCAGTGCAGAAACAAAGAACACCACGAACATCGGGAACAGCGGCAACCAGAACCAGTTCAGGAACGACAGCCACGGAACGCCCAGTGTATAGGCAAGACCACGAGACTGCTGTGCGTAAACGATTTCAGACAGGTTCAGTGATCCAACGCAGAGCAGAACGGTCACAATCACGAAGCCGATAGACACTTCGTAAGAAACCATCTGCGCCGCAGAACGCAGAGCTGACAGGAATGGATATTTGGAGTTAGACGCCCAACCGCCGATGATTACACCGTAAACACCAAGCGAACTGATCGCCAGAATATACAAAATACCCACGTTGATGTCTGCAATCACCCAGCCACTTGCAACCGGAAGAACCACCCAACCGGCAAGAGCAAGAACCACTGTGACCAGTGGCGCAAACAAAAACAGGAACTTGTCAGATCCCGATGGGATCACCGGCTCTTTCAAAACGAATTTCAAAAGATCCGCAAAACTCTGCAGCAGACCCCACGGGCCAACCACGTTAGGACCACGGCGGATCTGGACAGCTGCCCAGATCTTACGGTCCGCATAAAGAATGTAAGCAACTATCAGCAGCAGCACGACCATCAAAAGCAAGCTCTGCGCAAGCATTATGATCAGCGGCCAGCCGTAATTCCAGAAAAAAAATCTTCCATGCTCACCGTCCCCTTATTCCGCCGCCTCAGCTCGGCGCTGCATGGCAAGTGCGGAACACTCGGCCATCACCGCTGAAGCTCGGGCAATCGGGTTGGTTAGATAAAAATCACTGAATGCCTGCGCAAAGCCGGCACCACTCATATCACCACCACGAGCAGTCAGCCTGGAAATATCCGAAGCCATACCGGTCGCAATGCCATTTACGTTTTCCATATGCGGCACAGCTTCAACAACCGCAGCGCGCAGCTGCGCGAAGGTGTTGAAAGCAAGAGCTTGCCAAGTGCGCCGGAAAGCGCACGAATGATCGCCCAATCCTCACGTGCATCCCCTGGAGGGAACGAAGCGCGGCTAGCCAGCTGCACGCGGCCTTCCAGGTTCACATAGGTACCTGGTTTTTCAGTGTAGGCCGCACCTGGCAGAATAACATCAGCGCGGTGTGCACCACGGTCGCCATGCGTACCGATGTAAACAACAAACGCATCACCGAAGGACGACATGTCCAGTTCATCTGCACCAAGCAGGAACACCACATCAACGTCGCCTTTGGCAGCCGCTTCCTGAATGCCACCAGTGCTCAGACCGCCCTCACCCGGAACAAATCCCAGATCCAGACCACCAACACGGCTTGCCGCAGTGTGCAGAATGTTAAAGCCGTTCCACTCATCGCTCACAGCGCCAATATCCTGCGCCAGCTTTGCAGCAGCAGCCAGAACAGCAGCTCCGTCTTCACGGGCAATCGCGCCTTCACCAACAATGATCATTGGCCGCTTCGCGCCTTTCAGCACGTCAGCAAATGCATTCTTGCCAGCAACCAGCTCCGCCAGAGTGTCCGGACCGGCGCCAAGATGAGCAACGTCATAAGTCAGATCAACCGGTTCACCGATCAGACCAACCTTCAACGCGCCACGACGCCATGTCTTGCGGATACGGGCATTCAGCACTGGCGCTTCAATGCGCGGGTTCGCACCCACGATCAAAATTGCATCAGCGTCTTCAATGCCTTCTACGGAAGAGTTAAACAGATATGTTGTCCGGCCCAAAGAAGGATCAAGCTGCGCACCGTCCTGACGACAGTCCATGTTCACAGACCCGATGCTCTCCATGAGAGCCTTCAGCGCAAACATATCTTCAACAGAAGCAAGATCACCGGCAATCGCAGCAGTCTTTGCACCGCCTGCCGCTTTCACCTTGGACGCAACCGCGTTCAGCGCATCGGTCCAGCTCGCAGCTGCAAGCTTTCCGTTCTGCTTCACATATGGGCGATCCAGACGCTGGGTCTTCAAACCATCCCAGATGAAACGGGTTTTGTCAGAAATCCATTCCTCGTTCACCTCTTCATTGAGGCGAGGCATGATGCGCATGACTTCCTTGCCGCGTGTATCAACACGAATGGCGGAGCAAGAGCATCCATCACGTCAATGCTTTCTGTCTTCACCAGCTCCCATGGACGAGCGTTGAACTCGTAAGGGGCAGAAGTCAGAGCACCAACCGGGCAAAGGTCAATCACGTTGCCCTGCATTTCCGAGGAAAGCGCTTCTTCCAGATAACTGGTGATTTCCGCATCTTCCCCACGGCCAATCAGGCCAAGGTCGGAAACACCGGCAACTTCGGTCGTAAAGCGAACACAGCGCGTGCAGTGAATACAGCGTGTCATGACCGTCTTAACAAGCGGACCGATGTATTTATCTTCAACTGCGCGCTTGTTTCATAAAAACGCGAACCATCTACACCGTAAGCCATGGCCTGATCCTGAAGATCACACTCACCGCCTTGGTCACAGATAGGGCAGTCCAGCGGGTGGTTGATCAGGAGAAACTCCATCACACCTTCACGCGCCGTTTTCACCATTGGAGACTTTGTAAAGATCTCTGGTGGCTGACCTTCTGGTCCCGGACGTAGATCGCGCACGCCCATTGCACAAGAGGCAACCGGCTTTGGCGGGCCACCCTTCACTTCTACAAGGCACATGCGGCAGTTACCGGCCACAGAGAGCCGGTCATGAAAACAGAACCGCGGGATTTCCGCACCGGCCTCTTCACAGGCCTGCATAACGGTATAATCCGCAGGAACTTCAATTTCTTTGCCGTCGACGACAAGCTTGGTCATGCGTTGGCATCCTCACCCTTAGCTTCTTTAGCCCGATAAGCCTCCAGAAGCTCAGTCACTTCAATTCCATCGATGGTCATGCCCGTAAGCTGGCAATCGGAGATCTCCACACCAGCTAAATTGGCATCGCAAATTCTGGCACCGGAAAGGTTGGCATCCTCAATCCGAACACCACCCATCATACAATCCCCAAAACGGACAGCACTTAGGTTGGTGTCTTCAAACGTAGCCTCTGCTAAATTGCAGTCCTCGAAACTGGCGGCAGCCAGATTGGTGTCTTCAAATTCTGCGGAGGCGAGATCAACATCGCTAAAAGTGGAGGCGCTCATTTGGCAGTCTTCAAATACACTGCGCTCAAGGCGGGTGTCTTCAAACTTTGCGCCGCTCAGGTCGCTGTCATCCACTTCCAGTTTTACTGTCTTGCCATCGATCTTCATCATTTACTCCGCAGCGATCTTGTCGGTCGGGGTTCGCTGCGTAGCAACGAACTGGTCGATCCGGTCTTCAATCACAGGGCGGAAGTTCTTGATCAAACCCTGAATAGGCCATGCCGCCGCATCACCAAGCGCGCAGATCGTATGACCTTCCACCTGCTTGGTCACCTTGAACAGCATGTCGATCTCTTCATAAGAGCTCTCGCCCTTGACCATCCGCTCCATCACGCGCCACATCCAGCCCGTACCTTCACGGCACGGCGTACACTGTCCGCAGCTTTCGTGTTTGTAGAAGTAGGACAGACGCGCAATCGCTTTGATGATGTCCGTGGACTTGTCCATCACGATCACAGCAGCCGTACCCAAAGATGAGCCAACCTCGCGCAGACCGTCAAAATCCATCTTGGCGTCGCGGATTTCTTCGCCCTTCACACAAGGAACCGAAGACCCACCCGGAATAACCGCCAGCAGGTTGTCCCAGCCGCCGTTGATACCACCGCAGTGCTTTTCAATCAGCTCCTTGAACGGAATACCCATCGCTTCTTCAACGGTGCAAGGCTTGTTCACGTGTCCGGAAACACAAAACAGCTTGGTACCGGCGTTGTTCTCACGACCAATACCAGCAAACCATGCACCACCACGACGCAAAATGCTCGGGGCAACAGCAATGGATTCCACGTTGTTCACTGTGGTTGGGCAGCCGTAGATACCCATGTTCGCAGGAAACGGAGGCTTCAGACGCGGCTGACCTTTTTTTACCCTCTAAGCTTTCCAGCAGTGCAGTTTCTTCACCGCAGATATAAGCCCCTGCACCGTGGTGCACGTAGATATCAAAGTCGTAGCCGTTCTTGTTGTTCTTGCCGATCAGGCAGCATCATAAGCCTGATCAATCGCAGCCTGCAGCGCTCGCGTTCACGAATGAACTCACCGCGTACATAGATGTAAGCCGCAATAGCACCCATCGCGAAACCGGCAAGCAAACAGCCCTCAACCAGATGGTGAGGATCATGACGCATGATTTCGCGGTCTTTACAGGTGCCCGGCTCGGACTCATCCGCGTTGACAACCAGATAGGCTGGACGGCCGTCGCTTTCCTTGGGCATGAAGGACCACTTCAGACCGGTTGGGAAGCCCGCACCACCGCGACCACGAAGACCCGAGTTCTTCATTTCGTCGATGATCCAGCCACGACCTTTTTCAATAATGTCTTTGGTACCAGACCATGATCCGCGCTGGCGTGCTCCTTCGAGCCCCCAGTCATGCAGACCATAGATATTGGTGAAGATACGATCGGAATCGTTCAGCATCGCTTACCCCTCACCTTTCGCTTTGGCTTCCTGCGCCTTGCGGTGGTTCTCCAGAAACTCCGCAACGCCAGCCTCAGCTGGACGAGGAACACCAGTATAACCAGCACCGCCGGTATTCAGAGCAGCACCTGCATGGTGCCGGGACGCCGCATCGGAACCATCAACAACAACAGCGTCCTGAGGCGCACCCTTTGTGGTGTCCTTAATTTCCAGCAGTGTTGTTGGGCCACCCTCTGGTGCCGCAAAAATACGGTCGACACCCTGAGGGCCCGGCAGAACCGGCTTTCCGCCAGCGATATCATCAAGAAGCTTTTCAAACTTCTCGACATCCAGATCCTCATAGAAGTCTTTGAAGATCTGCACCATCGGCGCATTCACACAAGCCCCAAGGCACTCAACCTCTTCCCAAGAAAAGTTTCCATCCTCGGAAATGGTGTGCGGTGTCTCGGAAATTTTGCTCTTACATACTTTGACAAGCTCTTCAGACCCACGCAGCTGGCACGGGGTGGTGCCACACACCTGAATGTGTGCTTTCTTACCCACCGGCTGCAGCTGGAACATGGTGTAGAAGGTTGCCACTTCCAGAACGCGGATACGGGGCATGTCCAGCATTTCCGCAATAGCGCGGATTGCTGGCTCGGTTACCCAACCAACCTGTTCCTGAGCGCGCCACAAGACAGGCACGACAGCAGATGCCTGACGCCCCTCCGGGTAACGCTCGATAACCTTTTTCGCCCACTCCAGATTTTCCGGTGTGAACTCAAAAGACTCTGGCTGTTCGTGATGAAGACGACGCACTGACATTACCGGTCAATCTCCCCAAATACGATATCGATGGAACCGATGACGGCGGCAACGTCAGCCAACATATGGCCGCGGCACAGGTAATCCAACGCCTGCAAATGAGCAAAGCCGGGAGCCTTGATCTTGCAGCGGTAAGGCTTATTGGATCCGTCAGACACGAGGTACACGCCGAATTCGCCTTTTGGCGCCTCAACGGCAGCATAAATCTCGCCTTCAGGAACTTTGTAGCCCTCGGTGTAAAGCTTGAAGTGATGGATCATGGCTTCCATGGAGCGCTTCATCTCGCCGCGCTTTGGTGGAACCACTTTACCATCAACAGAAGAAACAGGACCAGTTTCCTTGCCCAGCATCTCCAGACACTGCTTCATGATGCGCACAGACTGGCGCATCTCAAACATGCGGATCAGATAACGGTCGTAACAGTCGCCGTTCTTACCCACTGCAATGTCGAATTCCATTTCATCGTAGCACTCATAAGGCTGCGACTTGCGCAAGTCCCATTTCGCGCCGGAACCACGCACCATCACACCGGAGAAGCCCAGTGCCCATGCTTCATCAATATCAACAACAGCGATATCAACGTTACGCTGCTTGAAGATACGGTTGTCGGTCAAAAGGCCTTCGATGTCATCGAGCGTTTTGAGGAACGGATCGCACCAGTCCCACATGTCGTCAAGCAGATCCTGCGGAAGATCCTGATGAACACCACCTGGACGAACATAAGCCGCGTGCATACGTGCACCACAGCCGCGCTCGTAAAAGCCCATCAGCTCTTCGCGAGGCTCAAAGCCCCACAGCGGCGGTGTCAACGCACCAACGTCCATCGCCTGTGTGGTCACGTTCAAAAGATGTGACAGCAAACGCCCGATTTCGGAATAAAGCACACGAATAAGAGAGCCGCGCTTGGCACTTCAATGCCAAGCATACGCTCAACAGCAAGAGCAAATGCATGCTCCTGATTCATCGGCGCAACATAATCCAACCGGTCGAAGTAAGGCACCGCCTGCAAATAGGTCTTGTGCTCGATCAGCTTTTCAGTCCCGCGGTGCAGCAGACCGATGTGTGGATCAACACGTGTGACCACCTCACCGTCCAGCTCCAGCACCAGACGCAGCACACCGTGCGCTGCAGGGTGCTGCGGACCAAAGTTAATATTAAAATTTCGTACCTGAGCCTCAGCCATTCTCTACCCGTGCCTCAGTTCGATGCTTTTTCGTCACCGGGAAGCACGTACTCAGTACCTTCCATGGTGAGAGGAAGTCAAAACTACGGAATTCCTGAGTAAGCTGCACAGGCTCATAAACAACACGCTTCTTGGTGTCGTCGTAACGAACCTCTACATAACCAGTCAGAGGGAAATCCTTGCGAAGCGGGAAACCGTCAAAACCGTAGTCAGTCAGCAAACGCCGCAGATCCGGGTTACCGGTGAACAGGATGCCATACATATCGTAGGCTTCACGTTCAAACCATTCAGCACCCCTGAAAATAGGAATAACAGATGGAACCGGAGTGGTTTCATCTGTCTGAACCTTGACGCGAATGCGCAGGTTCTGCACGGGGGAAAGCAGGTGGTACACAACGTCAAAACGTTTTTCCCGAGCCGGCCAATCCACACCGCAAATATCAACCAATGCCACAAAGCGACACCGCGCGTCATCGCGCAGGAAACGCAAAACACTGATAATCTGTTCATGGGACACGTTAAGGGTCAGATCGCCATAAGCAACCGACCAGCCCTTAACTTTATCTCCAAGCGTTAGCTCGATAAATTCACCGAGTTCGCTAAGCGTCTCGTCCATTACCTTGTTTCCTATAGGTTGGACATCTCACAAATGGCACAGAACCCCATGCCAACAATGTCAATAAGGTCGTGCACTGCATAAGCACACGACCTGCAAACTATCTTTCAATCGTACCCGTGCGACGGATCTTCTTTTGCAGCAGCAGCACACCGTAAAGCAGCGCTTCAGCAGTTGGAGGACAACCCGGCACATAGATATCAACCGGAACAACCCGGTCACATCCGCGCACAACAGAATAGGAATAGTGATAGTAACCACCGCCATTCGCACAGGACCCCATGGAGATCACATAGCGAGGCTCTGGCATCTGGTCGTAAACCTTACGCAGCGCAGGCGCCATCTTGTTCGTCAGCGTTCCTGCAACAATCATCACATCAGACTGACGTGGAGAGCCACGAGGCGCAAAGCCGAAGCGTTCCGCGTCATACCGCGGCATCGACATCTGCATCATCTCTACCGCACAACAGGCAAGGCCAAATGTCATCCACATGAGAGAACCGGTACGTGCCCACTGGATCAGGCTTTCACTGGAAGTAACCAGGAAACCTTTATCAGAGAGCTCGTCATTCACATTCATGAAGAATGGATCATTCTCGCCCACGGGGCGACCTGTGTTGGGATCAATGATCCTTTCGGAGCTTGAGAGACAAGAGGCTTGGAGCCGTCAGAGATCAATCCCATTCCAGCGCTCCCTTCTTCCATTCATAGATGAACCCAATTGTGAGCACGCCCAGGAAGATCATCATGGAGGTGAAACCGAACCAACCAAGCCCGCCATAGGCAACAGCCCATGGGAAGAGGAAAGCGATTTCGAGATCGAAAATGATAAAGAGGATCGATACCAGATAAAACCGGATGTCGAATTTCATTCGCGCGTCATCAAAGGCGTTAAAGCCACACTCGTAAGCAGAAAGCTTTTCAGAATCGGGATTCTTGAAAGCAACAATAAATGGGGCAATCAGAAGCGCGAGGCCAATAACGAGGGCAACACCGATAAAGACGACAATCGGGATGTACTCCCTGAGGAGGTCTTCCATTTGAATATCCGTCCCTGGACGTAACAGGTCATGCGACCAATAAAACTCTTGGTGCACTGCACACACTGCAGAAAGTAGGGCGTAAGGATAGGAGGACACCCTAGGATCCGGTGTATCTAGTCGCACCGCAACGCACGATTAGCTTAGGCCCACAATCTGCGCAAGACCTTACGACCGAGTAAATCAGGGGGGAAGAGTGTCTTACGTCACGAGAAGATCACATTTTGTGCAATCAAGCGCGAAAAAGCCGCAAAAAAACCTAGGGATATATATTATGAGTATCTAACTCATATTAAAACAGAAAAATGATGATTTCTAACAATTGCTTGGGAAAACTACTCAAGACTTAAAATCAGTCACCAAAACAGGCATAATATCCTGCGTAGTTCTGCTTAACTAGTCAAAACACCTCAACAGAAGAGTCGCCGCTCAACACTGGGTAGATAGGCACGCCGCATTGTATTTTAAAGGGCTTCCTTAGAAAAATTTTAAACTAAATCTACAAAACAACGCAGCACCCCTGCCCCGCAAAACTTCTGGGAGCAGACACCAGAGAAATACCACCAAAATACAAATGAATATTAGCGCAAAGCTGGCCCCAAACACACGAAAGCACGGCGCGCTATTTAAAGCGAACACCGTGCTTTTCGTTGTAAATGAAAGT
>BAXV01000034.1 GCA_001310715.1 Pseudovibrio sp. JCM 19062
CAACCGATCTGTCCATAAGGCGTCGATGACAAACAAGTATCAACTATTGATAGAAACTTTCGAGTGTCCGCTGATGGCCCAATTGCGCCATCAATGGCTTGATGTTGATCTAGATTTCTGCACCACAGCGAATGACCGCTTTTGTCCCGACCTCTGCCGTTGGCGAAGTGCTAAAGTGTGTCCCCTACACTTGGTAGGCTCATCACCTTCAAACACGCTCAGCTGCGCCCTTCATCTTCTGGCCCTGTCGTCCTGCGATATGTGAGGTCTCCGTCCTCTAGGGCCAGAGCGCTTCAGCAAGGTGTCAAGCTGTGCCCTTCATTACCTCGGCACGACATTTCTGCTTGGTTGCAACATTGAGTGTAGGTGCGGTGGATATAAAATTCTCATGCTTGGATTGGGTGCAACACGCTGTGCTTCTGGAACCAAAGCTCCAACTCTTCCTCTGACAGCTCCCCGCTGGCTACAGCAAGCATGGTCAACAGGCAGTCTTCGTCGTCTGCTGCCAGTTCCATCCCGTTAAGTGCCAGGAACAATGGAGATTTATGACCGACTGAGAATGGAAGCAGGCAATGCATTCTCGCAACATTTTATTGGTTTTATCATTTGTTGCTGGCCAAAGTTCTTACACCGCTTCTGCGGAACCGGCCGATTTCTTTTCGTCTTTATGGATTGCCTTTTTCACCCACTCAGGTGCTTCATTGAAATCGATATTGGTCAGTTCGTCGGGAAACTCATTCCAAAATGCGATGATCGCATCCGAAAACTCGTCGAGATGATCTTCGTTCACTTTGAGCTCATCAAAGTGTATCCACATCGGATCCTCGCTTGGGAGATCACCGAAAAACTCTGGGTGTTTATCGCACAGTGTCTTAAATGATCCACCATTCCCATGCTTAAAGACGTTCACGACAAGGCGGCAGCGATCTAAAGATTCATAAAATTTGGTTGCCGCAATGTCCCAGCCCATACTTTTCAGTAGTTCAATGATCTGGTCAAAGTTTGCGCCCCAAACCCGTCTGGGGAACTCTTCGCCAACATGCCATTTATTGATTTCTGTTGTGAGAAAGTCGCGGAGCAGCTTTTCCCATTGATGGTACATTCCCGCAGTAATACTCAGTAGTGTGGTTTCACGCAGATCGACAAGCATGCCATAAAAATCAATAGCTTCTGCTTCGGCCCGCTCATAAAACTGTCCAGGATCATCGTAATCTGGATTAAACCACTCTCCGGCTTCTTTGAGCCATTCGTCAGCGTGTTTGTCTGCTGCTTCGCTGATGTTCTCAAATTGTGACAGTAGACGCGATTTTCCCTGCTCTACATAAAACTTCTGCCCCCTAATTAGATATTCCCTGTAAGGCTCGTCTATTTGAAAGAAAACTCTTTCGCTCATGCTTGCATCCCTACAACGTTCCTTTTCGGGCTTACGCATAGAACTGCCGCACATGAAAATATGCGGCAAATTTTGGTGGCCTTCCAGTAGTTTATCGAGGGGCATCCAGCCAAAGCTTTCCTTGGTGCAATCCCAATAATAATAAGATAACAACTCCACCGCTATAGGACACCATATTTACACCTCGCTCGGCCATATCACCAAAGGTATTCACCGAGCTAGCCCATCTGCCAAAGTTGAGGGGCTGGATCCAAACCCCAGCAATCACAAGGCAAATAAATTAATTCCCAAGTGTCCAAGAAATTTGTCCGCGCTAAGCCATCGCCAATTTCTTATGATCAGTACACAAAAAGAACCAAGTGCCAAAAAAATACAAAGGGGCAGTATATTCTATAGGAAGCAGGTAATTCATTGTTCTCCTCAGGTTTACTATTTTGCACACCCCAGCGTTAGATTCTGATTTGTGGTGTCAGCTCAGCTGAGTGTGTCTCGATTCTGTTAGAATTGAACACTATAGCAAAATCCATGTGGGGAGCTTACCAACGCCATGAAATGCAACAATGTATTGGTGCTGTCGACTGTCGTCGGCTTAAATGCTTGCATAGTTTCAGAGGGGCTGGCTGGAGATAGCTTGCTTGAAGCTCCTCAAGCTCAGGTCGAGTACCAAAAGTGTGATCGAGGTAGCGGACCAGACTGTGTGATCGATGGCGACACATTTTACGTTGGTTATAAACGGGTCAGAATAGCTGACATCAATACGCCAGAAACTTACCGAGCGGAATGTGAATATGAAGCTGAACTCGGGGCACGAGCAACAGCACGTATGATTGAGCTCTTGAGTGCCGGACCTTTTGAACTTGTGGCTACTGGCAGAGACAAGGATCGCTATGGCCGCTATTTGCGAAAGGTTGTGCGTGATGGTCAATCCCTGGGTGACGTACTGGTGCGTGAGGGACTGGCACGGCCTTGGACTGGGCGCCGGAGGCCATGGTGTTGATGCTAAATGCAACGGATTGTCTGTATAAGACATGGCATTGCGCTTCTAGCGCGGACGGAGGAAGGAACGGAGCTACCTCCGCCCCCCTTACAGACCCGCCTCATGCTTGTAATCAAACCGACTGTTCCCGTGAGCCAGCGGTAGTATTTACGTTTGATATAACAGTACTTTTTTTTGTTTCAGGCTCATAGAGCTAGCTTCGAATATTGAGCGATGCCGGAAGATTTAATGCGATATTTTTCAGCTTTGGTTTTGAGTGTCGGTTTAAGCACCCCAGCGTTTGCAGACTATGACGTGTTCCTGATTTCTCGTAGTCAGCAATATGAGTTTCTCGGGTCTCACAAAGTCCAGCAGCTACCACAAACCGGCTACAAGGAACTGCGCTTGTGCAACCGCTCCTACTGGGTGCGCCCCTACTCTGTTGCCTGGACTAAATGGGAGGAGCAACTTGGCCACGAAGTAAGTCTGGAAGCAAATCAGGGCTACGGCTGGATGGTATTGTGCAACAAACCAACAACAAAACTTACCCTCGCTGATGTTGGAATTTATGCCACGCTTGAAAAAAACCATGGAACAAGGTGATCAGGAAAGGGAGTTCACCAGCCGCTTTCAGGCGATCCGCCGCACCTTCATCATGCGAAATGGCCTCACCGCAGAAGAGGCCGAAGCGATCATCTCGCAGAACTACGAGGGCAAAAGCTCTCGCTTAAACCAGCTCCTGAACGAGCGTGATAAGAACTGAAGTCGGCCTACCTCTGAAAATCTCAAGCCTCCACATGTAGCCTCCAAAAGTGGCACCCGATACCCTACGCTGAAGGGATAGCGTTCTATTGTGCCCTCCACCGGAAACGACCTCTATTGTCGGAGTAGTTTTCTGTATAGGCTACCTACTTTTTGATATTGCAAATTTACTTGATACCCAACGGAGTGAAGGGTAGCCTTGAAACAGCATTTCATAAGGTAATTCCGATGCTTAAGATATTTCGTGCAGTCATAATTGAAACTGTTGCCTTGCTATCACTTTGCCTACACCTGACCGGCTCTGCTGTGCTGATTGCTTTGGTCTTGCAGCTGGCAATGCAGCTACTTTCACTATTCTATGATGGTTTGCCGAAAATCACGGACCTGCACGCTTTTGGTATAGGTACACTCCTAACTGTTTGTTGGGCTATGGTTGCAAGCGTCATTCCTGGCCTGATTGAAACTCTCACTGACATAAGTGTAGGGGCGAGAAAACCAAGTGAACGCGAAAAGCAACTATTAGCCGATGCTCTTGAGCTGGTACAGCTACGAGCAACGACCGCTAAAATAGTACTCCCGCATGTCGTCTGGCGTGTCATTGATCGTACAGAAGAGAATGCTGTCGCATACGGTCGGAACCGAGTTGCGATCACTACCGGCTTGCTCATCTCGACGCAAACTCGCAGTAACGGGTTGACGGAACTGGCATCTGTAACGGCGCACGAGATGGGGCACCTAAGGCATTGGGACACGCGCTGGCTAATGCTTTCGCGCCTATTGATGGCACCGTTCAATTTTTTTACTTCAGGTCATAAGTAAAATGTTTGTGCCGATTCCGCTTGTTGGTCTGGTATTCTACTTGATACTTATGATTTTATCAGTGCCCGTTCGTGTTGCAAATCGTTTGCTGCAGTTAATATCGAGACTTCAAGAGTTTAGAGCAGATGAATTTGCCTTTCGCCTGCTAGGCCCATCAGGGATCGCAAGTTGGTTTGACTCCCTGTATCGCCGTCAGAATGTTGAAGGTTCCGGCTTGTTTGCATATTGGGTTCGCTCTCATCCACCTTTAGAATTGAGGCGCGACCGCTTGCTAAAGCTGCTGATAGAACTTCGAACTCCACTGATGTTGACACAGCTTAGCAAACGTAGATCTTGAGTGCCGGCTCTTTCGAACTTGGGGCTACAGGCAGAGACAAGGGTCGTTATTAACGACTGCTTAAGTTCCGGCCGACTTCAAATGTTCTGTAGGTTTGCGCCTATTATTTGTTCATGCCATATTTTCTTGATTGTCCCTCACTGAGGGAACATTCATCGAAGCCTCGAACCGAGGGGAGAAAACAGGCTATAGCATGTTGCTTTTGATTATTGTCCTGGCGTTAGTTTCACTTGTCTTTTGGTTTTTCGCAGTTAAACGCGGCAGTGCCGTCCTGTATTTGGGTGTGAGTGATTTTCTCTGGTCAATGTGTGTGCAACTTACGCCGGTTTATACGGGGCTGTTGTTGTTGTGGTTACGACCTGAAGGTGCTCCACTCGCTGTTACCAGTCTTTTTGATACATGGCTCCAACGTGTTATTGCAGGGATTGGCTTGGCTATGTTTCTCTATGCCTTGTCCAGATCATTTCGGTTCGCAACTCAGGCGAACGGAAGTCTGCTGGGGCTTTGCTTGTTCCTTCCTAAAACCGTTGCCGGTTTGATTGTTGTTTGGTTCTCAGGAGGTGTTGTGAGTCTACTGCTCGGGAAGAAAGGCTCCGTTAAAAGGACTATGCTCTCGCTTCTAATTTTTGGCTTTGGTGGAGTGCTAGTGGAAGCGCTGATTACTCCAGTTCAAAAGAGCCAATCGTGACTGCTTCCCGCCCTTAAAACGAGGAATTAGAGCGCCATTGCTGAAGATCTATCTGAAAGTGTTGAGAACTGGCGCGTGTCCTCTGGGCCAAGTGATAAGCGTAAGCTAGCGAGCGTAGTGTCTGTTTGAACTTCAAAAGACCCCTGCCCTCTGAGCGTTTCACGTAGTAACGAGCAATACTGGTTTAGAGACATGCAAAATTCAATGGGCCATTTGGGGCCAGTCGAGAACCCGAGCACTATGGCAATTTCTACAATTAGCAGAGTGCGGGTTCGTTGTCGGGGTATGGTGATGGATGAAAGCGAGCCCTTCGATGATTGCAATGGTTTTGGGACGAGCCGAGAGCATGCTGTGGAAGCCGCAAAAAAAACTTGCAACTGGTCATTTAATTTCCCGAGCCAACGTTGTTGTGACAACGACTGTAACGATCAAAGCGGCTTTTATTGATAATGAATGCGAACCTTTTGATGCAGGCTCTGTGTGCCGCGTTTATGTCCCGGCTGAATGGCTGCGAGAGAGTAAGAAAGGTTCTGGCGAAACAACTTTAATATGCGAAATCTGGCGCGATGGGAAACCAGGAAAGGATGCTGAGAAGCTAGAGGCATTGATAGCTGAGTACTTGGAAGCAAACGTGGCCGGAGACCGAAGAAAATCCGATCCAATACAGATTGCGAGTTGATCCGTCGTTGTTGCAGTTGGCCCTCAAAATCGGGGTGGCTACACCTTCATCTGCCTTTGCAGGAGCTTTCGTGACGTTGCAGTTGGCCCTCAAAATCGGGGTGGCTACACCTGGTCATGCGCTAAGTCATTGATATCATCCCTGATTATGGGGACCAAGGCCGGTTGAAACAACTACCGATGGCCTTTGTCGTTGCCGGATTCTACGGTTTTTTTTACCGTGAACCTCGCTTGGCGACTTACGACGAGCTGGAACTCCCGCCGAGGGATTGGCCCGCATTAGAATGTTACGGGCTGCGTTATAATCAGCATTGGCTTTGAAGCTACAGTTTGTACAGTGGAATGCGGCTTGGCTGCGCCGGTTTTCTATCGATGTATACCCGCATTTACTGCAACATTGTGATGTATGATGCGGTGGAACCACCACAACTACCGATCCACTCTTATGGGCTTTATATTCTAGCTGGTTCCTAAATTGGTAAAATCCCACATTCAGGACTGCTCTATTAAGCCGTGCTTTGGCTTTGACATTCGTGCCAGGATTTTCCATGTCACCCTTTGCCGAAGCGGTCATATTCTTGACTTGCAAATCCTCAAGAGCAATATAGCTGAACCGGCGGGTGAGATCTGTTGTCACCTTATGATTATAAGCCGAGCGCCGCCGCGCAATCTTTCGTGCAACCTTCGCCATTTCGTGCTTGGCGTTCTGTCTTCTCTTTGATCCTTTCGTTGCGCGAGAGAGCTTTTTTTTGTTTCTTTTTTTTCTTCTCATCCAGAACAAGTAAACCCGTATCCGGTGCAAACCATTCACCGTTTGACAGGGTTGCGGGACGGGTTACACCAAGATCAACACCAATGGCTTCCCCAGTGTGTTTGAGCTCGGCTTCAGGGTGCTCAGTGACGAGAATGACAAAATAGTCCCTGCCCTCACGTACTACTTCAACAGTTTTCGGGTCACCGTAAATTTCTTGTGGCGCTTGTAGCGTACATAACCAAGTTTAGGCAACTTCACGCTGTCTTTGCCAAACACAACCACTGGCCGCGCAACGCATTCGCCATTTTTGAACTTACGATGCCATGCTTTGAAGGAAAGCGAATTGTTACGGTCACAACTGCGAAAACTGGGATACCCGCCTTGCTTGTCAAAGAACCGTTTGAAAGCCTTATCCAGATCTCGCAAAGCTGCATCAAGACAATCGCGGGGTGCCTGCGTTAGCCAAGATAGTTCTGGATCATCACAAAGACCAATTCGCTCGCCTGAGGTTTTAAAGTTCAGCTCTTTCGCCTGTCTTGGAGCTGAGAAGACACTATCGCGGTAAAAAGGGTCGGTCCCTTGAGGACGCCCATAAATATTACGCTGTTCCAGAGCCGCATTATAAAAGTGTCGAACCGCAGCAAAGGCAGTATTCAGCCACGCTCGTTGCGCTTCATTGGGATACATGCGAAATTTATAGGCGTGATAGATCATGTATCCAACCTAGGATGGATGAATGTGTATTTCTTTTCGCAAACCGTTTGAAAATTAGATAATTAGGTTCCGCCTTGCAAAGAGGGCACTTACTATAGCGCTCTCGATATGATTGCATAGCGGCTCGTCTGTTCTTGTTGGCAAGAACTTCGTCGTGTATACTTTCTCTCAATTAGATAGCTCTTTATGAGGGCCGATTGGTAAGCAGGTTTAGCAATGCATTTGCATTGCTTTGAAGAGCTAGCTGGGCTCTGCAAATAAGCAGCATCAAAGCATCATACCATTCCAATGAACCTTCTGGGTGTCCACCCAGAACGGGCGACATCCAGCTCACTTATGGACGTCTCTCATGCACAATCCATTTCTTCATCGACCTGAAGTCTCTGAACCAAAGTTCCTGAGGCTATCATCTGGCCACTTAAGCGCATTGACTCGTGATTGGTTGGCCCAACGCTCGGTTTCGCTTGGTTATACAGAACCTACAAAAGGACCATGTCTCGGTGCGTCAACTTCACTAGGGTGGTGGGTTGCAACACTGACCTCGGCAGATAGTTTAGCAAAAGCGCCAGAAGACCTCCGTATCTGTATCGTTCTGGCCAGAAAAGCAAACCTGACGCATCTGTTGTTTGAAACAGGGGCGGAAACCATCAAAGGCCTTCCTACTTTCACATCGTAGGAAAGTCGACATCAAAACAAACCCACTGGGTGCACACCCAGCGGGGAGTGCACCCGTTTTTTTTTGATTACGACCTCAGGTTTTCCGTCGCTGGAAGCTGGAGGGAGTTCAAATCTCAAGGAGCACAAAATGATTATTTCAGTTGACGCAAACGCACCTGGCTATTGGGAAAGTGTCAGAAAAAAACGCAACCCAAAGGAGAGCGCTTGATGCCTTTAAAAAAAAGGTCTCAAAACAATTCGTATCTCTCAGGTCTATGAGCAGTATGTTGAGGACCATTTATACCTGATCCAGGAGGTAGCTCGGAAAGAGGGACTCCATAAGGATTTTGATCAATATAAGCAATTTAGGCGCGAGTGCGCTGATACAATTGGCCTGTCAGAGCTAGCTGATTGCGATGAAAGTGATATTCATCAGTTCTCACTAGAAGCGGTTCTAGAGGCTGCTGAAGCTCTTTATGGTGACGACGGTGGTCTTCGTAGATATCAAGAGCAGTGTTCTTGTTGCGGAGAGTTAGCTACCTGTCAGGACTGGGAAAAGGTTGAGCGTGGTAGCATCACCTTTTATACAAGCATTTATTGTGAATACTGCGGCAGAGACGAATTTGACTCTTGGGTGCAAGATGGTACCAGTCATCTTCAATAGAATTCATGAGAAAAAGGGGGAGCTTTCCCCCTTTTTTGTTTGAGGTGGCCTCAGTCTGAATTTGTACGGTTTTCGAGTTCACGGCGGCGATCTTCGTTTTGGTGATGCATCATGCCAGCCAGTGTGATGAATGTGGCGACAAGCAAAATACATCCACCAGTCATAATTACGATGGCTTCCATCGGCAAAGGATCCGGCGAAAAACGATTGAAGACTAACAAGCAGAAACCCGTGAGAGTAGGTAGTATAACACTCGGATTTCTAAAAAGTTTTTCAATGCTCGATAGGAATTCAGGATCTACTCGTTTCCCCATGGTACGGCAAAGCAAGTCCCACCGGCTCTTCAGATAATCAACGAACTTTCGCATTTGTTTTCTCCTTGAAACTGTTCTTGTTGAACAACGCGAGCTTAGGAAGTCGCTATGCAAGGAACAAAAAAAACTTTTGCTGAGCATTTCTTGACTCATTTTGCATGCAAGCGCTAAACAGAACAAATAGTGAACTTACGGTGTTGAAGATGCAATGGCAACCTGGCTTTGTCTGGAAAGAAGTATCGGGAAAAACAAATGCATTCCTGGGCGCTTCTATGCGGTCGAAGGAAGTTGCGATCATGCTGTGGCGGGAAGCAGCAGCTCCCCCTGCCTCTCGTGGCAATGGCAGGTATTGCACATTGGAAAGAGGAAAGCATCTGGAGGTGAGGCAAGCCAAGCGCTTGGTGTTATTTCCTCGCAACAAGCCTACCTGAGCTATGTCGGCACTCTCACAGAGTTCCAAGTGAAGCCGAATATCCCAAGGAAGCTCAAGTACATTTGGGCGCCTGACAAAGGGGCTGCGTTTGGTGAAGGACGCGGTATCGGCCGTGTTCCGCGAGACAGAGGCGTTAGGATGCGAGTGCAAAGGTGCGTAGAGAACAGCGAAGTCAGTCTATGGTCGTTCACCGTTACGCGGGGCGCAGAGAAGATCGCTAGTGGCTATCGCGGGAGTAAAGCGGATGCGGTCTTTGAAGCTGAACAAGCCTATGATGACAGCCTCGGTTGATCTGACGAAGTAAGTTTGGCGATATTTAAGTCTGCATAGACTGCGTTGCGGCATATTGAAGTGTTTATGCTTTGTCTTACCGTTACAAAACTAAAAGATGATTTGTAGTGGTCTTTCAATTGTTGAAGTATATTTGTATCGGTAAGTCAACACACAGTTATTACTTGGATTTTCAGTCGTATTTGTTGTCGTTATTCCATTAAATGAGTATTTAATATAGCAAGGCGCACGGAAGTGCTCCGGGTGCGGTAATCCATCGTCAGGCGCTTGCTACGGGGTGTGGCTGGATCTGCGATTGGGTGCGCCATGGTTCCAAATACATGCACTTGAAAGGACGGCAATGGGTAATCAAGTGACTCTCTTACCGGCTGAGCATCAAGCTCTCCAGGTTGATCAGGAACGAAGCTATCAATTAAATCCAGCGGCACTTTATCTTGGGCAGCTTCAGTCCCAAGCCAGCAAACAGACGATGCAGAGCTTTTTGAACAGTGCAGCAAAATGGCTTGAGCAAGACGTTGAAGCGACTTGGAAAGACTGTCGTTGGGTAAAGCTAAATCGAATAGCTCTTATCGCATACGTAGAATATTTGCATAAAGACAGAGGGTTATCTTTGCGTACAGTCCGCACAGCGTTGGCCGCGCTACGTGGTGTTGCCCGTGAAGCATGGCTTGCCAGTCTCATGCCCGAAAATGAATACCGGAAGATAAAGGAGGCGCTCCCACGCATTAATGGCCACAAGATTGCTAAAGGGCGGGCTCTCTCAAAAGATGAGTTATCCGCGATGTTCAATGCATGTCGCCAGAGACATTCCATTCGAGGGCTTCGCGATGAGGCAATCATTGGTATTCTCGCCCTGTGTGGTCTACGCAGGGAGGAGCTGGTCAAGTTGAATTATGAGCACATCGATTGGAACGCCAATGCTCTTATTTTTATTGGCAAGGGGAGCAAGGAACGTGTTGCGTTCATGGCAAAAACCGTTCAACTCAGATTACATGAATGGTGTGAGCGTGTTCGTGGTACTCATGATGGTGCTCTTTTCTTCGGCATTACGCGCGGAGAGATTATCACAGAAGACCGGCTAACCGTTCAAGGTCTGCATTACATTGTAACAAAGTTGGCCGATGAGGCAGAGATTGAGCGGTGTACAGCGCATGATCTAAGACGCACCTATGCAACTCTGCAGTTTGAGAGCAACATCGATATTCTGACTGTTCGAGACAATATGGGGCACGCAAGCGTCACAACCACTCAGATCTATGATCATCGTGACATGACTGTTCGTCGGGAGAGCACGGCTATCATGGAGTTTTAATTGGAGCTTGCGCGTTTCACTTGTGTTTGTTTTGTTGTTGGCGCAGCTGCTCTATCAAGGGAGAATTTGTTTTGATAGTTTTTTTTCAATCATCCGAAAATCCCGTTTGTGTCTTTTATTGAAAGCTAAGGCGGCAATAATCTTTATCAAACAGATAATAAGCAGAATAACTGCGATTAAGGAAACTAGATGCTCGATCATTTCATAACCTTTCTATGAATGCTTAGTTTTGTGCAAGTCAATCAGTATTGCCGTGTGTTGTTTTGGTCCTGCAAGGCGACATTTCGCGAGTGCTCTTCCTAGCTTACTCAGATTGGCAGGAGCCCCAGCTACGAAGCCTAGCATTGACTGTGCCCAATATGCGCATAACCCTTGCTTACCTGATTGAGATGCCTCCGATAAGCTTAGGATTCTTGGATGGTTACTTGCAGCGTTAGCGATTGTGTGTAGAGCTTTTGCAGGGACAAGTTTACTTGAATGCAGGATCACATATGAAACTGTTCCTGGTTGCCCCTCTCGAAGTAATAAGCCGTGAAGATGTTTCTTGTCGTCTTCGGTCAGGTGACGCCACTTTGCTATATCGCATGGTCCGAAAAGGATCCCTCGTGGATCGCTGCGCTGCTTATGTCCAATGCTAAAACCTGCGTTTGTGAGGGCCTCTTCAGCAGCTTTATCTGTATCGAATTCTAATCGTAGAAACCCCATGTCTACTCCTCCCCGTTTACGATTTGAGATTGGCCGTAACCGGGGAGTGGAAACCAGCCAGCCAAGAACTCATCTGGGAAACCACCATGCCCGACCGGTGCGGCAAAGCACCAGCTTGAACCATCGCCTCGATCTCTCAAAACCGCCGTGATTTCTGAGAACTCAGAACAAGCTTCAGGTAGATTTCTCTCAAATCTGGCCAATACTGGTGTGCCGTCGCGTGGAGCTGATTCAATTGGCATCAGTGCCATCTGCTCTTTTGCTTCAACGTTCGACTTTTCTTTTGTGGGTGTTTCTTCGAGGCCAATAATTTTTGCATCATGACCCTTGATAACAATCGCTACGCCTTTACCGGCAGAAAGAAGTGCTGCGACCGGCATAAAGCGCTCGTTGAGATCCTTCAAAAACGCTGAAGCTTCGACGTTCTGGAACGCTAATGTGTCACGCCGAAAGGCCGTGGCTCCTTTGTCAGGATTACGGCTATCTAGTAGCTCAATCTCTCTTAAATTCATTCCATCGCCCAATCTGCTCAACTTGAAGTATCTCAGCCGCCTACGGGATCTGATTACCTCGTAATCCTATCAAGGCTTTTCTTTTGATCAGGGAAGTTACGAGCGCATTTTTGAAAATGATATGAGTTGTTGAATTATCTGTCGCAACTGACAACAAACAGCAGATCATTGCCAATTGGAACTGCCAGAATTTCAGGATAGTCGTCATACATGACACCTGGTTCTGGTTGATACACAAACTCCTGTGCAACGCCTGGAAAGCTACTCTTGCGTTTGTGGAAGGAAGACAGGTCATAGCTATCTTGTTTCACTATACGTGGCCGACTCGTGAAACCTGCTGCATTCCGTTCTTCACACACTGCTTGAATTATGGTTACCGCGCTCATTTGTCACCTCGGCCCAATCCAAAATACTCAGAGTTTCTGAAATTCAAAGAGCTTCTTCGCTCACACATCAAACAGGGTTAGACTGTCATCCGTGGCGCCCAAATGCATCCGCTAATGTTTGCCGATCTGCCTTAGTAATCGATCCAGAATCGCCACATATTTGGCAGTTTACATCTTGAACAGGTTGACAGCCTCTCGGGCATGGTTCTGTGTCAAGTAGGCTCTTGAGAAGCTCGTTTTCGGCTCGCAGTTTATTGATTTCTTCAATCATATCCTGGGCGCTGCCGTACCGTTGACCATTGTCAAAGTGTTCAACTTTACATTCCAAATCAGACATCTTTCACCTCTCAGCATTGGGGCTTTATGAAAGTGCTATCAAAGATCTTTTCACGATGTTGGGAGCTACAAACGTTTTTGCAGAATGGACTGACAAAGTCCGAATTAGACACTATTAAGCAGCTTTCTTTTGCTCATAGAATATTTGTTTTGAGTTATTCTTGTGCCGAACAGGTGCCAGATGTACCAAGCGTGATCTTCAGTGCCACCTTTTCCGTTCCGCTCGAAACTAATGCGATCCAACAAAATAACTTTGCCACAAAAACGAGCGTTATCTCTGAACAAGTCTGTTCGTGTTACACCGCTGTCAAATTTTGCAGTGAGTAGAAGTGCAACGTAGTCCGAACAAATATTTAGTGCGTGGCGGGAATACCTGACTGCAATACTGTTTCTCCACCCGTAAGGAGGATTTGTCACCAGACTTGCTCCTCTTGGGAGGCGCTTTGACTGAAAAAAATCAGCGACTTCATCATGAGCGACACCATAATGCGCGATATCACTGGTCCAACATGACGCTCCACCGGATGTTAGCTGTTGCGGCTTGAGATCATCGGGGCTTGGGCTTGAGATTATCCCGATTTTCGGCTCAAATTAGTTGAGACTCTAATCCCACTTGGGCTCACATTAACTGAGACTGGGCGCGAATTACATGAGACAGGCTCACATTGCTGAGACAGAGTTCATTTCCCAGAGAACAAGGGTATGCAGCGCGAAGCAAGCATCCCATTGAGGAATCTTAGGATTTCACATTGTCAGACGTGGAGTGGCAGAGAATGAGTAATATAGTTTCAAACTGGCCACTCGCTGTAGAGCAAAAATCTAGGTCAAGATCAAGCGATTACTGACGCAGTCGGCCATAACCGAACATTCGGATGGGACCCTCTCAGGTTAAGTACAGTTTAGGTAAAGTATTGTGTAATCTTTGAAACTTGATCAAATTTCGGGAGGATTACCAAAGCAATTGGCACTATGAGTATGAAAGCTATGCTTAATTCCATCCACCAAATCATTGTCGGCAACTAATTTCTCGACTGCATCGCTTGTCTGGCGAAGCACATCGCACAAGTATTTTCTATTAGTATTAAAAACGACATGCCGGTTCTTTCGGCGCCTATGGTCTACCTTTTCGCCGACAAAGTTTCCTAAATCAGTATGAGAAATTGCAAAATCCCCCAGTTCAGGTCTTGCTTGCAGCACTACGCTATGAGCAAAGGCACGTAACTTAATTTCATATTCTTCGTCCTCACGGTAGAAAATGAGGTACCCATCTCCATGCTTTGCGAATTCATTCAAACCTTGAATATCTGACATGGAGGTAGGGGCAATACGACCCGGATTCTCTGATTTGTCCCATGCTGCCTCAATACCCGTAACGGGCTTGCCTCCTGAGACAATCTGAAACACATCTAATAACACCCTGGTTAGTCGAACATTGGTAACATCGGGCTCATCAATTTTTTCCATTTTATCATATATTTCATAGGGAACCGAGAATGACGTTACCCGGTTGTCACGCATACAAACGCCTCTCTCTTCAAGAAAAGATTTGCCCTCTGCACCAAGATACCTTGTATTTGGCCAGGAAAAAAAAGATTCTTCGGGTTAGAACCCGGCGGCAGCCTATAATTACTTACACATCTAACCTTACTCAATAAAGTTAACGTTTTAGAGGCGTCTTGAATAAGTTCTCTGAATGTATCAGTCATAAATGTCCCATAAAGTATTTAGCTCCGTGAAAATAACTTCTACGCAAGCTTTAGAAGAGGGCTAGGATTCGTTTCTGGAAGAACTATTGTTAACGACGATTTTGCACGGCTTAGGGCCACGTATAATTTACATCTTCCGTAAATTGTGTCACCAAAACTACTGCGATCGCAATGCATGATCATAGTGTTTGTGCACTCGAGCCCTTTAGCTTTGTGAACCGTAGAAAGCGTCTTCGCCAGTGGTCTAGGCCGCATAACGCTCCGCCGCATTGTTATTTCTGCATAGCCCGTGGATGCATCGTCATATTGGGCGAGCTTTTGCGCTTCCCAGAATTCACGTTTGAGATCGACTTTTACGTCTGCGAATCCCGCGGCAGAGCCTGCGATGAATTGATCAACCGCTCCGATCGCTTTCGAGATCCCTACGTGATTTGGCTCTTCCAGTAAAAATCTGGCAAGAGTTTGTATGTTTCCAGGCTTTCCTCTTCGTTCCTTAGCACAGCCGCATTCGATTTCGTCCTTCAACGTGTTGCCGTGTGTCGACGCTGAAAAACTCGTTGCGATCGATGACATGAACTTTATAAATGCCTCTCCGGCCTTTATTCCGTCACCATCGACCGACTTAGTATCTCCTAGCAAGTTAGACAGAGCGTCCCGTGTGTGGCCTTCCCAAATTGGAACCTTTCGGTTCCAGAAAGAACGTAAACTACGCACTAGGCATTGTTGCTAGCGAGGACGAAAATCTCTTCGTGACCATTCAGTTGGGCATCTAAGGGTCTTCGCTGCGGCCATCCGACACGGTAACCGCCCCGTGTTGGTGAGGTGTTTTCTGCAATGATCACTTTCACGGAAGGCGGGAGCTCTGAGGTCAAATCGAGAGGCTCGTTTGCTAAGAGGCTCCCACGAGCACTCAGTACCCACTCACCCAGCTCCGAACAGCCTTCGGCGTCTTTCGTCCAGCGATGCGGATGATCTAGTTCATCATGAGCTGCGCATGCGACCAGCGCCTCCCAACGTGCTCGGTGTCGTGCCGCTGCCTTGGCCTTGCTTGTGTATATGCTTTGCATACGATCACCAAAGATGCGCAGTTTCGCGCCTTGCCTATGTATAGCCATGACAAATGCGTGATGATCTGGTGAGGCGTCCTGGTGCTCGTCACAAACAATGATCGGGTAGCGGCGTGCGAGGGCTGCCGACACAGCCGGATTTGTCTGAAGGAATGTCGCGACAAGTTTCGCAATCTCGGCGAACCCATTGTGGGTATATGCCCAAACCGTCGGGTCTGGTGGAAGGTCGAGCGCCTTATGATATGCACCAGCTACTTGGCAGATTAGCCCGTCTATGGTTCTGATCTCGATTGTGTTTCCTGATATGCCTCGCGTTCGTTCTCCAAAAACATCGCAGGCTGCATTGGTATGCGTGAGTATCAGCATCCGGCCCTTACCAAGTGTAGGGGCAATATCGTATGCAAATTCGGCACCTTGATAGGTCTTGCCGCATCCAGCAGGAGCTTCGATCACGACCAAGCTCATCGCTTCGCAACAAATCAAAGACTGATTGATCAGACATTCGGAAAGTCTTCGGTAACGGTTTGGTCGATAGTTTTCAAAATGGCAGCAATCAGGGGAAGCAGACGCGCCGATAGATTATTCCATCCACCAAGTGCAAGCATCTTTCGGGCAAGTTCAGCACCACCAGCTTCTGACTTGAACCAGCTAGACGAATGGCTCTTCCACGCTTTTTTGTCTCCTTCGGGTGCATGGTCCGAGTTCCCACTTGCGGCCTCAATAACAAGCTGCTTAAGGCTCTTGTCGGCATCCTCCAAGGCGGCACAGATGCTATCGAGATTCCTTTCACCAGCACCACAGCGTACTTTCAAGTGTTGCAGGCGCATTCCGGAGTGATCGTCTCCTTCGGCACCGATCAACGCAGAGATTTTATCGTCAGGAATCGCGGAAATAACAGCTTCTTCCGTACACCCTTCACTCCATTGAAGCAGCAAATCTCCCATTTCTTCCTTCAATTCGGCCCAGCTACCGACCTTGACACCTTCATTGTCGGCCAGTCCCGCAAATGTGAGCCCAGCCTCATTAAGCTTTTAGTAGTTTTCGTGTGTGGTCGTTGCCTTGTCCGTTGCAGACACGAATTCCGTGATCCAACGGCGCACATTCAAGTGCCTCTTCCAACAAGTGGTTAAGAAAGCCGACCTCGGTCACGCCTTCTGCGATAACTGCAACTCGGGATAAAAATGTCTCGGGATCGTTTTTTTTGCTGCTTGTCGACCATATCGGACCGCAGTGCGCCCAAGCGACCGGAGCTGTCCATGTACCACAAATGCGCTCCTGTCGCGGAGGCGATCGCGATCGGGCTATGCGTAGTTACGAACTTCTGGCCGCCTTGCCCGGAAAGATCCGCAAGAAATTGCCTCAGTCTGTATGGTTCAAGCCCGCGTTCGATTTCATCAACTGTGACGAAGGAAGGGGCAGTGCTATTGGCAGCCCCGATTTCAAGGCTGGCCAATCGTCTGGTTCCTGCTCCCCAAGTCGATAGTGGGAGGTATGTGCCCGCACTCTTTTCAGCCAGCAAACCTACAAGCGCCCCAATAGAGATGCCCTTGGAGCTCGTCAATCCAATCTGTACACCGCAGGGAAGAGCCTTCTCTCCGAACTTAGTGTCAAGTGCCGTGAGCGCCGCCTTTGCCTCTTCCGACAATTCATCCTGAAGATTGATACCTGCAACTTGCTTTCCTATGCGGGAGCGCAAGGATGTATCGCCGATGTGACGATCCAGAGCAGACCCGTAGACCAACCTGAGGTCTCGGTCGTTTCGGTCATCACTTGGGAGCGAAACCAGTCCGATCTGCCTCCTTAACGCAACAGAGAAACGGATTGTACTACCGTCTGGCTGCACGATCTCCCACAAGGTTTCTTGCTGGTCGTTTGCAGTAAACCGGACTCTGTAAACCTCATCGTTTTCGCCGTTTTCTTCATTGTTGTCAGGAACAACGGCTTCCATTCCGTCCCAATGCCAAGGGTAAGCCATGTTTGGCTGGTACTGATATCGACTCCGTCGCCCAGGCGAACTACAGCCTCGATAGTGATATTGGAAGCGGTTTCCCTCTTCCAGTAGTCTATTTCAGACACATTGTATGAAGTAGATGGCGAGAACAGAAGGTCTACAGCCTCTAACACCGTTGTCTTTCCAGTGTCGCCGCCACCTAAAATGAAGTTCATTCCTTCGGATGGGAGCCACTCAAGCTCTTGCACGCCCCTGAATTTGCTAATCTTCAGCTTAAGAATTGTCGATGACATTATAATTTGGCTCATTAAAAACAATTTAAAAGTGAGAGTGCACCTGATGAGTAAAAATAACAATCTTAAGTTGAAGGTATGTGTATAAAGGTCGGCTATCACGTTGCGAATGCTGAAACTTCGCATCTGCAGCGAACACTCGGGATCCGCCCATCAAGACACGGTGAGTGAGATTGATCTCACGTTGAAGTCCTGCTGTGGCTGAGCTTGCCGAAAGTGAGGTGAATGTCAGTATGAGAGTTTATTGCCCTCCCACAAATCCCTCTGTTAGCGCCTTTATTCGGCGTTGCTGGCTGTACCAAACCCTGGAGCAAATACTATGCTATCGCTTCCCTTCAATTCTGTGTGATTTCGAAGCTGTAGGGGAAAGGAATTTGGATCCAAAACACCATCGCTAGAACAATCAACGCGCATCTCGTTTAGCACAAAGCCCACTAGAGCGCGGCGCACAGATATCGTCACAACCTCATTGCCCGTTATTCCCAAATCAGAAGCAATGGAATCTTTTCTCGGGTGCCTTGGGTGCACCTGAACAACGAGTGAAACATTCTCGGTCCAGTCAGTATCGAAATGTTGCTGATGACTTGGAAGGCTTCTGATCCGATTGTAGGTGAGCCAATTCTGCTCAATTTCAAAGTCAAAAATCGATCTCTGCGAGAGTCATATCCTCGAGCGTACCAATAGCCGAGCGACTTAAAAATGGCATGCGGTGAAAACGTACGCTCCAACGGTCCACTTGCAACAGAATGGTAAACGATATTGAGAGTTCGTCTCATCGAAATCGCTTTTGTCACGCTGGTGCAATGACTGAGGGACAAGGCTTCCTTAAAAAAAAGGAAGGGGTTGGCTCTGGGCCGAACGAGTGCAATGAAGTTTATGCGTAGTTTGACCATATGCAAACAAAGACATACCAAGTTCCAGATCATGCTCAAAGTTGGGTATGTGATCGTCATTCGCAACAAGATAACCTGCTCGCCTCTGCACTTGTTCTGGGTATTCAGTCATAAATGACTGAAAGGCTCGCATTGCCGTTGCTCGCGATAACCCATTCCCTCAACTAAATGACTATGATGGATCTGCCCCCAAAAGGTGAGGAACAGATCTACATGTGCCAAGTGACTTCTGGTCATACTTCTTCCTTTGGCAATTCCGAGATCATCATTGGCAGTTTGCGTGCGAGCATGACTTCTTGACTGATTGCCCATCGATTGTGCTCTAAGGAAACAATAACTCCTCGCAATATGCCTTTTTTTCTTGACGGCTGCGAGATCCTTACGTTGCCGATCAAATGTTGTAGCTACGGAATGCTCCGAAGGATCAAAACGGGCTATATCAGGAATAAGCAGGCTTTTAACCTTAGGCCAGCTGAAAGCGATCTTGAACCGGAGTCATAGTCCGCCCACATATAAACATCCCCATCAAAGCACTCACAAAGTTCCTGGGCATTGCCAGCTTTCAGTTCATTGTCGCCTCGGTAGATAACAATTGTGCGTCCTTCTTGCGGGAACATACCAATGTCCTGCAGCTGTAACTCCAGAAAAACCTCATAATTCTCAATCACAAGGATGCGCTCTGCAGGAATCTCTTTCGCACCGGCTAGCCGCATCTGATAATGAAAGTCGCGGCTGCAGTCTTTTTCTTTACACCCCCAAAAGCGCAAGGCGACCATAGAGTCTTTAGGAGACGCAGAAAGGTACTTTTCGTCGTTATTACTTGTAGCGGCCTCCAACCTGGTTCGATTGGACAGTTTCCCGATATCACTACCAACCGTTTGGCCGGTATGATGTTCGATAAGCCTTTTGATCTTCATCCGATCGGAACTGGAAAACTCCACCTTAGGGCCACGAAACCGCCCAACCCCATAGTTCATTACGACTTCTTCAAGAGCTTTCGAGCGTGGCCGGACCATTTGAGGATTATCCAGCACTCTTTGGAGTGTTTGTAGCATTGTCTTATTCATGAGCTCATCACCGATCACGCTCCACCCAAACGTTGCGAACAAGTACCTCACCACTACCGGCGGTTCGTTCCTCCTCAAGATCAAAGCTGACACCTTCAAGTGGCTTCAAGGCCTCATGTAGCAGAACATCCAAACGTTCAGCGGGATTTGCATGTTCACTTGCCGCCAGAACTTGGCCGCTGACTGCCGCCCTACTGCTAATCCTTTGATAAATTCCATGATGAACTGATCGATCTGAGGAATGTCCAGCTCCTGAGCCGGCAGCTCTTGTATTTCGGTAAACTCTGCCGCCTCGCGCCGAACATCTTCTATCAGCTCTTCGACCCTCGGCTTAGGGAGGGATTTCAAGATGTTTGCCACATCTGGGTGATCGATGTTCTCCAGATCCAGCGCTGCCTGCATTTCCAAATTGATGCCGCCGTTATTGAGGTCATCAAGGATCTTGCCGTCGTCAACTGGCTCGGAGTAAGGCTCGCTCACCTCATCCAGATACATCGAGATATGGCGCACTAGCTGGTATTCTCGTGCATCTGGCGAGTGCGATAGAACAGCTCATTGAGTTTTTCACTGGAGCTTTTCAGCTTCCGCGTATTCTCTTCTGCACTTGCTGCAAGATCTCGGAACAAGACGCCAAGCTTTGGGTCATCCTGGGATAAGTCCATGAGCCTTCTATATGTCAACAGGCTCAGTTTCTCGGTATAGGTTTTGACCCTGTTCAGGAGCTTTTCATTTTGAATCCGTTTGAGTGCCAAGGATTCGACATATCCAAACTCTGAATTCACCGCCAGCTCAATTTGCGAGGCCTCAACAAACATATCGTTCAGCATCGTGCGAACGAGGCCAAGGATATTGCGATAAAATTGCTGGGCTTTATGAGCGTTGCGCTCGCCGTTCGGTCCAAAGGACTCTTTCTTGGCAACGAGGAAAGAATTTATCTCTCCTTCCAACTGTTCCAGGGCGATCTGGAAATCGATTGGTGCGCGGGCCACAGCACCATTGGAAGACAGCTGGATAGCCAGCTGATCCAGTATCGTGCTGGGCCAATAACCCATTTCGGTGTTCCCATAGATAAAGGAATGGGAACGCAGGTTTCGCCAAGAAGGAGGTTCGCTTACCGGATGGAACTCGTTTAAAGCATCTGACTGATGGTTGAACATTTCAGACAGAATGGGCGCGCAGTTGATTACGCTCCTTCCGAAGTTGGTAAAAGCCTCAGTACTGGTCATACCAACTCCCCTCCACTCAAGTTGGCCGCAATATCGTCCTCATCGGCCACGTGGATGTCTTCCCGTTCTTGTAAGTCTTTCAATAGAGCATAAAAATAGTCGATCTTGCCAAGCACCCTATAGCGCTCATTTTGGCTATCCATACACTTCAGGTAGCCATGCTCTTCCAGCGTTCGCAGTAGATTGGAGATGCGGTCAGCGTTTGTTCGGCTGGCTTTGCGTTTGAATGGGTCGTGACCCATAAGCTTCTTAAGCTTGTCCTCACCTGCAGCATGTTGCTCGACATTTTGCAAAAGGCTGCCCATAGCGATCTCATCGCCCACTTGAATGACAACATCGCGGCCCTCAATGTACATGATCGCTTCCAGAGCATTCACGATCGGGCGGACCAGGTCGCGTTGCTCTTTGATGTGTTCCCTCAAAATGTTCTTGTCGGTCTGAATGAGGTTTTGTCTAAAAGCTGCATAATACAGGCCATAGGATTGCTTTACGCAACGCCCGAAGGGGGAGAGCGCCTTGTCGACCTCATTAAAGAAGGCCGGTTTGCAAAGCTCATCATAGACGCGTGCGTTCCGATAGGTGCAGATAAAAACACCTTTGTTTAACAGATCCAAAGCTTCTCGTTGTAAATCCATCAGACGGTGTTCCTAAGCTAGCTCATTTATAAGTTCTTGGCGCGCGTCAGTGGGTTTACCCCCCGCTGGTAGCGTTGCAATCCTGTGTTTCTTATCACGCAGTAAGTATGCTCGAAGTTTGACAGAGCAACGTGATCAGGATCAGGCCATGCTGCGGCAACAGTGATATGGTTTTCGCGCAGGAACTTTATGACTTCCGTGCAGTTTTGCTGATCAAGGTCTCTAAGCTCGTCCAGCGTCCAAAGCATATGGATATCCGTGCCACCCTTTAGATGATGAAGAAACGCGGCATAGATAATAATGGTGCCCAGCTGGCTCAGCCCGTTACTGGACAGGCCCTTAAACTCTTCATTGCGTGTTGCCCTCTTAGTTCCAGCTTTGTCTGACAAGTCAAATCCGAGATGGATATGCTCCCGAATGGTAACGCGCGAGACGCCATCAAGTCTTTCCCAGAGACGATCAAGGGCTGCCAGTAAGTCTTCTGGAGGGAGTTCCTCTTCAATGCCGTGTCGCCAATGTTCCACTTCTTTTTTGAAGGTCTCCAAAACCGCCCAGAATGGCAACTCGTGTATGGTTGATTGAATATCGATCCGCAGGGATGTGAAGGCTTTAAACTTGAATTTTTCCAGCACAGCTTGACAAGAGGCGGTCAGCGAACGGCTCAACCTATTGATACTCTTGTGCGCGCGGTCTAGGCGATCGGCAAAGTTGATCAATGGATTCGTATTTTGCTTGAACTGAGCAACCACATGGCCCTGAATGCTTAAAAACTCGGTCTCCATGAAGGCTTTCATGTCGTTGGCAACGAACACCCATTCTGGGGTAGCTGCACTCGACACTGAGGCACTTTCTAGCAATTTCGCGAAGTATTTGGCTACGAGTGAACCTTTATAAGCTTCGAAGGCTTCTTTGATTTCGCGGTAGAGCCATTACCGGTCTTAACCAGCCCCACTCGCTGTCGTTCCAGTTCATTCAGCTGCTCGTTGATCTCATGAGCACTTGAGACCGGATAAAAATCGGGGTGATGGTCAACAGCTGCAGCGCTACCCATTGTATGCTGGCTCAAAACGGCTGCAAAGTTTCCTGAAGCTTCGCTTACACCCCGCCATTGCTTTTGCAGGGCGCTAAGGCGATCGGAAATCACACTGCGTTCTTCTTTGAGACTAGCAATCTTAGTCTTGGTCTGTCGATCAAAGGCCACCAGCTCTTCATCAGTCTTCGCCAGGTTTTCCGTCAAATTTTTGAAGTGTTCCTGCTTTTGTTCTATGAAGCCATCATAAGCCTTTAGTTCTCTTTGATGGCTCCACGCAGTATTTAATTTTTCTTCAGCGCACTGAGCTGCCTCTTCCAACTCTTGGATTTTTTTTCCAGAAACACCGCTTTCTTCTAAAAGGTTTGAGAGCTCCTCATTAAAGCGAATTTTGTCTTTTTCGTGTGCTTGTTTCAGATTGTTCAGATCCGCACTCAAAGTTTCGACAAGTGCGTGATGGCGTTCCTCAAGAAGTGCACGTTCTTCTTGAAAGCTGACTTTTGCCTGCCTAAGGACATCCTCAATTGCTGCAAGTTCATCCGAGTGTTGTTGCTCCAACACGTTTAGTTGTTGGCGAAGTTCTTCGATCTTTGCAGACGTATTAGCTTCAAACTCTTGTTTGGCTTGGACTATGAGGTAATCCAGATCCGCATTTTTTTTGTTTGCTGTATCCAGCCTTTTTTCTGCAACAGCTGATGTCTGGCGTAGGCCGGTTTCTGAGACGTTTAACTTTTTCAACTCCTCCCGGCCATAAGTGATGTCACTCTCACATTGTTCTGCACGCCTTTCCAGTTCACTCAACTGCTCATCGTAAAGATCCAGTTTCGTCAAAAGGGTGGCTTCATCATCCAGTTGCGGAGATTCTATGAGTGACGTATCCAGAGTTACGCCAAACACAGTTGCTATGTCTGCATTTGGATCAAATGAGGGGGCTAAATCGGTGCGGACAAAGACATCGTCTCGGACAATTTTTTGAAGGTCTGTCTGTCGTTCTACCGGCAGTTCTTTCACAATTTCCGCCAAAGAACCTTTGTCGGGCTTAATCCACATAGCAACAAGTTTGCGCTCTTGTGTGAGGTCAGAGACAGTGGCTTTAATCTCCCGCAAGTCCCGCTGAGCGCTATCAATAGCGTGGCCTAGCCGAAGTCGCTCTGTTTCAAGCTTAGAGAGTTCTGCTTGAGAGTCTCTTACGACCTGTTCAGCTTCTTTGCGCTCGCTCTTCGTTCGCAAGAGCGAGCTTTGGAGCTGTTCACTTGGCTGGAAGTTTTTTTTGCACTCAGCCTTAGCTCTATGATTTCCTCATTGAGCTTTGTTTGATCCTGACGATGTCTCCCACCAAGCTGATGCTTGGCCTCTTCGTTTGCATCTCGTGCCTTCTCCAAACCTTCCTGCAGGTTTTTTAGCAGTTCCTGCTTGCGAATAAGTGCGGCATTGATCGTTTGGACGTTATCGTTTTCCCTGCTTTGAATATCCTCATCAAGCTTCTCAATCTGCTTCTTAATAGTTTGTTCTTGTGTGGAGATCCCAGCAAGTGCTTCAATAAGGTTTGTTGCGGCAGTTTCGTGTTCTTTTTGCAAGCGTGGGAGGGTCTGCATTTCGGTTCTGTAGACATCGATCGGCAGCTTTTGCAGATGATCCCATTCCCTCTGCAGAGGGTAGACTTCCGTATCTAGAGCTGACTTGCGTCGCAGAATAAGCTGACGTTCATCTTCTGCTGTCTCTGTGAAACCAGAAATTTCATCCTGCTTGGCATCATGCTGACTTGCCGCTAACTCAACTTTGCCTTTGATTTCTTCTGCCCGTCGATCCAGTTCCCTTTTTGAAAGAACAGCCTCTTCCCAGGTAGAATGAGCGTTCTTTCGATTGACCATGAACTGGCCTGCTGCAGCGTCAAGTTCAATCACTTCATTGCCAAATGGCTTTATGCGGCGCACTCCGTGATGGTTGTTTTGCCAAGCGTTGAAGTCATCCTTATTGAATATCGGCGTGGTTTCTGGCTCAACATTATACTGACCACGAAGAACTGTTTCCAGTATCCGGGTCAGGGATTTGAGATCTGGGGACTTTTGCAAAATTGCCAGCGCGATGGCGTCTATATGAGTTAGCTCTTTTCCTGTCTCGGCAAGTGAATAGGTGCCTCTATACCGATTTCTCAGTTTCACCTCTTCACTCTTTCCACTCTCCGGTTTGCAGCTTTGAATGATCTTCTTATACCAACCAAAACGCAATTTCTGGGTGCAGCTTAAGCCATACTCCTGTTCTAATCGGAACCGTAAGTCTTTACTGATAAGAAATTTATTGCCGGAAGTTGAAGGGGTGAACCAGTCATGATGAAACGACGAGTCCACCATCATGATTTCGATTGCTGGTTCTTTGTGGCTCAGCTTAGGCGTGCTGAAGAAGAGCGCACATCGCATTTGCCCATCCAGTTCATATTCATAGACAATGAATGAACTATCTCGGGGCAGATAGTAGGGAACAAAGCTTCGGCCGGTCTCCACCACATTGTTCGGGGAAGCGCCATAGAACACGGGGAGCAATCGAAGTAGAGATGTTTTGCCCGCCCCATTTTCTCCATTGAGGCTTAAATTGCGATCGACTCTCAAGCGGTCTATGGATCCTGGAAAGACGGAATCAACAAGCCATATGTTCTTCAATCCTCGCACTTAATATTCTCCTTTGGGACTTTGGTGGCTTTCACCGTACTTTCAACTCGACTGAAAATATTCAAATGAATCGTTTTATCGTCTCATATGAGACTCAATAAGTAGACTTTAAATAAACGGCAAATCAACCCAGGGTCAAGTAATTCTCAAATTACGTTTGTTGGCCCAACTGGACCGAGTGTGCGTATTTGGGCGTTACGAAGAACAATAAGGGAACAAGCTTAGGGTTGAAGTGTCACTTTAGGGTCGATCCTGCAGGTTCAGTGTCACAATGATCAAAATAACACCCAAAAGTGACAGCGAGCGATGTAACCTTTCGGTGCCTCTCAAGGGTCTAGGTTAAAGTTACAGGCTATTTTGGGGTAGTTTGCGGAAGGGACTAAGTACCACCTGAAGCACGCACATCGGCACGCTCATTGTTCTCTATTTGATCCGCAAGATGACCATATATGCACGTTCGGTCCGGTTGGGCCAAATTGGCGTCTTACGGACTACTTCGCAAGGAAGGCGCGAAATTCGATCAATTTCTGTTCGGCTTCCTCATCGGTTAGTGCTTCAGGAATACCCGGAACAAGCAACGTTTTTCCGTCATACGCATGGCGTGCACGTGCCTCAACCCGCCGCATAAGGTCAGCCTTGCGACCCTCGCCAATGCAAATTGCTCCGGGTAAATCAGACTTGCGAGACACTTCAATTTTGCCGTCGCGATAGCAATGCGCGTACATTCTCATTTCCTTCAAATTGACGTTTTACGGACATTTAATAAGCGTTCAGGAAGTGGCGCGAAGCACACCCCACCAGCCAGAACGCTTACTTTAAGTTTTCGAGCTCCAAGCGTTCAGCCAAAGTCTCAAACTCACTTAGATGCAGGGCATCCAGTTCAGTAAAAACCATAGTATCACTATGAGTTTTGCGCTCTGACAGATCTGCCCATTCAGTGCGCTGCTCTGGGTCATTAGTTGTTATGACCTGCAATCATAATCGGCTCGGCTTGCAATCATCGGCATTTTGAGCCCAAATTAAATGACTTTATCTGAGGGGCTAAACCCACATTAATTGCGAATGAGCCACATTGTTTGCAACCAGCCTGCAATCATAAGCTCGAACCCACATTAATTACGAACGGTGGAAGAGCGGGACAAAGCGGTCCTTCGCTGCAGTGCAGAAATCTAGGCCAGCACCAAGCCATAGCTGGCGCGGTCGACCGATAAGCGGACCTTCGAGGATTTCCATCAAGAGTTGAGCTAGTCTTTGCGGATGAGACTGCGGACTCAACTTCACGAACCTCCGGTTACTCAGATCTAACGGATTGAGGTTTGATCGCAAGCGTTCGTCAACATCAAAGAACCCCGGTGCCCGATCCATCAAATGCCTCCCAACTCAACAAAACAATTGAATCAGAACGAAGGCCAAAATACCAGAGGTTAATAGAGGTCCTCAGCTGCGTAGATCTCACTTTTCCTGAATTAGTCCACTTTCACTTGCCTGTTGTTTTTAGTGTGTCATCACGCTCGATAGTCTCTTCGATACTCTTGTTCAATGCGAGCAAACAGGCCTTTTTCCAAATCACAAAGATTGCCGGAATGACGAAGAGTGTTAGCAGCGTGGCGGTGATCATGCCTCCCACCATGGGGGCCGCGATGCGCTTCATGATCTCCGAACCTGTCGCGGAGCCAAACATTATGGGGGTCAACCCGGCAAAGATAGCTGCAACCGTCATTATCTTTGGCCGCAGGCGCAGAAGCTCCTTCGACAACTGCGTCCAGAACATCTTTTGATGTCAAAGCTTGATGCGATAATCGAGCAGCCTGGATACGCTTGTCCCAGGATAGGTTGAGATAAAGCAGCATCACAATAGCCGTTTCGACAGCAACACCCGCAAGCGCGATAAAGCCAACCAGAACCGCAACGGACAGGTCGAAACCCAAGACGTAGACAAACCAGATACCGCCGGTCAGGGCTATCGGCAGGGATGTTAGAATAATCGCCACTTCACCTAACCGGTTGAAGGCAAGGAACAGCATCAAGGTAATGACCAGCAGGGTAACAGGGGCAACGAGCAGTAAGCGCTCCTGAACCCTCTCGATATACTCGTACTGCCCTGACCATGTGATCGAGTAACCAGCAGGGATCTTGACTTTGGAGGCGACCAATTGCTGTGCCTCGCTTACATAGCCGCCTAGATCCCGGCCTTCAATGTCAATGAACACGAAACCTGTTGGCCGTGCATTTTCGGAGCGGATCATGCCGGGACCGTCGACAATTTTTACGTCAGACACAGCACCGAGCGGAATGTGAGCACCAGAGGGAGTAACGACAGGCAGCTTCTCCAGCTGTTCCGGCGTGCTACGCCAATCCTGCGGGTAGCGCAGGTTAATGGGGTAACGCTCCAAACCTTCCACACTCTCAGAAATGTTCATGCCGCCGATAGCAGTCTGCACCACGTCCTGAACATCCTTGATGTTCATCATATAGCGAGTGGCGGCGTTTCGGTTGATGTCAATCTCGATAAAGCGCGCGCCTTCGGGTCGCTCTGCGTAGACTGACAAAGTGCCTTCAACGTCTTTGACAAGGCCTTCGATCTCAACAGAGATATCCTGAATAACTTGCAGATCAGGCCCTGAGACCTTCACACCCACCGGGGTTTTCATACCCGTCGCGAGCATGTCGATACGGTTTTTGATCGGCTGTATCCAGACATTGGTCAGACCAGGCACCTGTACGGACTTGTCCAGTTCCTCCCGTATCTTCTCAAGCGTCATGCCATCGCGCCACTGGTCCTGCGGTTTCAGCTGGATGGTGGTTTCAAACATGGTCAAAGGCGCAGGGTCCGTTGCCGTGTCCGCACGTCCCAGCTTGCCGTGCACAGTTTTAACCTCCGGCACCTGCATGATCATACGGTCAGTTTGCTGAAGTACCTCCCGTGCCTTCCCTATCGAGACACCGGTATAAAGTGATGGCATGTAGAGGAAGTCGCCTTCCTTCAACTCCGGCATGAACTCGGTCCCGACCCGATGCGCCGGTACAAGGATGGAAGCCACCAGAACCAGAGCAAGGACGATCATCGTCTTCGGCCAAGCGAGAACCAGCGAAAGCGCCGGGCGGTACAGTGTGATGCAAAAACGGTTGACCGGGTTCTTGGCCTCGGGATGAATCCGTCCCCGCACAAAATACCCCATCAGCACGGGCACTAGGGTAATGCTCAAGATGGTGGCCGCTGCCATTGCATAGGTCTTGGTGAAAGCCAGCGGTTTGAACAACCGCCCTTCCTGCGCCTCCAATACAAATACGGGTAGAAAGCTGATGGTGATAATCGCGAGGGAGTAGAACAGTGCTGGCCCAACCTCTGAGCAAGACTCAGCAACCACCTTCCAGCGGTTCTTGCTTGGGTCTGGCTCCGCTTCAAGTCTGCGGTGCATTGCCTCAATCATCACGATGGTCGCATCCACCATAGCGCCAATCGCAATTGCGATCCCGCCAAGAGACATGACATTTGCATTCACCCCTTGCAGACGCATCACCAGAAGCGCCGTCAAAATGCCAAGCGACAACGAGATCAGGATCACCAATGAGGATCTGAGGTGCAGCAGGAAGATCGCGCACACCAGAACCACCACGATAAACTCCTCGGTAAGCTTCGTGATCAGATTTGCGATAGACCTCTCGATGACGCCAGAGCGATCATAGGTGGTTATGATCTCCACGCCGTCAGGCAGATTTGGCTTCAGCTCATTCAGTTTGGCTTTGACGCTTCAATTGTGAGCAGCGGGTTTTCACCCCAGCGCATAATCACAACTGCGCCAACCGCGTCGCCTTCACCGTTCAGATCAGCGACCCCTCGACGCATTTGTGGGCCAAGCCGGATCTCGGCGACATCTTCCAATGTGAGCGCAGCGCCGCGTTCGTTCACTTTAATCGGAATGTGCTTTAGGTCTTCGATGGACTGGATATAACCCGTGGCGCGCACCATGTACTCGGCTTCTGCCATCTCGATAACACTGCCACTGGTTTCGCGGTTTGCATTTTCGATGATGCTCATCAGATCAGGCAGTGCCACGCCGTAAGCACGTAGTTTGTTGGGGTCAGCAACAACTTGATACTGCTTGACCATGCCACCAATGGTCGCCACTTCAGATACACCGCTAACGGTTTGAAGCTCAAACTTCAGCCACCAATCCTGCAAGGACCTCAACTGTGCCATGTCATAGGTGCCGGTCCGGTCAATCAACGCATACTGATAGATCCAGCCAACGCCGGTCGCATCTGGCCCAAGCTCAGGCGACACCCCGTCAGGTAGCTGTGCGCCCGCTTGCGCAAGATACTCCAGCACGCGGCTTCTCGCCCAATAAAGGTCCGTGTTGTCCTTGAAAACCACATAGACGTAGGAGTCGCCATAAAACGAGAACCCGCGCACATCGGTTACATTTGGCACAGACAGCATGGCTGTGGCGATCGGGTAGGTCACCTGGTCTTCAATGACCTGTGGTGCCTGACCGTTGTAAGACGTCTTGATGATCACCTGAACATCGGAAAGATCAGGAATTGCATCAACGGGGGTTTCCTTCAACGCCCAGATGCCGCCGAGTGCCAGCATCAACGCAGCCAGCAGAACGATCACGCGGTTCTTAATGGAGGAGCGAATGATTGAGGCGATCATCGCTCAGCGGCCCCCGCTGGTGCCAGATGTCCTGATTTGTGATGTTTACTTCCCATTTGCCGCAGATCAACAAGGCTGAAACGTTTGTCAGATCCTCGCGCAATCGCAAACTCAATGTGTTCATTCGGGCGCAGGTCATAAGCTGCCAGATTGCCTCGAACAGCAAATGAGGTCTCCATCTTTGGCCATTGAAGCTCATCTATTTCCGTATGCCGGATGGTGACGGAGTTGGTCGCAGGATCAACTTTGGTTACCGTCCCTTTCGACCAGATGGGAACACCTTGCGAAGGGGACATCCGTTCCATTCCAGCAGAAAGTGAGCTTTCACTGTCGATCAGGAACTGCGCAGAGGTCACAACTTCCTCGCCGGCCTGAAGGCCCTGCAAGATCTCCGTTCGGCTGCCCTCACCAAAACTGCCGGTCAATCCAGGCGTCACAATACGAGGCACGAAGGTTCCATCACCTGTTTTCAAGATCACGCGCTCAGACATGCCTGTCCGGATCAACGCACTGGTCGGGATGGTCACAGCGCTACGCGTTTCAGCAGGGATGATGGTTACGCGGCCAAACATATTGGGACGTAAGAGGCCTTCAGAGTTGTCAAAATACAGGCGCACCGGCAACGTGCGTGTCACCACGTCCAGTTCCGGATAGATGTAATCAATCCGCCCTTCCAGCACCATGCCGGGCAAATGTTCAAAGCTAGCAAGTACTTGGCTGTTTGGGCTAAGGCGTGCGATATCCTGTTCAAACACATCAACCATCAACCAGACAGAAGACATATCAGCGAGTCTAAGCGCCATGGAGTCCGGCTGCAGATACATACCATCTGCAGCATCCAGAGTGGTCACGACGCCGGATTGTGGGGCAAATACTTTAAAGACATCGACAGGTTTGCTGGCTTGTGCCATCTCGTCGATCTGGGCACTATCAATACCGTAGTTCTGAAGCTGGACGCGGATACTCTGTTCGGCTGCTTTGTCATTCCTGCGTACAGCTCTGATCAGGTCCGCATTGGCAACGATCACTTCGGGTGCATACACGGTAAAAAGCAAATCGCCCTTCTTTACCGGATCACCGATTGCTCGGACATTGAGTTTTTGAATCCAGCCCTCCGTGCGCAGGTGAACATGACTGGAGCGATGTTCATCGTAGCCCACAAAGCCAACGCTTTCGATTTTCTGAGAGATCGGCTCAACACTGGCGACAGCGTGCGCACACCAATATTGTTGATGACGCTTGGAGAGAGCGCCACCGTACTCGCCTTTGGCTTGGCTTCCTCCTCCGCATAAATCGGGATGAGATCCATTCCCATGGGAGACTTACCGGGCTCATCGCGTCTGAAATTCGGATCCATTGGCGCGACCCAGTACAGGATCTCTCGCTCGTTTCTGTCGGGCCCTCCAGATGTCCAATCCATCGATCTTCCAAGAAAGAGCCCAAGCCCAACCGAGATACTCGAAACAACCACAAACCCAGCTACAACCGCGTACTTACTACGCATCGGTCTTGTCCTGATCTACCAGGCACTGGTGCAACCTGAAACGGAGAAGCGGTATTAAAGTATGCTCGTACCGCTCAAGGTTCTGCCAGTGCACTACTTTTTATTGTTCTTCCGGCACAAGGTAACTCATAGCCAAGTATTGTAATCCTTCCAGTCACTAGAAGGTCAAGACTAATCCACCAAACCGCCTGTCTTCAGCACATTAGCCACATAATACTTACAAACAATAAAGTCTTATCGATATTGAGTCGAAATTTATACTTGAGAAAGACTGAGAGGATATTTTCAGGAAGCACACAGATCGATCAACCGCACATAAATTCGCAAGCACTCACCCTTTCTAAGGTCTCGTGGCCCGCAGCATTCTCCCTCGTTCTGACGAAGTGCTGTCCGCTATCTTTTCTCTCGCAGAAGCCAGATGAAGAAGATGCCGCCGAGGAGGCCGGTGATGATGCCGATTGGCATGTCTTCGGGCTTCATCAATGTACGCGCGGCCACGTCTGCGAGGAGGAGGAAGGTTGCGCCAAACAGTGCTGAGACCGGGATCAGGCGCCGGTAGTCGCCGCCCACAAACAAGCGCACGATATGAGGCACCATAAGCCCCACAAAGCCGATCATCCCCGAAAACGCGACCATCACTCCCGTAATCAGCGCGCCAATCACGAAGGTTTCCAGCCGGAATCTTGAGACGGATATGCCAAGTGTGGTCGCCGTCTCATCGCCAATCGTCATCGCGTTGAAGTACCCTGCCCTCAGCCACAGCCAGCCCCCGCAGAGCACCAGCACGACCAGCGTACATAAGATGCCCCCACTGCGCCAGACCTAACCCGCCAAGCATCCAATAGACCACACTGTGTGTCGCCCGTGGGTCTGCCAGAAAGATGAGAATATTTGCGCCTGCCATCAGCACAAAGCTCACTGCCACACCAGTCAGCACCAGCCGGTCCGCACTGGTCGCGCTGGTAAACCTTGCCACACCGATCACAAGGAAGGTCGCCCCAAGCGCACCCAAAAACGCCAGCAATGGCACCGTCAGCGTGCCCAGAAACAATCCCGTATGCAGCAGCGCCAACACTGCCCCAAACGCTCCACCAGCTGAAATGCCGATCAGGTGCGGGTCTGCCAAGGGGTTGCGGGTGACGGATTGCAGGCAGGCCCCCACAATGGAGAGCCCTGCCCCCACCATGATCGCCAGCAGTGCGCGCGGCAAGCGGATTTGCCAAAGAATGTTCTCACGCCCCACGGACCAGCTCGGCTCAACCAGACCCGGCACCAACTTGTTTGCAAGAACACCCCAGACCGTCTCCATGGAAATGGAAACCGCGCCCACAGAGACAGCAAGGCAAACAGAAAGAACCAGCGCAGCCAAGCCCACGCAGCTGATCTGTAGCAAATGATGAGAGTGGACCACCTTAGGCGCCGCAAAGACGCCGGTTCCTTCGCTCATGCTTATTTCCCCCAGAACGCGGCTGCGAGCTTCTTGATCGCCTTAATGTTTCTAGGTCCTGGCGTTGCTTCAGCATATTCCAGCGTCACGAACCGGTCATTCTTCACGGCGTCCATATCTGCGAAAGCGGGATTGTTGAGCATGAACTCGCGCTTCTGCTGAGCAGTTACTTCGCCGTAGTTCACAATCACGATGATCTCCGGGTTCGCCTCAACAACGGCCTCCCAGTTCACCCGTGCCCAGTTCTTCTCAAAGGTATCCATCACATTGCTGCCGCCAGCAGCCTCAATCAAGCCGTCGGCATGGCATAACGCCCTGCGGTGAATGGGGAATCTTCTCCGCTATCATAAACAAAGATCCGTGGCGGAGTGCCTGAAACCTTCAAACCAGCTTTGAACTGAGCAAGCTCGTCACGGTAGCGCTGCACCAGCTTTTCCGCCCGCGCCTCAACCCCAAAGATGCGGCCAAGGTTCAGCAGATCATTGTACATGTCATCCATGGAAACCTTTGGTTTCGCGCCAACATGAATGCAGCTTTCGGTCAGCTCGTACACCTTGATGCCAAACGGCTCCAGCGTTTCGGGTGTTACCTCACCGCCCACACGCATACCGTAGTTCCAGCCTGCGAAAAAGAAGTCAGCGTCCGCGCCAATCAGCACTTCCTTGCTCGGATATTTCGGAGAAAGCTCCGGCAATGCGGCCACCTGATCGGTCAGTTCCGTGTCCAGCGTCTTCCAGCCGGAGACGCCGGTGTACCCGACCATCTTATCCTGCAAGCCCAACGCCAGCATCATCTCTGTCAGGTTAGAGTCGTTAGAAACCGCGCGCTGCGGCACACTGGCAAACTCCACGGTGCGATTGCAGCTTTGGACGGAAACCTCTGCCAGTGCAGCAGAAGAGGAAAGCAGCGCGACTGCCAGCGCCAAACCAAATTTTCTCATGGGAAGAGGCCTTATGAGTGAAGTTCAAATGTAAGAAGGGATTGCTGTCGGGACATCAGCTGGTCATGCGTGGCGCGCACTTGAAACGCCTGTGAAACCAAAGCAGGTGAAAGGACTTGCTCCGGCGCCCCAATGCCAAGCATTTGCCCATGATCCAGCAATAGGATCTGATCACACACCTGTGCTGCCATGTTCAGGTCGTGCAAACTGGTAATGATCGTCAGATCCAGCTCTTCAATCAGTTTCAGAATTTCCAGTTGGTGGCGAATGTCCAGGTGGTTGGTCGGCTCATCCAGAACGAGCAATTTCGGCTCCTGTGCCAGCGCCCGTGCCACCATCACCCGCTGCCGCTCTCCGCCAGAAAGCGTGCCAAACAATCGTCCCGCCAGCCTTCCAGCTGCAAAGCATGGATTGCACGGTCCACCACCTGCCGGTCGCGTTCTCGGGAAGCTGCCAGCCCGCTGCGATAGGGCGTTCGCCCCAGCTCCACGATCTCGCGCACTTTGAGCGCAAAATCCGTTGGCTGTTCTTGCAGCACCGCAGCCACCCTCTGCGCTGTCGCTCGAGCGGAGAGAGACCAGATGTCATCACCGTCAACGCACACTTGTCCGCTCATCGGCTTGTTAAAGCGGTAAAGCAGCCGCAGCAGGGTCGACTTCCCTGCCCCATTCGCGCCGACAACGCCAAGCGTCTGCCCTGCCGCCAGCGCTCAAAACTCAGCGGCTTTAGGACAAGCTCGGACCTGCGCTCTGGTGCCCAGGAAACCTCACGAACTGAAACAGAAGCTGCGCTCATGCCCGCGCATCCGCGCGCAGCTCAGGTGCAATCGAGCCATCCAAACGGTAGAAATGGTAGGAAACAGGCCTCATAACGCCCTCCGCGTTGCAGCAGGGGCAAATAGAAACCGGAGATGTGAGAGCTTGCGCCAATGCAACCATTATGGCCTCCTTCCGGGACGCCCCGCCCGGGTTGAAGTGGAACATAATGGCAGGTCTCCTGACTCGCGGGTCTATGCTCAGCCAGCCTTCCCGGTTCTCACCAGTGGCATGTTGGCTTCGCTCTCCGCTTACAGTTGCGGGGGCAGTCACGGATTTGGCGCCTGTTGGCTACACCGCACCGTGTTCCCTTTTAATCCCGAGGCCTTTCGCACCTCAGAAACCATCGCTGCGGATATTGAGATTAGTGCCTCCCAATTGCAAGGGCAATCTTGCCATGGCTTGCTACAGCTGTTGAAAGGTGCGGTTGCCAGCTTGGTTTCGTCTATGCACCGCGAAAGAGGTGCCCTCACCTATCATCGGAGATGGTTTTCGGCTCCTGAGGTCATGTGGAAGAGTAATGCAGTATCACACTGAGTAATAGTGTTTCATACTTAGGAATAAACTATCTGTTATGACCTGCAATCATAATCGGCTCGGCTTGCAATCATCGGCATTTTGAGCCCAAATTAAATGACTTTATCTGAGGGGCTAAACCCACATTAATTGCGAATGAGCCCACATTGTTTGCAACCAGCCTGCAATCATAAGCCCGAACCCACATTAATTACGAACGGTGGAAGAGCAGGACAAAGCGGTCATTCGCTACGGTGCAGGAATCTAAGTCTGCAACAAGCCATAGCTGACGCGGTGGGCCATGTGACCGGATACTTGGGAGAAAGAACTCTCAGAGCGGTAACAAGTATCGCCGTGTAATATGCACCGCGATACTTTTGAGTGGGCAATAGTTTTGATAAACAATAAAGCGAGGACCTACGCGGCGCTGGCGCGTACTTGATGGACAAGTGTGGCCCAGTCCATTCCCAGGGCCTCATAGACGGGGGCCGCTTCAGGCCGGGCATTGTCACCGAGCATTTCGACGATCAGGCTAGAGCCATCAGCAACTGTTACTCCATTTTGGACAAGGCGCATGATGCCTGTTTCCCGTTTGGTCTGGTTGAATGTACCGCTGGCATCCACGGCAACATATGCATCAAACCCTTCGCTCTTGGCAGTCATCGCCGGAAATGCAGCGCAAACCTCTAATGACACGCCAGCAAAAATGAGTTTTTGGCGACCAGTTTGACGGATTGCGGCAACCACACGCGGATCGTCCCAAGCATTGACGCTGGTGCGGTCAATGAACTCTTGTCCCGGTAGTGCCTCAACCAGTTCAGGGAATGCCGGCCCCCATAGTGTGTCGGCGGATGTTGTGGTGGTTATGATCGGAACATTAAGAGCCCGCGCTGCTTTTGCCAAGCCAACCACATTGTGTTTAAGCTCAGCTGCGGAGTAATCCCTAATGCCCGTCATCAACCTACCTGATGATCGACGAGAACAAGAGCAGTATTTTCGGCAGTAAGGCGCACAAAGTTGGTCGTATTCTGATTCATAATCTTTCCTTTCGGCTCCATAGTTTTTGTCTTGGTGTATGATGGGAGAGTTTAGGCGGGTATCGAGCCAAGGCGACCAGCGGCGTAATCTGCAGCTATACGTTCCAGCTCATCAGTGGTACTCATTACGAAAGGTCCCTTCTGTATGAAGTTTTCGCGCAGCGTGCACCTTCGATCAGTACAAAATGGCTATCCTTGGCAGCAAGTAACTTGATCTGTATATCATCGTCACCACCATGAAGTGCAATGGAACTTCCTCCTGCGAGCCGAATTGTCTGCCCACTCAGCTGAACATCAAACTCGCCCTGAACCGTGTACAACCAGACCGCATTATTGGGCTGGGCCTCGTGCTTGAACAAATGTTCCGCAGTCAGTTTCCCATCAAGGATGGTTAATGGCAGTACGGGCGATTGAGCCCCTTCTATGCTGTTACTTGTGCCGAGAACGACACGGACGCGATATCCATCTCCTTCGAGAGCAGGGACATCTGCAGATTTTATGTGAAGCGAGGCAGGAGCATCATGTTTGAGTTTCGCCGGCAGGTTAACGAAAATTTGGAGGCCATGGGTCTTAGATCCCGGACGGGGCTCTTCGTTATGTACTGCTCCGCCGCCAGCCTTTAGCCAGTAAAGATCACCGGGCAGCAAATCGATGTCGTTGCCGAGAGAATCCTGATTATTGAAGGCTCCAGTACTGTCTTCAAATATAACCGATACCGCAGAAATACCGGCGTGGGCATGCGGGCCAAATGTGGCTCCGTCATTCCAAAATGGTCAACCATGATCAGAGGGTCCATCAACCCACTAAATTGTCTATGGCTAAAACTCTTTGCTCTAAACGCTTGCCCTTTGATTACCCGCTCGCCAGCAATTGGGCCTATTGCATCAACGCTGGTATTGTCCAGTTCTGATGTCTCGAATGTTGTTTTCATCGTCTCATCTCCTGTTGTGTTTTGAACTTAATATTGGAAAATGTGAGAGAAAATACGTATAAATTGAAATCTATTGTTCTATATTTGAAACGAAATCAATTCTGAGACGGCCAGCCTAAATGATTGACCTCAATAACTATTTCTATTTTGTCCATGTAATCGAGAAGGGGGGCTTTACTGCTGCGGCCAATGCACTGGCAATGCCCAAGTCCAGGCTGAGTCGTCATATCAGGCAGCTAGAAGAAAGGCTCGGGGTGCGCTTAATTCAGCGCACATCGCGGCGATTTATTGTTACGGAAATTGGCGCGGAATTTTACCGCCATGCCCGATCTATGCTTGATGATATGGCAGCTGCCGAAGCCGTGGTTGAAAAAAGCAAAAATGTAATCTCCGGGAAGATAAGACTAAGCTGTTCCGTAGGTATGGCCCAGTTTACTCTGCAAGATATTGTCAGCGAGTTTCTCATCCAGAACCCAAACGTAGAAATCCTGCAAAATGTGACCAATCAGGTTCTGGATTTGTTGGAACACGGACTTGATATGGCAGTACGCGCGCACACAGGGCCTTTACCAGATTCAAGTTTGGTGCAGCGCAAGTTGGCTCCAGTACCATGCTATTTGTTTGCGGCACCGTCTTATCTTGAACGCTTCGGCTATCCAAATACACCTAGTGATTTGTCCCAGCATGTAGGCTGAAGGTGGGTTGGAAGCCAGAGCAGGGACTGTGGTCTTTACGTGATGATGCCAGCGTTGAGGCGACAATTACGTATACGCCCCGGCTTTGTAGTGATGATATGGTCACGCTAAAACGCGCCGCGGTTGATGGATTGGGCATATTGGCTTTTCCTGCTACATCTGTCGTGATGAAGTAAAAGCTGGGCAGCTTCAGAGGGTTTTGCCCAACTGGACGACTGGTGATGCCCAGATCAGTTTGCTCATGCCTTCGCGGCGTGGTGTGCCACTCCAAGTAAAAGCATTTTCTGATTATTTGAAACGTGAGCTTCCGCGCAAAGTTTGGTTTTGAATAGAGCCTTTAAAGAATGCCGATGGTGTATTCGGAAGTTGAGTGCTGTAGAGCTGGCCATCAACTTTGTTCGGATGATACTTTATTAATCGCCTACTTCTTAAGTCGTTTGGACGTTAAATGAAGCCCCTCGAAAAGATATTGTACAGGGGGATCTTCAGCTGAGTATCGTAAGCGTGGTGTTTTCGAATCTCGGGACTCGATGGCAGAGAGCGCACCTCAAAGTTGTGAGTGCCTTCCGATTGTATATCGCTTGTGTCTAGGCGAATGTCCGTTATTGGTCCGAAACCCCATG
>BAXV01000035.1 GCA_001310715.1 Pseudovibrio sp. JCM 19062
GATACAAGCTGTTTAACGATCGGTTGATTCTGGGAATTGTTACTGCCGAGGTCGTTCTGATCGGTGGGTGGGCGGTTATGCCCTAGCGGAGCTGGTTTGATTGTTTCAGGTGAATCGAGTTTTTGGGTAACGCTGAGAGGGTGATTCAACTGTGCTGGCTAGTTGCTTGAAATCAAGGGAAAAACTGTAGGTTACTAGAGGTGGTCATTTCGTGTGAATCAAATTTTCCTCGCGCAATCTGGTATGCTGCGCGAGGTTGTTTCTGTTGAAATGATCCGGATTAATCTGCCAGTGCTGCGCGGATTTTCTCTGCGTATGCTTTGAGCTTGTCGCCGTCTTCCATCTCGCCGGTGTGTGGGCGCAGGGTGATGCCTTGTACGCGCGGGATGACGTGAAAGTGGGTGTGGAACACCATTTGACCGCCAGCTGTTTCGTTGAACTGGTGGATGGTGATGCCGTCGGCGTTGAAGGCTTTCTTGAGCGCGCGCGCCATTTTCTGGGTGATCTTTATTGTAGCGGTCAGGTCAGCTTCTTCAATATCAAGGATGTTGCGGGACCCGTTCTTGGGAAGGACGAGGACGTGGCCGTCTGCGCGTGGCATGATGTCCATGATAACAATGGTGTTTTCGTCTTCGTAGACCTTCTCTGACGGCAGTTCGCCGCGCAGGATTTTAGCGAAGATGTTCTGGTCATCGTAGGACGGGCTGGTCATCTTGATATCCTTCTTGAAACTATTAGTTAATCCGCAAACCGGAACCACTTTTCGGAAGTACGCTTTAATCCGATTCATTGACCAAGATCACCGGAGAATCAATGTGTGGTTTGGGCGGAGTTGTTGAGAACCTGATTGTACTTAAGAAACTGATTCAAGTTTGGCGGGATTCGTGAGTCGCTTCAGGCTCTTGAATTGATGTCTTGAAGTAGTTTCTAGGTGCCATTTTGCCTGAACGGACCGTTTTCAAAGAGGAATTGTCGCTCCTGCGAAACAGCCTGACGTTCCTGTTGCAGATAATGTGCGACGGCCTTTCTTAAGGAAGGGTGTGCAATCCAGTGGGCGGAGTAGGTGAGGTTGGGCATGTAGCCGCGTGCCAGCTTGTGGCTGCCTTGTGCTCCGGCTTCCACACGTTTCAGACCGCGGGACAGGGCGAATTCAATGGCTTGATAATAGCAGATTTCGAAGTGCAGGCAGGGGTGGTTTTCGATGCAGCCCCAGTTGCGGCCATAAAGGGTGTTGCCGCCGATCATGTTGAGCGCACCAGCGATGTAACGGCCGTTGCGCTTTGCCATGATCAGCAGGGTGTGGTCTGCCAGTCGCTCGCCCAGCAGGGAGAAGAACTCACGGTTGAGATAGGGTTGACCCCACTTGCGGCTTCCGGTGTCCATGTAGAACTCGTAGAACGCGTCCCAGTGGCTTTCTGTTAGATCGGAGCTTGTGATCCATTCCACCTCCACATCGTTCTCCAGCGCGGTCTTACGCTCTTTGCGGATGCTTTTGCGTTTGCGGGAGGAGAGGTGCGCGAGAAAGTCGGCGAAGGTGGTGTAGCCGTTGTTCTCCCAGTGGAACTGTTGGTCGGTGCGCAGGAGGAAGCCCTGATCGCCCAGTTCCTTCCATTCCTGTTCGGTCAGGAAGGTCAGGTGGGCGGAGGAGCCTTCTATGCGGGTTGCCAGTTCCTTCAGTCCGGTGGTGAGGATCTTGATGGTCTCACGTCTGTTTGCCTGTGGGGAGATCAGGAGCCGTCGTCCGGGAGCGGGCGTGAAGGGAATGGAGCATTGTAGCTTGGGGTAGTAGTTCCCACCAGCGCGCTCGAAGGCATCGGCCCATGCGTGGTCGAAAACGTATTCGCCCTGACTGTGGCTCTTGGCGTAGGTGGGGATGGCTGCGATCGGCTTGCCGTCTTGTTCCCACCAAATGTGTTGGGGTATCCAGCCTGCTTCCCAGCCCACGCATCCGCTTTCTTCCAGTGCCTGTAAAAAGGCATGTGAAAGCAGCGGGTTAAATCCGGAAACTTGAGAGATTGATTCAGTTTCCAGATTTGGTTGATGTTGGATCGTTTCAGGTGAATCGAACCAGTCCTGTTGATCATAAAGGATCGGCGGCGTGCCGGGATTGGCCAGTGCATCCCAATCTGCGCTGGGGATGTCATCCAGAGAGGAGAGGACTTTCAGAACGGGTGAAGGAGGTACTGGCAAATCAATAGGTCCTAGAGTGGATCTTTATCCGGATTAAAGCCTTCAAAGACAATCTGGTCTGCATATTTGGCAGCGGTAAGACGGTCTTCTTTGGTCCTCACCGTCCATGTCATGATCGGCAGGCCGTAGAATTCACGCAGGAAGCTTGGGCCATCTGCGGGCAGGTCTTTCACATAGTACGAGACGAAGTGCGGATCGGTGCCTGCCATGTGCACCATCCATGAGATTTTCTCGATCTCGTGCTGCGTCAGGAGCTGGCGCATATCCTCATCCAGTGTGGTCATGGAAATACAGCCACGCGGGATATGAGGTGCCACTTGCTTCATGGTCCGAAGCATCTTTGGGTCAAAGGATTTTATTGCCACCGGACCTTTATAATCGCTGAGTATTTTGGCGATGGTTTTAATGAAGTCCTCCTGACCGGCCTCAAGGCTCAAGGTTTTGATCTCAATGATCAGGGGCACCTTGCCATCCACCAGCTTTAACAGGTCTTCCAGTGTCCAGATCGGGTCAGACGAGCCGCGCATGGACAGCTTGCGCAGGTCGGCCAGATCATGGTCAACCACATTGCCCTGGCCATGTGTGAGGCGCTCAAGGTGGGCGTCGTGGAAGAGAGAACCTGACCATCCCGCGTCTGCTGCACGTCAACTTCAATGGCGAAGTTGTTTTCTATGGCAGCCTTGACCGCAGACGGCGTGTTTTCAAGGATGCCTGCGTCCTTGTTATGGTAGCCGCGGTGAGCGATTGGCCGGGCGGTGAGCATGAAAGATCTTGCATGGGTTACTCGGCAACCTCAAAGATCGCTTCGATCTCGACTGCTGCGTTGAATGGCAGAGAGCCAGCGCTGACGGCTGAACGTGCGTGACGGCCTGCTTCACCCATTGCAGCCACCATGAAATCGGAGGCGCCGTTAATGACCTTTGGTTGGTCGCCAAAGTCGCTGGTGGAGTTTACGAAACCAACAATCTTAACAAGACGCACCACTTTCGACAGGTCGCCTGTTGCTGCTTTTGCCTGAGCCAGCAGGTTGATTGCACAGAGGCGGGCCGCTTCCACGCCATCTTCAATGGACAGCTCAGCGCCGATTTTGCCGGTTTTTGCGATTTTACCGTCCTGCATTGGCAGCTGACCGGAGATGAAAAGCTGGTTTCCGGTTTTCACAAAAGGCACGTAATTGGCAGCAGGAGCTGCTGCTTCCGGTAGTGTGACGCCAAGCTTTTCAAGGTTTTGCTGGATTGTGTGTGACATTCTTCTTCCCTCCGATTTGGAATGTTCTGTTGCAATAAGTGATGCAGTTCCACGAAAACTCAAGAGTTTTTTTTCTTCACGAAGCCGTGCTCTGCAAAGTGGAGGCACACTCACACCAGAATCAGCGGGGTTGCAAGGGTGCATAAAGCGTTGTCTACGTGGGATACGTGTATCCAATTTGAAAGATTTACCTTAGCACTGATTTCCCTAGCGTAACGTCTGCGTTGGTGGCAACCTGTATGCACTCTACAATGATGGAAGAGAGGTATGTTCCGTGCCTTTTGTTCCGGCAGGATCGGAGGTTTTATGGTGAAACTACGCTTGGGAAACGGGTTGGGAGGACATGGTCTTTCCAGCATCGCAGGGTCGTCCCTTTCGCTTTGCTTCCTTCTGCTTCCGTCCATTGGAACTGCTGCTACCCTTCAGCCACACAAAGCGGTTTATGACATGAAGCTCGCCGGTATGCAGAGCGGCGCTGATGTTGCTGATGTGAGCGGACGGATGGTCTATGAACTCTCCGGTTCTGTCTGTGACGGCTTTGCTGTTGCACTGCGCTTTGTGGTCAGGAGCACTGATGAGGAGGGCGAGCAGACGATTACCGATCTTCGTGGCTCCTACTCTGAAGCGCCGGATAATTCCGAGCTTGCCTTTGCCTATCAAACCTTCATTGGTGATTTGCTGGCCGAGCAACGCTGGCACTGCAGAGCATCAGACTACCAAACTGGATGTGGATCTGGATGGGCCGGATGGAAAGACGCTGAGCTTTGATGGTCGATCATGTTCCCCCTGCAGCATCTGCATAGTGTGATTGACGGTGCTGCTAACGGCCAGCACTTCATGGTCTCCAAGCTTTATGATGGCAGCGTGACTGGTGAGCAGCTGTTTGAGGCAACCACTGTTGTGGGGCGCAAACTGGCTGATCCGCTTGACCTGCGCGCGACCAGCTTTCCTTGCCGCAGTCGATGGCATCCATGGATGCATGGCCGGTTTCCATTGCCTACTTTAACCTGAGTGATGAGACACGCGGTGAGCGTACGCCGGATTATCAGTTGCGGTCAGTTCTGCACGAAAACGGTGTTTCCAGAAGCATGAACCTGAACTATGGGGTGTTTGAGCTTGAAGGGGCGCTGGTCCAGCTGGATCTTAAGCCCGTGACGCCGGTCAGTACCTGCGGAACCTCTGTTAGTCTGGATGAAGATGTGAATGTTCCGGCTGGAGAAATCATCAAGAACGATAAGTCAGCTCGATAAGTCCTAGGTTTTATCCGGTGTCTTGAGAGAGCGGCCAAGCGAGACGACGGAGCTGTCGTTGAATTTTCCGCGCAGGGCATCCATCGCCCGTTCGACTTTGGCGCGTTTTCCTGCCTGCTCATCCAATAGATCTTCCGGGTCTGCCTGATCTGCAGGTCCCAGATCGGCAATGCCTACGCCAATCAGGCGGAAGCGTATTTTTCCATCAGCGACGTTTTTGAGCAGCTCCTCTGCGGTGCGGAAGATCTTGTCTGCCAACTGGGTGGGGTCGTGCAGCATGCGCGAGCGTGTGATGGTTTTAAAGTCTGAGGTCTTAAGCTTCAGCGTGACAGACCTGCCGGACTTTTCTGCCTTCTTGGTGCGGTAGGCGACCTTTTCGGTCAGGGTCCACAGGCTCTTTGAGAGCTCTGTGACATCTGAGATATCCGTGTTGAACGTGGTTTCGCCGCTGATGCTTTTTGCGCCGCGTTGTGAGGATACGTGACGGTCGTCTTCTCCCTGACACAACTTGGCAAGGCGCAGGCCCATCGCTCCGTATTTGCGGGCAAGGTCTGTGGGTCCTTGAGCTGAAGCTGACCGATGGTTTTGATGCCATCATGCTCCAGTTTGGATTGGAAAACTTTGCCCACACCCCAGATGACGCTGGTTGGCTGCTTTGCCAGAAACTCCTTTTTTTTCCGCATCGCCAATCACAGAAAAGCCGCGGGGCTTATCCAGATCAGAGGCGATCTTTGCAAGGAACTTGTTGGGGGCAAGGCCAACGGAAACCGAGAGACGGAGTTCCTTCTGGATTTTGAGAGTGAATTGAACAAGCTGCTCGGCTGGCGTCGCGCCGTGCAGTTTTTGTGTGCCTGACAGGTCGAGGAAGGCCTCGTCAATGGAGAGGGGCTCTACAAGCGGTGTGAGCTTTTCCATTTCTTCGCGGATTTGCTTGCCGACCTTTGAGTACAGCTCCAATCGCGGTTTGATGACAACGGCGTCGGGGCAAAGGTCGAGCGCCTTGAACATGGGCATTGCGGAGCGCACGCCATAGATGCGGGCGATGTAACACGCTGCCGAGACAACGCCGCGCTGGCCGCCGCCAACGATGACAGGGCGGTCTGCCAGTTGCGGGTTCTCGCGCTTTTCGACGGAGGCAAAAAAAGGCATCGCAGTCGATATGTGCGATTTCGAGCGTATCGAGTTCTGCATGGGCGAGAATGCGCGGGCTGCCGCATTTGGGGCAGCGTGTCAGGTCTGCGCGGAACCTGTGTGTGCAGTCCCGGCAGAGCGCTTTTAAAGGTGTGGTGGCCTCGGTCGCCATGGAACTTCAAACCCTGATAGCTGGCGGAGATGGTGTGCTGGGTTTTATAGCATGAGCTACAGCTAAACTTCCCAGAAAATGCGTGCACCGGCTACATAATACATTGAACTGCGCATCTGGCCTAGGTTCCTCCTCTGAGGTCTCTGGCTGGTGAGGGCGTCACTTACTGTCTTGCGTGCCTACCTTGCCGCAGCGACCAGCAGATTTTCGATAAAGTCGCCGGTCTCAATCCAGCAGTTGCTCTTCAAGGCGACGTTGGGAAGATCACCGGCGGTTGCAAAGAAGCGCGGATCAGCGACGAAGTGCACGAGCTGGACGTGGGGTACGCTTTTGCCAACGGAGACAATGTTGGTCGGGCTGTCATCAACGAAGATGACCGGATGCTGACCGCGTTCTGCACACAGGGCAGCCACAGCGCCGCCCTTGGGGCCATCGTTGGTCACCAGCGGGTAGTCTATGCCGAAGCTTTTGAGCAGGTTTTCGCGAACGGACTTATTTTGGTCGCCGGTTAGGTTGGTCAGGATAACGATATCGCAGTGCTGTGACAGGCGCTCCAACTGCTCGGCTGCGTGGGGCACGACTTTTTGTTTGCTGCCTTCGCTCTCAAAAAACTCGTAGATGATCTTCAGGCATTCGTGGTCCGGAAGGTCTTCGCCGGTTTCCGTGTAGAACATGTTTGCGGTGAGGCGGTATACGGTTTCGCGGAAAGCCACGCCGCGACCATTCATGTAGCGCTCAAGATGGGGGATGAAATGCAGAAGGACTTCGTCCACGTCGCAAATGAGGAGAGGGTGCGCGCGTTTCTTGATGACGCTGATTTGCTTTAGTGTGTTCGCATTTGCGGTTTCAATGTTGTGCAAGGTAGTCAACGCCTCCGGCGAGTTTGAGGTGCGCTGCGGCAATCATGGTGGGGCGAATGCCTGCACTTTCGGTATAGGACAGCAAGAGCTGTTCATCCTGCATTAGAAACTCAAGAACACCCGCCAAAAAGCCGGGCTCAGCTGCTGCATCGCGAATCTCCTCTGGTCCAATGCCAGCTAAAGACAGGAAGCGGCCGAGCTGTTCTGGCTCGCTGCTTAGAAATGTCAGGGCACCAATTGCAATTTCCTGTGCAGTATCTTCGTTTAAACTGCCGGTTTTGCTTAAATTCATTGGTGTTTGCCTTTCTGAAACGAATCCGAATTAACTATGTAGCAGGAAATTTAGTGTGGGACTTGTTCCAATGCCAGTCGCGGTGCGGCTGCACCACACATTTATTTATAGCTAAACCATTTTTGGGGCGGCACTCTGTGCAGGACTGAACTAATGCAAAAGACCGTGCTGATTGTTGAAGACAACTAACTCAACATGAAGCTGTTTAACGATCTTCTTGAAGCCCACGGCTATGCGACCTTGCAGTCCCGAAACGGGATGGAAGCGCTTGAGCTTGCGCGTGCGCATAAACCGGATTTGATCCTGATGGATATCCAGCTGCCTGAAGTTTCAGGGCTTGAAGTGACCAAGTGGATCAAAGAGGATGATGATCTGAAGGTTATTCCTGTGATTGCGGTGACCGCCTTTGCCATGAAGGGGGATGAAGAGCGCATCCGTCAGGGCGGGTGTGAAGCGTATATTTCCAAGCCGATTTCGGTCAGGAATTTTCTGGAAACAGTTTCAGGATTCTTGCAGCAAACATAAAGTACTGGTGATTTTTTAGTTGGTTTATTGTGCTTAGCTAAAAATTGTGTTTTCGTAAAACATCGGGAAGCATTGCTTTAGTATTGTACGGAGCAGAGCTAGTTTTTATGGGTTGAAAGACTCACATCAAAAGTCGTAGGTCTTTGCGCTTAGATTAAATCAGCGTGTGAGTCTTGCGGGGATTGTGGGCTTTCTGCACGTTTGCCTCTTGCAAAAGAGCGGTTTCTTTTCTTTTGTTGTGTATAGGTCAAGAATCCCCTCCATTTTCAGGAGCGCAATTACCTTAAAGCTTTACTAAAGTCGTAAATGTTGCGATGGTGATGTGCGAAATCATCTGCTTCATGAAACAAATGACTACGAAATCGCAGTATTGGCCTCGGTTGATTGAATAAGTCCCGGCAATACTGCTTCATAGTTTCCCTACGGAGCGCTCAGGTCCGCCGCATCTCCTGGGTCCGTGGGGTTGGCCGGCGAGTAAGCGGGTTCTGAGTGGCCTCCTCGTGTCATCCGGTTCTCGCCGGCCACCAATTCTTCCAGATATAAGTTGAGCTTTGTTCACGAGCCTGCGCGTGCGTATCTCTTGCTGTCTGCGCTGCGTGCTGCAGATCTGCCAGCGCAGGATGCTGCGCGTCTATACTGGTGCCTGAGGGCGGAGAGTATGGGAGAAGAGAAAACGTGGTGTGATTTGTCATCTTGTGTGGGGTAGCTGTGTTTGTGTGGCAACGTGTTTTGGAATGGTCCCGCCTCATTGATATTGAAGCAGAATTGATCGTTTATGGGACTATAATAAGTCCAGATCCTCTTGTGTGAGGAAATGTTGTCCACCCCTCATAATTAAGTGGTCAGTCAGGTGCGCATTGGCGAGGGTACTATGATTGGCGCATGCAAAAAAGGCGCCTGCAAATGCAAACGCCTTTTTTGAAAATTCAGCTGACGCCAAGACTTACTTGATCTTGGTTTCCTTGAACTCAACGTGCTTCTTTACGACTGGGTCGTATTTACGCTTCACCATTTTTTTCGGTCATGGTGCGGGAGTTCTTTTTGGTTACGTAGAAGAAGCCGGTGTCCGCAGTAGACTGCAGCTTGATCTTAATGGTGGTCGCCTTGGCCATCGCTAAGGATCCTGTCTGTTTTCGGCTTTTTTTTGAAGTAGCCGGTTGTTTTGTTTGTCCCGGTGGCACCCTCACACCTTCGCATCGGGCAGGGTGCGCTTCCGGTGAAACTTTGGGAATTCAGGGCGCACATTACTAATCACGGGGCTAAAGTCAAGATGCATTAGGGGGCTGAGCCCAGTCTTGTCCCCCTTATCAGGCATATAATTACATAAGCGCCAAGGAAACCTGCAAAGAGCAGAGGAAGGCCCGCAGCCCCCCACGTGGATAGGGCAAGACCGGTGGAGGCGGGGCCAACCAATTGTCCAAGGGAATACATCAGGACGAAGGCTGCATTGGCGGATGCTAGATTGGCGCCATCAAAGCGTGCACCAAGGTGGGTGAGACCAATGGTATAGAGCCCGGCGACCACGCCGCCCCAGACAAACAGCAGGGCGCAAAGCCCATAAAAGCTATCTGAAAGCGGGATCATAAGCATGGAGCCAAGGACACCAAAAGCGCCGCAATAGATGAGCATGTGACGGCGATTCATGCGGTCTGATAGCATCCCGAGCGGTATTTGTAGGACCATGCTGCCTGCCGCCATGGCAGAGACGAGCAGTGTGGCTGCTTGTGGAGTCAGGCCGATTTTGAGCCCGAACAGAGGAAGCAGAGAGATGGATGACTGTTCCACCACTCCAAAGGTGAAGCCAGCCATTGTTGCCGCCGGAGCTATCCACAAAAAGGTATAGAGCTTTGAAGTGGCTTTGCTTTTGATTCTGGGGGCGGCATTGAAGCCAATGAGCACTGGCAAGGCCGCAATGATGATACCTGCGCCAGCCAGAAGGAAGGGCAGCGCGCCTGTTGTGCCGCCAACGGCAAGCAGTAGAGGCCCGGAGGTTAATCCCAGTGCAAGCACGGTGCGTATACGCCCATGAGGAAGCCTCTGTGCTTTGAGGGTGCCAGTGCGTTGATCCAGAACTCGGAAATGATGAAGCCGAGGTTGTTGCGCCGTGAAACAGCAGGCGCAGCGGGAACCAGGCCCAGAAGTTTTCCAGCAGAAAGAAAAAGGGCAAGGTGACGCCTGCAACCAACAGACTGATCAGGAGCGCCTGCGGTGTGCCCAGTCGGCGTGCGAGGTAGGGGCCAATAGGCGTGGCAACAATGGAGGCGACGCCAGCAAAGGCGGTGTTGATGCCAATCCATGTGTCACCGACGCGCGATACTCAAGCGTGAGTGCCAGCAGAGGAAGGCTTGCGGAGAGTGACAGACCGACCGCGGTGATCGCGGCGATGGCGGCAATGATACCGCGAATTTGCGTGGCGGAGAGGGAACCCGATAGCTGAAGCATTTATATTACTGCGTTTCAAGCTCGTGTTGAGCTGGGTTTTTTATTGCTTCTATCAGGAAATGGTCAAGGCGCAACACATGGCCTCACAGAGTGAGGTGATTGTTGCGCCCTGTGTGATTGCAATTAGATTTCTTCGCGCGCGAAGCCGTCGTTCTTCCAGTAGTAGTATGGCACTGGTCCGTCCGGAGAAAGCTCCGGGTCCTGGTTCAGGCGATTTTCAAGGTCGGTCAGCACAGCCAGTGTGATGCGTGGCAGATCGAGCTCTTTACACTGCTCGATTGGCAGCCACTGGAGTTCTTCCAGCTCTTCTGTAGGGCCGATGCCCGTTTCCAGCGTATGCGCAATCTGGTCTGCCCACACGGCGAAGAAACGCGCGTCAAAGCGGCGTGTTCTACCCGGAGGTGATTGCGCGGGCAACAAAACGCAGTGGTTCCAGATCCGGCTGAATACCGAGTTCGTCAAACGCTTCAAAACCGGGACCAACAGGCTCGTTGTTGCCTTCGGTTTTGGTGCCGATGAACAGGCCTGCTTCCTCGTAGGTTTCGCGAATGGCGGCGATAGCCAGTGCGCGCAGGCGGCTTTCGGTTTTAATCTGCTTTTTGTCGTAGTTGAGCTTGGCGAGTACGTCCGGGTGATAGTCGCGGGTGTATTTTACGCGGCTGTCTTCGGAATCTACGCGGCCACCGGGGAAGACAAACTTGCCGGGCATGAACTTGTGCGCCATATGGCGCTTGCCCATGAGCAGGTACAGGGAGCCATCTTCCCTGCGGTCCAGAATAAGCAATGTGGAGGCGTCTTTAGGCCTCAAGGTTGAGCGTTCGGGTTGTTGTTTTCTTCCGTTCGCTCAACTTTGACTTCTTTCGTCAGGTCGTCTGTGGACATTCATTACCTCTGATTGGCCCGTGTTGTGGCAAAACTAGGCGCTTTACCAGCTGTTGCAAAGCCATCCATACGTAGTGCCCATTGCAAACCAATCATCGCGCCCTTGATGGGGCGCAGGAGAGCCAGAGACATGATGAGGGTCAAAGGCAGCCAGACGGCCATGTGGAGCCACATTGGCGGCACGTAGGCCATTTCTACCCATAAGGCCAGCAGAACAACGACGTGGCCAACGATAAAGATTGTGAAATACGGCGGTGCATCATCCGCGCGGTGGTGATGAAGTTCCTCACCGCAGGTGTCACAGGACTGATTCACGCTCAGGTAACCGTTAAAGACAGCGCCAGTGCCACAGGAAGGGCATTTACAGCGCATACCGCGCAGCACTGCTTCTCCGGTATTTCGATCTTGATGGGTATTCATTTAGACCTGCCTTATCCGTCCAGTAAATGCAGGGGAATGCGCGTGAATTACGCGCTCTTCCGCTTATTTCCGTTTTTTTGACCGGCGTAACCCTTTTGGCTTGCTTTTGTTTCTTTCTTGCCAACTTGTGCTTTGCAACCCGTCCTGCTGCTTCGCCTTTGGATTTGCCGTTTGAGAGCATTTCAAACCGTAAAGAGCCCGCAAACGGGGCGGCTTCTACCAGTTTTACCTGCACTGCATCGCCAAGTTGGTAAGTTTCACCAGTCGCTCTGCCCACGAGGGCATGAGCTGATTCTACATACTCGTAGTAATCCATACCAATGGTAGATGCAGGAATGAACGTCTGCGCCATTTTGTAGCAGTTTGACGAACATGCCGGATTTGGTCACTCCGGCTATCCGGCCAGAGAATTCGGCACCAATACGCTCGCACAAATATAAGGCAATAAGGCGGTCGATTGTCTCGCGTTCGGCCAGCATCGCGCGCCGTTCTGCGGCAGAAATCTCCGCTGCAATGGCTGGCAGCTTCTCTTCAATCCCGTAGGGCAGGCCGTCATCACCAAGGCCGATGGCACGAATGAGGGCGCGGTGGACGATCAATCTGCGTAACGGCGAATAGGAGAGGTGAAGTGTGCATACGCTTCAGGTTCAGGCCAAAGTGCCCGATGTTGTCGGCGTTATACTCCGCCTGCGCTTGTGAGCGCAGCACCACTTCGGAGACCATGGTTGAGCTGGCGGTGTCCTTGAACTTGTCGAGGATGTTGTTGAACACAGAGGCGCGCAGGCCGCCAATGTGGGGCAGCTTGACGTTCAGCGTTGAGAGGAAGTCGCGTAGGTTCTCCAGCTTCTCCGGCGTTGAAGCATCGTGCACGCGGTAGAGCAGAGCGGAATTGCGTTTTTCCAACTCTTCAGCAGCGGCCACGTTGGCCTGGATCATGCACTCTTCGATGAGTTTATGGGCATCCAGACGTTCAGGAACGACGATCTGGTCAACGGTGCCGTCTTCGTTCAGCAGAATACGGCGCTCGGGAATATCCAGTTCAAGCGGCTGGCGCTTGTCGCGGCCACGCTTGAGGATCTCATAGGCTGCCCACAGTGGTTGAAGCACGGGTTCCAGAAGAGGACCGGTTTTGTCGTCTGTGACCCCATCAATGGCCTTTTGGGCCTGCTGGTAGGAGAGTTTGGCGGCGCTGCGCATGATCACGCGGTGGAACGTGTGGGAAATCTTCCGGCCGTTCTTGTCGAAGACCATCCGTGTTGCCAGTGACGGGCGATCCTCGTTTTCGCGCAAGGAGCACAGGTTGTTGGAGATGCGCTCGGGCAGCATTGGAATCACGCGGTCGGGGAAGTAGACCGAGTTACCGCGCAGCAGCGCTTCCTTATCCATGGGAGAGCCGGGCGTCACATAGGCTGCGACATCAGCAATAGCGACGTAGACGATGCAGCCGCCATGGTTCTCTGGATTGTCGTCCAGCTGGGCATAGACCGCGTCGTCGTGGTCTTTTGCGGTGGCCGGGTCGATGGTGATGAGCGGGATCGAGCGCCAGTCTTCACGGCCTTTGATGCCCGCTGGTTTGATGTTTTCCGATTCCGCAATCACAGTGCCAGGGAATTCGTTGCGAATACCCTGCGTGTGTAATGCGATTTCGGAGACGGCCATCTCCGAGGCGGTTGAGCCAAAGCGTTTGACGATGCGGCCACGCGGGGTGCCGTATCTGCCGACTTTGTGGACCTCGATTTTGACGAGGTCGCCATCTTCAGAGTCCATCAGATCACGCGGATCCAAATCGACGGCGCGCTGTTTGCGGTCGACTGGTTCCAGCGTTGCTGCTTTGGTTGCTTTGTTGATGCGCAGAATGCCGAGGATGTCGGTGTCGTGGTTCTCCAGACGCTTCATAGCGCGCACGATGTGCTTCGCTTCCGGCGTCCCTTCCTGATCGTCCAGCAGCTTCACAAGGGCGCGATCGCCGATGCCGGGGACAGGGTTGAACTTGTTTTTGTTCTTTTGCGGCAAAACAAGTACGTTCGGCGGCTCGCCATGCTCTTCATCCCAGTCCATTGGTATGCCGAGAAGCTCACCGTCGGCGGTTCTGCTTGTGACTTTAACAACAAAGACAGGTGGGAGCGCGCCCGGACGCAGCATGCGTTTCTTGCGCTTTTCGATGTGACCGCTTTCAGCCAGATCTCTCAGCATTCGTTTTAGGGGGATGCGCGCTGCGCCGACAATGCCAAAGTGGCGGGCGATTTCGCGTTTACCAGCTTTGCCGGGATTGTCGGCAATAAACTTCAGAATGTCTTCACGGGAGGGCATTTCTGCCGGTCCCTTGTGTCGTTTTTCAGCGGCCTTTTTTCGGCTCAATTTATCTCATCCAGTGCAGCACGTTGGCTGCGAAAAGGGGCTTCCGGTGACCGGAAGCCCATATGTTTCGTTATCCGGAGAGTAACGGGGCTCTTACCCCTTCTTCGCGTTGATCAGCTCAATTGCCTGTTCGCGGGTTACTTGCTCCGGGTCTGTTCCTTTTGGCAGGGAGACGAACTCCTTGCCCCATTTGATCCGAACGCCGAGACGGCCACTGTCGCGCAGTTCCATCGCTCCGCCATCCGGATGGTCGCCAAGTTCTTTCAGGGCCCCTTTGGGCGCTGCTTTCTTGGCGGTTGTTTTCTTTGCTGCTGCCTTTTTGGCAGGTGCTTTCTTCTTGCCTTTTGTCGCCGCCTTTGCGTTTACAAGCTCGGTGGCCTGTTCCAGCGTGACAGCTTCAGGCGCAACATCTTTTGGCAGAGTTGCGTTGATCTTTTCCCACTTTACGTAGGGGCCGTAGCGGCCACTGTATACGTTGATTGCGCCGCCATCGGGGTGGTCGCCCAACTCTTTGAGTGGCTTTGCGGCAGCGCCGCGACCACCGCCCTTTGCGCGTTTTTCGGCAAGCAGGGTTACAGCGCGGTTGATGCCGACGGTGAACACTTCTTCCGGGCTGTCCAGATTGGCGTAGGTGCCATCATGGAGCACAAACGGTCCAAACCGGCCCAGACCTGCGGAGATTGTTTTGCCATCTTCCGGGTGGGTGCCGACTTCACGTGGCAGAGAAAGCAGCTCCAGCGCTTTTTCCAGATCCAGATCGGCTGTACTCCAGCCGCGTGGCAGGGAAGAGCGCTTGGGCTTGGCTTCTTCACCTAGCTGTACATATGGGCCAAAACGGCCTGTGCGCAAGGAGACTTCCAGACCGGTTTCCGGATCAATGCCCAGCACCTGTGGTCCGTCTCCAGCTGCGCCGCCATCAGAATCCCCACCGGAGGTGAGCTGACGGGTGTAATCGCAGTGCGGCGGATTTTCGTTTGGTTCCTTGCCGTCTTTTTTTGTCTTTGTTGTAGTTGGAGCAGCCAACAAACGCGCCGAAGCGGGAGACTTTCAAAGACAGGCGACCGGTTTCACATTTTGGACATTTGCGCGGGTCGGAGCCGTCTTCCTTGTCCGGGAAGACGTGTGCCTTGAGGGTTTCGTTCAGGGCGTCCAGCACTTCGGTGTTGGAGCGCTTGATGACCTCGTCACAAATCTCATGGAACGGGTTCCAGAAGTCACGCAAGACAGCTTTCCACTCCAGCTCGCCAGCCGAGATTTTGTCGAGTTGGTCTTCAAGGCTTGCAGTGAAGTCATACTCCACATAGCGGTTGAAGAAGTCTTCCAGGAAGGCGATGACCAGACGGCCTTTGTCCTGTGGGATCAGGCGCTTCTTGTCCAGTTCCACGTAGCCACGGTCCCGCAGGGTTTGCAGTGTTGCAGCGTAGGTGGACGGGCGGCCAATGCCCAGCTCTTCCATCTTCTTCACCAGTGTAGCTTCGGTGAAGCGTGGTGGTGGTTCAGTGAAGTGCTGGTTGGCTTCAATGCCCTTGCGACCAAGGCTGTCGCCCTGTTTCATAGGTGGAAGGCGTTTGCTTTCCTCGTCTTCCTCATCATCCTTACCTTCCTGATAAAGAGTGAGGAAGCCGTCGAAGCGGACAACGGAACCGGAGGCGCGCAGGGCAGCCTTCTTGGCACCGTTTGCAGCTTCAATGTCAACAGTGGTGCGTTCCAGAACGGCAGATTCCATCTGGGAAGCGATGGTGCGCTTCCAGATCAGCTCGTAAAGGCGTGCGCCGTCTTCATCGAGGAACTGTGCCATGTCACGTGGGTGACGGGACAGTTCTGTCGGGCGGATCGCTTCGTGCGCTTCCTGAGCGTTTTTCGCCTTGGACGTATACATGCGCGGTTTTTCAGGAACGTATTCATCGCCGTAGCGGGAGGCGATGACACTGCGTGCGCTTTGAATTGCTTCCGGTGCGATCTGCACACCATCGGTACGCATATAGGTGATCAAGCCGGTTGTTTCACCACCGATATTGGCACCTTCATAGAGCTTTTGCGCCACCTGCATGGTGCGGGCTGCTGCAAAGCCGAGCTTGCGGGAAGCTCCTGCTGAAGGGTGGAGGTGGTGAAAGGCGCATACGGATTGCGCTTTTGTGGCTTGCTCTCAACATTGCTGACAGAGAAGCTGGCACCTTCAAGCATCTGCTTGATTGTGGTGGCTTGCTGCTCGTTTTTAATGTCGAGGCGTGTGATCTTCTGGCCGTCAAAGTTGGTGATGCGTGCCTGACAGGTGCGTTTTCCGGTGTGTTCAGGTTTGCCAGAATGGACCAGTATTCCTGCGAGAGGAATGTCTCGATCTCGTTTTCGCGCTGACACACAAGACGCAGAGCAACGGATTGCACGCGGCCTGCGGAGCGGCGCCCGGCAGCTTGCGCCACAGGACAGGAGAGAGGGTGAAGCCGACGAGATAGTCGAGGGCGCGGCGGGCCAGATAGGCATCAACGAGCGGCACATCCAGTTCGCGCGGGTTTTTCATCGCTTCGAGAATGGAGCTTTTGGTGATCGCGTTGAAAACGACGCGCTCAACCTTCATGTCCTTCAGGACGCGTTTCTTTTTCAGTACTTCCAAGACGTGCCAGGAAATGGCTTCCCCTTCGCGGTCGGGGTCAGTTGCGAGAATAAGGCGGTCAGCCCCCTTCACCGCGCTGGCAATATCCGACAGGCGCTTTTGAGATTTGGAATCCACCGACCAAGACATGGCAAAGTCGTCGTCGGGTAGTACTGAGCCGTCCTTTGGAGGTAGATCGCGTACATGGCCGTAGGACGCCAGAACTGTGTAGTCCTTGCTAGATACTTGTTGATGGTCTTGGCTTTCGCCGGTGATTCCACAATGACAACGTTCATTGATTTCCTGGCTTTCGCGTAAGTCTCGTCTTGGAATTGATAAATCAAAAACCGTTTTATGAGTCGAACCGACACAATCGCGGCTGACTTCGCGGCTGTCAAATGGCCTTTTCAGATCGATTGGTCAAGAGCGGAAAAGCCTCTCCCTTAATTTCCTTGGGTCTGTTTTGGGTTGTCCTTGATAATTTACACAACCTAGGATATTTGAGATATTTGCTGTAACCCTCGGATTGCAAAGCGCTTTTTGTTTTCGGAGGCTTGTGTCATGGTTACATAAGAAGGTTAAAAAGCTTGTATAAATACCCGTCTCCGAAAAAAAGACAGATTAATCGAAACTCATGATGTTGCAGATTACTGCGCCAAAATGTGTTGTGAATTGAGTGACATGGCACGATCTCACAAGCTGGATCTGCTGGGGTATCTGCTGATGCTGGCGCAGAAGGAAGCGGAAGCGCAGTCCGGTGCGGGGTTGATGAAGGATGGTCACGATCACACTCCGGCAGATACGGATGAGGTGGAGTAACGCGCCGGGTGCTCATGCGGTGTCCCCATGTATAAGGGATAGTTTGTTGGGTTTGTGGCGTTCCAGACGTCCGGCGAGTTCAATTTCCAGAAGGATCAGCTGCAGCGTGGGGAGTGGTATGCCGGTAAAGCGGAGCAACTCATCCTGATCAATCGGTGTTTCACTTAAAGCATCGATGACTGATTGTCGTTCATGTTCGTTGGCAGTGTGTGGCGCTTTGGCGGTCTTAGGCTCGGCTTGATCGCGCGTTGGCCAGCTTAAGGCGGGGTCGTCAATTCCGGGATTAAGCGGCAGGGACATGGAGATCTTTGGTTCGATGATCTCCAAGATATCCTCCGTGCACTGAATGAGTGCGGCGCCCTGTTGAATGAGTTTGTTTGCGCCGACAGATCGGGGATCAAGCGGTGAGCCGGGGACTGCGAGAATTTCGCGGTTTTGCTCCAGAGCGTACCTAGCCGTATGCAGAGAGCCGGATTTTTCTGCGGCTTCAATAAGAATAGTTCCCAAGGACATTCCCGAGATTAAGCGATTGCGGCGGGGAAAATCGCGGGCGCGTGGGTTCCAGCCTATGGGCATTTCGCTGATTGCAGCACCGTTGGCCGCGATCATTGCTGAGAAGAGTTCCTGATTTTCTTTAGGATAGACGATGTCTATGCCACCGGCAAATGCTGCGATCGTTCCTGAGTTGAGGGCGGCCTGATGCGCTGCGCTGTCGATGCCGCGGGCTAGTCCGGAGATGATGGTGAAACCTTGCGAGGACAGATCTCCTGCCAGCTGTTTTGCAAATTTTGCACCGGCCACAGAGCAATTGCGGCGCCGATGATGGCTAGCGTTTTTTTGCGTGCCGGTGAGTTCCTGCTGCAACGGGTCTCTGGCGCGGATGGCGAGCAGGGGCGGCGGTGCGTCAATCTCCCTGAGGAGTGGCGGGTAGGCAGGCTCTCCCATGGCGACGAGGCGGGCGCCAATCTTATAAAGGGAAGCCAGCTCGGCCTCTGCTTTGTCCTTAGAAAAAAAAGGCGATAAGATTTCTTACCGCCTCTTCTCGAGAGTTCTGGCAGGGCATCAAGGGCTGCTTGTGCCGAACCGAAATGATTAAAGAGCTCGCGGAATGTTCTTGGTCCAACATTTTCGGAGCGGATCAGGCGAAGCCACGCAAGTCGCTGGGTATCACTAAGGTGTGGTGCCCGGCTTTTGGTGGCTGTCTCCATTTAAATCATCCCTTGGAACCGATCTTGCTTTCCTTGCCTTTCAGCAGACGGGCAATGTTCTCGTGATGTTTTGCCCATAGCAATACGCTGAGTAATCCCATCATTTGCGCAATTTGGCTTTGATCGAAAGCCAGCAGAATAAAGGGAGTGACAAGACTTGCTACCAGTGCTGACAGGGAGGAGTACTTTGTGATGTAGGCTGTGGCGATCCAGATGGCGATGAAGATGATGCCCACCGGCCAAAAGATGCCAAGCAGGATGCCGATATAGGTGGCAACGCCTTTGCCACCCTTGAACTTAAGCCAAACCGGAAAGATGTGGCCAAGGAAGGCACCCAGACCTGCAATCAGCGCCGCATCGCCGCCCATATACAGGTTGATGAGTACAACGGCGACTGTGCCTTTGAGGGCATCACACAAAAGGGTGAGCGCAGCCAGCTTTTTGCTGCCGGTGCGCAGCACGTTGGTGGTGCCAATGTTGCCGGAGCCGATGTTCCGGATATCGCCATGGCCTGCCATTTTGGTGAAGAGCAGGCCGAAGGGAATGGAGCCTAATAGATAGCCAAAGGCCAATGCAGCCAGATAGTAGGGTAAATCAAAGGACCAGCTGATTGGATCAGGCACGGGTATTCTCCAGTTGTTGCAGATTAAAGCAGTAGGCCTTTCCTTGCGGACAGACCTACTGCTTTAAAACTTTATCGTCTCGCGACGTCTTCTGCCATACCCGCCGGGCCGGATCAGACGTGCGCGCTAAATTGCGTCATGATCTAGGATGCCGCCTGCAACGATGGTTGTCAAAACCCGTCCTGTCAAAGTTTCATCCTCATAAGGCGTGTTCTTCGAGCGGGAACGTATTTTGTCCTTCTCCACAATCCATGGTTTTTGCGGATCGAACACGATCAGATCTGCTGGTGCGCCTTTTGAAAGGCGACCGGCAGGAAGGCCAAGACGGTCCGCTGGATTGCAAGTCATTGTTGCAAGTAGTTTGGAGAGTGAAATATCCTCGTTCAGGACGAGGCGCATTCCCGCTCCAAGCATCGTTTCCAGCCCTAAAGCACCATCTTCGGCTTCTGCAAAGGGGTGACGCTTAGTTTCCACATCTTGTGGGTTGTGATCGGACATTATTATGTCGATTGTGCCGTCTGCCAGTGCTGCAACCATGGCCTGACGATCATCTTCGGTACGCAATGGTGGCGACATCTTATGGAAGGTCCGGTAGGGGCCGATGTCGTTTTCGTTGAGCGTGAGATGATTGATGGAGATGCCTGCAGTGACGTTGAGGCCGTCGTTCTTGGCTCTTTGAATTGCCTGCGCACTTTGTGGGCAGGAGATCAGACGGGCGTGATATTTACCTTTTGCCATGGCGACGAGGCGCATATCACGTTCGATTGCGACGAACTCGGCTTCCCTCGGGATGCCGCCCAGACCCAGCCATGAGGCGCGCAGTCCTGCGTTCATGACACCGGAGCCTGCCAGATCCTTGTCCTGTGCCTGATGCACCACAAGCGCGTCGAAGTCGCGGGCGTAGGTTAGCAGGCGGACTAGAACGGAGGAGTTGGTGATTGGCAGTCTGTCGTTGGAAAAGGCGATGGCGCCTGCTTCCTTGAGCAGGCCCAGCTCGCTCATGTCCTTGCCAGCCAGACCCTTTGTGAGGGCGGCCATGGGGTGGACGTTGACGAGGGCGGTGTCGCGGGCGCGGCGGAGCATGAAGTCCACCAACGCCGGGTCATCGATCACCGGTCCGTGTTGGGACTGGTGAGGATGGTTGTTACACCGCCAACGGCTGCTGCGCGGCTGGCGCTCTCCAGCGTTTCGCGGTGTTCTGCGCCCGGTTCGCCAACACTGACGCCGATGTCGATAAGGCCGGGGGCAACAACTGCGCCGTTGCAGTCGATGGTTTGTGCGCCGTCCGGAGTGCCCTGATTGAGGGCATCTGCACCAGCGGCGAGGATTGTTCCATCCTGAACGATAACCGCGCCAGCTTCATCCATACTGTTGGCAGGATCAATGACGCGGGCGTTTGTCAGGACCAGCGGTTTCACATTCTTGTTCATGCGCGTGTCCTCTAGGGGGTGTCAGGAAGGTTTTGAGCAAGAGCTTCAAGCACGGCCATGCGTATGGCGACGCCCATCTCTACCTGCTCGCGGATCAGGCTTTGCGGGCCATCTGCGACTTCCGCCGAGATCTCGACACCGCGGTTCATTGGACCGGGGTGCATGACCAGCGCGTCTGGATTGGCATAGGAGAGTTTTTCTGAATCCAGACCGTGGTAGCGGAAATACTCACGCACGGAGGGCACAAAGGCACCACTCATACGCTCGCGTTGCAAACGCAGCATCATGACGATGTCGCAGCCCTTCAGTCCTTCGCGCATGTCTGTGAATACTTCAACGCCCATACTATGAATACCAGAGGGCAGTAGTGTAGAGGGAGCTATGACGCGCACACGGGCTCCCATATTGGACAGGAGAATAATGTTGGAGCGGGCGACGCGGGAGTGGCGGATGTCGCCACAAATGGCTACTGTGAGACCGCCAAGGGTTCCTTTGTGGCGGCGGATGGTCAAAGCATCCAGCAGGGCCTGTGTTGGGTGTTCGTGAGGGCCGTCGCCGGCGTTGACGACTGCGCAGCCGACTTTGCGGGCCAGCAGGTGAACTGCACCTGCGGCGTGGTGCCGGACAACCAGCAAGTCAGGACGCATTGCGTTCAGGGTTGCAGCTGTGTCGATCAGGGTTTCCCCTTTTTTCACCGAGGAGGTGGAGACCGACATGTTCATCACATCCGCGCCCAGACGCTTGCCTGCAAGCTCAAAGGAAGATTGGGTGCGGGTGGAAGCCTCAAAGAAGAGGTTGATTTGCGTTCGCCCACGCAGAACAGCTTTCTGCTTTTCTACCTGTCGGGAGATTCGACGGCTTCGTCGGCAAGGTCCAGAAGGTAATTAATGTGGGGAGGCTGCAATCCCTCGATACCGAGGAGATGGCGATGCGGGAACGCTGTGGATCGATGTGTGGTTTTCATGGTCATCGAAGACCCATCTATATGCAGAAACACCGGGCTCGTAAAGAGCTCTAAGGATGTATACTTTTATTGTGCAGATCAAAGTTGCACCATTGCGATAAACTATAAAAATCGATGGGGCAACTTGCAGGAGGAAAAATGGAAAAAGTTTCGCAAGCTACTATGACGACAGCTGTGATCAATCAGGCGCCTCCTTATTGTGGGTATAATCTTGCCGAAAGTGATCCGATTCTTCTTGCTGACCTGAGCGGCACCGGGTCAAATGATGCAGTACATGATGAGCTGATCAAGTTTGGAGAGCAGTGCGGCGCTGCCGATGCGCTAGATCTGGGCCGGCTGGCGAATGTGAATGAGCCGGTGCTCAAAACGCATGATCCGTATGGCCGCCGTCTGGATGTTGTCGAGTTTCACCCCTCCTATCATGCTTTGATGCGCCGTTCCTATGAGGCTGGCCTGCACAGTGCTTCGGTGGATTCCATGATGCCGGGCGGTGAACGGGCGTTTTATAACCGGGCGCGCAAGTATTTTGTGATGAGCCAGGTGGAAGGGGGGCACCTTTGCCCGGTGACTATGACCAATGCCTCTGCCATGGCTCTGATGCAGTCTCCCGAGCTTGCTAAAGTCTGGAGCGAGCGCATCGGTAGCCGCAAGTATGACCAGCGTTTCCGTCCTGCCAGCCAGAAAATGGGCGTGAGCCTTGGTATGGGGATGACGGAAAAGCAGGGCGGTTCTGATCTGCGCCAGATCATCACGCGCGCAGAACGGGTTTCTGACGATACCTATGTGATCAACGGCCACAAATGGTTCTTCTCCGCGCCAATGTGCGATGCGTTTCTTGTGCTGGCGAAGCTGGAGGAGGGGCCGACCTGTTTCCTCGTGCCGCGCATTCTGGAAACCGGCGAAGTGAACGGGTTGGATTTTCAGCGTCTCAAGAACAAGCTGGGCAACAAATCCAACGCCTCGTCCGAGGTTGAGTTTAACAATGCGGTTGGTTTCCTTGTTGGGGAAGCAGGCAAGGGTATCAAGACCATTTTGAAGATGGTGACACCAACCCGCGTGGATTGCTGTATCGGGTCTGCTGCGCTGATGCGGGCAGCAATTTCCAGAGCGGTTCATCACACCTCAAATCGCAGTGCCTTCGGTGCGCGCCTGATTGAAAAGCCGCTGATGCAGCGGGTTCTGGCGGATATGTCTTTGGACATGGCAGCTAGTGAAGCGCTTGCGCTTAAGCTGGCCCACTGCATGGATCTGGAAGCTACGGACAGTCAGGCTGCTGACTTCCTGCGGATTATCACGCCAGCGGCCAAGTACTGGATCTGCAAGAGTGCTGAGAATGTTGCGGCTGAGGCGATGGAGTGTCTGGGTGGTAACGGGTATGTGGAAGACCATGATATGGCCCGCCTTTACCGTGAAGCGCCAGTGAACAGTATCTGGGAAGGCTCAGGCAATATCATGGCGCTTGATCTTCTGCGCGCTATGCACCGCACGCCAGACAGCTTCATGAATGTGTTGGGGACGCTGGAAACGGACCTTGGTCCTGCCGGTAAAGTTTCTGTTGAAGTGTTGCAGGCTGCAGCGCGTACTTGTCTGGAAGATGAAGGCAGTGCACGCCTGCTTACTGAGCAGCTGGCGATTACGGCGGCAGCGGCTGCGCTGAAGGAAGTTGCTCCTCCAGCGATTGCCAATGCGTTTATCGAGACCCGTATGGCCGGTCAGTGGCGTTCAAGCTATGGCATGTTGGATGCGCGGTATAACGCCTCTGGTATTTTGGAGTGGCTTTACCCGATCAAGTAAGCCACGACCACCAACCATGCGGGAATAGTGATTGCGGCGGCGACCGTTTGAAGGGTCAAAATTTCGGCCATCAACGTGGCGTCGCCGCCCATTTTTTTTCGCCAGCACAAAGCTAGCGCCGGCTGACGGGACCGCGAACACCAGCACCGCAATTGTTGCCGCGATTTCGTCCAGCCCGAGGATGAGTACAAAGCACAGGGCGATGGCGGGTGCGAGCATGTTGCGGATGAGCAAAGCTGATGTGAGCGCTGGGCCGGGGCGTCGCAGAGCTTTCAAATCCAATGCCGCGCCAACACACAGGACTGCAATCGGCAGTGCTGCACTTCCCAGGAATGTCAGATAATTGGTGATGACCTGGGGGATTTGCCCGCCGGACAAATTAATCAATGCGCCTGCGGTGACGCTGATGATGAACGGGTTTTTGATGAGTTCCCGTGCAAGTGTCTTAGGTGTAGGGGCGGAGCACCTGCATAGATCGATAGAACAATAACGCAAAGTATGTTTGCTGTCGGGATCATGATTGCCATGATGACCGCTACCAGAGCAACGCCTTCCTCGCCAAAACTGTTGGCTGCAATTGCCATGCGATAAAGCCGTTCCAGCGAACCACACCTTGAAAAATTGAGGTGAAGCGTGGGCCTGAGACCTCGAACTTCTTTTTGAGAAAGGGTTGAAGCAAGAGGCTGAGAATTGCCAGAAGCGAGAAGGTTCCCAGCACTGAAACAGTGATGTCACCAACTGGCATGGTTGAGAAGTCAGAGGTGCCCACATTGATCACAATGATCGCCGGGAACAAAATCCAGTAGGACAGATCCTCCATGCCGCTCCAGCGTTCTCTTGGAATGAAGTTGCGGTGGCGGAGAAACCATCCTGTGGCTGTGAGGAGCAGGACAGAGGTAATGGCTGACAGAGCAGAGAACATGCGGTTGCTTTTCAGAGTGGTGCTCAGACGGAAAACGGTCTTTGCAAATGTGATGGAAGAACGAGGCACGCAGCATGCCTTCGTTTAATCACGTAGCGCGAAAGGCACGGAGCGGTAAAGCGTTCCGGCTTATAATTTTTCTCAAGTGTTGATGTTTGGGCTCGCCATAAAGAAAACCCGAGTGCGCGCTGCAGGAGGCTTTACTATTCGTCGAAGAGGGACGTGCCACCGTAGTTGATGCGGTCGAGGAAGCCTTGCAGGATGTAGGTGGCGGCCATTTTGTCGACCAGTTCGGCGCGGCGTGCGCGGGAGCGGTCGGCTTCTATGAGGGTGCGGGTAACGGCTGCGGTGGAGAGGCGTTCGTCCCAGTAGGTGATCGGGATTTCGGTTTTCTGGGCCAGATTGCGCACAAAGGCGCGGGTGGCTTGGCAGCGGGGGCCTTCAGTGCCGTCCATGTTGAGGGGCAGGCCGATCACGAGGCCAAAGACGCCGTGTTTCTGGCAAAGATCAAGCAGGCGTTCTACATCCTGCGTGAATTTCAGGCGCTTGATGGTCTCCAAGGGAGATGCAATCTTTCGTCCGGTATCAGTGAGGGCCAGACCGATGGTCTTGGTGCCGAGGTCGATACCGATCAGGCGATCATCGTCATAAAGCGCGTCGCAGAAATCTTCGAGTGAAAGAGAAGGATCATTTGCCATGGCGGCGAGTTAGCACGGCTTGCGGGTAAGGCCAAGCGGGTAAGCCGTTTTTTTCTAGGGGACATGGTGCTTCCGGCGGAACTGTGCGGCAGCTGTTCTGATAAAGGTAGTGGCACAGGAATATTAAGCAGGCGGAGACAGGCGTGACACAGGTGCAGTTTGAAGAGGGGTGGCAGGGTATTCTGGCTCCCGAGATGGAGAAGGCTTACTTTCAGCAGCTTCAGGCGTTTTTGGATGCTGAAGCTGCTGCGGGAAAGACAATCTATCCGCCTGCTGCGGAGTGCTATGCAGCCTTTGAAGCTGCGGCTCTGCGTGATGTGCGCGTTGTTATTTTGGGGCAAGACCCCTACCACGGCGAAGGGCAGGCGCACGGGCTTTCTTTTTCTGTTCGTAAGGGAGTGAGGCTGCCACCTTCGCTGCGTAATATCTACAAGGAGCTGGAGAGCGACCTTGGTTATGCGCCTGCGGCTCATGGCTGCTTGACCCATTGGGCGGAGCAGGGGGTACTGCTGCTGAACACCTCGTTGAGCGTGGAGGAGGCAAAGGCCGGGTCTCATGCGAAGAAGGGCTGGGCGCCGTTCACGGATGCGGCGATCAAGGGGCTTTCCGAGACGCGCGAGCATCTGGTGTTTATTCTCTGGGGGCTCATGCGCAAAAGAAGCTGGATCTGATTGACGAGAGCAAACATCTTGTTTTGACGAGTGCGCATCCTTCACCGCTGTCGGCACGGCGCGGTTTTTTCGGGTCGGCGCCGTTTTCAAAAACCAATGCCTACCTTAAAGAACACGGCCTGCCGGAGATCAATTGGGAGATCCCGTAGGTCTATGACGGGTCCTCGAACTTTGAACTGTTCCATTTAAGGGTTGTGTAACGAAGTCCCTCCTAGTCTAGCTGCCGTATGGTAGCTTTTCGGGCGCTTTATGCCAGCGTGCCGCATTGGGAGGGATTGGTGATATGGATATTCAGTTTCTAGGTCATTCCGCGTTTAAAGTTCGTATTCCGGGGGCGACACTTTTGATTGACCCGTTCCTGACTGGTAATCCGAGCTTTCCGGAAGATATGAGCGTGGAGCAGGCGAGCGAAGGTGTGGGCCATGTGCTGCTCACCCACGGCCACTATGACCATGTGGGCGATACAATTGACATCCTCAAAGCAACAGGTGGGACGCTCACTGCGAACTTTGAAATTTGCATGTGGGCGAAGGATCAGGGTATCGAAAACGTCAATCCGGTGGAACAGGGCGGGTGTGTGAATATGGGCGCGTTCGATGTTGCGATGACCAATGCGGTGCATAGCTCCTCCATCGCGTCTAGCCCGGAACGCAACGTGATGGATATTTATCTGGGCAATCCGGCAGGCGTTGTTGTGATGGCTGAAAATGAACCAACACTGCTGCACATGGGCGATACGGATATTTTCTCTGATATGGCGCTGATTAACGAGATCTACCAGCTCAGGTCGGAATTGTGCCGATTGGAGACCGCTTCACCATGGGCGCTCGTACCGCGTCGATGGCGTGCAAGCGGTTCTTTGAGTTCCAGACCATCGTTCCATGTCACTACGGTACAATGCCAATTCTCGATCAAGGCGTTGATCATTTTCTTGAATGCATGGGAGATGATGCGTTTCGGGTGGCTGAACTGAAGCCGGGAGAGACTGTTCAGATCAATAAGGGGCAGTCAGCGCGCTAATCCACCATGATTTATCGGAGATAAGAAAAGGCTTCAGCATGAACTGAAGCTTTTTAGTGTGATGAGGGCACATTCCGCGGTTTTTTTTGTTTTCACCTTGGGGTCACACTCAGATTGGGGATGTAAGTGTGACTGGTATAGCCTTCAAACGAGCATAGGTGGGTCTCGCTTAAAGGTCCCCTTCCGGCGTGTTCTTGATGGTTGGCCAGTTTTCATTTGCCTGAGCGATTGTTTCCTCTGGGTCTTTGAGGAAGTGGCGCTGGGCACCTGCGTGGGCATTCAGGTACAGCTTGCCGTCAACGATTTTCCATTGTTCCGGCTGGATCGGGATTTTAAAGCCAAAACTCACACCCGTTGCGCACCAGCCGCCATATTGGGGTGCGTATTTTGTTGGGTCTTTTTCGAATTCTTCGAGGTTCTCTGCGGAGGAAAACAGCCAGGTTACATCCTGATACTGCGTTGAAAATTCTTCCTTACCTTGAACAGGATTGCCTTCTTTGAAGTAGGCAACCGGATCGGTTCCCTTGATTGCATAGCCTTCTTCAACGAAGTTGGTCACCTCATCGGCCACTGCCGTTATCGGAACAGTTACAAGTGCAGACAGGGCAAGTCCAACTGCAAGAACTGAGGAACGTATCGGCATATGCAACTCCTTCAGGCTGTTGTGTAAAGCCGAGTTTGGCCTGTTCTGTTTACCAGGCGATTAGGTGTGGGGACCGGTTTTTAATGTATGCTGTAAGCACACTATGCGTGAGAACCTTCCCTTAGGCCAATAACGCTTCATCACCAATTTGAGAATTGGTTGTGATAACTAGTATTGCTCGTTTTAGTGGTTGGCGCTGACCAAAGGGGATGGTTTGGCATGTGGGGTTTTGAAACGGAAAAAAAGCCGCAGAGGTCTGCGGCTTTCTCCAGGTGTAGTGCATAGGCCACTATGAGATTTGGGGAATATCGGAATAGGCCAGGCAATGCCTATTGCAGCCTATGCACTGAAGGGAATTAGAGCTTTTCTACAGGTACGTCGCGGATATCTTCCCAATTCGCATTTGCATTGATGATTGTTTCGGTTGTGCGGGTCTGCATACGCTTTACTGCACCGTCATGAGCGTTGAGGTAGAGCTTACCGTCCACGATGTCCCAAAGGTCTGGCTGGGTTTCCAGCTTGGTGCCGAAAGATGTGCCAACGGCACACCAGCCGCCGTATTGCGGGGCAAATCGTGCAGGTTCTGCAACGAACTTGTCCCGGTTTTCAGCGCTGGAGAATTTCCAGGTTACGCCGTCGTATTGCGCGGTAAATTCCGCTTTTCCCTGAACAGGCTTGTTTTGCGTAAAGTATGCGACGGGATCGGTACCGCCGATTGCATAGCCACCAGAGGTATAGGTGGAGATTTCGTCCGCGAACGCGCTGAATGCGGTTGCGGAAAGAAGAGCGCCTGCAATGGCGGTTGCAGCAGCAATCGATTTGATTTTCATTCTTTTACCCTCAATGAAACGACAATGTGCTCCGGATAAAAGCAGCACCGGTCAGGAATGGTGCTGAGTTTATCTGGTGACCCCGGCCCGCGGATTTGCCCGTTCTTTTCGAGGTGTATTCTTCTTGCCCCAGGAGGGTGTTTGAACGCCAATCAAGTGTCATCACCAAGCAGCGAGAAGCTTTGATCTGTTATGATCGGCTTATAATGCTTTGAATTATCTCTGAAATTTCTGTGTTGGATGGTTTTCTACCGCGTATGAGGCTGGTGAAAAACACAAAGCCGAGAAGTTGGTCGATGCTGGTTTCCATGTTGGCTGTGGTGTTCCAGTAGACGAAGATCTGTCGGAAGTGGGTGCGTTGCTCGCCTTCGATGAGGGAAAGTTCTTCGGCTAACGATGGCTCTGTGAGCAATGCAAGCCACGCAGTGCCCAATGGGGTCTCATAGAGTGCCTGCAACATGCCTGTGGTGGCGTCTTGCAGATCGTTGTGAAAGGAGGACATGCGGGATAGTCGGGGGGACCTGCCGGAACCCATAACGCAGGGCCTCCAGTGCCAAAGCTGCTTTGTTCTGCCAGCGGCGATAGAGTGCTTGCTTGGAGGTGCCCACGTCCTGTGCAATCTGCTGTGTTGAGGTGCCGCGATAGCCGTTGGTGGCCAGAGCTTGGAGCGTTGTCGTCAGGATCTGGCGGGTGAGGTTGGTATTTCGCGGGCGGCCTCTTGGGGTGGTTCGATCAGGCATCAGGAGAACCTTTCCATATACTCTGACGGAGTGATCCCGAAGCGTCTTTGAAAGGCGCGGCGCAGGTTTTGTATATGCCCGAAGCCGGAGAGGCTGGCGGCCTGTTTGATGGAGCTGCGTTTCAGGAGCGCGGTTCTGGCAAGGTCCAGCCGGAGCTGTTCCACGAACTGGGCGGGGGTGGCGCCGATGTCTTCCTTCAGGCGGCGGTGCAAAGTGCGGGTCGAGACGCCTGCGGATTTTGCCATGTTCTCTATAGTCCAGTCTGCTTCTGGTTCCGACAGAATGATCTCTGAGAGTTTGGCGATGTTGGATTGTCCGGCGGCTTGCAGCGAGAGGGCGGATGAAAACTGGGCTTGCCCGCCGTTGCGGCGCAGGTAGACCACGAGCTCCTGCGCTGTCTTCAACGAGATGCCGGAGCCAGATCTTGCTCGATGAGGTGCAGGGCGAGGTCAATGCCTGCGGTCACGCCTGCGGAGGTGTAGATATTACCTGACCTGACGAAGAGCTGGTTGAGCTGCAGTCCACATTTGGAAACTGGGATTGTGCGGAGGAGGCGCGGCTCCAATGAGTGCTGGCTTGTTTGCCCGCCAGAATGCCAGCGTCCGCTAGAAGAAGTGCGCCGGAGCAAATGGAGACGATGCGCGCGTTGTTGGTTCTTGCCGCAGCTTCATGGAGCAGGGTGTGCACGGTTGAGTTGCCGAGCTGGTTATCAATGCGTCCGCCGGGAATGAGCAGGTCTGCTGTCCGGCTCCAGTCAGCAAAGGTGCCGTCAACGGCGATCTTCATGCCGGGCTGGGTCTCTACAGGCTGGCCATCAATGGACAGGGTCCGGAGTTTATATGCGGGTTGATAGCTATCTGCGGTCCAGAATGCCTGCATGGGGCCGGCCAGATCGAGAAGATTGATCCCGTGATACACGAGCGCATCAATTTGACGGGGCTGTTCAATTTGTGTGTTTGGCATGATTTGAAGCTTTAATGTCCTAACTGCCAATTGGTGTACGCGGTAACTTGAAGCCAGTCAAAGTTTCTACGAGGAATAATTATGGGATTTTCTGAGGTCGCGGGGCTGAGGCCGATCTACAGGCGCGCAACTTTCCGCTCATTTTGATTGCAACCGCAATTCTATCCATGCAGATGCCAATTCTGATTGCGATCAGTGCGTTGGCAGGGTCGTACCTTGCGCCACATCCCACCATGGCGACGGTGCCGCTTGCGTTGCAGATGTTCGGCAACTTTCTCTTCGCCACACCGATCTCTCTGTTTATGGGGCGATTTGGGCGTCGGAACGGGATTTTGCTGGGGGTGGCGCTGAGCATTATTGGCTCTTTGCTTTGTGTGTATGCGCTTTATGCCAATCAGTTTGTTGTATTGCTGGCCGGGCATGTTTTGCTGGGCATCGCGACTGCGGCGTATACCTTTATGCGTTTTGCAGCTTCTGACAGTGCCAGTGAGAAATGGAAGCCTATGGCGATTTCTCTGAGTATGTCCATGGGGCTACTTTCGGCTTTGCTTGGCCCAAGCCTTGTAGGGGGGTGAAGGACGTTGGCGGCGTCATTCCATTTATCGGCAGCTATCTGGCGCTGGCTGGTGTTGCTGTTGTGGGGGCGTTGCCTGTGCTTGGTTTGCACCTGCCGCCTGTGTCGAAAAAGGGGCAGCAGGCCACAGGGTTTTCTGAGAGTTTGAAGGTGCTGCGCAGGCCTGCTGTGTGGAGTGCGACTGCGTGTGCCGGGCTTTCCTTCGGGTTCATGACCATGCAGATGTCGCCGACGCCGCTTGCCATGGAATATTGTGGTTTCTCCGTTGGGCAATCCAGTGATGTGATCCGCTGGCATCTGGTGGCCATGTTTGGTCCCAGCTTCGTCACCGGCTATATCATTCGCCGGATTGGTACCAACAGTGTGATGGTGCTGGGTCTGCTGATGCTTGCTGGCGCTGGTGTGGTTGGGGCGCTTAGTTCTGAGCTTTGGGCATTCTATGTGGCCTTGATCCTGCTTGGCATTGGCTGGAACTTTGGTTCATCGGCGCATCATCGCAGCTAGTTGAGGTGGTTGCACCACAGGATGCGCCGCTTGCGCAAGGCGCCAATGATGCTGTCGTTGCGTTGGTCTCTGCGATCTGTGCGCTTTCGACCGGTATCCTGTTCGGCACGGTTGGCTGGGCGTGGCTGTCTTTGTCTGCGCTTCCGTTGCTGTTGGCCTTGGCATTTTGGCTGGTGGTTTCAGGTGTTCGTGGCAGACAGCTTGGGTATGCCCAACTATAATCGGTCCTATATGGTTCCGTAACTATGAGAATATGAGGGATGAACAGCAGGGCAGAGATTGTTCTGCTGTTTTTTTTGTGTTTATAGGTCTTCCCCATGAATTCGAGGCGGGCAGTTCTTTGCCCCCGCAATTTCGGAGTGAAACATGTCGGTTGATCTGAACACGGTAAAACGTGTTGCCGGGCTGGCTCGCATCAAGGTTGATGACGCGCAGGCTGAGAAAATGACTGGTGAGCTGAACACGATCCTTGGTTTTGTTGAGCAGCTGAACGAGGTGAACGTTGACGGCGTTGAGCCGATGACCTCTGTGGTTGAAACCACCATGAAGAAGCGCGCAGACGGCCAGACAGATGGCGGTTACGCAGACAAGATTGTTTCCAACGCGCCAGTGCATGAAGACAACTTCTTCACTGTGCCTAAGGTTGTTGAATAGGAAACTTCTGAATGAGCGTTTCTCTTGGAGTTGAAGACCCTTGCCAAAAAGATGTTGCTGATCTCATCAAGCAGCTCACACATGCGCTTGAGGCACTTACTTCGCCTGATGCCTGTCATCATATGAGCGTTGAAGAAATGGCACAGCCGGACACGACAGTGTTTGTTGCCAGGGCCGATGGGAAAGCCGTTGGCTGCGGTGCGTTGAAAATGCACTCAGATTCTGTTGGTGAGGTGAAGCGTCTGTTCTGCTTGCCTGAGACACAGGGCAAAGGCATTGGTCGGAAAATTCTGGAAGAAATCGTCGCTCTGGCAGAAGAAAAAGGACTGTGTAGTCTGGTTCTGGAAACTGGATGGAATTACGAGGCAGCAATTCGCCTTTATGAAAGCTGCGGCTTTGAGCGTTGTGGCCCAGTTCTTGACTATCCTGAGCATCCTGAATCTGTTTTCTATCAAAAGCCACTCTTGGCTCTTACTGAGATTTAGAAACTATGACTGATCTTACCAAACTAACAATCGCTGAGGCGCGCGATAAGCTGGCTGCCCGCGATTTTACTGCAACCGAGCTGACTGAAAGCTATCTGGGTGCGATTGAAACCGGCAACGAAGCGCTCAATGCTTTCATTGCTGTGACCGGTGATATTGCGCGGGAGCAGGCGAAAGCCTCTGACGCAAAAATCGCTGCTGGTGAAGCACGTCGCTGGAAGGTATTCCTCTCGGCATTAAAGACCTTTACGCGACCAAGGGTGTTCACACTCAGGCGTGTTCTCATATTCTTGATGGCTTCAAGCCTGAGTATGAGTCCACGGTTACGCAGAACCTGTTTGACGACGGCGCTGTGATGCTGGGTAAGCTGAATATGGATGAGTTCGCGATGGGCTCTTCCAACGAGACATCCTACTACGGTAACGTTGTGAACCCATGGCGCCGCAATGGTTCTGACACCGCGCTGGTTCCTGGCGGGTCTTCCGGTGGTTCTGCTTCTGCGGTGGCTGCGCATCTTTGTGCGGCGGCAACAGCATCTGATACGGGTGGTTCCATTCGTCAGCCAGCTGCGTTGACCGGTACTGTGGGTATCAAGCCAACCTATGGCCGCTGCTCACGCTGGGGTATGGTGGCGTTTGCGTCTTCTCTGGATCAGGCTGGCCCGATTGGCCGCACCGTGCGTGACAACGCGATCCTGCTGAAGTCCATGGCCTCTGTTGATGCAAAGGACACTACGTCTGTTGATGCACCTGTGCCAAACTATGAAGACTTCATCGGCAAGTCCGTTAAAGGCATGAAAATCGGTATTCCTAAAGAGTACCGCATGGACGGTATGCCAGAGGAAATTGAAAAGCTGTGGCAGCAGGGTATTGCATGGCTGAAAGAAGCTGGCGCTGAGATCGTCGAGATTTCTCTGCCGCACACCAAGTACGCTCTGCCTGCATACTACATCGTGGCTCCAGCGGAAGCCTCTTCCAACCTGGCGCGTTATGATGGCGTTCGCTACGGTCTGCGTGTACCGGGCAATGACATTGTTGAGATGTACGAGAACACCCGTGCAGCTGGCTTTGGTGATGAAGTGAAGCGCCGTGTGATGATCGGTACTTATGTTCTTTCCGCTGGTTACTATGATGCGTACTACCTGAAAGCACAGAAGGTTCGTACTCTGATCAAGCAGGACTTTGACACTGTCTGGGCGGATGGTGTGGATGCAATCCTGACGCCAACCACTCCAGATGCTGCGTTCGCACCGGGTGAGATCACTGATCCAGTGACCATGTACATGAACGACGTGTTCACCGTGACAGCCAACATGGCTGGCGTTCCGGGCATCTCCATCCCTGCTGGCCTCAACAAAGACGGCCTGCCACTGGGCCTGCAGTTGATCGGCAAGCCATTTGACGAAGGCACCCTGTTCCAGGTGGGCGAAGTCATCGAACAAGCCGCTGGCCGCTTCGAGCCTTCCACCAACTGGTGGAGCAAGTAAGCTTCAGCACTGTTTTTGAAATGAAGAAGGCCTCGGAGTGATCCGGGGCCTTTTTTGGGGTACCTTGACAAAGTCTGTTTCTACTAAGGTCAAATTCATCACGGCTTGATAAAAACCGGATATTTTTATGGAGTGGTACAAGGTGCAAACAGTACTTTCCAAACACCATTTCAGACCAACATCCAAGTCGATTGTACAGCACTTTTTCTGCGCTTAAATCCGTTCTCAAATAGGTTTAGTTACTCAATCTGGAAGATATGCTTTCTATGGTAGTCTAAATACCGTTTATGTTCGGCTGACAACGATCTTCTAATTGTTCCGCCGATGCCGAGTTTTTCGTGGTTCTTTTTTTTAAGTTTCTTGGATGTCAGCATTTGGCCTTCATCATCAAATGAGATGAGACCATTGTCGAAAAGTGAGTCAAGGTTTGCGACAAGAAGGAAGCCGTTTGCTCCATCAAGCCGCTCCCTATTATCAGCTTTCCGCCAAGGTTTTATATGCGACGCCCGTAGGACCGCACGTTCGGAGCACCCAGTGACTGCGCACATATGATCCCATAGCTTATCGAGTTTTTCTCGGAATTTACCTTGCCCAATTCTTGCATCAATTAGTGATTTTTTTTGGTCGTTGGTAAGATTGATGTATCACTTTGGATGTCGTCGATGTCTGCCTCTCGCCGGGTGAATATCCCCTCAACTCTACGAGCGATTTCTCTCCAAGCGTCATTGCGGGCGCCTACAGGTACTTGATTCAAAATCGATTTGGAGGTGTCTCTGTCAATAAATGTATAGCTGTCAAAGCGCGTGATTAGCGCGCTTTTTCCAGTGATATCTCGTGCAGATAGTGTGATGGGTTGTTCTAGCCATAGAAAATGACGATCCTGACAATACCAGTTTGGAATCCAAGCTTCATCAGACTTGAATGCTCGAATGAAAGCTTTTTTTTGTCGTCGCTGTATTTTTCTCTCACGAGAGGCTCCGCCCAAGCCTCCTCTCGTATTGCTTTTAGATTGATAAGTTTACTGAGTTCAATGCGTTTTTCCTCATCATCATTTTCGTTGAGTAGATGAGTCGCTGAGCCAGCGATCCCAACTAGTTCCTGTTTCCCATGGTGGCTCGCATACATAAAGACAAAGGTATTTCCCCGATTTTCAGTCCTTGCTGCTCCTTTAACTGCCTCGGTGTGGAAGGCTCTGAATTTGTCTTTGCCTTTAGAAAAGAGCAAGTGACCTGAATTGTTCCATTCTTCATGGCCATATCCATGTTTATAAGGAAAGCCGCTGGTAGCTCGATGTCCGGAAGGCAATAGATATTGGCTTGAATTCCAATGTATCGGTTTAAGTACGAATAACGACATATAAGTAAGCTTCTCTACTGACAATAATTGTTTCGGTGGTCTGTAATTATACAAGAGTCCAGGCTCATAACGAGTAACAGACAGGAGTCTCGCGGCTGAATGCGGAGAGACTGTTTGTGGCCCTGCGGAAACGCTTGAGCCTACATGATATGCGCTCGACTGTATTCTGATCCATGTAAAGGTCTGGTGAGGAGCACTTTATGGGTCGTGAACCTAATGTGTGTCCTTGTATCGGCTGAGTTTGCTCCGGTCGTGCCCGTAGTGTGTTGATTGCATCTTATACTTGTTTTTTTTGTGCATGTATTTGAAAAGTATATGTTTCGGGTGCGCTTCTTTGCTTGTGTGTTAATGCTGCAGAACCGGCTGTGGATGAAATTGTGGGCGCAGAACCCTAGTTTATTGAGGGGACCTACTAGATATTGGGTATTTTATCGATTCAAGGCATAGAGGGGAGAAATCTACACATTTGCCTTGGGGATTAATGCGGGAAAGGTTGTGGGTATATTGTTTAGAGTGCTGTGTAATGTGCTATGGGTCTTTCTCCTAAAAATAAAAGAGCAAACAGGAATAGCATGGCAGACGTTGAGTGCATCGTAATCGGTGCAGGAGTTGTGGGCTTAAGCGCGGCTTATGAACTGGCGCGCAGGGGACGTGAAGTGATTGTGCTTGAACAGCATGAGATCATCGGCTCCGAAATTAGCGCCCGTAACTCCGAAGTTGTCCATGCCGGGATTTATTACCCGAAAGACTCTTTGAAATCAAAAGCTTGTGTGCAGGGTAAAGAGATGCTCTATTCCTTTTGCGAGGAATATGGTGTGCCTTACAAACGCATCGGCAAGCTGATTGTAGCGACCGATGACAGTCAGGTTTCCATGCTTGATGATATTCGCGCGCGCGCTGCAGCCAATGGTGTTCATGATCTTTTGAAGCTCAATGAAGCGCAGGCGCAGGGCTTTGAGCCTAATCTTGCATGCAAGGGTGCCCTGTTTTCTCCTTCCACAGGCATTGTGGATAGTCATGCGTATATGATGGCCCTGCAAGCGGACTGGAAGCGCATGGCGGACTGGTTGTTGTTGGGACAGAAGTTACCCAGATTGAAACCGGAATGCGCCCGAGCGAGCTGATGGGTGCTGATATTCTGGTGGAAGAAGATCTGCACGCGGCAGGCTACCCGTCCGATGAGGACGAGGATGAGGAAATTGCAGCCAAGAACTTCAAGGGCGACGGGTTTACCGTTGTCATGAAAGATGGCTATGCGATTACCTGTCATGAGCTGGTAATTGCAGCTGGTCTGCATTCCAACAAGATGCTCTCCAAACTGGCCGGGCACATGTCCCGTCAGGTGCCAAAGCTTTACTACGCAAAAGGCAACTATTTCAGCCTTGCGGGTGATGCTCCGTTCTCACACCTTATTTATCCGGTGCCAGTGCCGGGTGGGCTTGGTGTTCATCTGACGATCGATATGGGCAATCAGGCGCGTTTTGGTCCGGATGTGGAATGGGTTGACGAGATTAATTATGACGTGAACGAAGAGCGCCGTGCGCGTTTTTGTTCCGAGGTCCGCAAGTATTACCCGGATCTGGCGGAGGAGAGCCTGCAGGCGGACTATTCCGGTATTCGGCCCAAGCTGGTTCCGGCTGGTACTGATGCTGCTGACTTTGCGATCTGGGGTGAAGAAACCCACGGGATTCCGGGGCTGCTGGCTTATATGGGCATTGAAAGTCCGGGTCTGACGAGCTCTCTTGCGCTTGGTTCCATGGGGGCTGATCGCCTGATTGGTGCATGAGCTCTTTCATATAATCTTCCCCAAAATACTAGGAAAATATAGGTTTTCGCGGCCTAAGCTGCTCTCTTAGAGCACGTGTTCATCTGTATTCACGCATCGCGCTCTAAAAGCTGAGAGAGCAGGTGTGCTATGAAGCTGAGCCGTCGAGATTTTGTGAGAACCAGTGCAAGCGGCGGGCTTGCTGTGGGTGCTGCTTCACTCATTGCGGGAGCGGCCAG
>BAXV01000036.1 GCA_001310715.1 Pseudovibrio sp. JCM 19062
TGAATCTTCTCAAATCCCGTTTGACTGCTCTTTCTTTCTCCGCAGTCACGACGTTTCTACCAGCTCAGGCAGTTGCACGAAGAGATTTTGAAAGCCAGTTTAACGAGATAATCGAAACTGCGGACTATGAAAACGTAATCTTCGACAGGTTTTTAAATCAGCTCTGTTTACGTTCCACATGCACGCTGTAAAGCGAAGCGCCAATGATTAGCCCCGCGCCCAGCCATAAGTTGCCCGGAGGCACCCACGCAAAGACAAGGAACCCGCACAAAACATTGAGCGGCAGCTTGAGGTGATCAAATGGCTGCAGATACACCGCGTCCACCTTTTCATAGGCCATGGCCAATGAGCCTTGAGCAATTGCACCGAGAAGACCAGCCAGAATAACCAGCCACCACATGCTCATGCCCGCCGGCACAGCAAGACCGCCCGGTGCCAGCAAAGCCAGCACCAGATTAACCGGCGTCAGCAGCAGGAGCAGGTACAGCGTCACCGACTGCGGGCTCTCCGTTTCCTCCAGCTTCTTCATGCACAAAATGGAACTACCCCACAGCAGGGCAGCAATAATTGGCAGGAAGGCAACCAGCTGGAAGGCATCATCCCATGGGCTCAAGATGATCATGCCACCAACAAAGCCGACAGCAGTCGCCATCCAGCGCTCGGCGCTCGCCTTTTCACCCAGGAAGAAAGCTGCACCAATGGTTACGAAGAACGGAGAAGTCATCAACAATGCAATCGCCTGCCAGATCGGCACACCATTGGCCAGACCCGCCACCCAGAACTGAACGCCCAGCGCAGCCAGAAAGACGCGAAACACGTGCAGCGCCAACTGCTCTGTGCGCAAACCGCCAGCGCCAATGCGCCAGATTACAGGCAGCATGGCAATCAGCGAGATCAGATATTGCCAGAAGGTTGCGCTGGTAGAACTAAGCCCCTGCACCATGGTCAGATACTGCATGGCAGAGTTGGTCACAGCAAACGCTGCACCGGCAAAAACCATCCAGCTTGCACCAATAACGGCTGCAGACGCGCGGGTAGAGCTACGTGATACACTCATGCACGCACCTCTAAGTCAGCATTCAAAAACAGATTACTCATAAAATTCTTTCTGATCCAAAGGACGGAAAAACCGCCAAGTTTCATTGAATCAGGACGCGCAGGCAAAAGGGTTCCGCAGAACACTCCCCACCCACATTCTCTTTCATCCGGACTGTAACCGTCGGTTCCGGAATCACACCGGATCTGCTGACCCTTCCCTTGCAAAGAAGGCGCTCGCGGACTTGTGGCACAAAGGCCCATCACCACCGGTAGGGAATTTCACCCCGCCCTGAGAATTAGCTCCCACAATCGGGAGTTCTGTTTTTTTAACAGATTCTCAGAAGATTGCGAGCTGTCTTTCAGTCTAACTGAAAACTCACTTATCAACAGGCAGGGCTGCTGGGTGTTACCACAAAGGTATGGAGTGGATCACCGCCCAGCGCTTTCGGTATTAAACCCTACCGCAAATCCCATTGCCGCAATTCTTCGCGGTAGGTCTCGGGAAAGTCCCAGTGCTCCGCCGCTTCCAGCACCCCTTCCCACGCTTTTGCATGGGGCTTACCTGTGCGGGCAGTCCGGCTCACGTAGATAATCGCAGACTTATTCTGCCTGCCACTGCGAACCGGAAGAAAGACCTTATCCACCCCTTTACGGAAAAGCGCCTCAGCTCCGTCAACCACAGTAACCTCTCCGATCCGGCAATCCCAAAGCACACCGTGCACCCTCTTTCCCGGTGCCTTCACCATGGAAGGCACACCCTCAGAGGTCACGATAAAGCGGTACCCATCCATAGAGGCTGGCCCAAGCGCTTTGGCGTTTGGGCACCGGCTTGCCATAATTGTTGGTTCATCAAGCGGCTATAAGAAAAGTAAATTGGCATTAGTTCAACTCACTACAAAGGAAATCAGGCAACCAGACTGCCAGCAAGGTGTTCACCAAGCTCTTCGCGCGAGGCGACAACGGTATCAGCGCCGCAGTCAGCAAACTCTTCTTCAGACCCATAGCCCCAGAGTACACCGATAGACCGGACACCATTTTCTTTTGCAGCAATAATGTCGTGCTTGCGATCACCGATCATGATGCACTGCGAGGCATCCAGCTTTTCCTGTTCAAGCAGATGAGCCAGCAGGTCCACTTTATTGCTGCGGGTCATATCCAGCTCGGGGCCGTAGGTCTTCTCAAAGAACCCATCCATCTCGAAGTGAGCCACGATCTTTTCTGCATACGACCAGGGTTTCGAAGTACACACAAACAGACGATCCCCACGATCTTTTGCCGTTTGCAAAAGCTCGATAATCCCGTCGTAACGCTCGTTTTCAAAAAGCCCCACAGTGGTATAGCGCTCCCTGTAAAGGCGAATACCTTCAAGGATCAGCGCCTCATCTTCTGTATTCAGAAGCTGGCGATACGTTTCTGTGAGTGGAGGCCCGATTACAAAGGCAAGATCTTCAGCTGGCGGAACATCACGGCCAAGCTTTTCAAGTGCGTACTGAACACTCGTTACAATGCCAACAAACGGATCTGTCAGCGTTCCATCCAAATCAAAAAGCAGAGTGCGCAAAGCCATACCCCCAGCAGAGGAGCTGGCTTCGCGCCAACTCCCTATTCAAATTCCATGATAACGGCATCAACAGCAAGACTGTCGCCCGGTGCAGCTTTGATAGCGCTTACCACACAATCACGCTCGGCCCGAAGCACATTTTCCATTTTCATGGCTTCAACAATAGCCAACTGCTCACCAGCCTTCACTTCCTGCCCTTCTTCCACATGAAGCGAAACAACAAGACCCGGCATTGGGCACAGCAACAGGTTAGATGTATCCGGTGCAACCTTTTCAGGCATCAGCGCAGCGAGTTCAGCATTGCGCGGGGTCATTACCTTGGCAATCACCGAATAACCCTGCCAGTCCAGCTGATAGCCATTCTCGACCGGACGCACCTGAACACTCACAGCGCGCTCACCAACACGGCCCTTCCAAAGCATATCGCCGGGAACCCAATCAGCGGCAATCCGCGCGCGGGGGCCACCGTCAACGCACACATCAATATCAAGCGGCGTAACTGCCATGCCTTCAATCAGTTCCGCATCCAACCTTTCACCATTGATCAGAACACCCCACTCACGGCGCACACCACCATGATGCGGACGCAGACGGCCCGGTAAATGATCAAGACGCTCACGTTCAATCAGATGCATGGAAAGCGCAACAGACGCCAGCACATTGCGTGCTTCCTCATCTGGAGTAGCAGGCTCAAAACCATCAGGATATTCATCATCAATAAAGCTGGTCGACAGCTGGCCGGATCGCCAGCGCGGGTGCTTCATGAGCGATGCCAGAAACGGCACGTTATGCTGGATGCCATCCACCTGGAACTCATCCAGTGCAGTGCTCATGCCTTCAATCGCTTCTGCACGGGTCGGCGCATAAGTCACCAGCTTCGCGATCATCGGATCGTAGAACATGGAGATCTCTGAGCCTTCCACCACGCCGGTATCATTACGCACAACGAAAGCACCATGATCACCTTCAACAGGCGGGCGATACCGTGTCAGACGGCCAATGGACGGCAGGAAGTTGCGGTAGGGATCTTCTGCATAAATCCGGCTCTCAATAGACCAGCCGTTGAGCTTGACGTCATCCTGTTTGAGGGAGAGTTCCTCCCCAGCAGCAGCACGGATCATCTGCTCAACAAGATCAACACCTGTGACCAGTTCTGTCACTGGGTGCTCCACCTGAAGACGGGTATTCATCTCAAGGAAGTAAAAGCTCTTGTCCTGCCCAGCGACGAACTCAACAGTACCGGCACTGTCATAGTCAACGGCTTTGGCAAGTGCCACCGCCTGTTCACCCATTTTACGGCGCGTTTCTTCATCCAGCAGCGGAGACGGAGCTTCCTCAATCACCTTCTGGTTACGGCGCTGAATAGAACATTCGCGCTCGCCCAGATAGATTACGTTTCCATGCTTGTCACCCATCACCTGAATTTCAATGTGCCGTGGGTTCTCAATGAACTTCTCGATGAAGATACGATCATCACCAAAGGAGCTGATGGCTTCAGACTTCGCACGGTCAAAGCCATCCATGGCTTCTTCATCGCTCCACGCGATGCGCATGCCTTTACCACCGCCGCCAGCAGAGCCTTGATCATTACCGGATAACCGATCTGGGCAGCGATACGCTTGGCATCATCAGGCTCTCAATCAGCCCCATGTAACCCGGTACTGTGGAAACATCCGCCTCTGCGGCAAACCGCTTGGAGGTGATCTTGTCTCCCATCACCTCAATCGCTTTTGGATTAGGGCCAATAAAGACAATGCCTTCCTGCTTCAGGCGCTCGCAGAATTCTGCGCGCTCGGAAAGGAAGCCATAGCCCGGATGCACAGCTTCTGCACCGGTCTGCTTGCACGCTTCTATAATCTTGTCGATCACAAGGTATGATTTTGCGGCAGCGGCTCCCAATGTGAACAGCCTCGTCAGCCATCTCCACATGAAGCGCATCCAGGTCCGCATCGGAGTAAACAGCAACCGTTTTGATCCCCATCGATTTCGCCGTCTTTATAACACGGCAAGCGATTTCACCACGGTTTGCGATCAGAATCTTTGAAAACATGCGCCCATCCCACATACACACCTTCTTTACTTACAGTGCAGGGTTGTAGGCACCTGGCCGCGCTTCCGCAACCTCACAATAGGGCGAAGAAACATGCACTTTCCTCAACGTAACAGATATCATCCAAATCTGGAATAAGGTCTCTTCATCACATTTGTGCAGGGCATTATTCTGTCAAATGCATTGTATTTCGCGCCGACCTCTGGCAACACAGTTTGCACCCTCAAAGAATTCCTCAGGAGCCCGACAATGATTGAAAACAAGATATTTCTGGAAGGCTTGTCATTCTTTGCATTCCACGGCCTGCATGATGAAGAAGCCAAACTGGGTCAACGCTTTATCATCGACCTGACCTGCTGGGCAGACTTTGAAAAGGCAACCACCTCTGACAACTACGAAGACACCATCTGCTACGGCACACTTGCAAAAACTGTAGAGGATGTTGTGACCAACTCCCGCTTCAACCTACTGGAGCGCCTTGCCGGAGCCATTTGCGAGGCAGTTTTTGCCATGGACCAGAGAGTTTCTAAAATCAACGTGAAAGTTAATAAGCCATCTGCCCCAGTTCCGGTGCATACCGGCGGTTTTGGGGTGGAAGTAACACGTGCAAGACCTACCAGCACCCGTTAATTCATCCGCATGCTCTTTAGTAGCGGGTAACCAAACCTTTTCTTGTTACTCGCACTGTTCCGCGATCGCCTTCTAAACTTATGAAACAGCGGCTTTCAGGCCAGTACTTTCATTTGTTTTATAAGGCAACGGACCCTATGCGAAATGTTCCTACCACTATTATTGTTGGAAGCCTCATTTCACTACTGTGGGTAGCCTCGGCCAACGCGCAGGGGCGCCCCGATGCCAGAACCATGACCTGCGAACAGGCCAGACAGCTCGTCTCGGACCGAGGTGGCGTTGTGGTCACCACAGGTCAGCGGACCTACCAACGCTTTGTTAAGGACAGAAGGTATTGTGAACGCAGTGAAGTAACACACCGCGAGTGGACCCAAACCACGGACAACCGTGCCTGCCAGATCGGATACCGCTGTTCACCACGCACACGGCGGAACTAGCAGCACGGAGGCCACCATGCGGATTTCAACACTACTCATTCTTGGCAGTACACTGGCCTTTGCAACACCAGCCCCCGCACAAGCCCGCCCGGACACCCGCCAAATGACATGTGACCAAGCCCGTTCAACCGTTCAGCGGGCTGGCGGTATTGTTTTAAGCACAGGCACACGAACTTACGACCGCTATGTCTCTGATCTCAGGTATTGCGAACGCTCAGAGCGTTTGAAGAGCCGCTGGGTTCCTACGAGCGACATGCGGCAGTGTTTTATCGGTTACACCTGCGAGCCTCCACGCAACAGCGGTGATCGGTTCTTCGACTAAGATCTTTTTGGGCCTGCACCAGCATATTCGTGCAGGCTGCCTGCGCGCCTCTGGAACAAACTCATTCACACCCGCTCTACCTGAGCATGGTTGCGCACATCATATTGCAACACCACCAAGCAAAATTGTGTGCTCTGTCACAGACAGACAAGTAATCCCCAAGCGCACAAAGACACGAATCCGTTACCCTATGAAATTTTAGGTTGTGAAAAGATTATTTTGTGCTCCAAAACACATCTTACTCAATTTTTTCCAGTAAACATACAATCATCAACGAACAACAACAAACACAAATCGTAAATACAAAACCACAAGACAGAGATTAACTTATAAAAACAAAACAATAACTACAACATCAATAGATATAAGACGGCACGGTGCTGCCTTGTATCAGTCTAAATTGCAAAGACACGCCGTAAAAAATAACGATGACCGGCAATACCCCATCAGGAAGACTACTCCATCAAGTCTTCCGCTCTGAAAAACGACTAATACTGAAAGTAAAACCAATGAAAAAGATCGCTCTGACACTCTCCGTACTCGGCCTCGTATCCGCAGCTTCTGTTGCTCAGGCCGCTTTGGTAAATACTAGTGACCTGACCTCCTCCCAGGCCAAATCACTCGTGCAGGACAATGGTGCAATCGTATTGTCCACCGCCCCAGGCATTTACGATCGCTATGTTGCAAACGCATCCTTCTGTGCCGCGGATGAAGAAACACAGCGTGCTTATGTTGTGACCAAGGACTCCAACCACTCCCTCATCGGTTACACCTGCGTCATAGACAACAACGAGCGCTAATTTCTAACGCGCCCCAAGTTAGAAGCACTCCCATTATCAAACTTTACGGGAAGGACTGGTCACTCCAGCCCCTCCCCCAAAAAACCGACACATACTCTACAAATTTGAAAGCAAGACCAATGAAGAAGATCGCTCTGACCCTATCCGTCCTCGGCCTCGTATCCGCAGCTTCTGTTGCTCAGGCAGCCTTGGTGAATACTGGTGACCTAACCACCTCTGAAGCCAAAACACTCGTGCAGGACAAGGGCGCAATCGTATTGTCCACCGCCCCAGGCATTTACGATCGCTATGTTGCAAACGCGGCTTTCTGTGCCCCACATGAAGACACCCAGCGCGCCTACGTCGTGACCAAGGACTCCAACCACTCCCTCATCGGTTACACCTGCGCCGTAGACAACGACGAGCACTAGTATCTAACTCGCCCCAAGTTAGAAGCACTCCCCCATCAAAAAAACTCAAAAGGGAGAGGCTGTTGCCCCAGCCTTTCCCGCAGAAAATTCATAAAAACTAGAAAACTGAAAGCTAAAACAATGAAAAAGATCGCTCTGACACTCTCCGTGCTCGGCCTCGTATCCGCAGCTTCTGTTGCTCAGGCCGCAAACGTTCCCCTCATCAACACCGCAGACCTGACCGGTTCCCAAGTAAAATCCTTGGTACAGAACAAAGGTGCCGTCGTTCTGAAAACTGGTTCAGGTCTGTATGACCGCTACGTTTCAAATGCATCTTTCTGTGACACTCAGGAAAGAACCCAGCGCGCCTATGTTGTAACCAAGGACTCCAACCACTCCCTCATCGGTTACACCTGCGTCATAGACAACAACGAGCGCTAACTTCTAACGCGCCCCAGATAAGAGCGTCCCCCAAAAAACCGAGACCCGGTTTCCGTGCCAGCTACCGATAAAAATAAGAAGTGAGAGCGTGGTGCGTGGCTGTATATAAACGCGGCAACCTCGAAAACACCGTTCATCGACAAAACCCCGACCTTCTATGCAAGGCCGGGGTTTCTTCTTAGGCCAGCTCAGGCAAGCATTGCCATTAGAGCGGAATGTTATCGTGCTTGCGCCAAGGCATCTGCTGGTTTTTGGTCCTCAACATGGCAAGCGCCCGCGAAATACGCATTCGCGTGGACTGAGGCATGATCACCTCATCAATATAGCCCCGCTCCGCAGCCACAAACGGGTTTGCAAACCGGTCTTCATAATCCTTGGTCCGGCTTGCAATCTTCTCAGGATCATCCAGTTCGTTGCGATAAAGGATCTCTACCGCCCCTTTTGCACCCATCACAGCAATCTCCGCAGATGGCCATGCATAATTCACATCACCGCGAATGTGCTTGGAACTCATCACATCATACGCACCGCCATAGGCTTTGCGGGTGATCACTGTAATTTTAGGAACAGTTGCCTCCCCATAAGCAAACAGCAGCTTGGCTCCGTGTTTGATCAACCCGCCATATTCCTGCGCAGTCCCCGGCAGGAAGCCCGGAACATCCACGAACGTGACCAGCGGGATGTTGAAGCAGTCACAAAAACGAACAAAACGCGCTGCCTTACGGCTTGCATCACTATCCAGTACGCCTGCAAGAACCATAGGCTGATTGCCAACAATACCGACCGTACGTCCCTCAATACGGCCAAATCCGGTAATAATATTTCCGGCATAGCTCTTCTGAAGCTCAAAGAAGTCTCGTTCATCAACGGTCTTCAAAATGAGTTCACGCATATCGTAGGGTTTGTTCGGATTATTCGGAATAAGCGTATCCAGACTTTCATCCAAACGCGATGGATCATCATAAACCGACAGCTCAGGCAACGGCGCCTGATTGTTCATCGGTAAATAGTCCACCAGACGGCGGATCTGGAGCAAGGTCTCCACATCGTTATCAAACGCACCATCGGCAATGGAGGATTTAGTGGTGTGGATGCTCGCCCCGCCCAGCTCTTCAGCTGTCACCGTCTCATTGGTCACTGTCTTTACAACATCAGGACCGGTCACGAACATGTAAGAGGTATCACGCACCATGAAGATGAAATCTGTCATAGCCGGAGAGTAAACATCACCGCCAGCACATGGCCCCATAATCACGGAGATCTGCGGAATAACGCCGGACGCCTGAATATTGCGCCAGAACACCTCGCCATAGCCACCAAGCGCGGCCACACCCTCTTGAATACGAGCACCACCCGCATCGAAAATACCAATGATCGGCGCCCGATTCTGCAGCGCCATATCCTGAATTTTCATAATCTTCTCTGCGTGTGTCTCGGAGAGCGAGCCACCAAACACAGTAAAGTCTTTTGAGAACAGATAAACCGTACGACCGTTGATCGTACCCCAGCCAGCAACAACACCATCTCCCGGAAAGTGGGCCTTCTCCATCCCGAATTCGGTACAGCGATGCTGCTTAAACATGTCGAATTCTTCGAAGGACCCTTCATCTAGCAGAATTTCGATGCGCTCTCGTGCCGTGAGTTTTCCGCGTTTGTGCTGCGCATCAATGCGGCGCTGTCCCCCACCAAGCTGCGCTTCATCACGTCTTTTTTTCTAATTCAGCTAGAACTTCCTTCATAAGATATCTCAGCTCCCAATCTATCTGAGTTATCTCCTAGCACGCCCCTACGCAAAAAAAACTAGTAAGTCGTTGGATTGAGAAGTCTCTTGCAGTGCAACAAAATTCCACAACCCTACGGCACCCCATAACCCTTGAAAATCAAGCATTCCGGGGTGCGGCAACCATCAAACTCAGTCTGCCTCATCCGCACTGCCGGCATTCAGCAATCCATATTTTTCTTCACCAATGTTCTCAAGAAGCTCCAGCTGAGTCTCGAGGTAGTCACAGTGCCCCTCTTCATCTGCCAACAGGGCATCAAACAGGGCCATTGTTACGAAATCCCCCTTCTGCTCACAGAACACGCGGGATTCGCTGTAATATTCAATGGCTTCGCGTTCTCCAGCCAAGTCAGCTTCCAGCACTTCCTTCAGTGTGGAGCCGATACGTAGCGGCGCAATCTGCTGCAGGTTTGGGTGTCCTTCAAGAAAAACCACCCGCTCGACCAGCCGATCCGCATGGTGCATTTCCTCAATGGATTCAGCACGTTCCTTCTTAGCAAGTTTGGTATACCCCCAATCCTCTAGCAGCCGGAAATGCACCCAATACTGATTGACCGCTCCCAGCTCCATGGAAATGGCTTTGTTCAAACGTTCAATGATACCATCTTTTGCTTTCATTAGATCTCAGTGCAAGCACTGCTCCTTTGGGAACGCAGTTAAAATACAACTCGTTACGAACCAAAGCGCATACGAGTGGTGACCTTATATACATAGTTCACCCACTCCCGCCGCCAACCCAATTCCTTGATTGTTCCTAATGAACTGCTAGCCTGAAACAAACAACTTTAGCGCAAAAAAAGAGCCACCCCGGAAGGGCGGCTCTCTCAAATCAAAAACAGAAAGCTGGGCAGCTTTATTCGCCGGTGTTAGCCGGGTTTGCATTGAGCGCGCCATAGTTCTGCTCGCCAATTTTCGCAAGAAGCTCAAGCTGGGTTTCAAGGAAGTCAATATGGCCTTCTTCATCCGCCAGCAGCTCATCAAAAAGCTTCATTGTGACGTAGTCGCCTTCGTCGTTACAAATCTCACGGCTTTTTGCGTAAGAAACGCGTGCTTCATGCTCACCAGCCAAGTCCGCTTCCAGAACCTCTTGCAGATTGGTGCCGATTTTCAGCGATCCAACTGTCTGCAGGTTCGGGTGGCCACCGAGGAATAGAATACGCTCAATCAGCTTGTCAGCATGACCCATCTCTTCAATGGATTCCTCACGCTCTTTCTGCGCCAGCTTGCCAAAACCCCAGTCATCCAGCAGGCGATAGTGCAGCCAGTACTGATTGACAGCTCCAAGCTCCAGTTTCAGAGCCTCATTAAGCCGCTCAATAACTTTTTCATTGTGTTTCATCAGCGGAAATTCCCTAGTCTTTATGATTGTGGCCGCATCTGGCGATATTTTCGTTTTAAACGGTATGACTGATATCAACCGCGCTGCAGCATCCACAGTTGAACAGATTCGATAGTACCACGGCAATTAAATTCAACTTGCACACATACTACAAACCTTTGATTTCTTTCTATGATATCCTCAGAAGCTCACATAAAGAAAAAGGCGCAGCCACTGGCCACGCTTTGCAGGTAGTCTAAAAAAAGCCAAGGCTCTTAGCTTTCTTCTGGTGCTCCAACCAGAATAAGAGCGGCTGCGCTAAATTCATCATTTTTGAAACGACGAATGCGGGCAGCTTCTTCATCCTGACCCCATTGCTCAATGTTCCAGTCTTCGTCAACATGCGCAGCAGACCAGACCGTCTCCGCGTCGAATGCCTTTTCAGCCAAAGCCAGTGCAAGAAGTGCAGAACCGCAAATGGAGGTTACCGTATGAATCGCAGCAAGCTCAAGCGCGTCATACTTGTCGAGCTGCGCACGGTAGGCTGAAATCACCGCCTCATCCTGCACAACATGCATGATCCCCTCAACCAGTTTGAAGCGGCCACCAAGCAGCTTTTCGGCCCAGTCCAGAACCGGATCCCATTGCTGTTTCTGGCGAGTAACGAGCTCGGCAGGAGAATCTGCACGGTAGCAAAGGTGATCATTCCCCGCATATCGGGTGATCTCGTCTGCAACATCCGCAAATTTCTCTTCAACTGCATCAATCGCAGAATGGGCAATGCGAGTCAGCGGCATAGTGCCCGGATTAATCTCTTTTTCCTGCAGCTCCCACTCGGCAGCCACAGCTTCTGCAATCACTTCACCCTTAAACACCAGTGAGTTTCGCGCCGGTGTCTTGATAGAGCGACCGTCCAGCAAAACAGCAAAGACACCGTCTTTCAGCTCAACACTAACACGCTCGTAAAAACGCTTCGGCAAGTTCACTTTGGTGTGTTCACGTGCAGCCTGAACAGCATCAACAGGCCCTTTTGCAATGTCATCTGCAATCTGCTCAAAAATGTCACGCATTATGCGACTTCCTTATCCCACTTAAAGTGCTGGCTCAGCACTGGAATGAGTTCATGAAACTGATTGATAATATAGGTGGCACCAGCGCTCTTCACATCATCAGCGCTATGATACCCCCATGTAACCCCGACAGATTTTACACCTGCATTGGCAGCCATCTGCATATCGAAAGTCGTGTCACCAATCATAATCGTATTTTCCAGGAGTGCGCCGGTCTCGCTCATCGCCTGAAAAATCATGCCAGGATTGGGCTTCGACGGCGCAACATCCGCAGTCTGCATGGTGGCGAAAACACCGTCCAGCTCATGCAAACCAATCAGATGTTTCATACCACGGGAATGTTTACCCGTCGCGATACCCAGCAGCACATCATCACGGGCAGACAACTCCCGCAGAGCCTCCAGAGCCCCTTCGTAGAGCGGATCATACTCGCGGCCCTTGGCCCGCATTTCCCAGATAACCTGCTGGTACCCCTTGATCATGTTCCCGATCAGCTCAGGGTCATTGCGACCCAGCAAATGCTCAAAGGCCACATGCAGGGTCAGGCCAACTGTCGAAAGAATCTCATCACGCGATGGCGCGGGCAAACCGACAGAACGATAAGCCGCCGTAAAACCGATCATAATATTGTCTTGGCTATCCGCGAGCGTACCGTCGCAGTCAAACACAATGAGATACATAGAAGTCAGCCCATTTTGCTAGTTCTTATTCGGGTTCATTGATGTCAGGATCATACTCCTTCACATCCATTCCGAGCAAATTCCACGTCTGCTGCATATGCGGTGGCAATGGCGCGGAAACGTCAATCACACCGTTGCCTGATGGATGCGGAATAACAATCCGGCGCGCTAGCAAATGCAATTTGTTCTGAATGCCGCCCGGCAGTTCCCAGTTCTTGATGTTGAAGTATTTTGGATCACCAACAATCGGGTTACCTATGTGCGCCGCATGCGCACGAAGCTGGTGCGTACGACCTGTCACCGGCTTCAGGGACACCCACGCCAGCTTCTGACCGGACTGCTCAACCACATTGTAAAGGCTGACCGCGTGCTGCGCCTCATCATCACCGTGCTTGGCAACGCGCATGCGCTCTTCGCTTTCGTCCCGCGCCAAATACGTGGAGATCCGGCCCTGACGCGGCTTCGGAACACCTGCAACCATCGCCCAGTAGATCTTGCGTGTGTTGCGATGACGGAACGCCTTGGTCAACTCCTGAGCTGCCCGACGTGTCTTCGCAATCAGCAAGATACCGGAGGTTTCACGGTCCAGACGATGCACCAGACGTGGCTTGTCGCCCTTCTGGTTGGTGAAGGCATCAAGCATACCATCCACGTGACGGGTCAAGCCAGAACCGCCCTGCACAGCAAGGCCAGCAGGCTTGTTCAGCACCATCACATGTGCATCTTCAAAGAGCATCATCTGCTCAATGGCTTCCCGGTCGCTGTCAACAAGCTTGCGCGGGCGAGGTCTGGCGTTATTGCGGTCATCAGCTGCAAGTTCAACCCCAAGCGGTGGAATGCGGATCTCTTGTCCTTCTTCCAGCCGGGTCGAGCTTTCAGCCCGTTTTCCGTTCACACGAACCTGTTTTGTACGCAGCAGTTTCTGCAAGCGGCCAAAGCCAAGTTCGGGGAAATTTTCTTTAAACCAGCGGTCAAGACGCATGCCTGCATCATCTGCATCAACGCGGCGCATCTCGATCTTGACGGGGCTGCCACCATTGTTTTGCGGGGCTGCTTTTTTCTGGGAGCCACTCATGGGTGAAGGTCCTGACTTTTAACGCGGCGGCAGCACGAAGAGTGCGCCTGCCGTTCCTATTAAATCCGTTGGCGCTCATTTGGCAGGTGAAGCCACAACATGCAAGCCTTTCACACCAATTCCGCAGGTAAAAACGCAAAAGCATCAAGTTTCCTCGCGTTTTTGCCAGCAACCTGAAAAATCAGGCGAGCACTTGCCGTGTAATATAAAGGCCAGCAAAGAGCGCTGAAACTGAAAGCATGAGCGACACCAGCACGTATGCTACAGTCGCAATCGGCTCGCCGCGCTCCCACAGCACTGCAACGTCCAGTGAAAACGTGGAAAAGGTGGTAAAGCCACCAAGGAAACCGGTTGCAATCAGGTAGCGCAGCTCAGAAGAGGCGTTCAGGCGCTGCGCGAGCACTTCAACAAAGATCCCCATTAGCAACGAACCCAGAACATTCACGGTAACAGTGCCCCACGGAAAAGAAGGGCCCAGAAGACGAAGTCCGGCCAGTGAAACCAAATGCCGGCAAACTGCTCCGGCCCCACCGCCAAGCGCAATTAGGATGAGATGTTTCATGCTCTCTCCCTATCGGATTTTAAATAGCATGTCTCGCAGAAAGTGCGCTCTACTTAAGATCGCTTAGAGAAGACCTTATAGACTGCCTCACGACAGCCCCGCACCAATTCATGATCTTCCAGATGAGTTTCTTCTTCCTCCAGAATATCAAAGAAGATGTCCCGAAGCTTCCGATCCTTCTCAGGTAAAACAGGCCGCTCTGCCTCATAACATTCCTGATAAACATCACGAAGCACCCGCACCAGCCGCTCCGCTGCATTCAAGCGCCCCCACAAATAATCATGCTCACGCCACTCGCGGTTAAAAAAACGCACCAAACATCTGCAATTGAGCGCCCTTCAGATCAACCCCGCCCGGACAAAGCAGCTGGGCATCTTTCGCTGATCCGCCCCACCTCGATTTTCCGAAGCTCAAACGCATCAAGCGCCTGCTGAACCGGGAACATGCTGGTGTCAAAGAACGGGAAGCCAATATACGCCTCCAAAATACCTTGCGCAGCCTCCAGATCCCCCAGTTTCCCAACCCCGTCAAACACGAGGGAATCTGTCAGTTTATCAAGATCAGAAAGCCCCATGCGGGTGCTGAGCAGGCCAAGGACTTTGCAAACTGTTTCCCGTTGCGGCGATGCCTCTCTCAAGAGAGAGGCAAGTTGAATGGTCTCCGTGCCATAAAAGTCTTGCGACCATCGGTTTTCCAGATTGGTGATCTGCCCATAAAGCTCACGTTTGAACACATCCAGATGGTGGGCAAACTCAACCGTGTCTGCAATCTCATCGTGATGATAGAATTTATTGATCTGCTCAATCAGGAAACGCAACTGGCGAATGCGGTAATCAACATCCAAAGCCTTCAGTTCATGCAGAATCTGCACCTGATCCCGTTGAGCCCCCCCGTCCTCTTCTTTCGCAAAGGTCAACGCCTTCACCACCAACTCTTCCACCTTCGCCCAAGACAAAGGCGCAATCTCTTCGCCCTTTTCCACACAGCCCGCATTCTGCTTTTCATAAAGACGAGAAATCAGTGAAACCACGCGATGTGCAAGATGTCCTAAACGCAGCTGTAGATAGCCCGCATTGGCAAAACCACAATGCTCCATAGCAGAAAGTTCTGCACCCTGACGAACACCGAGAAAGTCGCCCTCGGTTTGTGGCAGTTTATGATTTTTTTTCAGCAGCGCCTGCACCTCACGCTGGACCATGGGCAGAGCCGCCTCCGCCACTTCCTGTATGCGCCGCACCTTCATATTGAGCCGCTCAATCTCCTGCAATTCATCCCCGATGGGCTCATTGCGCGGTATATGGGCAAGAGAGGCAAAAATGCTTCTGAAGAAGCCCGGCGGTTCCCGCTCTGCAGGCACATCCCCATGCGAAAATGGGAGTGGTCCAGATAGAGCAACCGCCGCACCACCTCCTGAGAGGCAGGTCGCTGCGAAATGGAGCCAATGAGCGGCTGAAATGGCTTATTCATCACCAGAGAGCCGTCAATAAAGATGCGCTCCCCTTCCGCCTCACAGTTTGTATGCAGCACATTGCTCAAGAACGCCTCACGCCCACGCCACGCCAGTCCCTGCTGCTCAAGAACACCGTCCATCTCCGCCACACTCATAGGCGGAAAGGCCCCAGGAAAGCTCGAGGTTGCTCTGGCCGCAAACACAAGGTCGGGAATGAACTCCGCACTCATCTGACTTTTCAAAACACCAGAAACATCATTAATTGCATCAAACTTTACGATGCGCCGGTGATCCAGCTCCTCAATGAACTCCGGATCATGCAGCGCGATGCGGCGCAGAACACCGTGAAAGTCCGTTAGCGTCACAAACAGTTCCAGCTGCTGTCCGACGGGAACCAACGTTTCACCGCGATCATATTCATCCATTGCCCTACAGGCATCAATAAGCCAGCCGGAATACCGCTCGCCGGAAAACGGTGGAGTAAACCACCGTGAGCTAATGAAATCCCGCAGCTTGGTGCGCGTCTCCTGATTATGAGGAACCTCCGCGCCCAAATACCCCAGCAGCTTATCTAAAACAGGCGCGAGCACCCGCTTGGCCTGCCTGCTGACGCCAGAGTTTTCGTTCGCTAGCTCCTCAACATCTGCAAGGGATAGCCATAAATCACTATGATGTTTGAGCGGCAAATCATGGGCCAGCGCCCGCGCCAGCATGATCGCATTCACGCCCCCCGCGGAGCGCCGGAGATCGCATCGATCACAACACGCAGATCCAGTTCCGGACCAAAGCTTTCAAGAAGATCGAAATAGGATTTGGCCGAGCCTTCAAGCGTAATATCGCTCTCACCGTCCCGGCGAATTTGATAGAGAACATGGGAGGCACGCTGAAGATTAAGCAGCTCACGAGTAACGCCGTGCATATAAACGGCGAGCGAAACGCCGCCATACAGCACCAGTCCTAGTCTCAGTTCCAGCTGCCTCATTCCACATACCTAGCTTTATCTGTTGCCAGTGTGCGAACAAGGCCGCCTGATTGCAACCAGCAAACCCAAACAAAGTTACATAGAGTTTGTGTCTGGACCCGAAAATGGAGTCAGCTTCTCAAAGCAGAGATACAAGGAGCCTATATACGGGGCGCTAATATTGCGTCAGACGAGCTGCTTTAGTGACCACCGCGCTCTTTTCTCAAACGGTCCCAATAGCTCAGGCGCTTTTGAATATCGCGCTCAAATCCGCGCGCATTCGGCTCATAATAGCTCTGCCGTCCCATCTTCTCGGGGAAGTAATCCTGACCCGAAAACGCATCCGGCTCATCATGGTCATACCGGTAGCTCTCACCATAGCCCATCTTTTTCATAAGCGTGGTTGGTGCATTCAAGATGTGCTTGGGCGGCACAAGAGAGCCATGCTCCCGCGCATCCATACGCGCCGCCTTATAAGCAAGATAAGACGCGTTGGATTTCGGGGCCGTCGCCAGATAAACCGCAGCCTGAGCAAGCGCATACTCCCCTTCCGGAGAGCCAACCAGCTGAAAAGCATGGCGCGCCGCATTCACCAGCACCAACGCATTGGGATCAGCCATACCAATGTCTTCAGAGGCCATCACCGTAAGCGACGCAAGATGTAAAGCGGATCTTCTCCGCCCTCCAGCATCCGGCACATCCAATAGAGCGCTGCATCCGGGTCCGAACCACGAATGGACTTATGCAGCGCAGAGATCAGATTATAGTGCCCATCCTTCGTCTTGTCATAGATCGGCGCACGCCGCTGAACCACTTCTGCAAGCCGCTCAGTGTCAAAAACCTCATCGTCACCCGCTGTCCGCCACACATCCTCTGCCAGCGTCAAAGCAGAACGACCATCCCCATCAGCCATGCGCACGAGCGAAAGCCGCGCGTCCTCATCCAAAGGCAATGAACGGCCCATTACCTCTTCTGCGCGCTTGAGCAAATCAATCAACGCATCTTCATCAAGGGAGTGGAAGGTAAGAACATGGGAGCGTGATAACAACGCCGCATTCAGTTCAAAACTCGGGTTCTCTGTGGTCGCCCCAACCAGCGTGATGGTGCCATCCTCCATCACCGGCAAAAAGCTATCCAGCTGAGCCCGGTTGAAGCGATGGATCTCGTCAACAAACAGCAAGGTTCGTTTACCCGAAATCTGTCGTCCCCTCGCCCGTTCAAAGCATTTCTTCAGGTCGGCCACACCGGAGAAAATCGCAGAGATCTGCTCAAACTCTAATTCCGTTGCATCCGCAAGCAACCGCGCAACAGTGGTCTTTCCCGTCCCCGGAGGCCCCCAAAAAATGAGAGAGCCCAGAGAGCCGGATCGCAGCATACGGCTTAAAATGCCACTCTCACCTAAAAGGTGGCCTTGTCCGACAACATCCTCCAGAACACGAGGCCGCATGCGATCTGCAAGCGGCCTGTCTTCCAGTTGATCCATCCCATTGACGGAAAACAGATCACTCATGGTCTCTCATCATTCCTCTGGGCACTCGTAAAGCATCAGAGGCTTCACAAATGCATTACCGCAAACTCACCTGCCGCAACTGGCCATCACGCTTAAAGGTGATGTTCCATACACGCTGCCTTTTTCGCGTCAGATTGGCAAGGTCTTTGGTGTTTTCGACTTCCACACCATTGACCTCAACCACGATATCACCGGGTTTAAAGCCAACATAAGCCGCCGTACTGCGCGCCTGAATATCAGAAATCACAACGCCGGAGAACTCGTTGTACATACGCAGCTCTTCTGCAACTGCAGGAGACAGGTTCATAACCTGTACACCGGTAAATGGCGAGTTCCCTTTGATCTCTCGTGTATCTCTTGCCACAGTTTCCGGTGCACGCTCAAGGCTGATATCCACCGTGAAGGCTTCACCATCGCGCAACACCTCAAAACTGGTCTCCCCGCCGACCTTCTTGGTCGCAAGGCGATAACCATAAGCATCCGGATCATCCACCTCTGCACCACCAACTGACAGGATCAGATCGCCAACACGAATACCGGCACGCGCCGCAGGGCTATCCTCCTGAATGCTTGTCACAAGCACACCATTTGGACGCTCCAGCCCTAAACTCGCTGCAATATCCGCACTTACAGGCTGAACACTGGTGCCAATCCATGGCCGACGTACGATACCACCGTCATCAGCGGCGGAGGCTACCACTTCCACCATATTGGCCGGAATCGCAAACCCGATGCCATTGGAGCCACCGGAGCGCGAGAAAATGGCTGTGTTCACACCAACAAGACGCCCATTCAAATCTACCAGCGCACCACCCGAGTTCCCTGGGTTAATGGCCGCATCCGTCTGGATGAAGAACTGATAATCCGAGACACCAACCTGATTTCGCGCCACAGCAGAGACAATGCCCTGTGTCACGGTCTGGCCAACCCCGAACGGGTTGCCGATCGCAAGCACCAGATCTCCGACCTCCAACTCGTCCGAGTTAGCAAACGGCACAACGGGGAAATCTCCATCGGGATCACGCACCTTGAGGACTGCAAGGTCAGTACGCTCATCCTTCAAAATGATGTCAGCATCATATTCACGCCGGTCAGCAAGGGCCACACGCACCTCATCAGCCCTGCAATCACGTGGTGGTTGGTGATGATCGTACCATCAGCAGAAACAATCACACCAGACCCCAGAGAACTTTGGACACGGCTCCGTGAACGCGGTGCAAACTGGTCTGCCTGATCACCAAAGAACCGGCGAAAGAACGGGTCGTTGAAGAACGGTGAAACTCTGCTGCGCTCCTGTACGGTACGGCTTGCATACACATTGACCACCGCAGGAGACACCTTCTTCACCACAGGCGCGAAAGAGAGCGCAATTTCGGCTTTAGACGTCGGAACGTTCTTCTCGCTGGCCCCCACACTGGCCCCCAGCACCGCGACCAGACCGGTAGCGCCAAGAACCGCACAAAAAAGCACGCGAGCAGTAGACTTCCTGATTTGACCCATTCTGAAATCCCTTCGGCAAGAGCCCCCACATCAAAATAATTATTTTTCATAAAATTCGGGAGCAGCAAATTACAGATAAGTCTGCAATATGGAAATGAAAAGGCCAATCTATAGGTTTTGAGCAGCAAGCACGCATCCCTCAAAACTCTATGTGGATTGAGAACCGGCAACAGGTTGAGTGGCCTGACCAGATCACACCTTGTGCAAACGCAAAACGCCGGGTCTCCCCGCGCCTTACTCATCCCGATAAAATCTGGCAGCAATCAGGCTGCCCGGATGTTTTCAAGGTATTCTTCAACCATACTTTTCAGCTCTTCAGACTGATGGGTCAGCTGTTTGGCAGCACCAAGGACATTTTCCGCTTCATGACCGGCATCACTCGCAATCATGCTCACACGGGTGATTGCCTGCGCGACCTCAGAACTACCCGAAGTCACCTGCTGAATGTTGCTGGAGATATCCGTCGCCGTCACCGCCTGCTCCTGCACAGCCCCTGCAATTGCAGTCGCAGCTTCATTCACATCTGCAATAACCGTGCTGATTTCCTTGATGGCCGCAACAGCTTTTTCAGTCTCAGCCTGAACAGACTGGATCTGAACACTGATCTCGCCAGTTGCCTGACCAGTCTGGTTCGCCAACCCCTTAACCTCAGCGGCAACAACTGCAAAGCCCTTACCAGCCTCACCAGCACGAGCCGCCTCAATGGTCGCGTTCAGAGCCAGCAGGTTGGTCTGGTCGGCAATGTCATTGATGAGAGAAACAACCTCTCCAATGCGCTGCGCTGCTTCCATAAGCCCGTTCACTGACACTTCCGCCGCAGCAGCCTTCTCAGCTGCCTGTTTGGAAACGTCAGCTGAACGACGAACCTCACGGTCAATCTCGCCAACAGTCGCAGAAAGCTCTTCAGCAGCACCCGCAACAGCCTGAAGGTTCATTAAAGACTGCTCAGAAGCAGAAGATACCGTCTGTGCTTCAGTATTGGTTTGCTCGGAAATGCTCGCCATACTCTTTGCGGTGGTTTCCAGATTTCCGCCTGCATCCGTCACAGTGGTCAGGATACCGCGAACTCCAACGTCGAAGCCTTCATTCAGCGAATCCACAAGCTTCACTCGCTCTTCCTGAGCCTTTTGTTCCCGTACTTGCTTTGCATCAAGTTCTTTGGCACGGATCAGCCCAGCTTGGAACGACTGCACCGCACGGCCAATATCACCGATCTCGTCTTTGCGCTGCGCAGAGATAATCTCCACATCCAGATTGCCATTCGCAATCTGCCCGAGGTTCACGGAAAGGCGGTTGAGTGGTGTGGAAAGGCTACGCGCCATAAATATGCCAATCGCAGCAACAAACGCCAGCACGATCAATCCGATAACGATGATCTCTTTTGCTAGGGAATGAACGACCGCAAGAGCTTCATTTACATCCGTCTTCGCAACAATCACAGCCGGAAGCTTCTTAAACTCAAGCGGCAAGGCCAGAACAAACTGCTTCTGAACTTCTGCAAAGCCTACATTGGTCTCTGGATTGGCTTTCAAGTCCGCAACAACCTTCTCAACGACCTCAGGGTCGTCTTTCTTCACCAACGCTGTAGGAACATCAGAGAGAACTTGGTTGGATAGAATTGTACCATCAAGACGCCCCAGATAGGTCTGACCTGACTCGCCCATATTCTCGCGATTTTGCAGAATACTATCGAAGAACGAAGAATCCAGCCGAATGGTGATCACGCCCTTGAAGTCCACCGTGTTGAAGTCCTCGATGAACACTGGGGCGGAAATCAGAAGAGAGGCAGAGTTCCCGTCGGGCGCATATTCGGCAATATCGGAATAAATCACATCACCTTCACTGGCCTGAGCGGCCTTCTCAAATTCCTTACTCAGCAAACTACCGGAAAGTTGCCCTTCTCGAACACTCTCCAGAAATTCCGAAGACTTGCTCGCGGTGTAAATTACCATGCCGTTTTCATCCATGATCAGGATGTCCGCGTAACCGCCACCGGTTACACTGGCAAAAAAAATCTGGATGAACCACCGCATGACGCCAGGAATAAAGCGTCTTGTTGCCATCGCCGGTCAACTGCAACCGATCTGCTGCCGTGGACCCCTTCTTTTGAAAGTAGGCAAGAATGTCCTCCTTGTCCGCACTCAAAGAATCCATGGAGCCAGCAGGTCCGTCATGGTAACGCGCATCGCGTTACTCTCGACCAGACGCTTGATATCAGAATCAACGCGCTCCAGCTTCTCATCGAGAGTATCCCGACGCGCCTGAGCCACGAGAACAAGCTGCGTCTTGCTTGCCTCGGTCAACGCGCTCTCAGCACGTGTGTACCCAAGGAATGCAACGACAGCACTCGCAATAATTGCAAGCCCAACCATGATGAATGGAAGACGAACAGCAATACGATTAAAATAATTTTTGACTCTTGGCGAGGATGCAGAGCCGCTCTCATCCAATTTAGAACGCATGTTAGCCCCCGAGTAATACGTTAGGAGCAGTGTCAGACTATTGGGTTAATCACTGCTTAAAACGAACATTTAAAACAGCTATCAATTCCAATAAATATCAAAATACTAGTATGATTTTGCTGTTCCATTCCGAAAACCTGAAATTCCAGCACCCACGCTGTGGTAACGCGCACGGAAGCCAATCGGCACTACATCAAACCACAGTTCCACCTGTCAAAACTCACGCAGAGTAAGAGCAGCCCCTACTCCGCCAACAATGCGGATGCCCGCTCAACCAGACAACAAAAAAAGGGCGCCCTAAGGCACCCTTTTTCAATTCGCTTACGCGATAAGCTTATGCAGCAACTTCCGTTTCTGCAGCTTCTTCAGCTTCAGCGCGTGCACGGTCTGCAGCGCCTTTTGCTTCAACGTCGCGATCAACCAGCTCGATAACAGCCATTGGTGCATTGTCACCATGACGGAAACCAGCTTTCAGCACACGAGCGTAACCACCCTGACGGTCCGCATAACGCTCTGCCAGGGTATCAAACAGCTTGGATACCATTGCAGTGTCACGGATCTGGGAAATCGCCTGAGACGTGCATGCAGGTCGCCGCGTTTACCCAAAGTGATGAGCTTCTCGATGATTGGACGCATCTCTTTTGCTTTCGGAAGCGTCGTTACAATCTGCTCATGCTGGATGAGCGAAGCTGCCATGTTAGCGAACATCGCTTTACGGTGGCTTGACGTCCGATTGAGCTTGCGGCCGGATTTACCGTGGCGCATGGCCCTCTCCTTTGTTAAGTCAATTGCGATCTGCTTCAGACCGCCGGAACCTCACGCTACGCGCTCGGTTCCTGTTCCTTTAATATTGGTGGTCTTCGTAGCGCTTAGCCAGATCGTCGATATTTTCAGGTGGCCAGTTTGCCACTTCCATACCGAGATGCAGGCCCATCTGCGCCAGAACTTCTTTGATCTCGTTGAGAGACTTACGACCGAAGTTCGGTGTACGAAGCATTTCTGCTTCTGTCTTCTGAATGAGATCGCCAATATATACGATATTGTCGTTCTTCAGGCAGTTTGCCGAACGTACAGACAACTCAAGCTCATCAACCTTCTTCAGCAGCGCTGGGTTGAACGCAAGCTCTGCAACTGAGTCTTCAGGAACTTCACGCTGTGGCTCTTCGAAGTTCACGAAGATAGACAGCTGATCCTGCAGAATACGAGCAGCAAATGCGATCGCATCTTCAGGGATCAAAGATCCGTCAGTTTCTACAGTCATAGTCAGCTTATCGTAGTCAAGAACCTGTCCCTCACGGGTGTTCTCAACCTTATAAGAAACCTTCTTAACCGGAGAATACAAGCTGTCAACCGGAATCAAGCCGATTGGAGCGTCTTCTGGACGGTTAGCAGCGGCAGCAACATAACCCTTGCCGGTGTTAACAGTGAATTCGATGCGAACTTCAGCACCTTCATCCAGGTTACACAGCAGCAGACCCGGGTTAAGAACCTCAATGTCGCCTACAGTTTCAATATCACCAGCGTAGACCGCACCTGGACCCTGCTTACGCAGAACCATACGCTTTGGTCCCTCGCCTTCCATGCGAAGAGCGATTTCCTTGATGTTCAGAATGATGTCAGTCACATCTTCACGAACACCAGGGATAGATGAGAACTCATGGAGAACGCCATCAATCTGAACCGCAGTCACAGCAGCACCTTGAAGGGAGCTGAGCAGCACACGGCGCAGTGCGTTACCAAGAGTAAGGCCGTAGCCACGCTCAAGCGGCTCTGCAATCACAGAAGCTTTGAAGCGCGCATCATCACCTGCACGAATGTCGAGTTTGGTTGGCTTGATAAGCTCTTGCCAATTTTTCTGAATAGTCACGTTCATAAACCCTCTGGCTATCCCGTTGACCTGAAGGCCAACTATTCTTTGCCTGGGTGGAAAACTAGCCTAACGAACTGTTAGACGCGGCGACGCTTACGTGGGCGACAACCATTGTGCGGGATCGGTGTTACATCACGGATAGATGTAATAACGAAACCTGCAGCCTGAAGCGCACGCAGAGCGGATTCTCGTCCAGAACCTGGACCACGTACTTCTACTTCGAGAGTACGCATGCCGTGTTCAGCAGCCTTACGACCAGCGTCTTCGGCAGCGACCTGTGCAGCATAAGGGGTAGACTTACGAGAACCCTTAAAGCCGAGCGCGCCGGCAGACGACCAAGAGATCGCATTGCCCTGAGCATCGGTGATGGTGATCATGGTGTTGTTGAACGTAGAGTTCACATGCGCGACACCAGAAGAAATATTCTTCCGTTCGCGACGACGCACGCGCGTCGATTCTTTAGCCATTGTATTTCCTAACTTCGATATCTACACCGCCGTATGGCCGGCGGCTCCACCGGATAACCGGCTAGCTAGTTATTTCTTCTTACCAGCGATCGCTTTCGCAGGACTTACGGGTGCGAGCGTTGGTATGAGTGCGCTGACCGCGAACAGGAAGACCACGACGGTGGCGCAGGCCACGGTAGCAACCCAAGTCCATGAGGCGCTTGATGTTCATTGCAGTTTCACGACGAAGATCACCTTCTACGATGTAATCAGCGTCGATTGCTTCACGGATCTTCAGAACTTCTGCGTCAGAAAGTTCGTTAATGCGACGCTCTGCAGCAATACCGACTTTATCGGTGATTTCCTGCGCGAATTTCGCACCAATACCATGAATGTACTGCAGCGCGATAACTACGCGCTTATTCGTCGGAAGGTTGACGCCAGCAATACGTGCCACGTTAAGTTTCTCCAATTGCGAGGGAGCGATTTGCACCCTCTCCCACATTCTTTTGCCGATAATACGCCAACAACCTGAAAGATTGAGGCGCACCATCACACAGCAAAAAGATCAGCCTCGGTTTCCCAAGGAAAACCGGCGCCAATCGATTATGGTGTCGATGTGCGCCGGCTATACTTTATTATAAAGCAAGCGCAAGCGCCTGCCTTCAAAAAGCACGGATTAAACCGTGCTCAAAATCGTATCGATCTCTGCAGCAACCTCGTCGACAGACTTCATGCCATCGACAGTCATCAGCATATTGCGCTCGCCATAATACTGGACAAGCGGAGCGGTTTGCTCATTGTAAACTGCCAGACGCTTCTTCAACGAATCTGCATTGTCATCGGAACGTACTTCTGCGCTCTCGCGAGCACGGGTTTCGATCCGCTCAAGAAGGATACCTTCGTTAACTTTCAGCTGAACAACAGCATCAAGTCTCTGGTCCTTCTTCTCAAGCAACTCATCAAGAGCATCAGCTTGAGCAATGGTGCGTGGAAAACCGTCCAAAATAAAACCCTTTGCGCAATCAGCCTGATCAATACGATCAGAAATGATGGTGCAAATCAGGTCATCAGAAACAAGATCACCGCGTGCCAGAACGTCTTTAACCTTTAGGCCGACTTCTGTTTCAGCTGCAACAGCTGCACGAAGCATGTCACCAGTAGAAAGCTGGACGATACCATGCGCCGCAACGAGCCGACCTGCCTGAGTGCCTTTACCAGCACCAGGAGGGCCAAGAAGAATCAGTCTCATCTACGTTTCCCCCTCAACTTCGATTTCTTCACCAAGCTTCGTACTGATGAGCAAGAAGGTGCCCCTGGATCTGAGAAACGGTATCCATGGTGACGCTAACAACAATGAGAAGAGACGTACCACCGAAGTAGAACGGCACACCCGTTGCTGAGATCAGGAACTCTGGCAACAAACAAATGAGAGTTATGTATATTGCACCTACGACAGTAATGCGAGTTAGCACATGGTCAATGTACTGCGCAGTACGTTCGCCTGGACGAATGCCTGGAATGAAGCCACCATGCTTCTTGAGGTTGTCTGCTGTCTCACTCGGATTGAAAACAATCGCGGTGTAGAAGAAGCAGAAAAAGATGATTAATGCTGCATAAAGAGCCATATATGCTGGCTGTCCATGCCCCAGAAGCGTTGTGATTGTAGTCAACCACCCCGACGATCCGGTAGCATCACCGGCCTGGAAACTGGCAACAGTTGCTGGAACCAGCAACAAGGAGCTCGCAAAAATCGGTGGAATAACACCCGCCGTATTGAGTTTGAGTGGCAGGAACGAAGTGTTCCCCTCAAACATCTTATTTCCCTGCTGGCGACGTGGGTACTGAATCAGCAACCGCCGCTGAGCACGTTCCATGAAGACAATGACGCCGATAACCACCACAGACAGCACAATAACGAGCAGAATGATTGGAGTTGCAAGCGCACCCTGACGACCAAGTTCCAAAGTGGAAGCAATCGCAGAAGGAAGCCCGGCAACAATACCGGCGAAAATGATCAAAGAAATGCCGTTACCGATGCCGCGAGAGGTGATTTGCTCACCCAGCCACATCAGGAACATTGTACCACCAACAAGAGTAATAACTGTTGCAATACGGAAGAACCAGCCCGGATCGATCACAATATTCGCGCCAGCCTCAAGACCAACGGAAATGCCGTAGGCCTGGAAGGTTGCCAGAATCACTGTCCCGAAACGTGTATACTGGTTTATTTTTTTCCGGCCTTGCTCACCCTCTTTCTTCAACTGTTCCAGCGAAGGAACAACTGAAGTCATAAGCTGGATAATAATCGACGCAGAAATGTAAGGCATGATGCCGAGGGCAAAAATAGCCATACGCTCGACAGCACCACCGGAGAACATATTAAACAGGCCAACAATGCCAGTTTGTACGTTTCCGAAGGCCTGTGCGAGCGCGTCAGGATTAATTCCAGGAAGAGGGATATAGGTTCCGAACCGATAAACCAGAAGCGCGCCTAGCGTGAACCAGATTCGCTTCTTCAGTTCCTCGGCTTTAGCAAAGGCAGAAAAGTTAAGGTTTGAAGCAAGTTGCTCGGCTGCAGAAGCCATTCCGCGCTCCGGTCTGTTTTGGATAAACCCCGAAAAAAAAGACAAGGCTGTTAAGCCTTGCCTTCCTTAATTACGACCTTGCCGCCTGCTTTTTCAACTGCTGCAACAGCAGTCTTGGAAGCACCAGCAATTTCGAAGTTTACAGCAGTCTTCAGTTCACCGTCGGACAGAAGGCGTACGCCATCCAGAACGCGACGAACAACGCCAGCTGCAACAAGTGCTTCAACAGTAACCGGTGCGGAAGCATCAAGCTTGCCGGCATCGATTGCAGTCTGAACACGACCCAAGGACACGATATTCAGGTCCTTAGCAAAGATGTTGGTGAAGCCGCGCTTTGGAAGACGACGATGCAATGGCATCTGCCGCCTTCAAAGCCCTTAATAGCAACACCCGAACGGGACTTCTGACCTTTGACACCACGGCCACCGGTCTTGCCCTTGCCGGAACCGATACCGCGTCCTACGCGGGTACGATCCGTACTTGCACCCGGGTTATCCCGGAGTTCGTTGAGCTTCATGATAGTTCTCCCGGTCCGCTTATGCTTCGTCTACAACGCGAACCAGATGCTGAACCTTGCGGATCATGCCGCGTACTTCTGGAGTATCCTTCAGAGTACGACGACGATGCATCTTGTTCAGGCCCAGACCAATCAGCGTAGCACGCTGATCAGCAGGACGGCGAAGCGGGCTACCGATCTGTTCGACCGTTACGGTCTTTTCAGTATTAGCCATGACACTAACCCTTGTTCCTCAGTCAGCAAAAGCGGGGCTTATGCCTCAGCCTTTACTGGTGCCGCATCATCGTTGTCACGACGACGAGCCTGCAAGGAAGATACCTTGAGACCACGACGTGCTGCAACAGAACGCGGGCTGTCTTCTTTTTTTCAGTGCATCGAAAGTCGCACGAACCATGTTGTACGGGTTGGAAGTACCAAGGGACTTCGCAACAACGTCCTGAACACCAAGTGTTTCAAACACAGCACGCATTGGACCACCTGCGATGATACCGGTACCGGCAGGAGCTGCGCGAAGCACAACTTTACCTGCGCCGTGACGGCCTTCAACATCGTGGTGGAGAGTACGACCTTCACGAAGTGGCACACGAACCATAGTACGCTTAGCAGCTTCAGTTGCTTTGCGGATGGCCTCTGGCACTTCACGAGCCTTACCGTGACCAAAGCCAACGCGGCCTTTCTGGTCACCAACTACTACAAGAGCGGCGAAGCCGAAACGACGACCACCCTTTACAACTTTAGCGACGCGGTTGATGTGAACGAGCTTATCGACAAATTCGCTGTCGCGCTCATCACGATCCCGGTTATCCTGTCTCGCCATAATAATGTTTCCCGTTCTCTAGGAGCACCAAAAGGCGCTGATCAGAAGCTCAGACCGCTCTCACGTGCTGCATCTGCCAAGCCTGAACACGGCCATGATAGATGTAACCACCACGATCAAACACGACTTCTTTAATGCCAGCAGCAATAGCGCGTTCAGCAATCAACTTGCCAACAACAGCAGCAGCATCTTTGTTGCCGCCGTATGCTACTTTTACGTCTTTCTCAATGGTAGACGCAGAAGCAAGGGTCACACCCTTGGCGTCGTCGATGATCTGAACGTAAATCTGCTTGGATGAGCGGAAAACGGACAGCCGAGGACGACCATTCGCTACCTTTTTGATCGAACGGCGCACACGGGCGCGACGACGTTCGAAAGAATTTCCATTCGCCATGGTCCCTACCGTTACTTCTTCTTGCCTTCTTTACGAACGATGAACTCGTCCGCATAACGAATACCCTTGCCTTTGTATGGCTCAGGTGGGCGATATTCACGAATGTTCGCGGCTACTTGCCCAATCTGCTGCTTGTCAATGCCGTTGATGACAATTTCTGTCGGCTTCGGACATTTGATTTCTACACCCTCAGGAATGTCAAATTTGACATCATGAGAGAAACCAAGAGCAAGATTAAGTGTTTTACCTTGAACCTGCGCACGGTAACCAACACCGGTAATCGCCAGCTGCTTTTCGAAGCCGGTGGTCACACCCTGAATGAGGTTAGCGACCATGGTGCGGGACATACCCCACATAGAGCGCGCAGTCTTGGACTGGTTGCGCGGATCAAGACGGATTCCATCATCCGCCATCTCGACCGAGACGAGATCGTTGACCACGAAGGAGAGTTCCCCCTTCGGGCCTTTTACGATAACTTCCTGGCCGTTGATCGTTGCCGTTACCCCGCTTGGCACGGGGACTGGCTTCTTGCCAATTCGAGACATAAGATCAACCTGTCTGTTATTTCAGTTAATCGGGCTAAGCCGCGTCAGAAGACGCGGCAGAGCACTTCACCACCCACATTTTTCTCTCGTGCATCGTGATCTGCCATCACACCCTGAGGTGTGGACAAAATAGATACACCCAAGCCGTTTGCAACGTGTGGGATGTTCTTGACTGAAGAATACACACGACGACCAGGTTTAGATACGCGCTCAATGGTGCGAATCACTGGCGTACCGTCGAAGTACTTCAGTTCAATTTCAAGCTCAGACTTTCCACCACCGAAGTCTACAGCGGTATAACCGCGGATGTAGCCTTCAGAGATCAGAACGTCCAAAATGCGAGCGCGCAACTTAGAAGCAGGTGTGCTTACTTTAGATTTGCGACGCATCTGCGCATTACGAATGCGCGTAATCATATCCCCGACTGGATCGGAAATCGACATAGCAGTAACTCCTTACCAGCTCGACTTCACGAGACCCGGGATCTTGCCCAGGGAACCCAGCTCACGAAGTGCAATACGAGACATCTTGAGCTTGCGGTAATAACCGCGTGGGCGACCTGTGACTTCACACCGGTTGCGTACCCGTGTAGGCGCGGAATTGCGCGGCAGCTTTGCAAGCTTAAGCCGTGCAGTAAATCGCTCCTCCAGGGACAGGCTCTCGTCCTTGGCCATCGCCTTCAGGGCAGCACGCTTGTCAGCAAACTTGCTGACAAGAGCTACGCGCCGCTTATTTTTCTCGACCGCGCTTTTCTTCGCCATCGTCTGTCCTCGTTCCTTTCCCGTATACCGCTTTTATTTGCGGAACGGGAAGTTGAACGCGCGCAGAAGTTCACGCGCTTCGTCATCGGATTTCGCTGTGGTACAAACAACAATGTCCATACCCCACATTTGATCTACTTTATCGTAGTCAATTTCAGGGAAAACAATGTGTTCTTTAAGGCCCATAGCGTAGTTGCCACGTCCGTCGAAGCTCTTCGGATTCAAGCCACGAAAGTCACGTACACGCGGAAGCGCGATTGTGATCAAACGATCCATGAATTCGAACATCTGGTTACGACGAAGTGTAACTTTAGTACCCAGCGGCATATCTTCACGAACCTTAAAGGTCGCGATAGATTTTCTAGCACGGGTAATAACCGCCTTTTGCCCAGCAATCAAGCTCAGATCTTCAGCAGCGATACGAGCCTTTTTGCTGTCACCAACAGCTTCACCAACACCCATGTTCAATACGATCTTTTCGACCGATGGAATCATCATTGGGTTGGTGTAGTTAAACTTCTCCTGAAGCTCACCACGCACTACATCTTTGTAGTGCGCTTTAAGCCGTGGAGTGTAGGTAGCGTCAGCCATCAATCACGTCTCCTGAACGCTTAGCGACACGAACAGTGGCGCCTGCATCATTAGTCGTGAAACCGACGCGGGTCGGCTTGCCATCCTTAGGATCAGCAATGGCAATATTGGAAAGCTGAATTGGAGCTTCCTTTGCGATGATTCCACCCTCGCTCTGCTGGGTCTGGCGCTGGTGACGTTTCACCATATTTACGCCACGCACGACAGCGCGGTTGTCGGATGGGATCATCTGGAGAACTTCCCCAGTCTTTCCTTTGTCACGACCGGCAATTACGACGACCTTGTCGCCCTTTTTGATCTTCGCGGGCATCAGAGCACCTCCGGCGCAAGCGAATGATCTTCATGTGATTCTTGCCACGCAGTTCACGAGGAACTGGGCCAAAAATACGTGTTCCGATCGGTTCTTTGTTGTTGTTGATCAGTACGGCCGCATTGCGGTCGAAACGGATCACACTGCCGTCAGCACGACGGATGTCCTTAGCCGTGCGAACGACGACCGCTTTCATCACGTCGCCCTTTTTAACACGACCCCGAGGAATTGCTTCTTTGACGGAGACAACAATGATGTCGCCAACGCCAGCATACTTCCGTTTGGAGCCGCCGAGCACTTTGATGCACATGACACGACGTGCGCCGGAATTATCGGCTACGTCGAGGTTTGTTTGCATCTGAATCATGACTCGTCGCCTTGTTCTTTCTCAGCATTCTTAAATCAGAAATGCTGGATGCGTTCACTAGCTCGCTGCTTCAGCAGAAACAACGGTCCACTTCTTATTCTTAGAGATTGGAGCACACTCTTCGATTTGAACTGTGTCGCCAACCTTGTAAGAATTATTTTCGTCATGTGCACGATACTTCTTCGTACGGCGCACAACTTTTTTCAGCAAAGGGTGGGTAAAGCGACGCTCTACCTTAACCGTTACTGTCTTTTCGTTCGCATCGCTAACAACGACACCCTGCAAAATACGCTTTGGCATCATTAGCTCCTTATGCGTTGTCAGACAAGCGCTTGACGCGCAGTACTGTCTGGATCCGCGCAATGTCCCGGCGAACCTGACGGACACGAGCGGTGTTTTCGAGCTGACCTGTGGCCTTCTGGAAACGCAGGTTGAACTGTTCTTTTTTTCAGTTCTTCCAGGTTTGCCTTGAGCTCATCAGAGGTCTTAGCTCTTACGTCGCTAGCCTTCATGGCCTTTTCCTTTCGATGTCCGATTACTCGCCAATGCGCTGGACGAACCGGCACTTAATTGGGAGTTTAGCAGCGGCCAGACGCATTGCTTCACGAGCAATATCTTCAGACACACCGTCCATTTCGAACATAATGCGACCAGGTTTCACCCGGCACGCCCAGTACTCAGGAGAACCTTTACCCTTACCCATGCGGACTTCAGCCGGCTTGGAGGACACAGGAACGTCCGGGAAGATTCTGATCCACACGCGACCCGCACGTTTCATATAACGGGTCATTGCACGACGGGCTGCCTCAATCTGGCGAGCGGTGATCCGCTCTGGTTCCATAGCCTTAAGACCATAGGCACCGAAATTGAGGTCCGTTCCACCCTTGGCGTTGCCATGGATGCGGCCCTTGTGCTGCTTGCGGAACTTAGTACGCTTTGGTTGCAGCATCGCTTTTCTCTCGCTTTAATAGTTAAGCCGTGTGAGGCGCTGCTTACGCAGCGCGCTCACGCCGACCGCCACCTTGGCGTTCGCTCTTGCCACCACCTTCGGTCGCACGACGTTCAGAAGCCATTGGATCATGTTCAAGGATTTCGCCCTTGAAGATCCAGACTTTAACGCCACACGCTCCGTAAGCGGTGTGTGCTGTCGCAGTACCGTAGTCGATGTCTGCACGTAGAGTGTGCAGAGGCACGCGACCTTCACGATACCATTCGATACGTGCGATTTCCGCACCACCCAGACGACCACCGCAGTTAATACGGATGCCCTGGGCACCAAGACGCATTGCAGACTGAACTGCACGCTTCATGGCACGGCGGAATGCAACACGACGCTCGAGCTGCTGAGCAATGGATGCTGCAACAAGTGCTGCATCTGTCTCTGGCTTGCGCACTTCAACAATGTTGAGGTGCACCTCAGAATTCGTCATCTCGGACAGCTTCTTGCGAAGACGCTCGATGTCCGCACCTTTTTTTACCGATAACAACACCTGGACGACCAGAGTGAATAGTTACGCGGCATTTTTTTTGTGCGGGCGCTCGATGACAACCTTGGAGATAGCAGCCTGCTTCAATTCCTTGAGCAGGTACTCACGAATGCGGAAATCTTCGTGAAGAAGATGACCATATTCGTTTTTGCCAGCAAACCAGCGGGAATCCCAAGTCCGGTTGACACCAAGACGGAATCCGATTGGATTAATCTTCTGACCCATCAGGCTGCCTCCTCAACTTCACGAACCACGATGGTCAGGTTGGAAAACGGCTTCATAATCCGTCCAACACGACCACGTGCCCGTGGCTGGAAGCGCTTCATTACAAGCGCCTTGCCAACATACGCCTCGGCGACGACAAGATTGTCGACGTCGAGATCATGGTTGTTCTCAGCGTTTGCAATTGCAGACATCAAACATTTCTTGACGTCGCCAGAGATACGCTTGCGGGAGAAGGTCAGGTCAGCAAGAGCAGACCCTACCTTCTTACCACGGATCGATGCAGCAACGAGATTGAGTTTCTGAGGAGAAACTCGCAGCATACGAACTACTGCTTTTGCCTCGCTGTCGGCGAGCGTCCGCTCATGCTTCTGCTTGCCCATCTCTATTTCCTCTTCGCCTTTTTGTCAGCGCCATGACCGTAGTAGGTGCGGCTTGGAGCGAATTCGCCCAGCTTGTGACCTACCATGTCTTCGCTGATCAAAACAGGAATGTGCTTCTGACCGTTATAGACGCCAAAAGTCAACCCCACAAAGTGCGAAGAATGGTGGAGCGGCGGCTCCAGGTCTTAATGACCTCTTTACGGCCGGACTCGCGAACCTTATCCGCTTTCTTCAGGAGGTAACCGTCGATGAACGGCCCTTTCCAGATCGAACGTGCCACGATCCGTTCCCCTTACTTCTTCCGCGCATGACGTGAGCGTACGATAAACTTATCGCTAGCTTTATTACGTCGTGTGCGCTTACCTTTGGTCGGTTTGCCCCAAGGGGTAACCGGATGACGTCCACCGGATGTACGACCTTCACCACCACCATGAGGGTGGTCGACAGGGTTCATAGCAACACCGCGAACATGTGGACGGCGGCCCAACCAACGAGAACGACCTGCTTTACCCAGGTTGATGTTCCCGTGATCTTGGTTGGAAACTGCGCCGACGGTTGCCATGCAAGTGCCGAGTACACGGCGTTGCTCACCAGACAACAGACGGACTACAGTGTAGCCAGCGTCACGACCAACAATCTGAGCATAAGCACCAGCTGAACGTGCAATCTGCGCGCCTTTGCCTGGCTTCATCTCGATGTTGTGAATGATTGTACCGACTGGGATAGAAGCCAGAGGCATAGCGTTGCCCGGCTTGATATCTACAGCTTCACCTGCAATCACCTTGTCGCCAGCAGCAAGACGCTGCGGAGCCAGGATGTATGCCTGCTCACCATCATCATAAGTGATGAGAGCGATGAATGCAGTACGGTTTGGATCGTATTCCAAACGCTCAACAGTACCGACAACGTCGAATTTACGACGCTTGAAGTCGATGAGGCGGTAGGTACGCTTGTGACCACCACCAATGTTGTTCGCAGTCTTACGACCGTAGTTGTTACGACCACCGGACTTGGAAAGACCTTCAGTCAATTTCTTGACTGGCTTGCCCTTCCAAAGATCAGAACGGTCTACCTGGACCAGCTGACGACGGCCAGGAGATGTCGGATTAAATGTCTTAAGTGCCATTTTGTCCTACCCCTTAAAGACCGGTCGTCACGTCGATGGACTGACCATCTTCCAGTGTGACCACAGCTTTTTTTGAAGTTGCTCTGCTTGCCAACAACACCCTTGAAACGCTTGGTCTTACCCTTGCGAACCAAAGTGTTGACGCTTTGACTTTTACGCCAAACAGAGATTCAACAGCTGCTTTGATTTCCGGTTTAGTGGCAGTGAGAGCAACCTTAAAAACAACCTTGTTCTCTTCAGAAGCGAAGGTAGCTTTCTCGGTGATCACCGGAGATACGATTTTGTCGTAGTGAACGAGCTTGCTCATTAGAAGCGCTCCTCCAAAGCTGCAACTGCCGCTTTGGTCAGGACCAGCGTGTCACGACGAAGAATGTCGTAAACGTTGATACCCTGCACTGGCAGTACATCTACGAGTGGAATGTTACGAGTAGCCAAACCGAAGTTTGCATCTACTTCAGAACCGTCCACGAACAACGCACTGGTCAAACCGAGAGAACCGAGCTGCTCTTTCAGAGCCTTGGTCTTGGCTTCTGCCGCTTTTGCATCTTCGACAACAATGAGGTTGCCGGAAGCTGCTTTTGCAGACAGGGCATGCTTAAGACCCAGAGCACGAACCTTCTTAGGAAGTTCATGAGAGTGCTCACGCACTACTGGACCAAATGCCTTACCACCACCACGGAACTGAGGTGCTTTACGGTTACCGTGACGTGCGCCGCCAGAACCTTTCTGGCGTACGAATTTTTTTGGTGGTACCATTTACCTCTGAGCGACCCAGAGTTTTATGTGTACCAGCCTGGCGCTTCGCAAGCTGCCAGCGAACAACGCGCTGGATCAGGTCGATACGTGGCTCGAGACCGAAGATCTCGTCAGACACTGTGATCGAACCCGCAGCATTGCCGCCGAGGGATTTAACCTCGAGTTCCATCACTCACCTTCCTTCCCGGCTTCAGCCGCTGCAACAGCAGAGTTCTGACGGAATGCACCTGGTACAGGAGCGTTCTCTGGCAGAGACTTCTTAATTGCATCACGAACCAGGATCCAACCGCCTTTAGAACCAGGCACAGAACCTTCAACCATGATCAGACCACGTTCTACGTCAGTACGTACAACTTTGAGGTTCTGAGTGGTGACGCGTTCAGCACCGAGGTGTCCGGCCATCTTCTTGCCTTTGAACACCTTACCTGGATCCTGACACTGACCGGTAGAACCGTGCGCACGGTGTGAAATAGACACACCATGTGAAGCGCGACCACCACCGAAGTTGTGACGCTTCATCGCACCAGCAAAGCCCTTACCGATAGAGGTGCCGGTTACATCCACGAACTGACCGTTAAGGAAGTGGTCAGCTGTAAGCTCAGCACCAACTTCGATCAAGTTCTCTTCAGAAACACGGAACTCAGCGAGTTTGCGCTTAGGCTCAACCTTTGCAACCGCAAAGTGGCCACGCATCGCGCGGTTCGTGTTCTTAACTTTTGCCGCACCTACGCCCAACTGAAGCGCAGTGTAGCCGTTCTTGTCTGCCGTCCGGTGAGCAACAACTTGACAGTTGTCTAGACGCAGTACTGTAACGGGCACGTGTTCACCTGCCTCGTTATAAATACGGGTCATACCCACCTTCTGTGCGATCACTCCAGAACGCATTACTGTGTCCCCTTGCCGCACTTAGAGCTTGATCTCGACGTCAACGCCAGCAGCCAGGTCGAGCTTCATCAAAGCATCAACTGTCTGTGGTGTTGGGTCGACGATGTCCAAAAGGCGCTTATGTGTGCGCATTTCAAACTGATCGCGGCTCTTTTTATCAACATGCGGGCCGCGAAGTACTGTGTACTTCTCAATCCGCGTCGGCAACGGAACTGGTCCACGCACTTGTGCGCCGGTCCGTTTCGCCGTGTTCACGATTTCCTTAGTGGAAGCGTCAAGAACACGGTGATCAAACGCCTTCAGGCGGATCCGTATATTCTGGCCGTTCATGACTAATCCTTAACTGAGCAAAACAACTGCGGTTCAACACAAGATCGAACCGCAGTCCAAACTCAATTCTTATTCAATGATTTCAGCTACCACACCAGCGCCGACGGTACGACCGCCTTCACGGATAGCGAAGCGCAGACCATCTTCCATAGCGATTGGTACGATAAGTTCAACTGAAACAGCAACGTTATCACCAGGCATCACCATTTCC
>BAXV01000037.1 GCA_001310715.1 Pseudovibrio sp. JCM 19062
TGCAACCCTGAGGTTGCCGGGCGCCATGAATGTGAGCGTGAATATGGATAAGGTGGCAGGAGATTTTGTTGGATCGTTCGCCGCATTTACTGTCGCAGCTGAGAAGGCCGTGATCTATTTCAAGGGAGGTGTTTCCAGTTTCGATCTAACTGGAGAAATGGCAGCGGTCTATCTCAAGTTTGATGCAGATGTTCAGCGGGAGAACATCCGCATCAACGTTGATAAGCTGGTGTCCAACATCAGCCTGATGGGTGGTTGGTCGATGGCTACAGGGATCCTGCGGGAAATCTTCTAGGTGGTCTCAACGCTTGTGGATGCGCGATGTTCCTTCCTCCAAGCACTCGGCTCTTGCCCGTGATCCGTTGGAACTCACGGTTGAAGTTGGACTTGGTCGTGAAGCCAACTTCGAAGATGATGGTGGTGATTGGAGTGTCTGTTGTCTCTAGCAGATGACAGGCCTCCACCACGCGAAAGCCATTGGTGTATTGCGGCAGATTAATTTCTCGCAGTGTGTTCACAGCCGTCGAAATCTGCCGCGCCGGCACACGCAGTCTACGCGCGAGTTTGTCGAGTGACAGGTTTTCATCGCGGTAGAGGTGTTCCTCTCGCATAAGCTGATCCAGTGCCGTGACTATTGCGATTTGCTCTTCGGATGCTTCAACTTGCTTCTGCTCTGGTTGGTTTAAAGTTTTTGTAGCAGATGGTTTGCGACCAAAGAGAACGACAATTGCAATCAATGAAAGCAGCATAAAGAGATTGGCTGTGCCCACAATGGTTGCGGCGCTGCTACCCTTGTTTACGGCAAAGTCAATCGCGACGGCCAGATCGACCAGCGCTGATGTTGAGAACACCGCGCCTGCGATGAGTTGGGTTTGCCGCGTCGGCAGCATCTGATCAATGGGGAGGTGACTTGTCCATTCCCACTGCCGGGTTGTTGCAGAGCGGAAGAACAGAAAGCCGTAGCCAAGGTAAATCGTTACCCCTACCAAATCTATGAGCACCGGAGCGTTAAGGCCTGGTGCTAAAGCTAAGATGGCGAGCGAGAGCAGTGTGGTACCTGCCGTCCAGCTGAGGGCCTTCGTTGACAGCCGATCCGTGAGCTGAAGGAAGGACAGCCATGTGGCGGGCGGCAACAGCAAGGCCAGACCTGCAAGCGCCCAGGACGGTAAGCCTCCCATGCCCCACTTGATGCCGAGCAAAACGGATTGCAGAGCGTAAAGGCTGATGGTCAAAACAAACAGCGACGGCAACTTGCGTCCGTAGCCGACCATCAGGCGTAGGAGGATAAAACACAAAAACAATGCGGTGAAAAAGGGAAGGGGTAAGTTTGGCACGAGCCAGCTCCAGTTGCAGATAATCCGATAAACCTAATCGGTCTGCTGAGTCTGTGAAAGAGTGCTTGACGACTTCTTTTAGCGGCAGATCCTTCTGGCGAGTTTTCCAGCGGCTGAAACTCATCAGAGAGAGTGCAGGGGGCACCATCAACCGTAGTTTCTAGGTTCCAAAGCAACCTAGTCAAAGTGAAAGCGTATTGGGAAGCGCCCCGCAAATATGCACCTTGCGTCGTGGTTGCACTCAGCGCATTTCCGTAACATACTCGCGGGTATGTTTTGATTTGGGAGGGAAAGAATGCGTGCTGTTGTCTGTTCAGAGTTCGGGCCACCGGAAGCTTTGCGCGTTGAGGATGTTGACATTAAAGAGCCGCGTAAAGGCCAGGTGCGAATTGCGGTGGAAGCCGCAGGGGTTAACTTTCCCGATACGCTGGTGATAGCGGGGAAGTATCAGATCAAGCCGCCCATGCCGTTCATTCCGGGCGGAGAAATTGCGGGGCGCATTGCAGCCGTGGGTGAGGGCGTGACGAATTTTGCGCCGGGTGATCCAGTGATGGCGCTTCTTTTGCAACAGGGCGGGTTTGCAGAAGAGGTTGTGGTTCCGGCATCTACAGTGCTCAAGCGGCCTGAAAGCATGTCGGCTCAGGCTGCTGCGGGCTTTACCATGACTTACGGCACCTCCATGCATGCGTTGAAGCAGCGTGCTCAGTTGCAACCGGGCGAAACGTTGCTGGTGCTGGGAGCCGGCGGCGGCGTTGGCCTCACTGCGGTTGAGATTGGCAAGGTGATGGGCGCAAGGGTGATTGCGGCGGCCAGCTCAGCGGAGAAGCTGGAGGCTGCACGTCAGGCCGGGGCTGATGAGCTGATCAACTATTCCACGCAGGACCTGAGAACCCGCCTGAAGGAAATCACCGGCAAGGCTGGGGTTGATGTGGTCTACGATCCTGTGGGCGGAGATCTGTTTGAGCAGGCCCTACGCTCCACCGGCTGGAATGGCCGTGCGCTGGTTGTGGGCTTTGCTGCGGGCGATATCCCGACTATCCCGACCAACCTGACTTTGCTGAAGGGCTGCGCCATTCTGGGCGTTTTCTGGGGCTCCTTCCGTATGAGAGAACCGGAGAAGGACGCCGCCAACTTTACTGAGCTGTTTAAGTGGGTTGAGGAAGGCAAGATCAAACCGACCGTAAGCCGGAGCTACACTTTGGAGGAAGCCCCTCTGGCCCTTCGAGATCTCATGGAGAGACGGGTCGTCGGCAAGGTCGTTCTGGAAACGGGGAGAGCATGATCATGCAACCAAGGTTTGCAGGGCAAACAGCCCTGATTACAGGTGCGGGCAGTGGTATCGGGCGTGCAACGGCAATTCGTCTGGCTGAAGAAGGCGCTGCTGTCGCGCTTGTCGATCTCAATGAGAAGGGCTTGAACGCGACCGCAGAGATGCTTCCGGAAGGTTCCAGCTCCGGGGTCTACGTACTCAACGTGGCCGATGAAGAAGCTGTGGAGCGCTGCGTTGGGGAAATTGAGAGCTCTTTGGGCGGCATCAGCGTGCTTTGCAATAATGCTGGCATCATCTGTGAGGGCTCATGGGGTGGAAGCCACGAGAAGTTTGCTGACTGGATCAAGGTTTATGAGGTGAATGTACTCGGGGCCATGTTGTTCACCAAGTACACCAAGGAACAGCTCAAAGCTTCAGGCAAAGGTTCCATCGTGAATACGGCATCTGTTGCTGGGATCAGAGGAGGGGCCGGTGGCAACGCGTACAGCGCCTCCAAGGCGGCACTCATCAACTTCACCAAGACATCCGCCTGTGACTTTGGTGCAGATGGTGTCCGCGTCAATGCGGTTTGTCCGGGGCTTATTGAGACCGGCATGACCAAACCTGTTTTCGACTATGCGCGAAACACGGGCAAGGAAGCCAAGCTTGGTACCAGAGCAGAACTGCGTCGTCATGGCGAACCTACTGAAGTTGCGGCAACAATCGCGTTTCTTGCCAGCAGCGATGCCAGCTTCATCACTGGTCAGGCGCTTGCTGTGGATGGCGGAAACACGTCCTCTCTCAATATGCCGGGTATGAAGGTCTGAGGTGAGAGTGGGGAGCCGATAAAGAAGAGCCAGTCTGCAACATCGGGCAATGCTGTTGCAGACTGGCTCCTGCCGATCCAAAGGGGTGGATCAGATAGCAGTGATTATGAAATCACTTTTGAAATAATCACAAGTATAAACACGTATTATTTAGCTATAGACCCCGTTTTTTTTAGCAATGTATCTACATGATGAGCACTATCCCCGAGCATTTCTGTCAGGACTCGGTCGCGTTTTATGAACAATCCGATATCAACTTCATCGGTCATTCCAATTCCACCATGCATCTGCACCGCTTCTTCTGTTGCAATGCGGGAAACCTTAGCCACCTTTGCTTTTGCTGCACGTGAAATTTCATCTGAACTATCTGTAGTTGTATCTATTGCTCTTTGCGCGGCTGAGATGAGTGAGGCTGTTTGCTCAATCTGGCAGTAAAGATCGGCCAAACGGTGTTGAAGCGCCTGAAACATGCCGATAGGCACGCCAAACTGCTTTCGTTCACCCAGATAAGCCGTAGTCCGCTCGGCAACTTTTCTCGCAACCCCAAGTTGCTCTGAGGCGGCAATGGCGCGACCTGAACGCAGGGTGGCTTCCAAGACGGCGGCACCTTGGTCGAGAGGGCACAGCAGGTCCTTACCATCCAGATGAAGATTGGTGATCTGAATGTTTGCAGCATTGCGGCTGTCCAGCATTGCGTTGCGCTCGATCTCAACTTCTGCAGCACTTGGGTCTACGAGGAAGAGGCCCGTTTCATCTCCACTCTTTGCAACAACGATCAACCGGTCTGCATTGTAGCCGTCAAACACCGCACGTTTGCGTGCGTTAAGGATGAAGCCGTTGCCATCAGGCTCGGCTGTGGCTTTGATGCGGGACGGGTTGTGCTTTGCACCCTCGTCAATAGCCAGCGCAATGACCACATTCCCCGTTGCGATCTTAGGTCCCCACTCGCGCAGATGCTCGCCGCCTGACTGACGAAGAGCGACCGCGCTCAAAACGGCGGTTGAAAGGAAAGGGGAGGCTGTCAGGTTGCGGCCCATCTCCTCAGCCACAAGCCCAGCAGCGCGGTGCCCGAAGTCGTATCCGCCAGCGTCTTCCGGCAAGAGCATGCCGAACCAGCCATATCAGCCAGTGTTTTGTGGAGTTGCTGGTTAAAGCCAAGAGCTACCTTGTGGTCCCGAATGTCACGCAAGGCCTGCACAGGGGCATGTTCTGACATGAAGCCAGCGGCGGAGTCCTTTAGAAGAGTTTCTTCAGAGCTAAAAAGTTCCATGTTTTCTCTCCTTAACCCAGTGATGGCAGGCGCAGCACTGCCTTTGAAATGATGGAGAGCATGATCTCTGACGTTCCGCCCTCAATACTGTTGCCCTTGGAGCGCAGCCAGGAGGCTGACTGATTTCCAATCCCGCCGTTTTCCTCTGGGCCTGAAAGTGCTTCCAACCCGCCAGCTTGCACAACAAGGCTCTGGCGGCGTTTGTTTAATTCAGTGCCCAAGTACTTTAGCTCTGCAGAACGGGCGCCTAACTGGTTGCCAGCCCGGTGAAAGTCTTTTGCTGCAGCAAGGTGAGCCGTCAACGCCATTTCATCCACGAGGAAATCACCGATGTCTGCGCGCAGCAGCGGGTCATCCAGACGGCCGGTTTCATCCAAACCAATGGATTTAGTAGCTGTTTCATACAGGCCTGCGGAGCCGCCGAAGATCGCATCAAGGTTGCTGACCATTTCGCGTTCATGGGTCAGCAGATACTTGGCAATGGTCCAGCCGTTGCCGCGCTCATCAACCACGTTCTCCATAGGCACCTTCACTTCATCAAAGAAGGTTTCGCAAAATGGAGAACTGCCCGAAATCAGGCGAATCGGCTTGGTGGAGACGCCCTCACTGGTCATATCGAACAGCAGGAACGAGATGCCCTTATGCTTTTTCGCGTCTGGCTCAGTGCGCACCAGCGCAAAAATCCAGTCGGCTTTGTCGGCGTAGGAGGTCCAGATCTTCTGGCCGGAAACGAGGAAATGGTCGCCCATGTCGACGCCCTTGGTCTGAACGGAGGCGAGATCTGAGCCGGAACCCGGTTCGGAATAGCCCTGACACCAGCGAATTTCACCGCGAGCGATCTTTGGCAGGTGTTCAAGCTTTTGTTCGTGGGAGCCGTATTCGAGTAGGGCAGGGCCGAGCATCCAGATGCCGAAGCTTTCCAACGGAGAAAGAGCGTTGATGCGTGTCATCTCTTCTTTGAGGATTTTGACTTCATCACCGCTCAAGCCACCTCCGCCGTATTCCTTCGGCCAGTGTGGCACGGTCCAACCACGTGCGGCCATGCGCTCCAGCCATAGTTTTTGCGCTTCGGATTTGAAGGTCCAGTTTCGACCACCCCAGCAGATATCATCTTCAACGGTAACCGCTTTTCGCATTTCCTGCGGGCAGTTCTCTTGCAGCCATGCCCGTGTTTCCATGCGGAATTCATCAAGTGACGTCATTGCGTTCTCCCTGTTTTGGAGTGCATATGAAAAGAAAAAGGTGAGCAATTGCCCACCTTTCTGATTAGATCTTCTCTTGAGTGTGTCTGCGAAGTTCCGCGCGGCCAATGAAGTTGCGGTGCACCGCGTCCGGCCCATCTGCAAAGCGCAGCGTGCGCAGTCCCATCCAGTTGGCTGCCAGCGGGGTATCCTGCGAGATGCCCTGACCGCCAAACATCTGCATGGCCTCATCCGTGACCTTCAGTGCCATGCGCGGGGCCACGACCTTGATCTGGCTGATCCAGAAGGCAGCTTCACGGCCCGAGGCGTTGTCCATCATCCATGCTGCTTTGAGGCAGAGGAGGCGGGCCTGTTCAATCTCCATGCGGCATTCAGCGACAATGTCGAAGTTTGCACCCAGCTTGTAGAGCGGCTTGCCGAAGGCTTCGCGGTTGATGGCGCGTTTGCACATTAGCTCCAGAGCCTGTTCTGCCTGCCAATGGCACGCATGCAGTGGTGAATGCGGCCCGGCCCAAGACGGCCCTGCGCTACTGCAAAACCGGCACCTTCTTGCAAAAGCAGGTTTTTGGCAGGAACGCGCACATTTTCAAAGCGCAGGTGCATGTGACCGTGTGGAGCGTGGTCATGACCGAATACCTGCATAGGGCGCAGCTTGGTGATGCCCGGTGTGTTGGCATCCACCACGATCATGGAATGCTGCTGGTGCTTATTGCCCGCGGTTGGTGTGTGCACCATGGTGATGTAAACAGCACAGCGTGGATCACCTGCACCGGAAGACCACCATTTCTCGCCGTTCAGCACGTAATCGTCGCCATCACGAACGCAGGTCATGCTAATGTTGGTTGCGTCAGAAGAGCCGTGGTCCGGTTCGGTCATGAGATAGGCAGAGCGAATCTCACCCTCAAGCAAACGCTTGAGCCATTTCTCCTTCATCTCTTCGGAGCCATAGCGCTCAAACACTTCCATGTTGCCGGTGTCAGGTGCAGCGCAGTTGAAGACCTCTGGCGCGAGTGGAGATTTCCCCATTTCTTCAGCCAGATAGGCGTATTCAACGGTGCTGAGACCATAGCCGCGCTCGGAACCAGTGAGCCAGAAGTTCCAAAGACCCTTCTCGCGAGCACTTGCCTTCAGGCCTTCCAGAATCTCTTTCTGGCGCGGTGTGTATTCCCAGCGATCCCCAACGGAAACCTCATCATGGAATTCCTGTTCAAGTGGCATGATTTCATCGCGGATCATGCTGCGCACCTGCTCAATGAGTGGTGCTACACGCTTGCTGACGCCAAGGTCCATAGCTGGACGTTCGGCTAATATAGTGTCGCTCATGATTGGCCCTCCCGAGACTTCTGAGCTCTTTTATCTTCACCGTGCTGTGGATAAAACCCACGTTATATCAAAGGGATATGTGATCATGGGCTCCCACGCACAATCCAGACCCAAAGCTGGAGAGACAAAAGATGGTCTGCAAAAATTTTGCTTTACAACTGATGATCTACCGAAACATACTACCGAGTATGTTGTCAACTGTACGCGTTGATGGGCACGCTTGATCATTGGTTTAAGGTGGGTTGCCCAAAAGTGGTTATTGGCTTGTCCAACGAGGGATGAGCGAAAGCCAACTTGCGCGAGATACGGTTGCAAAACGAAGAACACTAAGGAGGTAGGGTTTCTTCATGAGCTATCTTGAGGAATTGTTTGGAGTACCGGGCAAAACGGCACTGGTAACAGGCGGTGGAACCGGAATCGGCCGCATGGTTGCCACAGCGCTGGCAGAAGGCGGTGCACGTGTTCTGATCTGCTCTCGCAAACTGGATGTGGTTGAGAAAGCGGCAGAAGAGATCAATGCCGACCTGAGCCGCAACAATGCGGAGCCATCCGGATCAGTTGAGGCGTTTCAAGGGGATGTGGGCTCCGAGGAAGGTGTCGACAAGCTTGTTGCAGCCTTTCGTGAGCGCAGCCCGAAGCTCGACATTCTGGTCAACAATGCAGGTGTCAGTTGGGGAGAGCCGTTAGGGGCTTTCTCGTACCATGCGTGGAGCCGCGTGATGGACGTGAACGTGGCGGGCCTGTTCCATCTGACGCAGACATTGCTGCCAGAACTGAAGGAAAGTGGTAGCCCGGAAGATCCGGCGCGCGTGATCAATCTTGGCTCTGTTATGGGCTCTACACCGATTGGTGATGGTGCTTATTCCTATTCCGCATCCAAAGCAGCAGTGCATCAGCTTACACGCATTCTTGCCAAAGAAATGGCGCGAAAGAACATTACGTTCAACGGCTTCGCACCGGGTCCATTCCAGTCCCGGATGACAGCGTTTGCGACGGATACGGAGCAGAAAGTGGAATTCGTCAGCAAAGGCGTGCCTTTGAAGCGCATCGGACATCCCAATGATATCGCAGGGGCAACGCTCTTCCTGTGCGGCAAAGGTGGGTCCTATGTCACGGGTGAGGTGCTCCCGCTCGATGGCGGCATTCACGTAGCGACCGGTGGCAACCTGTTTGGGTAAAAAGGGGTTCTTATGGAACTGACCGTGGAAGAGCTTGAGAGCAAAGTGGGCGAGCAAGTCGGCTTGTCTGACTGGGTGACTGTAGATCAGGAAATGATTTCCGCTTTCGGAAAACTGACGTTTGATGAGCAGTTTATCCATATGGACCCTGAGCGTGCAAAGGCAGAAACGCCGTTTGGCGGCACGATTGCCCATGGGTTTCTCACGCTCTCCCTCGCCAGCAAGTTTGCAGTTGAAGCCCTGCCCGTTGTGAGAGGGCGGACCATGGGCATCAACTATGGTTTCAATAAGATCCGCTTTTTGCATCCCGTCGCCAGTGGTAAGCGTATTCGTGGACGCTTCACGCTGGACACTCTGACCCGCAAGGGAGATGGCAGATCCTTCAGGAGTTTGGCCTTGCAATCGAGATCGAGGGCGTTGAGAGCCCCGCATTGGTCGCGAAGTGGCTGACAATGACGTATTTTGAGGAGGTATCTGCATGACGCAGGATACAATGAACTTTGCCGGACAGGTCGCAATCATCACCGGTGCTGGTGGTGGGCTTGGCCGCTTGTATGCGCTGGACCTTGCGGCCCGTGGCGCAGCAGTGGTTGTGAATGATCTGGGCGGCGCAGTGGATGGCTCCGGCTCATCTGCAACGGCTGCCGAGACCGTTGTTGAAGAGATCATCGCCGCTGGTGGCAAAGCGATTGCCAATGCAGCCGATGTGACGGATGAAGCCGCAGTCAACGCCATGGTTGCTGAGGCTGTTGAGGCCTTCGGGCGCGTCGATATCCTCATCAACAATGCGGGTATTCTGCGCGATAAGTCTTTTGCCAAGATGGAAATGTCCAGTTGGAACAAGGTGGTAGAGGTACACCTCACCGGTGCTGCAATCTGCACCAAGGCTGTCTGGAACGTGATGAAAGAGCAAGGTTATGGCCGAATTGTCATGACCACGTCTCCATCCGGTATCTACGGCAACTTTGGGCAGGCCAACTACGGCGCTGCGAAAGCGGGGCTGTGGGGCATGATGAATACGCTTGGTATTGAAGGTGCCAAGAACAACATTCACATCAACTGCATCGCGCCTTCTGCGGGTACCCGCATGACGGAAAGCATTATGGATGCGGGAACTCTCAAAATGCTGGCACCTGAAAATATCACGCCTGCTGTGGTGTTCCTGTGCTCTGACGCTGCGCCAAACCGCAAGGTGCTCGTAGCAGCTGCTGGCACGTACACACTGGCGGAAATGGTGGAAACACAGGGCATTCATCTGCCGGAAGCAGAGCGCACACCAGAGGCGATTGCCGCCAACTGGGACCGGATTGCCGACCGTACAAATGCAGAGCCGGTGGGCAGCGCCATGGAAGGTGTGGCCAAGCTGGTAAAGGCAATGGTGAACGCCTGATCAGAAGAAAAACAGAGTGTCTGGCTGGTCAAGGGGCGGCTTGCAGCCAGGCAATCAAATGTTTCATGGAAGAGGGGAGCCCATGACTAACAATTTGCATACATTAGATAAACCAGCGCTTCAGGCGTATCTGCAGCAGCATATACCCGAGTTTGGTGAGCTGCTGGAGATCGAGAAATTTTCGGGTGGCCAATCCAACCCGACTTACAAACTGGTGACCTCCGGCAAGACCTATGTCATGCGCGCGAAGCCTCCGGGAACCCTGCTGAAATCCGCGCATATGGTGGATCGCGAGTATCGGGTTATGACAGCCTTGGCTGACAGTGATGTACCGGTTCCCAAGACCTATCATTTGTCAGGAGATGACTCGCCGATCGGCACCATGTTCTTCATCATGGAGTTTGTAGAGGGGCGGATTTTCTGGGATCCTGCTTTGAAGAAGTCTTCCAACGAAGAGCGCACTGCGATCTTTGCAGAGATGAACCGCGTGCTTGCGGCGCTGCATGATGTTTCGCCCGAAGCAGTTGGGCTGGCGGATTATGGGAAGCCGGGCAACTACTTTGCGCGGCAAACGGACCGTTGGATCAAGCAGTACAAAGCTTCTGAGACCGAAGATGTTCCGTCCATGAATCGCCTGATGGCGTGGCTTGAAGCCAATATGGTGGAGGATGATGGGATATCTTCTCTGGTCCACGGGGATTACCGGATCGACAATCTGATCTTCCATCCCACCGAACCGAGAATCATAGCTGTGCTGGATTGGGAGCTTTCCACGCTTGGGCACCCATTAGCAGACCTTGCTTACCAGTGCATGCAGTGGCGTATGCCGTCCATGAAAGGTTTGCGCGGGCTCGCAGGGCTGGATCGTACATCGCTGGGTATTCCACTCGAAGAGGAGTACATCCGCGAGTATTGCAAACGTCGTGGACTAAACGGTATCGAGAACTGGGAATTCTATCTGGCGTTCTCCATGTTCCGATTATCTGCAATTATTCAAGGGGTTGTCGCACGGGCGGAAGCTGGCAACGCTTCCAATCCAGAGGCCGCTGCAATGATGCGCATGGCCGTTCCGTTCATCTCAAAGATGGCGTGTGATGTGGTTGGCGAACTGGTGACCTAAGACTTGCGGGTGGAGAGGCGTTTGTGGTCGCCGCAAGGCGTTACACCGCTCCTGCCTGATAGGCCTGAGTTGCGTTAAGGAGGAGAGCGGAGGGATCAGATGCTGTTTCAGGATATTCCTGAATTTGCAGAAGAGAGTTTAACCTGCTGATTTCGCTGGTTTCTTTCTCTTCATCACCAATCTCGAGGTTGCTCTCGCTTAGCTCTGTATAAGCCTGAGCCAGATCCTTCTGGGCCTGAGAGGCAACCGCCTGATCCTGACCGGAAGGCTGGGCCGGAGCGAGGGCGGCGGCGATGACCGTGTTCAGCTTGATGATGGTTGCTTCGGGGTCTCCGGCAACCGACGCAGAGTCAATTGAGACTTCTCCGCCAATGGCATAGCTGTGGCCGTCGGGGCCGCGTGTTTCGGTATAACTGGGTGCGCCGGCATAGGCGCCGCCGGTGGCTGAATGGGCTTGTTCGTGCGCACGCACTTCCGCATCGCGGGCCTGAAGGTCTTCAACCTGCTGCTGCTCCTCTTCTGAAAGCTGTCCATTTTCGTTCTTGGACTTTTCAGAGGAAGAGGGGGCAGCAACCGGATTGGCAGATAGGTCGCTGCTAATGACGACAGAATCTTTTGGAACCGCATGTTCAACGGAAAAACTCGTTGCCTCCTGCTGGTTCACACGAGCAGGCTGGGCAGCGTTGTAAGACGCAGCGCGGGCGATTCCGGGAAATGAGGAGGTGAGTCCGTCTATCATAGGTTGAACATATACTAGTGAGTGATGCGTTCGGTAAAGTACTTTCTGATACACAAGTCTGTTAGGTGTGCTAGGGTTTTACCTCGGGATTAGGCCGTAAACCTGTGCATTTACAGCGTATTCCCGAAAAGTGCCTGCCGATCTTTCATCGGAATTTTCATATTTGGAAATTCTAAAAGAACGTGCGAGCGGGCACACCTTTCAGGCTGTTTCTCGGATATTGGATTGAGAGAACTGTTTGCAGGGGAGAAAGCCCGTTGGGCCTTAAGGGAATGCAGGAATGATCGAAGATTGAGCCGGTCTCAGCAAGAGATATTAGACGCTGCTGCTGAGTGCTTCATGAGAATGGGGCCGGATGTGGCTTCGATTGATGATATTGCCGGGCTTCTTGGCGCAACAAAGGGCCGTATCTATCATCACTTCCGCTCCAAGGGCGAGCTGCTTTACGCGGTGCGTCTGCGTTCTGTATCGCTGCTTATGGAAAAGGTCAGCCCGATTGCGGCGCAAGACTTGCCGCCCATCGAGAAGCTGCGTGCCATGTCCACCGCACACGTGATGCGCATCCTTCAATTTCTGAGCTACCACCGGGTTGTGAGTGAGGACACCCGCATGTTCTTCCGTGGTTCGGCCAAGCCCCACGAGAAGGAAATGATCCAAAAGATCATCGAGTTGCGTCGTGCCTACGAGAACCTTTACCGCGGTGTGCTGAGTGAGGGCATAGAGGCGGGCGTATTTGCCAAGCAATCGATTTCCATCACCCTTCACTCCATCATCATCCTGATGAACGGCCCGTGTTTCTGGTATTCTCCGCGCCTGAACAGACCGACAAAGACTTGGAAGAGATCGCCCGTAGCGTCTCTGATCTGGTTTTACGCGCCGTACTGGCTGAGCCAGCCTTTTGAAAGGGGAATAACCTGCGTTGGTGACGGGGATAACCCGTTTACGTTGATATGTGCGTTGCTTTGCGCAATTTCGCGTTTTTCTGCGCGATTTTGTAAGACCGCCATGCCGTGAGGTCTCTGCTCCCCAAAACGAGGGAGTGAAGCAACCTCTGTTGCTCAGGTGGCTCCGGTTTCTTCTGGTTGAGCGCTTTACGAGAGCAAAGTTGTGAGATTGATATTTCCTCAACAGAGCGGTCTCGTTAATTCGAATTAGACGCTCTCAATTTGCTTCATGTCAGAGAAACAACCTAGTAGATTTGATAGGTATCGCTCAGTGAGTCGGGTGGAGCACACGCCGTTTTGGGCATGTTGCTTACCAACCGTCAGGCAATTCCGTATTTGTGCCGGGAATTGCCAAAAAAAATTAACGGGTTCCTGATCTGTTTAGAGATGTGGGGGCCCTTAAGAGCGAATCAGACGTGATCGAAGCAGTTATCCCCTGTGCCGGGGGGCTGTGGAGAGGGACTACCGTGGGGCAGGGAAGTGCGGCGTCAGGTCAGGCCTGTGTGCTGGCAATCCTTACCGTGCATTCGGGAGCAGCAGTCAGAAAAGGATCGGGGCAATGGACCAAGACAGTCCTCGACAAGAGCAGCAACAGGTTGAGCCGGCGAGCATTCGTATTCCCGGACTGACCGTGAGAGAAAATATTAGTATCAACCGCATTCAGTTTGTCTTTGACGAGGAGCCGAGCGAGGAGATTTGCCAGCTTTTGAAGAGCTATGCTTTTCGATGGTCACGGTATGAGGATGCCTGGCAGCGGCAGATAAGCAGCACCAGCCGGAAGGTTGCGGTGAAGGTTCTGCTGGAGATTAGAACTAGGGCACCGTTCAGGACGCAACAAAAGAAACCGTTGCTGAATTGAGCAGTGGCCGAACCATGACCGCGCCTCTTTAGCGCTTTCATCTTTCTCTTGGCTGGCACAGTCCAGGCGGGGAGTTTATTCCCATGCAAGCAAACTGCTGTTAGTCTATGGTTATGAGCGTTTGAAACAGGCGTCTTTGTACGCCTGAGTGCAGGGCGCTGCCAAAACCACCGGAAGGGAAGAAGATGGAGATTCCAACGCTTCTTGAGGCGCGTTCTGTTCGCTCTGCACGTTTGACAACGCGGGTACTTTTTTCCGGTCCAGAAGAGGGTGTGCCGATCCTCTTCATTCACGGGAATCTTTCAGCAGCAACATGGTTTGAAGAAACCATGCAGCGCTTGCCCGAAACTTACCGGGCGATTGCACCGGACCTGCGCGGCTATGGCGGTGCCGATCCGGCAGCACTGTGGATGCCACCCGTGGGACCAAGGACTTTTCAGAGGACCTTGCCGCGCTGATGGATGAGCTGGGCATTCCAGCGGCGCATATGGTCGGCCATTCGCTTGGTGGAGGTGTGCTTTGGCAGTTCCTTGCTGATTATCCGCAGCGCGTCCTTTCTCTCACGCAGGTTAGTCCGGCCTCTCCGTTCGGGTTCGGGTGTTCCAAAGCCGATGGAACGCCTTGCTTTGAAGATGGGGCCGGAAGCGGCGCGGCGGCGATGAACCCGGATATTGTTCAGTCGCTGATGCTGAATGACAGTGGCTCTGAGAACGTTTTTTCACCGCGCAATATTTTGAACCAGTACGCTTGGAAACCGCCATTTGTGCCAAGGCGGATTGAAGCGTTCACGGCAACTGTGTTTGCCCAGCACATGGGCGAGGCTGCTATCCGGGGGATGTGATCGCCTCTCCCAACTGGCCGGGCATCGCACCGGGCAAGTTTGGTGCCAGCAATGCGCTTGCTCCAAACCATCAGCGAACCCGCTTGGGTTCTGCGATGTTGCGGTCAAGCCTGCCATTCTTTGGGTGCATGGCGCTGATGACCTTGTGGTCTCTGACAATTCCATGTTTGAGCTGGGGGCACTGGGCAAAATGGGGTTCCTGCCAACTGGCCCGGCGAAGCGGTCTTCCCGCCTCAGCCATGGTCACCCAAACCTCAAACGCGCTAGACCTTTACGAGCGAAACGGCGGAAACGTCGAGTGCCATGTGTTCCAAAACTGCGGCCACGCCGCCCATATAGAAAAACCACAGCAGTTCGACAGGATCTTCCATGCTTCCTGAAAAAGCATGCGGGTGGGAAGTAAGCTCTTGAAAACGGAGCTTTATGTAGGAGGATCAGCGAGGTGACTCGCGAATTGGGCGGACGTTATCCTCGAATGGAACGCGCCTTTGTCGAAAGGTTGTGTCCGGAAGGTATTCCGGCTTGCTAATCCGGTCCATTCGGAAATGACGGAAGTCGTCGCGTGCCGGATCCCACGCCACCAAATACCATAGGGGTGGCAAGATCAGCATAGCTTGGGCTCAACAACTCTGCTGGTTACAGCTCCTTTTGCGTCACGGTATTGGAAACGCAGGTGGAACCGTTGAAGAAAAGCTTTCTCGAATGCGGGTAGCAGCGCGGGCTCCATGACGCCCATATCGGATATGTCAACCTGCGGTGAAAGCTGCCCAACATACAAGCAATCCAGAAACCGGCGCAAATCCCGGACTTTATCCGAGGGCAGGGCCTTTTCAATTTTGGCAAGCCCGGCATCTGCGAGACCGAAAGTAGATTTCCTGCGGCGCGCATGCACGCCACGCTGATAAGAAGTGCAAACACTTCCGCAACCGAAAGCCGCGCTGTGGTCTGAACCGACTGCGGATCAAGTTGCAGGCCGCCGCCGCGCCCGGGTTCAGAATGAATGACAAACCCCTCATCCCGCAATGCGCTAATGTCGCGCAACACGGTGCGCCGGGATGCGCCGACTTCCTCCGCCAGCTCAGCGACTGTCAAAGTGCCGTTGCGGCGAAGGCTGCGCACGATGGCGTCATGTCGGAGGCGAGTGTTCATTTCGCAAAGCTATCATTCATTGGTGACAGAATTTGGCACTATTGCAAATTAGGCAGGCGTTGAACATGTCTACATGGAGATAGTTTTATGTTTGATCCCGCTAATTTTCCCGAACCTACCTTATCGCCGTCAACGGTGTGGAACTCGAAGTCTTTGAAGCAGGACGAGAAAACGCAGGAAAGCTATCGTACTCTGTCATGGCTGGCCAGAACACGCCTATACTTGGCGGCACCAGATACCCGCTCTTGTGGAGGCTGGCTACCATGTCATCGCCCCAAACCAACGGGGCTATGGTAACTCATCCCGACCGGTCAAAGTCACAGACTATGACATCCAACAGTTGTCGGGGGATCTCACCGCACTGCTCGATCACTACGGGTACGAAGATGCTACATTTGTCGGTCACGATTGGGGGGCATTTGTCGTTTGGGGGCTGACCTTGTTGCATCCGGACCGGGTGAATAAGGTCATAAATCTGGCCTTGCCGTATCAGGAGCGTGGAGAAAAGCCGTGGATTGAGGCCTTGGAGGATTTTCTTGGTAGCGACTATTACTTCGTGCATTTCAATAGGAAGCCGGGTGTTGCAGACGCTGTGTTTGATGAAAATCCCTCTCGGTTTCTGCGCAACTTGTTCCGCAAGAACGTTCCTCTCTCACCGCCTGAGCCGGGTATGGCGATGATCAACCTCGTCAGAACAGAGACAGCGCTCGGCGACCCCATAATGAGCGACGGAGAACTGGCCATTTTTGCCTCCGCCTTCGAAGCCTCAGGGTTCACAGGCAGTATAAACTGGTACAGGAACCTTGACCGCAACTGGCATATTTTGGCGCAGGCGAACCCGATCATCCAGCAGCCTGCACTCATGATCTACGGCGAGCGTGATGTGATCCCGAAGTTTGAGAAACTATCGGAGTTCGTGCCGAATGTGGATGTGGTCAATCTGGACTGCGGTCACTGGATTCAGCAGGAAATGCCGGTTGAGACAAACACGGTGATTTTGCGTTGGCTGGATCAGCAGGGGGATAAGTAGTCCCACAGGCGTTATCTTCCCTCCGGCCATGTCGGAGGGTGTTCCTTTACGCAGTGCTAGAGCCCTTCAACAAATTCCTCAAACTCAGGGCGCTCCTGCCATGAGCCGTCGGGCCAGAGGGCTTTCATGGCTTTGACGATGGGCTCGCTCCAGCCTTGTTTGCCTTGAGATTGCGCATCCAGCAGCTCGTCGCCAATCAGGCCGGGGCGGGTGCGCTCGATGACTTCGATCAGCGCTTTGGCCTGTGCCAGATCCTTGGTGACTTTTGTGGCGGTATGCGCCCGTTTCTGCGAGATGATGAGCTTGTGCACCGCATAGCGCTCTGGCCGCGGCACATACACCGCAATGCCCGCGCCGAAGGGCAGGGCGGCGGGGATTGACCCGTCGATCAGCCATGCCAGATATTGCAGGCTCATGGCTCCGGCATCCAGCCCCTGCAACGCCAGCGGCTGTTTTTCTCCGCGCTTGCGGGTGGGTGTCAGCAGGTCCACAACAAACCCGATGCGAGAGCGGAAACGGGACGGTTTCGCGCGGCCATCCAACTCCGGAATAGGCTCAAAGCTCGGGTCGGCGTCTTTCAAAATGGAGAGCATATCAATGCCCTCATCCGCCTTGATTGCCAGCGAGGCAGCAACCAGATCTGCATCGTCCGTCGTCAGCTGTGTAGAGGGCAGGGTGCAGCCCAGTAGAAGCGGGTAGCATTGATAGGCCAGTGTACCCACCAGAATGGCCCCGTTGCGGAACAGCCCGTGATAGGCCATCGCATCCAGCACACGGCCCGCATAGCTGTGGGTGGAAAGGATGCCGACTTTGTTCAGCACACTCAGGTCTTTACGCCGCGCCCGCGCCCGTTCGCTGGCTTCCCTGATGCGCTCCACTTTGGCCTGTGTTTCAGGTTGCAGAGCTGGCCCAACATAGAGGCTCTTACGCCCCGCTCCCACAGGCATCTTGACGAAGACGTTCTCCACATTCCCCTTCGCCTGCTGATAAACCGAGCCCCGCAGAGCCCTGCTGTCATCATGGGTTTTCTGAATATAATCCGCAGCCAGATTTTGATAAGCGAGAGGAAGATCTGTCATTCCGGCAGTATAGACAGTTTATATGAAAAATGTCTATACCGACTGAGTTTCATTAGTGTGCAGTCCGAAGTCATGATTGCATAAGCGTCAGTAAATAAAATATTCCATAATTTTATATCAACTGCCTTACTGCTGTGGCTCTTATGGAATATAGTGCGTCGCCATGAGCTACGGACTATATATAGGTAAAAACCACACCTCAGATGGGAATGCATGGTTAGCAGGGTACGGAGACGAACCCTCAAGCCACTGGTTAGAAATCGTGCCTCGTGCACTTCATAATGCGGATGAAACAATAACCGTCGGGGTTACCGAGCAAGCGGACCTGCCAGGACGAAGATCACAAATTCCGCAGGCCAGCGTAACACACCGAAATTTACGTGTGTGTTACTCCAGCTACAAGGGAGTGCCGGCCCCGATAATGAACGGCGGCTTAAACGAATTCGGCGTAGCGGTGCGCGATATCTGGTCGCCGTCCCGCCCTGAACTCGTTGAGTTAACCCCTAAAGATCAGAGCGGGCCAAACTACAGTGATTTTGCACGGCTGGTCATCGAACGGGCAAGGACCGCCCGTGAGGGTGTGGAACTGATCGCAAATCTGATCGCCCAATACGGCGAATGCAGCTATGGCGGCAACTCCCATATTATTGCCGATGCAAACGAAGCATGGGTGATGGTCCAGTTCTCCGGCGGGCAAGGGTTATGGGCGGCAGAGAGACTGGGTGCTGATAGTATTCGTGCTTCCAGACCCGGTTACATTTGTGAAATTCCGATCAACGAGCCGGATCATCCAGATTACCTTTATTCCGATAACCTCGTCAGCTTTGCAAAGAGCATGGGCTGGTACACAGAGGGTGTCTTTGATGCCAATGCCGTTTATGGCGATGGAAAAGGCCGTTGGGTGGGTGTCCGGTGGATTGAAGACCAGATGGCCGAACGTGCCCGAACGGGGCAAAAAAATTGGCCTGAATGACATGATCTGGGCGCTGCGTACGTCAAGGCTGACGGGTGACAAAGCGGGTTACGGGCAGATCGTTCCGCTTGTTGAGCCTGCTCACAATGACCTGCGCATGTTGTGGCATGCTCCAATTGGCGCAATTGCAGCTCCGTTTTCGCCTGTCTTCATGGGCCAAACACACATACCACTTGAGTTTGGCAAGCATCGATACCTGACAGCGGGAGAGGTGCACTGTTTTCTTGATGACCGCAAGATAGACGAGACGGAACTGAATACTCCTTCCACTGTCAGTCAATGGAACGAGACTTCGCGGTGCGCGGTAGCAGAATGTAAGCGGCTTTTATATCTGATGCTGCAAAATACCGAACGCTTCACGCCGGAAGTAACCGAAGCATTCGAAAACCATGAGGCCCGTTTAGCGGTGCATACAGACGAAATGCAACGAACCGCTGCGATCCTGCTCAATCAGGACGAGAAGGCATTGGCGGCCTCGCGACTCACATACTTCAGTTCTCAGGAATTGTTGGCTGGGCTAGGCTTGGTTCAGGCGCTTTGTACCGGGATTGAGCCTCGGGTACGGATTTTTGGTAGGGCCGATAGCAGTAGTGATGTGAAGAAGTACGAGCAGGTATGGTGAGTATCGCAACTGCAAGCATTAAGGGCTCTGAGGTTATGTGACTGATCAGGAAAGAACTGTTTGACAGCTGAGTCAACTCTGTCGGAGGAGGGACCGCAGAACAGGTTTAGAAATCTGCGGCCCTCTCAACACGAATTGTTCCGGCGGTTTAGGTCACGTTGACCTGCATTGATCCGAGGCCCTCGATGGACATTTCCATAATGTCCCCTTTTTGGATGGGGCCGACTCCGGCCGGTGTGCCAGAGAGAATTACATCGCCAGAGGCCAGTTCAAAGTATTCAGAAAGGTAGGAAATCATCTCGGGCACTTTCCAAATCAGCTGATTCAGATCGCCCTCCTGCTTGGTTTCTCCGTTAACCTTCAGAGCGATACGACCTTGATCCAGATAGCCGGTTTCGCTGATCGGGTGGATAGGACCAACCGGAGCAGATCGTTCAAAAGCCTTGCCGATTTCCCAAGGGCGCCCCATCTTTTTTGCAGTGGCTTGCAAATCGCGCCGGGTCATATCCAATGATAATGCATACCCGTAGACATGCTCCATGGCTTTATCTGGAGAGATGTTTGATCCCCCTTATGCAACATCACCGCCAACTCGGCTTCATAATGAACATCGGAGGAATGCGGTGGATACGGGAACTCTCCTGATGGGTCCAGATTGTCGGGATTCTTTTGAAAGAAAAACGGAGGTCCCGATCTGGATCGTGACCCATTTCGATGGCGTGAGCGGCGTAATTTCGCCCAATGCAGTATACGCGGTGGACAGGGAAGGCGGCATCATTGCCAAGGATAGGTAAACTAACAATCTGTGGCGCTTCTATTGCATATTTGGACACATCATCCTCCCAATGGTTGCAGTTTTTTAGACTAATGCGCGCAACCAACTTTTACGTCAATCTCAACCAGTCAAAAATGTTATGGGTGTGTATGTTGTACGCCTCTAATTGGCTGGATTTGCTGGAGCAACAAGGGGTTATCTGGAGGTATGTTGACAAGGGGACGTTTCTGGCAATGAGATACTGTTACAAACATGGCATCAGAGCGCCTCATGACACATGTGAAGCATTGTAATCGTGGTTTAGAGCACTCCTTAGAATAACTTTTCTCTTTCGCGAATTATTGAAGCCTCAATTACCGTGAGTGTGAGCGGCGTTTCGGATTAGTATTTATGCAAAATACAAACCTCATAAAAGAGATGACTGGTATATGCGTGCACTGATCCTTGCGACTGTATTATTTGCTGCTGCTTCAGCAGATGCGGCAACCCTCACTGTGGGAACCACAGGAACGGTCTATCCCATGACGTTCACAAGAAATGATGAGCTTCAAGGGTTCGATATTGATGTAATAAACGCGATTGCGGACGTGACTGGTGATGACGTTGAGTTTGTTACAATGTCGCTCTCTAGCCTCATCGGCGCATTGGACGCAAAAAAGGTCCAGACAATTGCTAATCAAATAACAATTACGCCCGCACGCAGATAGATATCTCTTTTCCGATCCCTATGTGATCGATGGGGCGCAAGTTGTCATTCGCGCTGGAAATGAAAATGAGATCAATGGCGTGGAGGACCTTCGGGGACGTAGCGTCGGTGTTATTCTTGGTTCTAATTTTGAAGCTTTGCTAAGACAGCTCGATTATGCGGATGAAATTGATATCCGAACTTACGACACAAATATTCTCGAGCAGGAAACTGTTATGGGTCGGATCGATGCCTATGTCCGGGACCAGATGAGTGCCATCCAAGTCATAGATGAAGTAAAGCTGCCACTTAAACTGGCTGGAAAGCCGTTTGCGCCGATGTATAACGGTTTTCCCTTTACTGAAGACGCTGAAGGCGAAGCCTTGCGCGTTAAATTTGACGATGCTTTGAAGGTATTACGCGACAATGGCAAACTGGCAGAAATATCCGAGAAATGGTTCGAGCGGGACGTGACGAGCGAGAATCTTGATTCAAAAGTCCAAACAGTAACTTCCCAACGGAAGCTCCAAAAAAAATAGCGTGCTAAGCACTGTCACAGTGCAGAGCACAGGTTCCGGCCGTTGAGCCGGAGCCTGTGCTCATCGCGTTCTTATCGGCAAATTGCTGGAAGAGCGCTCTCCTAAAAATATATTCCTGAAAATACTATTATGTAGTCGTCTTGTAGATTATTCTTCTGCCTAAGGCCCTAATTGCGCGAAGCGCTTTTATGCACTATGCGCATGAGCGCGCGCATCTTTGGCTTTTGGGGGGAGAGAACCATGACAACTGCTGCTGCCAATTGGATTGACCGGTTTCAGGGTCTGTCCTCTCTGGAACCGCACATCAGAGACATTCTGGTCAATCGTAGCAGTATTGTTTCTGTGCCTGCCAAAACCGTTATTTTTGGTCCCGGTAAAGCACCGGAAAACCTGCTTCTTTTGCTCTCCGGCTCCGTTCGGGTGCAACAGCTTTCGGAAGGCGGGCGCGAGATCATTCTCTACCGTGTACATGCCGGTGAAAGCTGTGTGCTGACAACGGCCTGCCTGCTGGCCTATGAGGATTACTCTGCTGAAGCATTGCCGAGACGGACGTGCAGGCGGTCGCCATTCCCCGTGCGGTGTTTGATGACCTGATCGCCCAGTCCGAGACCTTCCGCCGTTTCGTGTTCTCCGCCTATTCCAAGCGCATCACCGATCTGTTTCTGGTGATTGAGGAAATCGCCTTCCAGCGCATGGATATCCGCCTTGCGCAAAAACTGCTGGAGCTTGCGGGCAGTGGCGCGCATGTGGCCTCCACCCACCAGCAAATGGCGGCAGAACTGGGCACTGCCCGCGAGGTCATCTCCCGCCAACTGCGCGAATTCCAACGCCGCGACTGGATCACCCAATCCCGCGGCACCATAGAAATTATCGACCGAGCCGGACTGGAAACACTGGCGAAAGCCTGACGGGGGCGGGGCATTACCTGCGCGCAGAAAATTGAGCCTTAGAAACCTACGGATTGTTCTGGAACGGCGGGCTGGCATTATGGCAACACGGCATTTTGTTTTGTTTTTTGAGGAGCTTCAGAGAAAAAGCGTGCTTTGGGGGGAGTTTGGTGACTTGGTCACTGAAGTGCTCGGGAAGACTCGTTATCCGTTAGGCTACTTAAGTGGTTTGGAGGACGAGACTATGACGGCTAACATTGGAACACTTGATCGCATTCTTCGTTTTGTTATCGGTGCTGTGCTGATTGCGCTGCCGCTGGCGACCGATATCTCGCTGTTTGCGCAGCCGCTTTTCTTTTACGGCGCTTTGCTTATTGGCACTGCCATGCTGCTGGTCTCGGTTACACGGACTTGTCCGTTCTACTCCATCTTCGGAATCAAAACCTGCCGTCTTTAGCCAGTTGCCGAACTTGTAAAGCGGGCTCCGGCAGACACGAAAAGAATACAACGAGTGCGCAGCTGTGCTGGTGGTTGAAACCTGAAAACGAAACAAGTGCACGCTCCATTGACCGCCACTGTGCGCACACTAACTTATTGAGGGACCTATGACTAATTATCACGTGGACATGGCAGTCCAACCTCAGGTCAAGGCGTTCTTTGACCCGGCCACCAACACAATCAGTTATGTGGTGAAAGACCCTGCCTCATCTTCTGCTGCTATCGTGGATTCCGTTATGGACATCAACTATGCAGCGGGCCGTATCTCCTATGAAAATGCAGATGAGATCATCAAGTACGTGCAGGATAATAACCTGACAGTCGAGTGGCTGATCGAGACCCACGTTCATGCTGATCACCTGTCCGCCGCGCCGTATATTCAGCAGAAGCTGGGCGGTAAGATTGGCATTGGTGAGCACATCACCACAGTGCAGGACACGTTTGGTAAGGTGTTCAACGAAGGCACTGAATTCCAGCGTGATGGCAGTCAGTTTGACCGTCTGTTTAAGGATGGGGATACCTATCAGATTGGCAGTATGCCCGCGTTTGCAATTCATACACCGGGCCACACACCGGCTTGCATGACTCATGTGATCGGCAACGCAGCCTTTGTTGGCGACACCCTGTTTATGCCGGATAGCGGCTCTGCCCGTGCGGATTTCCCCGGCGGCGATGCGGCGATACTTTACGACAGCATCCAGAAAGTGCTGGCCCTGCCGGACGAGATGCGCCTGTTCATGTGCCACGACTACGGCCCCAATGGCCGCGACATTGAGTGGGAAACCAGCGTTGGCGCGGAGAAGAAACACAACATCCATGTGGGCAACGGCCACACCCGCGAGGACTTCATCAAGTTCCGTAAAGAACGCGATGCGGAGCTGGATGTGCCCAAACTGATCATCCCGTCCCTGCAGGTCAACATGCGAGCAGGCGAGGTGCCAACGGATGAGGATGGCGTGCCCATGCTTAAAGTCCCCGTCAACGCCCTGTGAACGGGTGAGGTGAGGGGCTACTCACCGAACGAAATCAAGGAGCGCATCGCTTGTTGTGATGCGCCCGCGACGATTGCTGAAGCACAACAGAAATACCGGGAAGACCACTTCACCGGATTAATCAAAGCAGTTTGAAGGCAGACCCATGTTCTCCTCAGCCTTACGGCGATACCTGCCCGTTCTTGATTGGGGCAGAACCTATAATAAAGCCAGTTTTTCCAACGACATGATCGCGGCGGTGATTGTGACGATCATGCTGATCCCGCAATCTCTTGCCTACGCTTTGCTGGCTGGTTTGCCGCCGGAAGCCGGACTTTACGCCTCTATTCTTCCCATTATGCTCTATGCCATCTTCGGCACCAGCCGTGCGCTGGCCGTTGGTCCGGTAGCTGTTGTGTCTCTGATGACGGCTGCGGCCATCGGGCAGGTCGCGGAAGCGGGAACGGCGGGCTACGCCATTGCTGCGCTCACCCTTGCCATGCTCTCCGGTGGTATTTTGCTGCTGATGGGCGTGTTCAAGCTTGGCTTTCTCGCCAACTTCCTGTCTCACCCTGTCATCGCTGGCTTCATCACCGCTTCGGGTATCCTCATCGCCAGCAGCCAGCTCAAGCACATTCTGGGTGTGGATGCCTCCGGGCATACTCTGGTGGAGATCGTGGTTTCCATCTGGCAGCGGCTTGGTGATGTTAATCCGGCAACGCTGGTGATCGGGGTTTCCGCCACGCTGTTCCTGTTCTGGGTGCGCAAGGGCATGAAGCCTATGCTGCTTGGCATGGGCCTGAAACCGCGTCTGGCTGATGTGCTCACCAAAGCAGGTCCGGTTGCTGCGGTTGTGGTGACAACAGCTGTGGTATGGCTGTTCGGGTTGCAGCAGGCGGGCGTCAGTATTGTTGGCGCGGTGCCGCAGAGTCTGCCGCCGCTCAGTCTGCCAAGCTTTTCTGCTGAGCTGATCGGCGCTCTGTTTGTGCCAGCGCTGCTTATCTCCATCATCGGCTTTGTGGAATCCGTTTCCGTGGCGCAAACGCTGGCCGCCAAAAAGCGTCAGCGCATCGATCCGGATCAGGAGCTGATCGGCTTGGCGCTGCCAATATGGGTGCTGCGTTTACCGGTGGTTATCCGGTTACCGGCGGGTTTGCCCGCTCCGTGGTCAACTATGATGCCGGTGCCGAAACCCCCGCTGCCGGTGCTTACACTGCGTTGGTCTGGCGATTGCTGCCGTCTCGCTAACGCCGCTGATCTTCTTTCTGCCCAAGGCGACGCTGGCTGCAACCATCATCGTGGCGGTGCTGTCTCTCGTGGACTTCAGCATCCTCAAGCACAGCTGGAGCTATTCCAAGCCTGACTTTGCAGCAGTAACGGCCACTATTTTGCTGACCCTCGGGCTGGGCGTGGAAACTGGCGTTTCTGCTGGTGTTATCCTGTCCATCCTGCTGCATCTTTACAAAACCTCGCGGCCTCATATTGCCGAGGTTGGTCTTGTGCCGGGCACCGAGCATTTCCGCAATATCAACCGGCATGACGTGCTGACCAGCCCCGAGCTGCTGACCATCCGCATTGACGAAAGCCTCTACTTCGCCAACGCCCGCTTTCTGGAAGACTATATATATGAGCGGGCAGCAGACGATGAAAAGCTCAAGCACGTGGTGCTGCAATGTTCTGCGGTCAACGAGGTGGACCTGAGTGCGCTGGACACGCTGCAAGTCATCAACCATCGCCTCAAGGATTCGGGCATCAAGCTGCACCTTTCCGAGGTGAAAGGCCCTGTTATGGACCGCCTGCAACGCTCCCACTTCCTTGACGAGCTATCGGGCAAGGTTTTCCTCTCCCAATATCAGGCACAGGAAGAACTCGCCTCCGTCTGCACCCGCCAAACCACCAAGGCTCCTGCCTGATTTGCCCCCCAAAAAAAACAGGCAGAGCTAAGAAGCCCCGTGGAGCCCCTCCACGGGTTTTGTGGTTCGGCTGGAATAACCTCAGAGCGGGTGTTGGAACGGCGGTGCGGGAGACGGGCTGGCGCATGTGTTGCACGCATACTCCTGCGGTAAGACGTTGGATTTCGGGAGATTTGGGGGAAAAGAGGGGTGTTGGGACTAGGAAAAAGGCGCAATTTTAAAAAAAATCCCCAGAGATCAACAGAGTTGCAAGGTTTGTGAACTTCTCTCTAGGGGAGTAGTTACAGCATGGGCTCTTCGGTGACGTCGGGTACCTGCGTTAGTAAGTTGTATTGCGTAATCTATAATTTAAGTCATTGTAAAGATTTGATATATCCGCATTAAGGCTATCTGGAAAGCGATCTGCTCTATCAATTTTATAAGCGCTTTTTGCCTCTGATCAGAGCCTTATATTAGGTATGTAGAATATTTCCTTATATTGAGCTAAGTCCAATAAAAATGATCTTCTAATTCTAAATTGATTGCACTCAATTTGTAGTGATCGGATTTGCTCTAGGTTCCGTCGCGTACGAGCAGGCACGTATAACGTCGCGTCGTCTGCTCCAAGCAATAGCTGCCCGATGCGGCTGTTAGACCGGAGTACGCACATGGTTGACATAAGCCAAAACACACAGACTGCCACGCCAGAAGTGAGCAAAGGACGTGAGCGCACAGCATTCCTGTTTCTGGCTGTTGTCCTTGCACCTATTCTGATGACTGTAGCGGTTGCCGGATACGGCTTCATTATCTGGATGTCCCAGATTCTGCTTGGCCCACCATCATTTTAAGAGGTGGTCGTGGCCAACTTATCCCGCAGAGCATTCTTTACCCGTCTGAAAGCGACACCGGAGGTGGCGAACCCGTTTCGTCCGCCTTGGACCAGCGAACAGCGGATTGAAGACAAATGCACCGGCTGCTTTGAATGTGTCAAAGCCTGCCCGGAAGGCATTTTGTTCAGCGATGATAACCGGCCCTACCTCAAGCCTGGTGTTGGCGAATGCACCTTTTGTGAAGCCTGCGCGAGCGCGTGCCCTGAGGAAGGTCTCTTCGATCTGACGCAGGCCCCGTGGAGACTGGCAGCGGAGCTAAAGCAAGAGGCCTGCTTGCTGCACAAAGGCGTTTCTTGCCGCTCGTGTACGGACTGCTGTGATCCAAGGGCTCTCCGCTTCAATTTGCGCGCAGCACCAGTGGGACAGATCCAACTGGATGCAGACCAATGCAACGGCTGCGGCGCCTGTCTGGTCGCCTGCCCGGTGGATGCAATCAGTTTGAACGACCAAAGCAATATGAATCAGGAAACTTTAGCAAATGCGTAATGCAACAACCGTTGAGCGCGAAGAACCTGCCGGGGTCTGGCACATTTCAAGTGTGCTGATCCAGGCAATCCCGGAGATGCGGGAGCAAGTTTGCGCGGCCATCGAACAGATGCCATCGGCTGAGATTGCGGATGTGCCTGACACCGAGAAAATTATCGTAACGCTGGAAACAGATAGCGAGCGCGCCATCGCAGATGCTCTGAGCGAGATCCAGAAGCTGGATCATGTGATCACCGCGTCGCTCATCTTCCATCAAACCGACACCACCGACCTTAATTCAATTGTGATTTCTGATCAGGGTGAAATGCAACCCGAGGGGACTTGCTCATGATTAATCTAACAAGACGCGCTGTCATCAAGCGCAGGCTGTTGCTGCTGCAGCGGCTGCGGCCGGGGCAAGCCTTCCGGCACAAGCGTCTAACCTCGTTACTGACGCCAGCAAAACCGACCTGAAATGGTCCAAAGCTGCTTGCCGTTTCTGCGGCACCGGTTGTTCCATCATGGTGGCAACCAAAGAAGGCCGCGTTGTTGCAACACATGGTGACGCGAAGAGCCCGGTTAACCGCGGCCTGAACTGCGTAAAAGGCTACTTCCTTTCCAAGATCATGTACGGCAAGGATCGTCTTGAGCAGCCATTGCTGCGTAAGAAAGACGGCAAGTACGACAAGGAAGGCGAATTCACTCCGGTTTCCTGGGATGAAGCTTTTGACGTGATGGCTGACAAGGCCAAAGAAGCGATCAAAAAGAACGGCCCTTACGCTGTTGGCATGTTCGGCTCTGGCCAGTGGACTGTTTGGGAAGGCTACGCAGCTGCAAAGCTTTGGAAAGCCGGTTTCCGCTCCAACACCATTGACCCGAACGCACGTCACTGCATGGCCTCTGCTGTGGGCGCATTCATGCGTACCTTCGGCATCGATGAGCCAATGGGCTGCTATGACGATTTTGAGAACGCAGACGCCTTTGTGCTCTGGGGTTCCAACATGGCAGAAATGCATCCGGTTCTGTGGACCCGTCTGACTGACCGTCGTCTGTCCAACCCGGATGTGAAAGTTGCTGTTCTTTCTACCTACGAACACCGCAGCTTTGACCTTGCCGACATTCCAATGGTCTTTACCCCACAGACCGATCTGGTGATTGCGAACTTCATTGCAAACTACATCATCCAGAACGAAGCCGTGGACATGGACTTCGTCAGCAAGCACACCAACTTCCGTCTCGGTAACGCTGACATCGGTTACGGTCTGCGCCCTGAGCACCCACTGGAGAAAGCTGCGAAGAATGCAGACAAAGCTGGCGGCTCAAAAGAGATCTCCTTTGAAGAGTACGCCGAGTTCGTGAAACCATACACGCTCGAATACGCTGAGCAGATGTCTGGTGTTCCTGCAAACCGCCTGCTCGAACTGGCAAAGCTTTACGCAGACCCGGACAAGAAGGTGATGTCCCTTTGGACCATGGGTGCGAACCAGCACACCCGCGCGTTTGGGTCAACCAGATGTTCTACAACATCCACCTGCTCACCGGTAAGATTTCCAAGCCGGGTAACGGTCCATTCTCTTTGACTGGTCAGCCATCTGCTTGCGGTACGGCTCGTGAAGTTGGTACGTTTGCGCACCGTCTGCCAGCAGACATGGTTGTGGCAAACCCTGAGCACCGCAAATACGCGGAAAAGGTTTGGAAACTGCCAGACGGCGCCATTCCTGCAAAGCCGGGTTACCACGCTGTTCTGCAGTCCCGTATGCTTAAAGACGGCAAGCTGAACTTCTACTGGACCATGGCCACCAACAACATGCACGCAGGTCCAAACGTGGTAGAGGAAATCTACCCTGGTTGGAGAAACCCGGAAAACTTCGTTGTTGTCTCTGATCCATACCCAACCGTTTCTGCCATGGCGGCCGATCTGGTTCTGCCAACTGCAATGTGGGTGGAAAAAGAAGGCGCTTACGGTAACGCGGAACGCCGCACCCAGTTCTGGAAACAGCTGGTTAATGCACCGGGCAATGCAAAGTCTGACCTGTGGCAGCTGGTTGAATTCTCCAAGCGCTTCAAGGTTGAAGATGTCTGGCCGGAAGACCTGCTGGCGAAAGCACCGGAATTCCGCGGCAAGACCCTTTACGACATCCTGTTCACCAATGGTCAGGTTGATAAGTTCCCGCTGTCCGAGCTGGATTCTGAATACGACAACCAGGAAGCAAAAGACTTCGGTTTCTACATTCAAAAAGGTCTGTTTGAAGAATACGCAGCATTTGGCCGTGACCACGGTCACGACCTGGCACCGTTCGAACGTTATCACGAAGAGCGCGGCCTGCGTTGGCCGGTTGTGAACGGCAAAGAAACCCAGTGGCGTTTCCGCGAAGGCTCTGACCCATACGTTGGTAAGGGCAAAGGCTTCGAGTTCTATGGTCATAAAGACGGTAAGGCCCGCATCTTCGCACTGCCATACGAAGCACCGCCAGAAATGCCGGATGAAGAGTACGACTTCTGGCTCTCCACGGGCCGTGTGATTGAACACTGGCACACCGGCACCATGACCCAGCGCGTTCCCGAGCTGTACAAAGCGTTCCCGGATGCGTCTGCTTTATGCACCGGATGATGCGAAGGCAAAAGCCTGCGTCGTGGTTCTGAAGTGCGCGTGATCTCCCGTCGCGGCGAAATCACAACCCGCATTGAGACCCGTGGCCGTAACAAGCCGCCAAGAGGCCTCGTGTTTGTACCGTTCTTCGATGCAAGCCAGCTCATCAACAAAGCGACACTGGATGCAACCGATCCAATTTCTAAACAGACCGACTTCAAAAAGTGTGCGGTCAAGATCGTAGCTGTGTGAGGTACGCCATGAAACTTCTAAACCTTGTTGTCGCAAGCTTCCTTGCACTCACAGTCTTCGGCGGAGCAAACTCTTTTGCCGCAGACTCCATCTCTCAAATGCGTAACGCGGATATCCTCACCGAGGATTCCGCACCGCGTATGCCGAAAGTCGTCAACAGCGATGAACGTCAGGTGCGTAACTACCCTGAGCAGCCACCACTGATCCCTCACAGGATCGATGGCTACCAGATCGACAAGCGCGTGAACAAGTGCATGACTTGCCACGAGCGTCGCGCAATCGAGCAGTCACAGGCTCCAATGATCTCTATCACGCACTTCATGAACCGTGATAACCAGTTCCTTGCGTCTGTATCCCCCCGCCGCTATTTCTGCACCCAGTGTCACGTGCCACAGACCGAAGCTAAGCCTTTGGTTGAGAACACATTTGTTGACATTGATGATGTGCTCAAAGGCGAAACCAAGAAGTAGGAGCGCCGGGCATGTTTTCAGCGATCAAGCGGTTCTGGCAGGTTATCCGCAAACCTAGTGTTCACTACAGCCTTGGCTTTCTGACACTTGGCGGATTTGTCGCCGGCATCATCTTCTGGGGTGGTTTCAACACCGCCCTGGAAGTCACCAACACAGAAGAGTTCTGCGTTGGCTGTCACGAAATGGAAAGCACGGTTTTCCAGGAACTCAAGTCCACTATTCACTACACCAACCGGTCCGGTGTGCGTGCGACTTGTCCTGATTGTCACGTGCCTCATAACTGGACCTCCAAGGTTGCCCGTAAGATTCAGGCATCTAAAGAGGTTTACGGCAAAATCTTCGGCACAATCAACACGCCGGAGAAATTCGAGGCCAAGCGTCATGAGCTGGCAAGCCGCGAATGGGCGCGCTTTAAAGCCAACGACTCCCTTGAGTGCCGTAACTGTCACAGTGAAGAGTCCATGGACTTTACACGCCAGAGTGTGAGGGCCACCGAGCAGCACGAGAAGTACCTCGTGAGCGGTGAAAAGTCCTGTATCGATTGCCACAAAGGCATCGCGCACAAATTACCTGATCTGAGCCTGATTAAAGAAGGTCACTAAGAGCGAAGCGTGTTTGGTTGGTTACGGTCAATCACCACAAACCCGCTCCAGCAATAAAGAGAGCACACCGCACGAAAACAAGTGCATGCGGCGTGCTCCACGACCCGGCAAAGCTCAGAATAAAAACCCCGCGGTTTGAAACTGCGGGGTTTTTGTATGGCTGTGTGGGGGGAGGAGGAAGGTATCGTGCTGTTCGCAAAGGGGGGGCTTGACTACCGAGCCTATGCCCGCAGTGTCACTAATCAGGAGTGCGTTACACGCGCCGCACTGCCGGTATTTGTTAGGTCGCAATAAACTACTGCTTGGAGGCCGTTGCTGCAACTCATTGGAACGCTGGCATTTACAGGTGCTGCCTGGTGCTTAGTGACCATTGCTGCTATTCGATTTGGCATAGGGATCACAGCGCAGGAACATTTTTGCTATTTCCGCTTGAGTATGTTTACGGCGGGGCCGGAGAGAAGAGCGAAATTCACCAGCCGATGCCCTTTGTGGACATAACAAGCGGAGCCCAGAACACTTACTGAGCATTTGACGCAAACACTGCAAAACAAGCGCCTACGCTACCACGCAAAAACCGTTTAATATCAACATGGAAACGGTCCAACCACTCCACTATTCAAAAGTCAATTCTGTCTAACTTCATTTGATCACAAGAACCTAAGGTGCAGATCACAAAAAAAACAACTTCAGACATATATTTTCTACGGGTGAATAAAGCTAACATTAACCATGTAATGGGCATTTATAGCATTAGTTAATTTGACCATAAGCGGGACTTGTAATGCTTAAATATCTATTTGCAACCATCATACTGCTTGCTCCATCGACCTCTTTTGCTGACGACGCAGGAAACTGGGACGGATTCCAGTTGGGCCTGAAGGGCGGTTTTGGAATAATCTCTGGCAAAGATGATCTAGGAAACAATAAGCCATTAGAATCCGGTGTTGCAGGGGTTTTTGGTGGGTATAGCCATTCATTCCACCGCATTGTCATTGGTTTGGAAGCAGATGTAAACGCTTCTAATTACACGGCTGTTAGCTCCACCGGAGATAGTCGTTCAACTTCGAAATGGAGTACGACTAGTACAGTTCGTCTTGGCTACGACACAGGAAAATTTCTGCCCTATCTCTCTGCTGGTGTGGGCCTTGCTGGATATGAAGTAAAACGATTTGATGATGGGCAAAAAGCTTCCAATACGCATGTTGGTTTCGTAGTGGGCGCAGGCATAGAAACCAAGATTACTGACAATATCTCCGCGCGTATTGATTATAAGCACATGAAAATTAGCAAAGAAAAGTATCAGTTTGATGGATACGCCCCATTTCACATCAAAGGTCAGAACGATTTAGTTACTCTTGGTCTTGCTTATAATTTTTAGTTTGGGGGAAAAGAGGCCCCCATGGGCGTCTCCTCATTCGTACTGGGATGGCGATGATAACGGTTATGTCAGTCTAACTTTCGGGCCAGATTGATAGTGTAGCAGTGGCGTATGACTTCAGCCTTGATCGACTACAAGCGTCACTGCTTTCCATCACAGATTATTACCACGTCGTTTGGCTCTATCATCGTTATTATCTCTGACGAGCTGTTGATCAGGATGATTATATCCTTGATAAAATTCATCAGAAACGCCGGACTGACAAGCATTTATTCCTCCAGATTTAGTCGAGGCATGGCCTCCCGCCAAAACGAATGAAAGCCGACAAAACCCGCTCCTGTGGGGCAGCAAAGCACAAGGTTTTGCCAAAGCTCAAGCCACGTCCCAATACAACTGCCCCAACACGCTGCCTATGCTGCCTGCTTACCCATCAGGACGTAATAGATAACGCCCACACCCAGAAGGCTTGAGGCGATTATTGCGGCTACTAGGTCGTAGGCGAAGCAGGAGGTGAGGGCGATTACTGAGAGGGCCAGTGTGATATAGCGGTCTTTTGGCCTCCCGGTGCATTATAGGGGCGGTGCAGGTCTGCGTAGTTTCGCTTTAGCAGGATATAGCTCATGCTTTGGAGTGCGTAGGACAGGGTTGCGCCGATCACCGCAATGTTGATCATCAACTGTCCTTCGCCGGTCAGGGAGCAGATGAAGCCAATCACACCGGGAATTATCAGGGCCAATGGGGCACTTTGCGTGAGCTGACGGCAGACATGAAGCGTGGCAGATACCCCTCTCGCGACATGGCAAAGACCAAGCGGCTGTAGCCGAAGATAATCGAGAAAAACGAGGCAATGAGCCCGGCAAGGCCAACCACGTTGACAAAGGCTGCCAAAGCGGATCTTCCACCAAATGCGTGATGAAGGGCATCAACCAACGGGGCATCATAGCCCCCCACTTCGCCGGAGGTCACCGCTCCCGGTATGATCACGGCGATCAGAATCCCGTTCACCAACAAAAATACCATTGCAGCGACGATGCCTCGGGGAAGGTCTGTCGCAGGTTCTTGGCTTCCTCGGCAGCAAGCGGCACCCCTTCCACCGCCAGAAACAGCCACATGGCGAAGGCAGAGCAGTCCAGACGGAGAAGCTGTCGAATGCAAAAAGCGTTTGCTGATCAGCTGGAGACTGAGAGGATATGGCCAGATTGGCAATGCTAAAACTGGGAACCAATGCCACGAGTGTTACAACAATTGCCAGCACGGCCAGCACGGTCACCACCAGCATAAACCGCAGGGCCTCGCCCACTCCAATGAGGTGAATGCCGATAAAGAACAGATAGAACACGGCATACACCAATGGCCCATCAATGCCCCAGAGCGCATTCAGGTACTGGCCGATGAATATCACGATGGCCGCAGGGGCGATGGAGTATTCCAGCAGAACGGCCAGCGCCGTTGCAAATCCGCCCGTATCGCCCATCACCTTTCGCGAAATCCGGTAGCCTCCGGCGGCACTTGGCAGCGCGGCGGACATCTCCGCAAGGCAGAGAACGAGGCCGAAATACATGATACCCATCAGCCCTACAGCGATCATCATGCCAAACCAGCTTGAAACCGCGAAACCGTAGTTCCAACCGGCAAAACTGCCTGAAATCACGTAGGAAACGCCAAGGGTGGCCAGCAAAAACCAGCCTGCCGCGCCCTTTTTAAGTTGAGGATTTTGTTCTGTGCTCATGGGTTCAATACTGCACTTTCACCAGACAGCGTACTCTCGCTGAAAACATCTTACAAACTTCTTGAGGCGGCCTGATACCCTCGGATTATCTCTAAGAGGATGAACTCAATCCTTCCCTTCCGATTGCTTTTGGTACCAGCACCACTGCCTTGGCAAGCGCGGGGGCGATTGGCTCGTATGGTCATATCAGCGGCACGACTTGTCCGGTGACGTTGGAGACAGCATTGATGCTCACCGCAGCGCGCTAAGACAGGCCCAATGAAGCAAACTTTAACTACGGTGAGAGTATTCATGCAGCTAATGCTATCTCCTGTTGTAATTATTGTTTTGGTGGCTTCGAACTTAGTCACCTACTGGCTTCTGAAGAAACGTCGGTAGTCCGATGTTTCTTGTCGCTACACATCGAATATTGAGAAGGTGTTCAAAGTGAGCCTCGGTTTTGAGTGAATTCATAGGCACAGGGAAGGACGGCAAGTTGACTAAGAAAGAGATCGTTCTCATCCATGGCACAGGCGGGCATGGCTTCAATTGGGATGAAATGCGGGCTGAGCTGGAACAGCGTGGATACAGCGTGCATACCCCCACTTTGCGTTACCATGATCTGCCTATTCAGGAAGCTGCAACCAAAATCGCGAATGTGCGGTTGCTGGACTATGTGAGTGATCTGGTAGACTTGGTCAAAACACTGGAGGAACCGCCCATCATCGGCGGTGGGTCCATGGGCGGCTTGCTGGCCCAGCTCGTTGGCGCTCGCGTGGAAAGCAAAGGCCTGCTCTTACTCTCCACGGCACCGGCATGGGGTATGTACCCGTTTTACCCAACTACGACGCGAGCCTTTTACAAGCACTTCCTTCAGTGGGGGTTCTGGCGGAAGCCGCTCTATCCGGATTGGGAGGCGTTCCGTGCGTGTGCGGCAAACGAACAGTCAGAGGAAAAGGCCCGCGAGCTATTTGCAAAGCTTAATGTGGAATCCGGCCGCGCCTACGCTGAAATGGCCTTCTGGTTCCTTGATCCACATCGCTCGTCACGGGTGGATGTGAATGCCATCACCGTGCCTGTGCTCACAATTGCAGGGGCCAAAGACAGAATGGTGTCCCCACGCATCGCCCAACTCACCGCCGAGCGTTACAAGAAAAACGGAACGCTCGTCGTGCTCCCCGACTCTGACCATCTGGTGATGGTTGGTAAAGAGCAGGAGAACACATTGCGTGCGTTTGATCAGTGGGTTGCCGAGAACCATATCTTCCCGGAGACCTAGAAAATAAGAGGGTTTTGAACCGCCCAGAGTACCCCTTTGCTCCACAGGTCACGGCGTCATGGTTTCCATGCGATGGTGGAACTCGTTCCAGTTGCGGGTGAAGCCGATGAGGGAGTAGTTGAGGGCCAATTGCTTTCTGTCTCCTGCTTTGCGCACGAGGATCGACATTTGCTGTCCACGCTTGAGGAAGTCCACGACCGTCTGGTTTGCGGTGAAGGCGGCCTCGCATCCTTCCGGATTGCAGGTGATCAGCTTGGCCTGAATGATCGCCGCGTCATCAATGCCAATATTGATACCGCTTGGAATGTGGATGCCCAGAGGCAGCTTGACGATGCAGCATAGGTGGTCGCATTAAGCTTGCGAAAGGCGATGTTGTTGAACAAAACGCCGTTTTGCAGTCGGATCTCTGCATATACCTGACATTGCTGCCTGCTACATTGGACGGACCATTCCTCCTTTGCCTGAGCGGAGGAGATTGCAACAATGCCCCCGCCATGGAATACCATGGCGAAGGCGACAAAGAAGATTGAGAGAAGTCGGCTCATATGCCTCTCCTGCGTAACTGAGAGCAACAGGCTCTAGAATGAGAAACCGATACCGGCACCGGCGGCGACATTCTCGTCAAAGTCGGTGGCGACGGAGGCTGTGATGGCAACGTTTTCCATTGGCATGAAGGCAGCTTTCATGGACCCAGCAGACTTGCCTTTAAAGTGACCAAAGCCACCGGAGAGGGAGAGGCCGTTCATACCACCCTGAATGATCGGCGCATTGGCAATCGCGATTGCCATAGCAACACCGGCCTGCAGCTCATCCACGTCCTCTTCCAGTGAAACAATACGCGAGCTGTTACTGGCAATTGCATCTGTATTCGCGGTGATCCGCTCAGCATTGCTGTTGACAGCGGCGACCATATTGTTACGGGCGGTGCCGGTGAAAGAGGAGTTCAGGTCATCCAGAGAACCAACTTTCTCGTTCAGCGCAGTCACAGCAGAGACCACGGTAGTGTCTTCCGGAACTGCCGCCTGCAAGTCGCTTGGCAAGGTGCTGATATCGCCGATCTTTGCATCGACGGCGTTGAAGGACGCCAGAATGCCGTTTGCCAGGTTGCCCTCATTTGCGAAAGCTTCAGCGGCTGCTCTGCCGGAAGCATTTGCGCCGCTGGCTGTGGTGAAGGTGTTGTAAGCGGCGTTTTCACTGACGAATGTGTCGTATGCGCCAGAGTAATTGCCAACTGCCGTATCCAATTCGCCCAGAGTGTTTAGCGCATCGGTAAGATCACTAGCTGTGCCTGAATATTGGCCGGCGGTGGGGAGGGCGGGTTGGGTTTCTGTAATCTCTTCACCAGCCGCAGCCTTTGCTTCCACGTGGTCGAGATAGCATCCCACTCAGCTGCAGTGTTGGGTCGCTTATGTCCTCAACAGCGCCTTTTGCTGCAGTAAGGCCTGCAGCC
>BAXV01000038.1 GCA_001310715.1 Pseudovibrio sp. JCM 19062
GATAATTAATATATATTGTGCCCCATTATTTAGTTATGCAATTAAATTGAGAATGAGCAAAAGTAGGTGCCATGAAAACAGTCTTAACGATTATCAATCCCAATGCTCGCAAGGTAACCGATCAGCTTATAGCCGAATTGGAAACAAGCTTCGAGCAGGCAGGTCTTTCGGCAACTATAGTTGCCTCTACAAATGTAAAAAGTTCAGCACGAATTTTAACGCATAGAGCAGCTGAGTTCGATGCCATTGCTATGGCTGGAGGTGACGGAACTATTCACCATATGCTACCCGCTTTAATTGAGGCGGATAAACCGATTGCAATTCTTCCGCTAGGGACAGGGAATGACTTTGCAAGATCTATCGGGATACCCGAGGACTTACCGGAGGCGATAAAAATCATTGCCGAGGGTAATACCCTAGATGTCGATATTGGCTTTGTCGATGACAAGCCTTTCTTAAATGCGCTTAACATAGGTCTCGGGCAGAAGGTTGCCGAAGAACATGGTGGTTTATTAAAGCGGATTCTTGGTAGTTTATCGTACCCAATACGTTGGTTTAAGGCGCACGATAAGAATACCTCATTTGCTGCTGAAGTGATTTTGGATGAAGATGAAAAGACCAAATTTAAGGCTGACCATATCACAATAGCCAATACCCAGAGTTTTGGGCGGCACCTGTCCATTGACAGAACCAACGAAGTAGACAGCGGTAAGCTCTCAATGCTTGCTGTCAAGCCAAAGTCAAAATTTAAGTGGCTGATGATGCTACCAGGCCTGCTGCGGGGCAGACCTGAGAATGTACAAGGCGCAGCCTCGACACAGGTTGAAAGCGTGCATGTTACAACGCGCCCAGAGAGGAAGGTCAGCGTTGATGGAGAGATCGTTGGAACAACGCCGGTAAATGTTGAGATCGAAGAAAAGCATCTAACATTTTTTGCACCTAAATAACGTGTCCTATCAATGCACTGCGGACGGAAACGACGCAATCAATAGTGGACCGTTTAGTTAGTGTTCACGACGGAGGAGTGAGATAAGGGGATGTTGGCATAAAATATTAATATATCAGATCGCGCAGCCGCACGATATATGAACACCAAACAGCTCATTGAGAGCCGCTGATTTCAAACCGAAGCCGTCGCCTAGTAACTGAAAATGCGCATTGTATTGGCGGTATGGTAATCCCCCCATTTATGGAGGAGTTTAGCGTTAGAGTTATGCCGCCAGTTTCAGTTTGTCGACGGGTGTAATGCCGCCTATGGCCATGTTGGGCCGTTCGTTGTTGTAAGTCCAGAGCCATTTTGTGGCTTGTATCTGTGCTTGCTGGATGGTTTCAAAGCAGTTTTGATCTAGCCATTCCTGCCTGACCGTTCTGTTGTAGCGTTCGACATAGGCATTCTGGGCCGGTTTTCCTGGCTGGATATGAAGGATCTTGATGCCTTGCTTGTGTGCCCACGACATCAATGCTTCGCTGACATTCTTCGGGCCATTGTCAACACGTATCGTCTTTGGTTTGCCCCGCCATTCAATCACTTGCTGCAAAACACGCACAACCCGGAGAGTGGGCAACGAAAAATCAGCTTCGCTTGCCAAGCCTCCCGGTTGAAATCATCGAGGATATTAAGTGTTCGGAACCGCCTGCCATCCTCCTGTTGATCTGACATAAAATCCATCGACCACACTTGATTGGGACTGGCAGGAACGGCCAATTTGTCTGGCTTTGCTCGTTTCAGGCGCTTACGCGGTCTGATCCGCAGGTTCAGTTCCAGTTCGCGGTAAATACGATAGACACGTTTATGGTTCCAGCCAAAGCCTTTGATATTACGAAGGTATAGGGAACACAGGCCAAAACCCCAGGTTTTGTTGGTTATCGTTAAACGCACCAGCCAATCGGCAATCACCGCGTTCTCATCGCTCAAGCGCCATTCATAATGGTAGCAGCGCTCACTCACACCAAAGGTGCGACACGCCAGAGCGACGGAAACACCTTTTCCTTCGACAACAAACACAGCCATCTCCTTGCGTTGAGATGGCCTGCTTACTTTTTTTGCAAGAGCTTCCTTTAAGAGCTCATTTTGCAGAGACAGCTCGGCATACATCTTCTTGAAGCGGCGCAGCTCGCCTTCCGTTGACTTCATCTGAGAAATCATCGGTGCATAAAGGCCGCCATACGTTGCCCGCCATTTATAGTAGGTCGCTGCGCTCATGCCATGTTCACGGCAAAGCTGGGCAACCGGAATACCGCTTTCCCCTTGCCTCAAAATCGCAATGATCTGCGCATCGCTGAAAGGAGATTTCTTCATAAAATAAGCCCTCAATATGAGGCGACACTATCTCTACTTTTAAACTCGATCAAATTTCGGGAGGATTACCCTCAGGAAACAAGGTGAAAGTGTGCCAGCGTGACAAACTGACCTGCTCCCCAAAGCGTCCGCGATTATAGGTTCGTTCAGTAGCTGTCCCGGAATGATCAATGGCCCTCTTGATTGTTCAGGACTTCGATAGGTGTACGCACAATAATTTCTCTATGGGGGAACGGAATGGCAACTCCTGATTTTTGAAAGGTATCCCATAGAGACATCAAGACTTCGCCCCGTGCATTCGTTAGGCCTTCCTTTGGGTCGTCAATCCAAAAGCGTAACTTGAAATCAAGGGATGAGGCACCGAATGCAGTCAACCAGCAGACGGGCTGTCTGTCTGCTATAACACGGCTCACCCTAGTCGCCGCTTGAATCGCCAAGCGTGTAACCTCGTGAGGGTCGCTATCATAAGAAACCCCAAAATCTACTTCGAGACGAACAAAATTGTCTGAATAAGACCAGTTGACGACCTGCTGTGTGATAAAATCCTCATTGGGAACAAGGTACTCACGCCCGTCTCTTGTAATCACAGACACATAGCGGGCATGCAGTTCCCTTATCCAACCAACTGTATCTCCTAACTCGATCGTATCACCCGGTTTTATCGATTTATCACCTAGAATGATGATACCTGATAGAAAATTCGACACGACCTTTTGAAGTCCAAATCCGATACCTAGACCGATGGCGCCAGACAGGATGGTAAATGCGGTTAAATCGATTCCCGCTGCAGAAATCGCTAGCACCAAGCCAAAATAATCAGGCCGATATGCAGCACTTTGCCAATCAAAACTCTTAGTGAAGGTGAAAGGTCATCAAGGCGGGCAATCTGGTTTTCAAACAATTTGCCAAAGACATTTGCTAACCACAGCAACAGCCCTGTGAAAACTACAATGCGAAGGACTAGGAGAGACGAGATTCTAAGTTCGCCCAAGTTGACAGCAAAACTGTCAAGAAACTGGTTCACCTCCTCTCGAAGACCAAGGATGCCAACCGCGAAATAGACAAATGCACAGATAGCTATGGTTCTTGCAAGCGTCTTATTCCGGATTATCCGACTCAAAACTGTCACTGTTAGCCAAACAGAGGCAAGAATTAGAGCAGTTGTAAGAATGTAAGAACGGCTTTGCCAAGTGCTTGCTATAATTACATTGTGTGTGACCCAAAGGAGAATAAGAAACAGTATCCATTGGGTTCGCCGCAATAGAGCGACGATAATCCTCAAAAGGTTTGGATTACCACGGATCTTGCGGGCCCGCTCTTCAAACCACGGTTCGATAAGCCGTGAAACGAAGTATGCAATCGCAAAGCAGCCCAAAATGATCAGCAACTGATACAGCGTCCATGGTCGAACGATATACGTAGACAATAGGTCACGAAACTCTGAAGTCCAGGTTGCAAAAATCTCCATATTCTTATCCATTTTAGTACTTTACAGGATAAATCAGATTATAAGATGTAACAGTGTGCTTTGCGGTGGCTATTTCTAATATTCGAGATCTCTGTTGACGGTAATGTCTATATGACAACTAAAACTTACTCTTAGTTATGCTTCGTCAAAGGTTGGGATGTCACAACCTAGCCATAAAGTAGTTGAGAGAGGCGGTAATCCCCCATTTTTGGGCGTTGCCGAGGAAATGCATCTTTAATAGGTATACAAACCGGCCGTTTTCCTGCCGTGCAGGTTTTCATGACATTCATGGATGGTCTGGCTTGAGAAAATTGGAAGATGATAAACGATTGCGCGCGTACCATCCTCACCACGGTCAAATGATTTCATCCTCGTCGAGGAGCGCGTCTTCTTCCAGTTGGGCGGTTAGCGCGTCAATCTGGGCTTCTGCGTCGATGCGATCGTTTATGTAGGCGATGTGGAACAGTCCGTCGCCTTCGTTCACAATTGGCAAGTTTGTACGTCCGATCAGAAGACCCGCCCGTTCCACTAAAATTTCTGTTTCAACTTCTCCGAAGGGATCAGAAATAACTCCCAACAAATCACCGACAGAAACTTCTTCGCCGATATTTTTGTGAGTTCGAAGTAGACCTCCAGCTGGGGCTCGGAGCCAACTGCTTGATCTCGACTGGATGGTTCTGGATTTGGGCTTGGATTTTGACGGGCTCTTCTTAGGAAGCATTCCAAGATGACGCATTACCCGCAGAATGCCGGAGACCCCGGCGCGTACTGCAAATTCGTCAAATCGCAGACCTTCACCTCCCTCATACAGAAGAACATCCACATCCTCTTCTTGTGCCGCTTCGCGCAATGACCCGGGCCTGACATTTGAAGTCAAGGTCAAAGGAGCTCCAAAGATTTGAGCCAGCTCCAAGATTTCTGGCCGAGATGGGTTTACGCGTATCTGAGGAAGGTTGGCGCGGTGAATGGCAGCGGAGTGCAAATCGATCCCGAGATCCGATTTCGAAACGATTTGTTCCATAAAGATATGAGCCAACCGTGATGCCAATGATCCTGTTGGACTGCCGGGGAATGAGCGGTTCAGATCCCGGCGATCAGGCAAGTATCTTGAGTGGCTCATAAAGCCGAACGTGTTGACAATCGGAATAGTGAGAAGCGTTCCCTTCATGCTTTTAAGGCCTGCCGTGCGAAGCAATCGCCTGACAATTTCAACACCGATTACTTCATCACCATGAATTGCTGCGCTTACAAATACCGTTGGCCCTGCATGACGGCCATGTACAACGTGAACTGACATGGAAACGGGAGTGTGGTCCGAGAGGACGCTTACCGGGAGATTCACCGTTTGGCGCGTCCCCGGAGCGACCTTCTCCTCCCCGATTTCAAATGGAGGCTGCTTTGCAGTTCTCTCCGACATCAACCTTTTCCTCGCGTCTTTGTCTTTCCTGGGCCGGCATTCTTCTCAAGGAACTCGATGATCTTGCCAGCAATATCAATTCCGGTTGCTTTTTCTACGCCTTCGAGACCAGGCGAGGAGTTGACTTCCATGACAACTGACCCATGGTTGGCACGCAACATATCAACGCCGCAAACATTTAGGCCCATAGATTTTGCCGCACGGATGGCTGTTGAGCGCTCTTCCTGAGAAATTTTGATCATTTGAGCGTTCCCACCTCTGTGGAGATTAGAACGAAACTCCCCTTCGGCTCCGGTCCTTTGCATAGCGGCAACGACCTTACCACCGATAACCAGTGCTCGAATATCCGTTCCCCCGGCTTCCTTAATAAACTCCTGTACCAGGATGTTTACCTTTGCACCGCGGAACGCTTCGATCACGGACTTTGCGGAGCGGTCGGTATCCGCCAACACAACACCGATTCCTTGAGTGCCCTCCAAAAGCTTGATTACAAGAGGTGCCCCGCCCGCAAGCGCAAGCACTTCCTCGGTCTGTTTTGGATCATGTGCGAATGTCGTCACCGGTAGTCCGATACCGTCACGTGCCAACAATTGCATTGAGCGCAATTTGTCCCGCGAACGGCCAATAGCCACTGATTCATTCAGAGGATAAACGCCATCATTTCGAACTGGCGCAGAACTGCTGTACCGTAGAAAGTGACCGATGAGCCGATACGTGGAATAACAGCATCATACCCGGTCAAGTTTTCACCGTTGTAAAAAATCTCAGGACGCCGGGACGCAATGTTCATGTAACAGCGCAATGTATTGACGATGTCGAGCGTATGCCCTCTAGACTCAGCTGCTTCTTTTATGCGTTGGTGAGAGTAAAGCTCGGCATTTCTCGCCATCATGACAATTTTCATTGGAATATCCCTCAATTGAGTGGGCGTGCGTAGTAGTGGCTATCTACTAAGGTAATAGTGAAAAATCTGACAATGGTTGACCAGCCAAATAAGATTGTCCTGGAGCCACTAACATTTTATGTCGTTTAATCGCAGTACGTCCGAGGATCAGATCGTGCTTCATTTCTTCGCGGTCAGTCAGCGAAAGCTCGATTAGCCAACGGCGATTGCCAATAACAATTGTGGTTTTAATGACGTACCTTGTCTGTACAATACCACTGGTATTCTTGATGTCCCGTTTGTCGAGAACCTTTGCGCTATGGCGTGTGCTTCTATGCTCTCCAAGGTGTGGAACATAGAAGGTGATCCATTCTTCGCTGTCACGCATCTCCGACCTGATATCCAGAGCATGAAGTGCCGATGTTCGCGCTCCAGTGTCGATTTTTGCCTTTAGCTCAGCAATACCAAGATCTGGTAGCGCAACCTTTTCACGCCAACCGATAACTCTTCTATTATCCGATGTACTTGTTTTTTTTCCGGCTGACTGTTTCATTCACAGCAACACATCCTCATTAGCACGGCGGTAGTTCACAAACGAATTAGCGCTCACCAAGACAAAAAAAACCGTCCATATCAATCAGTACGTAGCCTCGCTCCAGCAACTCTCTGGTTAGTTCTTGAATATCATCTTCATACAGTCGACGGCGTCCCGCAAGCTTGCGAACGAGCTTCGCTGCAATCCGAAAGCGACCGTTTGGCTTTCCACCAAAAGGTTGGGCGTAAAGTGAGGCTAACTTGTCAGCTACTGTAGAAAGTTCTCTTCGTGTATTATCCATACTTTCATCTACATTAACAAATAAAAGCTGTCCATAGCAAATTATATTTGTCTTTTTCGATCTTGAGGTCTAGGTAACCCAGAACCAGTGTCTCGCTCAAAGGAAAGAGTATGACTTCGACAAATACCGGGCCTAAACGGCCAAATGACGACATCCCGCAGGATCAGACACTCGCGTTGTTCGAAGCAGGTGACCTAGAGGTACTCGCTGACTATCTTGACACCATGTCGCGTAGTGATGCACTGCGAGAATTGCTCAATCTCCCCTCCAATGAACGGACTCGCGTCTTTGAGGCAATTCCGGTTGAGCTTGCCTCAACTTTGTTGGAAGAGGCCCCATCAGAAATCGCAACTGAGTTCATCGAGGAACTAGAAGCACCTCATGCGTCACTCATTATCAATGAGCTTCCCTCTGACAGAGCTGCAGATATTGTCGGCAGTTTGAACAAGGAAAAAGCGGAGGCAATTTTAGAAGCAATGTCAGCTCGGGAAGCAGCTGCTGTCCGGAGCCTGACTTCGTATGAACACGATACTGCCGGTGGGTTGATGATCTCGGAGACATTCAACTTCTCGACAAAGAATACTGTTGCAGAAGTGTTGAAGCAGTTTATTCAGGAAGATCTCGATTTCGAGCGCTATCGCGGTCAACACCCCTACGTTCTGGACACAAGAAAACGACTTGTCGGCGTAGTTTCGCTCAGAGGACTGTTGACAGCAAATCGCACTGCATTCCTTTCAGAGATCATGGTAAAACCTCTTTTTGTTTCGGTTGATACACCACTCGACGAGTTGCGTGATTTCTTCGACAAGCATGCTTTTTTAGGTGTGCCGGTGGTGGAGAGTAATGGAAAATTAGTGGGGGTGGTTTCTCGTTCTGCTGTGGACATAGCAGCACTTGAGAGAGCAGAGTCAGATAGTTTGAAGCTACAAGGTGTGGTTGGCGAAGAAGTGCGTTCGCTCCCACTTATAATTCGGTCACGACGCAGACTGGCATGGCTTTCGGCGAATATCGTTCTGAATGTAATCGCAGCAAGTGTGATATCAGCTTACGAGCAGACCCTTGCTGCGGTGATCGCCATCGCTGTTTTTCTACCAATGGTATCGGACATGAGTGGTTGTTCCGGCAACCAAGCGGTTGCAGTTACAATGCGCGAACTATCTTTGGGGTTGGTTAAGCCAATAGATGCTCTACGCGTATGGATGAAAGAGGCGTCAGTCGGCATCATAAACGGCTTCATTCTTGGTATTTTGGTTGGATTGGTTGCCTGGGCCTGGAAAGGAAACCCCTATCTGGGGCTTGTGGTTGGATTGGCGCTGTGTCTGAACACGATCATCGCAGTTTCGTTTGGTGGGGTGGTTCCCTTACTTCTCAAGCGCCTCGGTCAAGATCCTGCTGTCGCTAGTGGTCCCTTGCTCACCACCGTTACAGACATGGCAGGTTTTTTTCCTGGTTCTCAGCCTCGCAAGCGCCTTCCTCCCCCTTCTCACTTAGACTCACTTAGACAGTGCTGCTGGAGGGAAACGATCTGCATCCTCAAGCTGGTCGGGCTTTGTCCGTTTCAAGAACTTGCGCTACCTGACCGCTGGTTCAGTTCCAGCTCGCGGTAAATACGATAGACACACTTATGTGTATTGCCCCGGTGAATTCCTGTTCCCGGCACAGCATCGCAATCGGGATATCACTTTCGCCCTGCTTCAAGATCCCAATGACCTACGCATCTTTGAAACGATATTTCTTCATAAAGTCAGTCCTCAATATGAGGTAATGATATCTCTACTTCTAAACTCGATCAATTTGTGTGCACCTTACCGACTCGCCGATAAGAATGCCTATCACAACACCATTAGAGCCAATGATATCTTTTCAGGGTGATATAGACACTCACTCCAAACACTAGTGAGAATAGCGTGAGTAGCAGGAATGCATAGGGGAAGTCGCTTCCCGGAATGCCGCCCAGATTGACTCCGAATAGCCCAACCAAAAAAACTGATAGGCAGAAAGATGACCGCCACAGCAGAGAACAAATAACTGTTTTTGCTTAGGATCCGTGCTTGATTGGCATCTACATACTCGTGTAACGAAATCAATCGGTCTCTATGCGCATCGATTGCTTCGATAGACCACCGCATCTTGTTTGTGGTGTCTCGCAATAGTGGGAGAGCCTTTTTTTTCATATAACTTATCGGCGTGATTCAGCAGCGTTTCCAACGCCTCTCGTTGAGGGCTCATATAGCGGCGCAGCTTGATGAGAACCTGACGGGTTAAAACGATTTTCTTGGTATCAACCATACCATCAGACAAGACGGCTTCCTCGATGCTGTCCGTTTCATCTTCCAGCTCCAGCAGGATTTTTTTCCAGGCGTTTCACCGTTTCAAAAACCAATCCGGATACAAACAAGCCTACGGTTTTGGGAGGTGCTCCATTCTGAATATTGGCTCGCATGAGATCAACCGCCCAGAAGGGTCGACGCCCGGCTGTGACAACAAGGTTTTTTTTCAACCCAAACCCGAAGGGAGACCATATCTTCCGGAGACTCTTTTGGTGTGATGTTTATCCCGCGTAAATTCATTGCTAGGCCCTGATCATAAATCTCACAACGGGGCCGTGTCTCTTTTTGAAGGAATGCTCGAACAACCACTTCAGGCAGCTTCTCAAAAGCCCACGGTTCAAACGCCTCGTCATTCAAGTCAAAATGAAGCCAGCGATAACCTTCACTTTTTGTGTCATGTATTTGCTGCCAATTCGATTCGATATTTTCAACACTGCCTGAGCGAATGTCGAGTGCAATTCTCGGTTTTGCCGTTCCTGTCATTTTCTCTATCCGCCCTTTGAAAGATAAATAAATTTGTGCTTAAGCACATGCCCTACTGTGAAATGATCTGCTTGCTTTCTGTCCCAAGCTGGTTTTCGGAGACTTGCCAATGCTTAACAACTCAGGATTATCTGCAACGAGTCTTTCCAGCTCTTCATTGCCCAACTCCAATAGCGTCGCGTCAGAGATCACCCGTGCACTAAACCGCTTTGGGTTTGGAAAAAGAACCGAAGCATCGCCGAACATCTCACCCGGTCCAAGGTGCCAAACCTTCCCAGCCCACGTGATTTCAATGCTTCCTGACAAAACAAAAAAACATCTTGTTTGCGATACTGTCTTTCTTGATAATTGTGTGCCCTGCAGGAACTCCAATGATCTTGACGCGCCTTTTCAGATACTTGCGCGTATTTTCATCCAAATCCTGGAAGATTGGCAATTGTCGAAATACGCCTTTGCGCTGCATCGAAACATCCAGGTGCGGCCGCTCTTGAAGCTCTTTGCTGCGATGGGCGATGTCGAGGACTAATGTAGCGTGCAGCTCATCGCCGATTATACGGTCTTCCTTCAAAGAATGGTATTCTCGCTGTTCCAAACGAATTACTGATTTACGAATGAAGCGCCGCTCCAACTCATCAGCATAGCCTGGGTATTGCAACCTCAGTGCATTCAGAGCGTTGCGGATTCCTTTTGTGCGCTTCAAAACCATGCCCTTAAGAAGCTGGGCGACGCGCTTACCATGAATACGTTTGATCCGCCGATCGATGAAGTCATCAATATCATCCAGAACAAGCTTTTGCGCCAACAGGAGTTCAAATTTCTCTGCAACAATATCACTAAGGAAATACGAGAATCCGTAGCGTTGGTGCAGCTGAATAGCTACTCTCTCGGGCAGGCTGCTGGTCACAGACTCTTTTGCGGTATTTTGATACCCCAGACGCCCATGAGTCAGCGTTGCTTCAATCAAACGATCAGCATCCGAGACCAACCTTTCAGCCAAACGAGATGAAATCATACGTTCATTCAGCCGATGCAGAATAATATCGCGCTCGGCACCTGCGATCGAGACCAGACTAAGCTTGACACGATCCCGATCCAGGATTGTGGCGTTTTCCTCAGCCCGTTTCACCGCGTCTTCCAGGCGTACACCGAAATTGATTGCTTCAGAGCGCACTAACTCATGGCTTAGATCGTAGCTATCGGTAACCCGCGCAACGTCTTCGCGTACGGTTTGTAGCGCAACTGCTACAACCTGTTTAGATAGAGCCTGATCCAGTGGGGAAAGAGCATCTATGCCAAGCCATTTGATCGCTCTTCTCAAAGTCGTCCCCTGCACAAAGAGCGTAAAAAGCGTAAAGCCGGTCGCTAGGATACCAACAACGCGCTTGGTCTCGGCATCAACCAAGAGGTTTTCTGTTACCGCCAGAGCCAAGGCTAGGGTGACTGCGCCCCTGAGCCCGCCCCATAGGATTGCAGCGCGATATGGAAGCTCAACGGGTGGCGAAACTCTTATTGCGCTCAAGGTTGGAAGAACGGCAAAAAGAATAACAATACGTGCAGCGAAGGCAGCGGCAATAACAACAAGCACCAATCCGAGATCCTGAATTCTCAGATCGGAAAGGAAGCGCGGTATCAGTAAAGCTGCAAGAATAAAGATGAGAGCACCAGCCCAATGTGCAAGCAGATCCCAAGTCTCCCGGATCTTGGTCCAGGATTGCAGCGGCAATCGACTTGGCGCAGTAAGATGCATCGTAAGCCCTGCGGCAACAACAGCGATGACACCAGACGCACCAACAGCTTGTTCAGCCACAACAAACGCAAGATATGGAAGCGCTACGGAGACGGATAGCTGAGCCAATGGGAAGTCGAAGAACAGGCCCATCACAGCAACACCAATTCTTGCAACCACCCAACCTGCAAAAGCCCCGCCGATAATGAGAACGGGGAACTGTATGAGAGCTGTTCCAAGCGTGGTACTTGGTACCCCAAGCATTACGAACCCCATGAACAAGCCAAACAACGCGATTGCCGCCGCATCGTTGAGTAGGCTTTCTCCTTCAATTATACGAGTAAGACGTTCCGGGGCTGCAATGGATCTGAAAATTCCAACAACAGCGGATGGATCGGTCGTTGAGACAATTGACCCGATTAGGAAACAAGCAGCTATGGAGAGAGTGCTTGTCCAGAAAAGAGAATAGCCAACAAATATCGTGGCAACCAAAACTGCTAGGATTGCTAAAACTAGTATAGGCACCCAGTCATCAAGTATCCGCTTTAAGTTCATGCCAATAGTGGCTTGAAACAGCAGAATAGGTAGAAAGCCGTAGATAAACACGTTGGATCTGATCGGCAGATCCAAAATTGCGCTTGATGCAGTTCAAGGCATCGGTTAGTTCGGTTTGCATAAAAAAAGATTGCGGCTCCGCCAATCAGGATTCCCAAAACCGCCAAAACCACACTGAACGGGATGCGAAGAAAGGCTGCAAGCGGCTCCGCTGCTCCGATCACAAAAAACAGAAACGCAATAACCGACACAAAAACCCAGACTTCCATATTTATTCCTTGTTTTCGCTTCCTAGGCGATATTGCTAGCACAGACCAAATGGCGTTGCTGTCTTATAGCTCACAGATGCCATACATTGCCTGAAATAAAACGCCTATTTCTTGCGATTTTTTTGTGAACCTTACTTCGTCGGCCCCGAAATCATGCATGTGATTAAGTATTTGAATTTTTAAAGTGATTAAACCCCGGGAAAAGCAGAATGACTGTAAAATTCGATGATGCATTATCCCGAACTAGGCAAAATATGAGGCCTCCCCTTTTAAGGGCGCGTCTAAACGGCACTCACACCTTCGCGGTTTGCTCACGCAAGAGACGGCAGCAGTTTTGATAATTCTGTAGACGCCGGGAGCTGTTTTCAAGATCGCTATAGCTGATGCAGCACTTGAACTACCCTAAAATAAACTAGTCTTGAAGCTATCGACACCTAATAAACAATTGAAAATATTTTCATTAAATCAGTACTAGTTAGTAATCACCCTTAAGTTGTAACATATTAACATTACACACTTTTACTTCACATATAAATCACGCCATGCTAGCTTTCCCATACGTAAGGAGAAGGCCATGGCAAGAAAAGATACCGAATTTCCGAGATTTGTTGAAAAACTTGCATCAGACCCAGCCAAGACGCCAGCGATGACGGTCTATATGGGCTACCTTGGCCCATCCGATCAAAAGGGCATGGTGCGCATTTATGGCTCACCGGCGCTGAGCCAGTTCACCGAAGTGGCTGAAACGGCTATTCTGCATTCTGAGCCGATTTCAGGGGCACAGATTGACGGGATGTGCGCCTATTGGGTCAGCAAATCTGAGATCGTCTCCAGTGGGCGCACCTTGGCATCAAAAGAATTTGTCGCCAAGCAGCAGGCCGCCTTTCTGGAAGGGGATATTTCATCGCGCTTCGCACCAAGTGCAGCTGCCGGACTAGGCGGAGGGCCGCAGGTGTTCCTGACATCCATTCCGTGCACCATCACGCTTACGATATTCCTGTCCTGTCTACCGATTGATTGTCTGCCAACAGCGCACTGAGGCTTTCTGGCGAAGTTGAGTATTGTATGGAGTTTCGCATCGTGATTTTGTCCCCTGACACTGTCATTCCCTATCTGATGGACAGGGGGCTGATCACGCCGAGAGATATTGTGCAAAACCGGATACAGTTGCGCGACCTTTCCCGGCGCAATCGCAACTATGCCCTCACTTTCCCTGATGGTTCCGGCTATCTGCTGAAACAGGGCGTCGCACAACAGGGCGCGCACAAGCTGTTTCACACCGTGCCCTATGAAGGCGAGATTTACAGCCTCCTTCATAGCCCTGGTTGCCCAATCAACATTAAACCATATCTGGTGCCGTTTCACGGCTTTGACGAAAGAACCGGAATTTTATGCATTGAACTGATGCCAAGTTTTGATCAGGTCAGGAAACAATACTTCCAAACCGCACAATTCCCAGTAGAGCACAGCCGCCAGTTTGCCAGAACCTTAGCGGAAACCCACCGCCTATCCCCTGAACAGGCAGGTAAACTCAACGTTGAAATTGCCAAGAGCCCTGCCCCGTCCATTTTTGGGTATGGCTGCCCGGATCTGGACAGCTTTTACAAGTTGAGCGCCGCCAGTCAGCAGCTCCTTGGCATCATTCAGGAAACCACAAGCTTTACTGAACACCTCAACACCATGCGCGCAGACTGGCGCGAGGACAGCTTCATCCATAGCGATGTGAAATTCGAAAACTGGGCCATCTCCAACCCTGAAACACAGGAAATCAAGCTGATTGACTGGGAAACCTCCGGCTGGGGCGACCGTCGCTGGATCTTGGCTCGGTGATTGGTGATTATCTGGTGTTCTGGGTGATCTCCATGCCACTTTCAGGCGCAACACCTGCTGAAAAAGCCGTACAAAATACCCGCTTTCCCTTAGAGGTGATGCAACCAGCCATCCGTGAATTCTGGCGGACCTACAGTTTCTCCACGGGGTGGAACGAGCAGCAAAGTGCCGAACAGCTGGTCTCGGTGATGCGCTTTGCGGCGCTTAGGTTGTTGCAGGCCTCCATTGAACTGATGCAGACCGCCAATGAAATGTCGGGGGCTGCTGTCACTCTGTTTCAGGTCTCCTACAACATCATGCAAAACCCCGAAAACGCCACCCGAACATTGCTGGATATGGCTGATGCAGAACTTCAATGAACAGATTTTGTCTGCCATAGAAAACCTCGAGATTCTCTCGGCCACCAGCTTTTCCTGGATGGGTCACCTCTCTGAACCGATTGGCACGGAAGTCGAGGACACGCTTGATGCTGACGCCCTCAAACACCTGCTAACCTCCCGCATCCAGACCCGGCTTTATGAAAACTTCTACAGCTCCGGTGGCCCTGTGCCCATTCCCTGGCACCGCCGCCCGCCCACGGACCTCACCGAAAAACTGGAACTGCCAGAGAAGATCATCGCTGCTTCAACCAGCACAGGCTGGTATCAAAGCGGCTGGCAGATTGAAGAGGTGAAAAAGAACGGCCTTGTGGTGGCAAATGGCCAGCGCAAACTGTTTTGCCGCCCCGATCAGGCCCAGCCCATAGAGGGCGACTATCTCTTACCCGACACAAAAGTGGATTTGAAAACGACGCCTGTCTCTGTCTCGCTTTCACCGGGCTATCTGTCGCTGTTTGGCGATGCCGGGTTCGCGCGGCCCGACCAGTCCGCTGTGCGGTTTTATCTGCACGCCAGCGCAGACTGCGCCACAGACCTTGTGGCGAGCCTGACAAAGCTGTTCAATGACAGAAAGTGTGCCTTCACCCTCAAAATTATGAATTTCGCCACCCGCCAGGATCGTTGCGATGCGGTTGTGCTTTATCTCTCCCATGCGGATTTTCTAAAGCTCAAGGCACCCTTGCTGAGCCTACTGAAAACCCTTGCGCCAAAGCTTCTCTCTGGCATACCGATGCTGACTAAACAGATCGCAAATGGCATTGGCATGGGCGACAATCCGGCGACCGATCATCATGACCCGGTGAGCTTCGGTAGCCACCGCTGCCGCCTGATTGCGCGCGGGATGGTCGAGGCATTTCACACTAACCAGTCCGAGTTGGAAGCGGTTCGTGCGGCCTTTAAGGCCGAGGGTCTCGACCCAGAAAAACCCTATCTGGGTCCAGACAGGCTCGATGACTTCGACCTAATACCTGAGGCTCAAAAGTCAGCCCCGCATCTCCCAAATGAAGCGGAGTGTCTCGCAGTTGCCCGACAGATAGGTGACGCTCTGGTGAAAAGCGCCATCTGGCACGAAAACCGCTGCACTTGGTTTGGTGCCATCAATGAGGTTCATGGCATAGATGCACCGCAACTCATGTCTCAAACCCTGCCACACTCGTTTTATGGCGGCACGGCTGGTGTTGCTCTGTTTTTAGCCGAACTTTATGCAGCGACAGATGACATACGGTTCAAGGAAACGGCCAAAGGTGCCCTCAATCAGACGCTGGCTCAAGATAACATCGCCACACCCGGCTTTTACTCAGGAGGCATGGGGCTGGCTTACGCGACTCTGCGCTTTGAACACCTGACGGGCGACACAACATTTTCAAAGCCCGTTGAGGCCTTATCGTTGATAGTATTGCGGCCAGCAAACACACGGATATTCGCGAACTTGGCGCTGGCTTAGCTGGCACGTTGCTCGGCCTTGCTCACTTGCAAAACATGAAACTGGCCGCAGAGCTTGAACCGCATATCCAAACATTGGCAGACACGCTCTGTAGGTCGGCAACATGGCAAAATGATATGTGCAGTTGGCAGATGGGCCTTGGCGAAAATCTGGCTTGTTGCATGGCACCAGTGGCATCGCAGAAAGCCTGCTGGCCGCCCACACCCTCATGGATGAACCAGCCTATCTGAAAACCACACTTGGCGCATTACGCCACACGGACCAGTTTTTCCTCCAAGATAAAAACAACTGGCAAGACCGGCGCATGAAGGACAGCACTCATAAAAAGCCCAGTGTTTCAACAAGCTGGTGTAATGGGTCCGTCGGCATGACCATGCTGCGCACGGCCTCTTCTATCTGGAACGAGGACAGCACACTCCACGATAAAACAGCTCTGGCTGCAGACGGCATTCTGCAAAGCGCAAAGAAGGCTATGACCCGTTCCGGTAGCGATTTCTGCCTCTGTCATGGCCTCGCCGGCACCGCCGAGGCTTTGCAGGGTTTGTCCATGTATCTAGGCAAAAATGAACTGGAGAAAACCGCATCTGAGATGATCGCTTATGGTTATGCCAACTATCATCAAACCGGAAAATCCTGGCCTTGCGGCGTGCTGTGCGGCAGCACACCAGGTCTCATGACCGGACTGTCCGGCATCGGCTATTTCTATCTGCGGCAGGTACAAAAAGACATACCTTCTCTACTCATGATCGCTTAACAGTTGGCAATGCAGGCGAGAAACTTCAATGTGCAGGCAGCCTTGCACAACAAGCGCAGTTTCCAGTCCGGCAAGGCATCACAAACCGCCTCGCACGTCTGCGCCTTGGAGGCACATAGCACCGGACACGGCACCCCATCCGGATTATCAATGTCGTCTTCATCAACGGTAAGCATCAACTCGCCCGTCACGGCGGTCAAGGCTACAATATACTGCTTGTCCGGCTCGGCCTTGCTTTTGGGTTCACTGGCACAAGTATAACGCTCCAGCACGGTCTCCCCACCTGCCGCACTTCCTTGATCAGCTCGCGCCCAGCAAACAACCCCAGCATGCCATACATTTTTTCCATTACCGCCAGATAGCTGGCGACAAAGAACCTGTCATCTATGTGTTTGGTGATCTCCGTTTCGGTAGACATGTCCACTCCTTGATATCAAGCACACCCAGTAGTTGATACAAAGAGTGTGGCACAGCACGATCAGGAACAAAAGGAAGCACCTTTCGGGCCGTATCATGCCACTGCACAGAGCGAGATTGCGGATATCTGCAACCCTCAGAGACAAAACTCAGAATCGGTTGCCTCGGGCATTTTGCTAGGGATGCGCAAGCCGGTTTTTGAATCAAAGATGTGAGACTGACCCGGTTGCACCGCGAAGCACATCGTTTTGCTGGTATCGGGTTGGGAATGTACCCCCGGTAGGCTGATGGTGAAGCTGTCTTGATGTCCTTGCAATCTGCCGTGCAATAGCGTGTTTGCACCCAGAGGTTCTGTCATCTGAACATTCACCCTCAAGGGGCCATTTTCATCCGGCGTCATATGCTCGGGTCTGATGCCGAATTTGATCGGTCCATTCGTCTGCGTAGCATCCGCGACTGCGACGCCGTCTATCATCACTTTGCCATCTTCAACCTGCGCATCGATAATGTTCATGGCAGGCTGCCGATGAACTGCGCTGCAAACAACGTACGGGGTGTTTCGTAGACCTCCAGAGGCGAACCGATCTGTTCTGCCACACCGCCATTCATGACGATCATTCGGTCTGCCATGGTCATCGCCTCTACCTGATCGTGCGTGACATAAAGCGAGGTGATCCCCAGCTTGGCCTGCAACTCTCTGATTTCCAACCGCATTTGAACACGCAGTTTGGCATCAAGGTTGCTGAGCGGCTCATCGAACAAGAAAACGGCAGGCTGGCGCACGATGGCTCGGCCCATCGCAACGCGCTGACGTTGACCACCTGACAGCTGCCTTGGTTTGCGGTCAAGGAGGGGTTCAAGTTGCAAGAGGCGCGCGGCCTCTTCCACCTTGCGTTTATCTCCGCCTTTGGCAGTTTGGCGATCTTCAGTCCGTAGCCCATGTTCTGGCGCACTGACATATGCGGGTAAAGCGCATAGTTTTGGAACACCATTGCGATATCGCGGTCCATCGGCTCTTTGTCGTTGCGCGTATGCCACCGATCAACACATCGCCCGCGCTTACTGTCTCCAACCCCGCCACCATACGCAGCAAGGTCGATTTTCCGCAGCCTGAAGGGCCGACGATGACAATGAATTCGCCATCTGCAATTTCCACATCGATACCGTGAATGACCTTTGTGGACCCAAAACTCTTCTTTACGCCCTGAAGTGTGACTGTTGCCATTTCTATTTCTCGCTATCTACAAGGCCACGGATGAAGAGGCGCTGCATACCAACAACGACGATCACTGGCGGGATCATCGCAAGGATAGACGTTGCCATGATCGTAGGCCAATGGCAAAGTCGTCACCGCTGGGGAACATCTGCTTGATGCCCATGACTATAGTGTTCATTTCGGGCTCTGTGGTGATCAGAAGCGGCCAGAGATACTGGTTCCAGCCATAGATGAAGAGGATCACAAAAAGAGCCGCTATGTTTGTCCGGCTCATTGGCACAACGATATCCCAGAAGAACCGCATGGGACGTGCACCATCCACACGGGCGGCTTCGGCCAGTTCATCGGGGATAGTTAGGAAGAACTGGCGAAACAGGAACGTCGCAGTGGCCGAGGCTATCAGCGGAAAAATCAGACCTGAGTAGCTGTTGAGCATCCCGAACCCGGCAACCACCTCAAACGTTGGCACAATCCGAACCTCGACAGGCAGCATCAGCGTCAGGAAGATCATCCAGAAGAAGAAATTGCGCCCGGGAAAGCGAAAATAGACAATCGCAAACGCTGACAGAAGCGAGATAATGATCTTGCCCACTGCAATACCAACGGCCATGACAAGTGAGTTGAACAACATCGTCGCGACGGGCACGTTTACCCCGGAAAAGAGCGCGTTTTTGTAATTGACCCAAAACTGATCACCGGGCCAGACCGGCATCGGTGGCTGGATGATGTCTTGCTGCGTCACCGTTGAGGCAACAAAGGCCAGCCAGATTGGAAAGAAGATCACCAGCACGCCAATGATCATAAATACATGCGTCAGCCACAGGCCCGCACCGCGTTTTTCCACCATGCCCTGTATTGCGCGTTCCATCAGTAATGCACCCGTTTTTCAATGAACTTGAACTGGATCACAGTGAGCAGCCCGACGACAAGCAGCAAAATCACCGATTGCGCCGACGACGAACCGAGGTCCTGACCGACGAACCCGTCAGCGTAGACTTTGTAGACCAGAATGGTGGTCGATTGCTGTGGCCCGCCAGCGGTGATCGTGTGGATCACACCGAAGGTTTCGAAGAAGGCGTAGACAACGTTGACGACCAGCAGAAAAAAACGTCGTCGGTGACAAAAGCGGTAGCACGATGGTGAAAAACCGCCGCCAGAAGCGTGCTCCATCAATGGCTGCTGCCTCAATGACCGACCGTGGCACAGCCTGCAAAGCAGCGAAGAAGAACAGGAAGTTATAGCTGATCCGCCCCCATGAGGACGCGACGACGACAAGGCCCATTGCTTCACCCCCGTTCAGAACATAGTTCCAGTCATATCCCAAAGTGCCCAGATACCATGAGATAATGCCAACCCGCGTGTTGAACATGAAAAGCCAAAGGACCCCAGCTACGGCCGGGGCCACTGCGTAGGGCCAGATCAACAGAGTACGATAAACGCCGGATCCTTTAATCAGACGGTCAGCAAGGACCGCCAGAAAGAGCGCCGGGACCATCGAACACAAGGTAACAAGGACTGAGAAAACCGCCGTGGTGACGAAAGACGCGCGGTAGAAGGGGTCACTCAACAGGAACGTGAAGTTATCTATTCCCACGAATCTGGCTGATAGGCCAAAGGGGTCCTGAATGAACAATGACTGCCAGATTGCCTGACCTGCCGGATAGAAAAAGAAGACTGCCGAGATAACAACCTGTGGCAAAATCAACAATAAGGGCAGCATCCAGCCCCTAAAGGTGACGCGCTTTTCCATATCTGTCCCCCGTCAGAAAACGGGCAGGCCAAAAAGGCCCACCCGATCAGTCTTTTAGTTATTTGCGGATTCAAAGCGCCGCAGCAATACGTCGCCTCGTTTTTTGGCGCTGTCCATGGCGTCTTGTGCGGATTTGTCTCCCGCCCAGATTGCCTCAAGTTCTTCGTCGATGATCCCACGGATCTGGTCAAAAGACCCAAGACGCAGCCCCTTGGAATTGGCCGTAGGCTCTTTGGCTGTCATCTGGATCACAGCGATATCAGTGCCGGGGTTTTCATCATAAAAACCTGCAGCACGTGTTGCCTCGCCTGCTTCCGTAGTGATCGGAAGATAGCCAGTGTCCTGATGCCACTTGGCCTGCACATCTGACGAAGATAGGTAAGCAAGGAACTCACCCACGCCTTTGTATTCCTCTGCCTCGTGCCCTTCGAGCACCCAGAGCGACGCTCCACCGATGATGGTGTTCTGCGGAGCGTTGCCAACGCCTTCCCAATAGGGCAGAGGCGTACATCGAAATCAAACTCTGCTTCCGCCTTGATTCCTGCGTAACCCGCCGAACTTTCAGTGAAGAGAGCACATTCACCCGAGCGGAAGTTCGCCCCCCCCTCGTTGCGGCGTCCTGTGTAGATGAACTTGCCATCCTTGGCCCATTCGCCCATCGCGGTCAGGTGCTTTACCTGAGCCTCACCGTTCAACATCAACTCGGTATCCAGCCCGGCAAATCCATTCTGTTTCGACGCAAAAGGCACGTCGTGGTATGCTGAGAAGTTCTCAAGATGGATCCAGCTTTGCCATGCCGTAACAAGTGGGCATTCCTCACCGCCTGCCTTCAGAGCCTCCAGTGTTGCACCCACATTTTGCCAAGTGGAAAGGTCTGTGTCGGGGTCGACACCGGCGGCCTCGAAGGCATCGCGGTTCACCCAAAGAACGGGAGTGGACGAGTTAAAGGGTAACGAGAGCATTTCGCCGTCCGTCGACGTGTAATAGCCTTTGACCGATCCAATGTACGCATTGGGATCAAAAGTGGCACCACTTTCAGCCATCACCTCATAGACCGGCTTGGTGGCTCCCTTCGCGGACATCATCGTGGCCGTGCCAACTTCAAACACCATCAAGATGTGCGGTTGTTCGCGCGCGCGGAACGCCGCTATGCCAGCATTCAACGTTTCAGAATAATTGCCCTTGTGGCTTTCAACGACAACGTAGTCGCTTTGGCTATTGTTGAATTCCTCAACCTGAACCTTCACCAGCTCCCCTAGGCGTCCGGTAAACGCATGCCAGAATTGTACTTCAGTCTCAGCGTACGCGGCCAAAGGTGACAGCGCGGCTCCCGACGCAAGTAGAGCCCCAATCAATGACTTCCTCATAATTCCCCCCTATCAAAACAACCAGCTTTCCTCAGCAGCTATAATCGCGGTTGCTCATCTTAGGAGTCCAACAATACGTTCTTATGAATGCTTTGCAAGAGATAGATCGATGTGAATATCTGTGTCCGATGAATGAGATTACGACTCGCAGCGATATGCTCGCTAATCCCTTCTGAGACTAGTTCATGTCTTTTAGCAATCGGCCGTATTTGCGGGTTTGGGGGATGACTTTTCCGAAGGTGTCGAAGCCGCGGGAAGTTAGGATGGGGAGGAGTTTGCAAAGGGCCTGGCTGTTGCCTGTGCGTCGCCGAGGGCGGTGTGGCGGAGGTTCTGTGGGATTTCGATGTCGAGGCGTGCGCAGAGAGCGTCCAGTGTGTGTTCCTGTTCTGCACCGAAAACAACTGCCGATAGCAGCACCGTGTCGAGGATTGGATGATCCCAAACCTGTCCTGAGATGTGTCCGTATTTATGCAAGAATGCCATGTCGAATGGCGCGTTGTGGGCCACGATTACGGAATCGCGGGCAAAAACATGGAAGTCGGAGATCACCGTGGCAGCATTCGGAGCATTTGCCACCATGTCATCGGTGATCCGGTGGACCTTTGTTGATGCTGGTGGGATTGGGCGGTGCGGATTGACGAGTTGGTCTAGGGTCTCACCTGGATAATACGACCGTTCACGACCCGCACTGCGCCGATTTGAACGATTTCATCCTTATTTGGCATCAATCCTGTGCTTTCTGTATCGAAGACCACAAAGCTCAGCTCCTGTAGTGAGCGCTGCTCGATTGCTTTTTCTGAATTGTACTGTGTCGCATCAAAATCGTAGATCAACGGGCGGCGGGCTTCCGGGGCAAAGCGGGCGGTGGTTTCGTCAATCAAGATCATATAGCCTGGTGACTGGCTTAGCTTTTTCAGGCATACCTGAAAGCTGAGATTGCCGCGGGCGCCTTTCACATCCACGGCTATTTCAGTCCGCGTTTCCGTGATTTGGTTGAAAGCGGCGCAAACCTCTTCTTCGACAAAATAGTCAAAGATGGACGCACCAAGGCGGGGGACGTGGACCTGCCCGAGAATATCGGCAGCTTGTCCGTCATAGAGCATGATTTTATGCATGGGGCTTACCAGCACTATGGCAACGGGTATCTCAGTAAGGAGTGATGCGAGTTGGGCACGTTCTGCAGCAAGTTGAGCGGTTGCATTAGCAACGAGCTCTCCTACATCGGCAGAATTGTCCATCAGCCGACCTGTCACGGCATAAGCCGCTGGGGCAAGGTCACCCAGATATCTGGCGCCTTCAAGATCGATGGGCGCGTCCACATCTGCATGGGTGCGTGTGCGGATTGCGGCGGAGAGTTTCTGAACGGGCTTGGCTACATTTTCGTCAAACAACATCCAGATAGCGGCTGAAATGGCGAGGAGGCCAAAAACGGAGAGGAGACCGGCCAACACAAAACCAGAGCTTGCGCCCGCTTCAGGAATTCGTGAGTAACCGAAATAGAGCGCGGCTGCGACAACGGTACAGCTTGCTGCGGCAACACCAGCAAACAAGAGAAATATCCGAAGTCTCAGACCAAGCCCCGCCAGCATTATCCCGCCCCACAAATTGTAGAGATAATCTGATCCCCTTCTGACGCCGTGACCAATGTGCTCCTGAGATACTGCCACCATCTTCAAAAGTGATGCCGTCCGCCAGTGCTGCCCGGCGACTGGTTTGGCAATCTGTGAGGACTGGAAGTCTGTTTACCGGTGCCCAGCGGCCAAAGAAGTAGGCATTTGCCAATCGCATGTCCGGTTGGTCCGGATGCCGCTGGATGGTAGCCGTGTCGATTGCGACAAATCTTTCGGTAATTGGGTAAAGGTATGTCCACGGGCGGTAGAAGGCCCTGCTTTCAACCGTTTGGGCAATAACAACTCCGTCTGGCAGCGTTTCTCTGGTGCGCTCGAACCAGCTGTACTCGCTTGAAATCGTTGTCAAAAGCATGGCTACCCCAGCGGCGACTGGCGCAAACCAGCGCGGTAAGCGGCCGCCAAGGACGCGATTGATCAACATCACCAAACCAGCGCCAGCAATGCCTGCAATGAAGGTCGCCATCAACTCAAGAAACATGCTCCTCCCCCGGACCTTTGTGGTCTCTCTTCATCGAACCCCCTGCCCTTTTTATTCTGTTCTAACTTAGCATCCCGCGACCATGCCCTATTGCCGACTGCATCGACTTTACGACAACAAACGCATCCCGCACATGGGAGCGCTCAAAATCTGACAGGTTGATGGTTGCAGGAAATTATCTGGCTGTGCGCCCCGTTTGACCAGATCGGCCTGATGCTGGATGCGTGTTTCCGCAATCAGATCATAGGCGTCCAGAAGGTCCCCTGCCCCTGACTTGCTTAGCTGGCCGGTCTCTCGGGCTTCTTCCAGACGTGCGCGTGTATTGACAGCTCCGATTTGTCCCTGCAAGGCATAAATACGCGCCAGATCAACCACCGGCACCACGCCGTTGTGTTTCATATCCAGTGTGTTCTTGTGCTCGCCGGAGCGGATTGTTGCCAAGCCGCGCAACAAACTCAGTGGCGGCGTGTGTTTGAGTGAATTGCTGATCATGTGCGCCACGAAGATCGAATTTCGGCTAGAGGCTTCCAGTGTCTGGGCCTGCAGGTCTTCGAAGAGGCTTGTATCGCCGCCGATTGGCCTGAGATCAAACATGACAGAACTGAGCATTTGGGCTTCCGGGTCCGGTTTATTGACCCAGCCCTCAAAATAGGTCTTCCAGACGTAGAGTGGTTGGCGCCAGCGTGGGTTTGTCGCCATCATGTCACCGGGACAGTAGACGTAGCCACTGGTGTTGAGGCCATTGCAGACATATTGTGCCAGCTCCGCAAAGTAGCCTTCGCGCTGTCCATCGGTAACGCGGTCATCCAGAATGAGACAGTTATCTTGATCGCTCACACCGGTTTGTTCTCGGCGTCCTTGGGAGCCGCAGGCAAGCCAGAGATAAGGCACTGGCGGCGGACCGAGTTTTTCTTCGGCAAGTGTCAGCAGGCGGCGTGTTGCAGCGTCGGCGATATCCGTGATCAGGCGTGTTACGATCTCGTGCCGACTGCCAGCTGCAACCAGCTGCACCAGCAAGTTGGGTATGCGTGCTGTTGCGCGGGCAACCTCATCAGCATCTCTTGCCGCTGCAATTTGGCTAACCAACTCAGCCGAGCTGATGGCCTGAAAGCGAGTGAGATCGGTTTGTGTCACCATTCCCACCAAACGCCCACCCTCGACGATGGCACGTGCCCGATACGCCGCTCCATCATGAGGTGGAGTAGGTCTGACCCGATAGCCGAAGGCGCTAGAGTGATTGGGGTTGCGGTCATCACCGCTGCAATTGGCGTCTCTACCGGAAGCGAGGAGGCTAAAACTTTGAACGATAGATCACGCAGAGTGATGATGCCGATCAGCCTGCCCTCATTGTCTATCACGCACAGGGAGGACACGCGGGCATCACGCATCCGCGTGGCAGCAGCTCGTGCAGTATCTTCAGGGCGGCATGTGATCGGGTTTCGCGCCATGAAAGTTTCGACCGGTATGGCGGCCAGATCATTTTCGCGGCTGCGTGTTTTCTGGGTTCTGTCGAAGAAGCGGGCAACGGTTTGATGGGAGGCAATCAGCTCCGTCAAACGTGTTTGCGGAACCACCAGAAGTGTTGACTGGTCTCCTGCCCTTGCGGATGTGACAGCTCGACCATCCAGAAGCAAGCCTCGTTCACCAAAGGAGTTGCGTATGCCAAGGCGGCTTATGATTGCATCATTCTCATCCCGGATCTCGACGATGCCATCAAAGATAAGAAAGAGACCGGGTAAATCCTCTCCCAGTTCATAAATGCCGGTGCCAGCAGCGCATTCCAATACCTCTATCTGGGAGGACAAAGCCACCAGTCACCCTCAGCCAGGGCGTCATAGGGATGGACGGATTTCAGGAACCGCAGGACTTGCTCTGGTGTTAGAGGCATGGCTCCACCCTCAGCTGGAAGAAAATGTCCTGCCCGGACTAAACCGGGCAAGACAGGCTTTTGATGGTGCAGATGACTAAAATCAGCCACCCGCAACTTCTATTAGTGGTCCTGTGCTGCGCCTGCACCGCGTGGGATACGAACGCTTTCGACCAGATCCTTGATGACCTGTGGTGTTTCTTTGGTCATACCGGTCACAACATAGGCAACAGCGAAGTTAACCGCTGCGCCGATTGCGCCGAAGGATGTGGACTGGATCGTGCCCAGAAGTGGATCAGCATCAGTAAAGCTGTTGGTATCTGGAATGAAGAACCAGCCCTTGTGCAGGAAGATGTAAACAAGGGTCACAGTCAAACCAGCCAACATGCCAGCCACAGCCCCGGTGTTGTTGACGCGGGTCGAGAAGATACCCATCATCAGTGCCGGGAAGATGGATGCTGCGGCGAGACCGAAGGCAAGTGCCACCGTTTGTGCGGCAAAGCCTGGAGGTTCAGACCCAGATAGGTTGCCACACCGATTGCCACTGCCATTGCCAACCGCGCGGAAAGAAGTTCGCCTTTTTCCGAGATGGACGGTTTGATCGCGCCCTTGATCAGGTCATGGCTAACCGCAGAGGAGATCGCCAGCAAGAGGCCTGCTGCTGTAGACAGTGCTGCTGCAAGACCACCAGCTGCCACCAGACCGATCACCCAACCCGGCAGGTTGGCGATTTCTGGGTTTGCCAGCACGAGGATGTCGCGGTTGAACTTTGTCAGTTCATTGCCAGCCAGCCTTTTTCGCTCGCCAGTGTCTCCATATCGGCGTTCTTGTCATTGTAGTACTGGATCTTGCCATCGCCGTTCTTGTCTTCCCAGTTCAGAAGTCCTGTCTTCTGCCAGGTGTGCATCCAGTCGTATTTGGGATCCTTCTCGATCTGTTCAACAGCAACTGCACCACCGTTAACGCCGCCGTTCGGCCACATCATCTCGGTGATGTTCAGACGCGCCATTGCGCCTACAGCAGGAGCGGTGATGTAAAGCAATGCAATGAACACCAGCGCCCAACCTGCGGACCAACGGGCATCGGACACTTTTGGCACGGTGAAGAAGCGCATGATCACGTGTGGCAGACCCGCAGTACCAATCATCAGAGACAGGGTGAAGAGCACCATGTTGAGCGTGTCGGCATTGCTTGAGGTGTAGGAATTAAAGCCCAGTTCCGTCACAATCTGATTGAGCTTGGTCAGCAGAGGCTCACCGCTTGCAACGTCATTGCCAAACAGGCCAAGACCCGGAACCGGATTTCCGGTCAACTGCAGCGAGATGAAGATTGCCGGAATGGTGTAGGCGGTGATGAGCACCACGTACTGAGCGACCTGCGTATAGGTCACGCCCTTCATGCCGCCAAACACTGCGTAGGCGAACACCACACAGGCGCCGATCAACAGACCTGTTGTGTTCTCAACCTCAAGGAAGCGGCCAAACGCAACACCCACGCCGGTCATCTGACCGATCACATAGGTGGTGGATGCAACGATAAGACACACAACAGCAACGATACGGGCTGTCTGGCTGTAAAAGCGGTCACCGATGAACTCGGAAACGGTAAACTTGCCGAACTTGCGCAGGTATGGTGCCAGTAGCAGCGCCAGCAGAACGTAGCCGCCGGTCCAACCCATCAGGTAGGATGAGTTGTCATAGCCGGTGAAAGCGATAAGCCCGGCCATGGAAATGAATGATGCAGCAGACATCCAGTCTGCAGCGGTTGCCATGCCGTTGGTGACAGGGTGAACACCCCGGCCAGCTGCATAGAATTCTGATGTGGAGCCCGCCCGAGCCCAGATCGCGATGCCGATGTAGAGAGCAAAGGAGCTGCTACAAAGAACAAGTTTATGGTAAACTGATCCATGTTCCAAAAAGCCCCTATTCTTCTTCAACGCCGTGTTCACGGTCGAGACGGTTCATACGCCATGCGTAGAAAAAGATGATCGCCAGGAAGACCAGAATGGAACCTTGCTGTGCGAACCAAAAGCCCAAATCGGTTCCACCGACAGGTATACCGCTCAGCAGTGGGCGCAGCAGAATGCCAAACCCGAATGAAACCAACGCCCATATGACGAGGCTGATTTTGATGATGCGCATATTGGCGGACCAATACGCGTTTTTGGATGAGTTATCAGACATTCCTCTCCTCCCATTTGGCTCCGGATCAATTGCGCCCAGATGACGCGATCCGCCCCCAAAATCTCAAGCTGTATTTGCTCGTAATGGCCAGTTCCTCCCACTGACCAGCTGGCTTTGAGACTGGTTTTAGATCTTGCTTATCCTCCAAACTCTGCCAATTGAAGAGCACACGAAGGTGCCGCTTCACCGCAAAAATCTATGTTTTCAGAAGACTGTCTTACAGCTGCTTGTTGTGGTTCCCCGTAGATCCTCACGTTCAGCACGCTGCTGGTTGAGATCTACCCCACTTTTCATAGAACTTTGCGTCAATTCCCTAAAGTCAGGTTTGAGATTTCACAGGATCAATTGACCACCCCCATATGAACCAGTTGCATTAATCAGTCTGTTACCAGTTGGGTGGTTGAGCAAGGCTACTTACGTAGAGAATACTTATGTCTAATAATATGTCATTTTGAATATACTTGAGCTCTCACTTCTGATGCCCGGTTCGTATGCTGATGCTTGCATATCTGACTACCAACTCATCAGGTATTTACCCCCATTCATTTGCAGCTGATTACGGTTCAGATTGTATGAATCTTTTGCGTCTCAGTTAACCGCATATTTTTCCTGAATGTCGCAAGACCGCGCACCACTATCGCTTAGCTGATACCTGAGAAGTCGAAGCTTTAACGCGCACTAGTTGCACACATGTGTTTGGGAAGGACATTAGGTGGTCTGGTTTCTTTTAAGTATTGGCCTTTTGATTGGCGGCTACTTTACCTACGGCGTATTTGTTGAGAAGATTTTTGGAACAAGACCCGCTCGCCTAACCCCTGCTCACTCTCATGCGGACGGCGTCGATTACGTTCGTATGTCCACCAAGAAAGTCTATCTGATCCAGCTACTAAACATTGCGGGTGTTGGGCCAATTTTTGGCCCTATACTTGGTGCGCTTTATGGTCCGGCAGCGATGCTCTGGATCGTGCTTGGTTGCATTTTTGCGGGCGGCGTGCATGATTACTTCTCCGGCATGCTGTCTGTTCGCAACAAAGGGCAGTCCGTACCAAACCTTGCTGGTAAATACCTTGGTGCTGGGGCAAAGTATTTCTCGAACATCTTTTCGATTGTGCTTTTGTTGCTCGTTGGTGTTGTATTTGTTTCTGCTCCTGCCGGCCTACTTGGCCGCCTGACAGGCCTTGACGTCACCATCTTCCTGGTTTGCATCTTTGCTTACTATCTGGTGGCAACCATCGTTCCTATCGATAAGATTATTGGTCGCTTTTACCCGGTCTTTGGTGCGCTGCTCTTGTTCATGTCCATCGGCCTAACGGTGGCATTGGTGGTTTCCAGTGAGCATTCCATGCTGCCCGGTGTTGAAGCCGGCAACTTCTTCCAAAACCTAAACCCCAATGACATGCCGTTGTGGCCTGCTTTGTTCATCATTGTTGCTTGTGGCGCAATTTCCGGCTTCCACGCTACCCAGTCACCGCTCATGGCACGTTGCATGGAGAACGAGCATAACGGTCGCTTCGTGTTCTATGGCGCGATGATCGGTGAAGGAATCATTGCGATTATCTGGTGTGCGATTGCTCTGTCTTTCTTCGGCGGCGTTGAAGGGCTTGCTGCTGGGATGGGCGATAATCCTGCGAACCTTGTTTATGAAGCATCCAATGGCCTTCTGGCGCGTTCGGTGGCTTCCTTGCCATTCTTGGAGTAATCATTCTGCCGATTACCTCTGGTGACACAGCGTTCCGCTCCTCCCGTCTGATCCTTGCCGAGTTCTTCCGTATCCCTCAGCATCTGATTCAGGCCCGTCTACTTTTGGCTTTGCCCCTGTTCATTGGCGGTGCAATTCTTACTCAGATCGATTTTGGTGTCCTGTGGCGTTACTTCGGCGTGGCCAATCAGGCGACAGCTGCCTTGATGCTATGGACCGCTGCCGCTTACATGCTCCGTCATAACAAACTGCACTGGATCTGCACCATTCCCGCGCTGTTCATGACCACTGTTGTTGTAACCTACATTCTGAATTCCAGCGATCTTGGTCTTGATCTGCCAATGAGGCTCTCCACCATCGCGGGTGTGCTTACAGCACTTCTAATTCTTTCAGCTGTATGGAAAAGGGTAAAGGCAGGGTCCTGGATCACGAAGACGTCCCCGAGCCTGGAGAATAGCCCCTACTCTGCTTTGTTGTCAGAGACACAAATAGCGCAAGGATTTCAATTCCTGCGCTATTTTTTTTGGTTTGGTAGCCGATAGGTCGTCACGTATTGCGGCTGACTTAGTTCATTTTGGCATCACTCAGGTTGTCAATGATCGGACAATCGGGGCGATGGTCGCCAGCGCAGGCCTCAATCAGATGGGTGAGCGTATCGCGCATGGCCATGAGGTCGGTGATTTTGCGTTCAATCTCTTTGACATGCTCTTTTGCGATTTGCTTCACATCAGCACTGCCGCGCTCTTTATCGTCGTAGAGTGCCAGTAAAGCCCGGCACTCTTCAATATTGAACCCAAGGGAGCGGGCACGACCAATGAATATCAGCTTGTGCAGCTCGTTATCTTCAAAGACCCGATATCCGTTATCATTCCGTTTGGGATGAAGAAAACCAATATCCTCGTAGTAACGAATGGTCTTGGTTGGGATGCCGGAGCGTTCTGCTACTTCGCCAATATTCATCGTCATTCCGTCCATTTTAGTGTGCAGCTGTCGCTTTGATCCAGCGTAGACGCAGGGCGTTGGTCAAGACAAACACGCTTGACAGTGCCATTGCTCCTGCGGCCAGAACCGGTGAGAGAAGCGGACCTCCGAAAGGGTATAACACACCTGCTGCAACCGGAATAAGCAATGAGTTGTAACCAAAGGCCCAGAACAGGTTCTGCCGGATGTTGCGCATGGTCTGCTGAGAGATGTGGAAGCATTGACCACGCCGTTCAGATCTCCAGCCATCAGGACAACGTCTGCCGCTTCAATGGCCACATCGGTACCAGTGCCGATTGCGATGCCAACGTCGGCAGCCGCAAGAGCTGGCGCATCGTTGATGCCATCACCTACGAAAGCCAGTTTGCCAGAGGTGCCTTTGCGCAGTTCTTCTAGAGCACGGACCTTTCCGTCCGGGAGCACTTCGGCAACCACGGTATCGATACCAAGCTCGGCAGCAATTGCATTGGCTGTCTTCTGGTTATCACCCGTGATCATTGCAACCTTCAGACCCAAAGCATGAAGCGCTTTGATAGCTGCTGGTGTAGTTGGTTTGATTGGGTCGGCAACGGCGATCACTGCTGCAATCTGACCATCCACCGCAGCGTACAGTGGAGTTTTACCGTGTGTTGCCAAAGCACTACCTTCACCGTGGAGCTGGCCCAGCGTGATGCCTTCGCGCTCCATCAGCCGGTCTGCGCCGACCAGTACTTCATGACCATCCACGCTTGCGCTTACGCCGAAGCCAGTCAGGGAGTTGAAGCTCTCAGGCGTTGGAACCTCGAGGCCACGCTCCTGAGCAGCCTTAACGATGGCCTTTGCAATAGGGTGCTCAGAGCTTTGCTCAACAGCGGCAACCAGTTTCAGAACATGGTTCTCTTCCAGACCATCCCGCAGGATGATGTCAGTCAGTTCAGGATGGCCAGCAGTGAGTGTACCGGTCTTGTCCAGTGCCACGACTTTGGTTTCCTGAAGCATCTGCAGGGCATCGCCTTTGCGGAACAGAACACCAAGTTCAGCAGCACGGCCTGTACCAACCATGATGGAAGTTGGCGTCGCTAGGCCCATTGCACATGGGCAGGCGATGATGAGCACGGCAACTCCGGCAACCAAAGCCATACTGAGTGCAGGATCAGGGCCAAACAGGAACCATACGGCCACTGTGATGAGGGCAATAGTCATCACAGCAGGGACGAACCAGGCAGTGATTTTGTCCACCAGACCCTGGATAGGCAGCTTTGCTCCCTGAGCCTGTTCCACCATCTGAATGATCTGCGAGAGTACAGTATCGTTTCCGACTTTACCTGCGCGGATACTAAGGCTCCAGTGCCGTTGATGGTGCGCCGACAACCTCGTCTCCAGATGCTTTCTCGACCGGAATTGGCTCACCGGTAATCATGCTTTCGTCCACGAAGGAGGAGCCGGAGATCACGGTACCATCGACTGCGATTTTCTCGCCCGGACGCACCTGTATCTCATCGCCAACGACGATCTCTTCGATTGGGACTTCAACAATTGTACCATTGCGCTGGACACGGGCCGTCTTCGCCTGCATGCCAATGAGTGTTTGGATGGCTGCGCCTGTCCGTCCCTTTGCGCGTGCCTCTAAAAAAACGACCAAGCAGGATCAGAACGACGATGACAGCTGCGGCTTCATAGTACACGTTGACGGTGCCAGCTGGCAGGATGTGCGGTGTAAATGTCGAGAGCAGCGAGAAAACATAGGCAGCAGACGTACCAAGTGCCACCAGTGAGTTCATGTCTGGGGCACCCTTAAAGAGTGATGGAAACCCCTTGGTGTAGAACTGGCGACCGGGCCCGAAGAGCACGATAGTTGTAAGAACAAATTGCAGGTAAAAACTGTTCTGCATACCAATGGTATTGGCAACAAGCATATGTACGCCGGGAATGAAATGACTTCCCATTTCAATCAGAAAAACCGGTAGCGCCAATGCAGCTGAAAGCAGCACCTTGTTCTTTAGGTGGCGGATTTCGTCTGCTTTGCGATCAGCCGTTTCTGTGGGCTCGGCCTTCTCCAACGTCGCCGGATAGCCAGCAGCGGTAGACAGTTCTGCAATGGCAGCCGGTGTTATTGCACCGACTACATAGCGTACGGTTGCGCGCTCGGTTGCCAGATTGACTGAGGCCTCAAGAACACCATCGCCGGCTTTCAAAGCTTTTTCTACCCGCCCAACGCAGGAGGCGCAGCTCATGTTTGCCACATTAAACGCGATGCTCTCCGAAACAGCAGGATATCCGGCCTGTTGCAGTGTATCTGCGATATCCTTAGGGGTCAGGGTCTCGTCATAATTTAATTGTACGCTCTCCGAGGCCAGATTGACGGAGACATTGCTTACACCAGAAGCGCTGTTAAGAGCCTTCTCAATACGACCGACGCAAGAGGCGCAATTCATGCCTTCGATTTGCATTTTCAATGTTGAACTGTGGTACATAATTTTACCCTTCCTTTCTCAATTGAATTCACCCTAATGGTTCCAGTCACTGGAAGGTCAAGGATAAAAACGTATGACCTGAGGAAAAATTTCACCCCTCCATTTTGATTGATAAGAATTTCTTATGAATAGGTGCAGAAGATGCAATTTCACTTAATACACGTCACAACCTACATTCAGTCTAGGATTTGCTGGGATGCATCGTTTCAAATGACCGCTTAAGGTGGACGCCACGTCAAAACCAGCAAGAGCAAAATTAGGTAATGGAGAAAGCAATGCACGGCAAAGATGTCAAAAATAGCGGCGTTTGTCCGGTGGTACATGGCGCGAATACCTCGATGGAAAAGCCAGTCACCAGATGGTGGCCCAATGCTTTGAACCTCGATATTCTCCATCAACATGATGCGCGTACCAACCGATGGACCCGGACTTCGATTTTCATGAGGCAGTAAAGTCGCTCGACTTTGAAGGGGTGAAAGCTGATGTGCGTGCGCTCATGACCGAAAGTCAGGAGTGGTGGCCCGCAGATTGGGGGCACTACGGCGGTTTGATGATCCGTCTTTCCTGGCACTCAGCCGGTTCCTACCGTCTGGCCGATGGCCGTGGCGGTGCCGGATCCGGTAATATCCGTTTTGCTCCCCTCAACTCCTGGCCTGATAATGCGAGTCTGGACAAAGCCCGTCGCTTGCTGTGGCCGGTTAAGAAAAAAATACGGCAATGCACTTTCCTGGGCTGACCTGATCGCTCTGGCTGGTACGATTGCTTATGAATCCATGGGCCTGAAAACCTTTGGTTTTGGCTTTGGCCGCGAAGATATTTGGGGTCCGGAAATCGACACCTATTGGGGATCTGAAAAGGAATGGCTGGCACCCAGTGAACAGCGCTACAGCGACCTTAGCGACCCTTCCACGCTTGAAAACCCACTTGCCGCAACACATATGGGCCTGATCTATGTGAATCCTGAGGGCGTGAACGGCATTCCCGACCCGAAGAAGACAGCTGCGCAAGTTCGCGAAACTTTCAGCCGCATGGCTATGAATGATGAAGAAACTGCAGCCCTGACCTGTGGCGGTCACACAGTTGGCAAAGCCCATGGCCGTGGCGCGGTGGATAATATTGGTGATGCGCCCGAAGCAGCACCTATGGCTGAACAGGGACTAGGCTGGTCCAACCCCGGTCAACATGGTGAAGCAACCAACGCCTTCACATCAGGTATTGAAGGTGCATGGACCAAGGACCAATCGTCTTTGACATGGGCTACTTTGCAATGCTGTTCGACCATGAGTGGCATCAGGTGAAGTCTCCTGCCGGTGCATGGCAGTGGGAGCCTGTCAGAATCAAAGAGGAAGACAAGCCCGTCGATCCTACCGATCCCTCCATTCGTCATAACCCAATGATGACTGATGCAGATATGGCGATGAAGGTTGACCCGATCTACAATGAGTACTGCCAGAAATTCAGGCAGACCCAGAGTACTTCAAAGATACCTTTGCCCGCGCATGGTTCAAGCTGACTCACCGTGATATGGGACCGAAAGCCAATTACATTGGTCCTGATGTTCCGAAGGAAGAGTTGATCTGGCAGGATCCGGTTCCGAAAGGTAGCACCAGCTACAATGTTGATGCTGTAAAAGCAAAAATCGCTTCCTCTGGCCTGAGCAATCAAGACCTGATCACAACAGCTTGGGACAGTGCAAGAACTTATCGTGGTTCTGACATGCGTGGCGGTGCAAACGGTGCTCGCATCCGTCTTGCTCCGCAAAAGGACTGGGTTGCCAATGAGCCAAAGCGCCTTGCCAAAGTGCTCGCTGTGCTTGAGCCGATTGCAGCAGAAGCTGGAGCTTCCGTTGCAGACTTGATCGTGCTTGGCGGTAATGTTGGTCTTGAGAATGCTATCAAGGCCGCTGGTTTCAAGGTGAATGTTCCATTTACACCGGGCCGCGGCGATGCGACCGTTGAAACAACAGACGCAGATTCCTTCAGCGTTCTTGAGCCCTTCGCAGATGGTTTCCGAAACTGGCAAAAGCAGCAGTACTCTGTCAGCCGGAAGAGATGATGCTTGACCGCGCGCAGCTGCTTGGCCTCACTGGCTGGGAAATGACTGCACTTGTGGGTGGTCTGCGTGTTCTTGGTGCTAACTTTGGCGGCTCCAAGCACGGTGTCTTCACTAACCGCGAAGGTCAGCTGACCACTGACTTCTTCATCAACCTGACCGACATGGGCAACAGCTGGCATCCACTTGAGGATGGCACCTATGAGGTCCGTGACCGGAAGACAGGCAAGACCAAGTGGACAGCCACCAGTGCGGACCTTGTGTTCGGTTCCAACTCCATCCTGCGCGCTTACGCTGAAGTGTACGCCCAAGATGACAACCACGAAAAGTTCGTACGTGACTTCGTGGCAACATGGAACAAGGTCATGAACGCCGACCGGTTTGACATGAATACATGATAGATAAGATCAGCCGGACAGTCCCCTGTCCGGGCTTTTCCCGTCCCTTCGTTGGGACGCTGACTAAACCTCTGGTATACCCAGTTGCACAACTCCCCTTTTCCAGCTAAGAACCGCTTGACCTCGGGGTGCACGCATTTTTCGTGCTGAGATGCTGAACTGGCAAACCCGTTGAACCTGAACCGGCTAGAACCGGCGGAGGGAAAGGTACCGGTTTCGTCCATCCTTACCCTCTCGCCGCAATGGGGGATGACTTGAAACATCTGTTAATTGCTGCGGGATTACTCACTGCAACATCGGCGATGGCTGCCGAAAAGCCCCAACTGACAGTTTACACCTATGACAGCTTCGTCTCTGACTGGGGCCCAGGTCCCAAGGTTGAAGAGGCGTTTGAAGCGATCTGTCAGTGTGACCTGAAACTTGTTGGTGTCGAAGACGGCGCCGCGCTTCTTTCCCGCATTCGCCTAGAAGGCGAAAATTCTGATGCGGATGTGGTGCTGGGTCTGGATACAAACCTGATCGAGACTGCCAAAAAAAACCGGCCTGTTTGCACCTAATGCAGTTAAGGCCGACTACGCGCTGCCGATTGAATGGACTGACGATACGTTTGTGCCTTACGACTGGGGCTACTTCGCATTCGTGCACAAGGCAGGCGAAAAAGTTCCGTCCAACTTCCGCGAGCTTGCTAAGAGCGATAAGAAGATCCTGATTCAGGACCACGCTCCTCAACTCCGGGTCTTGGTCTGTTGCTTTGGGTGAAGTCAGCTTACGGTCATGAGGCTGCTGATATCTGGCAGATCTTTCCGATAATATCGTGACCGTTACCAAAGGCTGGTCAGAGGCTTATGGTCTTTTCCTTGATGGGGAAGCGGACATGGTGCTCAGCTACACCACCTCTCCTGCCTATCACCTGATTGCCGAGGAAGACGATAGCAAGACTAGTGCTGCCTTTGACGAAGGCCATTACATGCAGGTTGAAGTGGCAGCGAAACTTGCGGGCACTGATCAGCCTGAGCTGGCGGAACAATTCCTGAATTTCGTGGTTTCGGATGCGTTCCAGACGATCATTCCAACGACAAACTGGATGTATCCTGCTGTCACCCCGGCAAGTGGCCTGCCTGAAGGCTTTGATAGTTTGCAGATGCCTAAAGAAGCTCTGTTCTTTGCCCCTAAGGAGGCAGTTGCAGCAAGAGG
>BAXV01000039.1 GCA_001310715.1 Pseudovibrio sp. JCM 19062
TTCGCCTTGCTCCACCCGTTTTCACGGGAGCTTAACGCAAACACCGCCGGGATTGCCCAGCGGTGCTACAGGTGCTTGAGAGGCTTGCGACTTACCTTGGCGAAGAAACGAGCATTACGTTTCACGCAGGCGCATCAGTCCTCCAGATAGTCTGCACATTTTTCTGGTGCCTGATTGCCCCATGGCATGATTGGTACGGTGGAGGTGGAGTTTTTTGGGCTGCCTTCAACCAGTTTGTCGGAGTAGACCAGATAGACCAGTACGTTACGCTTGGCATCACAGCCGCGAACGATGCGCATTTTTTTGAAAAACAGGGAGCGGCTTTGGCGGTAAACCTCATCGCCCTGTTCGAACTTTTCCTTGAACTTGATCGGACCAACCTGACGGCAGGCCAGCGAGATGTCGGAGGTTTCTTCTTCCAGTCCGAGCCAGCCGGAGAAGCCGCCTTTTTCCGGTACAGTGAAGTGGCAGGCCACGCCCTCGACTTCCGGGTCATCCAATGCGTAGGTTGCCAGCTTGTGGTCTGGGCTCATGAACTTCCAGACGGTGGACTTCTTGAAGATCAGGTCCGGGGATTGAGCATGTGCAGCTGTTCCCAGCGCACCCAGCGTTATTCCAAGCGCCATACAGGCGGTGCCCACTGATTTAAGAACTGACTTTCCAAGCGTCGACATGTGCAAGGCCTCTCCCATTGCAAAGAAACAAATTGAATCACAATCGATATAGGCTGTTTTTTGATCACTGCCAGCAATAGAAGAGGAGAATCTTGCAAAACCTAACGGAAACCATTGGTTTTGCCCCAATAAGGCCATAGAATACCTTATCTCTATGACATCTCTGACTAAACCTAGTATCGCGGGCTATGATCATTTCCAGACTTTCTTTCACTCAATCATGCGCAGTGGCAGTTTTTGCCCTTGGTGCATCCGCTGTATGGACCGAGACTGCCTTTGCGCGCCCTTTGGTGTGTGATCAACTGGAAACGGAATTTATCGAGCTTTCACAGCAGATGGGAAACAGCGGCGTTTCCGATAACAGCTGGCAGACCGCCTATAACGAGCAGCTGATGCACATCCAGAATGTGGAATCCCAGATGTTCAACTTTGGCTGTGACGGGTCTTTTGGTCCACCACAATGCCAGCAGTTGAGTGGTTCACTGCAACAGATGAACGAGAATCTGCCTATCTGGATACCCAGAGGCAGCAGGAGCTGTATACCAGCTCCCTGCAGAACCGGCTTCGTGAAGTTGAACAGACACTCCAAGACCTGAACTGCGCGAGCCTTCCGGACCAACAGATCCAGCAGCAGACGCCGCTACCAGGTCAGGCTAATCAGCAGTTTCAGCCGCAGACACCTCCATTAGGTCAGCCCGATCAGCAATTTCAGCCGCAAGCACCAGTACCAGGTCAGGCCGATCAGCAATTTCAGCCACAAACACCAGCACAAGCCAATCAGCCAATGCAGCTGGAGCCTCGCTCAAACGCGGGCGTAACCAGTGGTGGTCAACAGTACGCGACCATGTGTGTGCGGAAGTGTGACGGATACTATTTCCCAATCAACCCAAATTCCGGTGCAGAAGATCTGGCGGAAGATGAAGAGATTTGTCAGGCGCTGTGTCCAACTCAGGACACCGAGCTGTACGTCTTCCAGGTTCCACAGGAAAGTCCGGCACAGATGCGCTCTTTAGCTGGTGCACCTTATACCTCTCTTGCCAATGCCTATGAGTTCCGGCAGCAGAGCAACCCGGCTTGTTCCTGTGATGCAGCAGGCGGGCAGCCAGGCGGCCAGTTGCCTTCAGCGTCCCTGCCATCTCTGGATCAGGCAATCCCCGGCAATGATTTGGAAGACCTGACACCGGGTGCAACTGCGACCTATCCTGCCATTCCATTGGAGAGTGAGCGTCGCCAGACCGCAGATGCAACAGAGGCCCAGAGTAACAACCCTGAGCCTCCTCTTGTTCAGCAGAAATTTGTGCCACACGAGGTTGAGCCTCGTACAGGTCCTATCAGGAAAGTCGGTCCAAAGTTTTTTTTCCCGACCGATAAGCGGTAGCATGTTCTTCAGGTCTGGTCCGTGGGCCAGACCTGTGATTGCCTTTCTAAGCGGCATAAACAGGCCCTTGCCTTTGCGGCCAGTTTCACCCTTCACGGCCTTGGTCCACTCACCCATGTGGCTTCGCTCCACGGCTCTTGCGGTAGCAGCTCTTTGGCCTGAGCGATAAACTCTTTGTCTTCCTCGGCAATATCCGGGGTGACTGAGCCCACAACGAGTTCCCACCATTTTTTGGCGTCGCTAACGGTGGAGCAGTTTTCTTTCACAGCGGCCCAGAAGGCTTCATCCCCTTCAACACCGTCTGCCTGCAAACGCTCTGCAACATCAGCAAAGCTCATGCCATGCACGAGTTTTGCGGTCAGGTGGCCCACATCTTCAGGGTCGAACTTTGCAGCAGACTTTGAGATGCCAGAAAAGTCGAGCATGTCTGCCAGAGCTTCCATGGTCGGCGCTGGTTCAACTGCGTGACTGGTGCCTGTAAGCACAGCAAGGGAGCAGACGGCCATCGGCTCGTAGCCCTCTTCACGCAAGGAGCGGATGGAGAGTGCGCCAGAGCGCTTAGACAGGCCCTCACCTGAGGCGGTGGTCAGCAGGTTGTGGTGACCGAACTCAGGAACTTGTGCCCCCAGTGCCCGGAATATGGCAATCTGGACACCGGTGTTGGCGATGTGGTCTTCGCCGCGAATAACGTGGGTGATCCCCATATCCGCATCATCCACGATGGATGGAAGGGTATAAAGGTATGTGCCGTCTGCGCGGATCAGAACCGGATCAGACAGGGAAGCCAGATCAACGGTCTGACGACCACGGATCACATCATCCCAGTGAACTTCTGTGCGAACGATGGAGAAAGCGTCATTTTCCGCATGGTTTGGCAGTTTAAAGCGCCAGTGCGGTTTACGGCTTCTGCTTCATACTCGGCGATCTGCTCGTCGGTGAGTTTGAGGCCAGCACGGTCATAGACAGGAGGACGGCCCAAAGCGCGGGCGCGGTTGCGGCGGCGTTCCAGTTCCTCTGGTGTTTCATAACACGGGTAAAGGAGGCCTGCGTCTTTTAACTTGGCGGCAGCAGAATCATAGAGGGCAAACCGCTCGGATTGCTTTTCCACGCGATCAGGGTTGATGCCCAGCCACTTCAGATCTTCTGCGATGCCCAGAGCGTACTCTTCTTTGGAGCGCTGAACGTCGGTATCATCGTAGCGCAGAACGAAGTTGCCGCCCTGCTTTTTAGCAAAGAGATAGTTGAAAAGCGCCGGGCGCACATTGCCGATATGGATGTGACCAGTCGGAGATGGCGCGAAGCGAACAGTAACACTCATGGCTGAGCCTTCTCATCAATAAACAAGTTTGACACTCGGGTATCGCGTTGGCAGGTACGGGTCAACCAGCCAATCTGTAATACCTACGGAATATCTCGGGTTTTCGTTTGATCTACTGGCAGTTTCTGGTGTCAGGCCGGAGCGCGCACCAGCATCAATTGCGGCTTTACGGCAAGCAGAACCAAGCCAAGGCCAAAGCAGTAGAGGCTGGAGAAAGCAAACTGGGTGTCCAGCTCGATGCCATGATCCAGCAGGACACCCATAAGCCGGGCGCCAGTGCGGAGGCGAACACCATCATGGCGGAAAAGACGGCGCGAATGGAGCCCAGATGGCCCGTGCCATACAGCTCTGCCATGACTGCCGAAGCAATGGCCCCCCAAGAGCCTGCGGTCATGGCAAGAATGGCGAACGCGACAGGCACAAAATACTCCTCACCTGCAAAGGCGAATACAAGCACACTTACGCCCAATGGCACAACAGAGAGCGGGAGCAAGGAGACTGCGGAAAAGCGATCAATGAGCATACCGGCAAGCATGGAAAATACCGCACCAGCTGCTGCATAGAGTGGCAGGTAGGACGGAAGAACGGTGCGCTCCCAGCCTTTGGCTTCCATGAAATGGACCTGATGGAACATAAGTCCGGTAACGAGGAACGGAACAGCAAGTACAGCGACCATGACGACCCAGAAGCGCCAGTCGGCCATGACCTGCTTTCTGGTCCAGCTGACAGCGGGGCCTTTTGATCGAGACGATTCAAGCGGATTTTCTGGTGTGCGATCTTTCCTGAGTGTCAGGTAGGCCAGAGGTAGGAAGCAGACGAGCAGCGCTATACCCGCTGCTGACCAGATGTCACGCCATGCAAGTGCAGTCATCAGTGAGACGGCAGCCAGCGGAAGCAATGCTTCACCAGCCATGTTGCCAAATGAGGCGAGGCTCAAGGCTTTGCCACGGGAGCCATGGAACCAGCGGACATAGCGGTTAGAGAGGTGTGCGGCAGCATCCCCTGCCCGAACAAGCGCAGGCCGTAGAGACAAATTCCCAATAGTATAAGCGAGTTATGCCAGCTCATTAAGAAACTGAATCCGGCAAGAATGACGATTGCAGTGCACCCCACAACGACCGGGCGATAATAATCGACCACTCTGCCAGATAGATCAGCGTGGCTGCACTTGCCAGCGTGGCAAACATATAGATGGAGCCAAAGTCACCATGAGAAAGATTGTAGGTCTCACGAATCTGGGAGGAAAATTGTGCAATGAAGAACGTCTGGCCAAAGCTGGAGCCAAAGCCGAGCAGAAATCCGCCCGCGACCCAGCGCAGGTTGCGCCGGATAAAATCAAACAAAGTCATAGACTTAACCTAAAGAGCGTAGAAAGTGAATCAGGCAAGGCGATTTGCTTGCCTGAACACGAGAGATCAAGTCCAGAGTGCGGGCAGCTTGCTCTTAAAGTAAGGTCTCAAGCAGCGCTTAGTTCTAGGTTCGATCACGGAAACGGTTGGTGATTGGGTAGCGGCGATCACGCCCGAAGTTCTTGAGTGTGATCTTGACGCCTGGCGCAGCCTGACGACGTTTGTACTCTGCGACGTAAAGAAGGTTTTCGACTCGGTGGATGGTCTCTACAGAGTGGCCGCGCTTCTTGATCTCGTCAAGGCTCAACTCCTGCTCAACCAGACAATGCAGGATGTCATCCAGAACATCGTACTCAGGCAAGCTGTCCTGATCGGTCTGGTTTTCACGCAATTCCGCAGTTGGTGCTTTGACGATGATGTTGTTCGGGATCACCTCACCTGCCGGACCCATAACACCTGCCGGATGGTGTTTGTTGCGCCAGTCAGACAGGCGATAGACCTCCGTTTTGTACAGATCTTTGATCGGGTTGAAGCCACCGTTCATATCTCCATAAAGGGTGGCGTAACCGACTGACATTTCTGACTTATTGCCGGTGGTCACGACCATGGCGCCAAACTTGTTGGAGACAGCCATCAGGATCACACCACGGGACCGGGACTGGAGGTTTTCCTCTGTGACGCCGCTTTCGGTGCCTGCGAACACGCCGGCCAGCGTCGTTTGGAAGCCCTCGACCGGCTCTGCAATTGGAATGGTGTCGTACTGCACGCCAAGCGCATCAGCACAGGCCTTAGCATCCTTGATGCTTTCCTCGGAGGTGTAGCGGTATGGTAGCATGATGCAGTGGACGCGATCTGCACCGAGTGCATCAACGGCCATTGCGGCACAAATGGCGCTGTCAATGCCGCCGGACAGGCCCAGAACCACGCCGGGGAAGCCGTTTTTGTTCACATAGTCTTTAAGGCCAAGGACGCAGCCAGCCAGTCCGCTTCCTGTGTGTCTGGCATTGGGACGATGCGAGCAGGCTTTGCAAACCAGTTCTCGTCGGCATCCTTTTTGAAGTCGAGGTATTCGGTTTCCTCGATGAACTGCCCGAGCTGCAGGGCCAGTGATCGGTCATGGTTGAGGGCGAAGGAGGCTCCGTCAAAGACAAGCTCGTCCTGCCCGCCGACCTGATTGCAGTAAACGAGCGGCAGACCGGTTTCGACAACACGAGCAAGCATGAGCTGCATGCGCTCATCCATCTTATTGCTGTAATAAGGAGACCCATTCGGTACCATTAGGATCTCGGCACCGGTCTCAGCAAGACACTCGCAAACCTCATCCGTCCATGTGTCTTCGCATATCGGAACGCCAATGCGCACACCTCGGAAACTCATCGGGCCGGGATTTGGGCCTGCATCGAAGACGCGCTTTTCATCGAACACGCCGTAGTTTGGCAGATCAACTTTGTAGCGCAGACCCTCGATGTTCCCATTGTCCAGCAGAGCGACCGCGTTATAAAGCTTATTCCCGTCTGCCCATGGCAAGCCAACGAGCAGCGCAGGGCCACCATCAGCTGTTTCCTTTGCCAACGCTTCCAGTTCACGCTTACACGCTTCCACAAAGGCTGGCTTCAGGACCAGATCCTCTGGCGGGTAACCCGTGAGAAACAGTTCCGAATACAAGACCAGATCGGCGCCCTGCTCGGCAGCCAGTTTTCTGTGATGCCGGATTTTTTCTGCATTACCGGAGATATCACCAAGGCAAGGGTTGGCCTGAACAACGGCCAGACGGAACTGGTCTTTAATCATCATATGAACTTCAAAGGCTTTAATGGGTGGAAGGGATGGCCCTAATTGCTTCGAGCTTGAATCTCTATGTTTCTCATGTACAGCGTTTTTTTTCTCTGAGAAAAGCCGATCTGTCACATAGTCGTGCGTTGGTGAGAAGGATTCACAGTCTCAGCTTCACTCAGAAGACTTCTTCTTAACTGCCCCGGAGTCTTTTGCTTTTGCCATAACATCAAGATGCTGCTGCAGCCGCGTGCCCATTGGCACCTGCGCCATGTCTCTGGCCTGGATCGGTTCATCACCCTGCATGACAATGGCTTTGAGGCGATCATAGAGGATTGCCGGGGCGATTGGCTTGGCGAGAAAATAGTTCACACCGGCGTTGCGGGCAGCAACAACAACCGACCGGCGGGCATCTGCTGTGATGACGATTACGGGGGTCTTGGCGATGTCTGAGTCTTCGTCCTGCCTCACGATGCGCAGGAAATCATTTCCGTCGATCGGGCGCATGATCCAGTCGCACAGGACGATGTCCGGTCTGCGGTCGAGAAGGATTGCGATTGCGTCAGCACCATCAGCTGCTTCATATATCGAGCGCACGCCAAAGCCGGAGACCATGGTCCGCAGGATAGAACGCATGAAGTTGTTGTCATCCACAATGAGGATGGAATAGCCAGACAACAATGAATCGCTCTGAAGCAACAAACTCTCCCTGAGGGCGCCAACTAGAACTACATCGAGGTCCTGAAAGCAGAAGCACGTGATTTCAATTTCTGTGTACTTCGCATGCGGGTTTCTATCAAAAAAAATAGGGGTCGCACAATGTGCAACCCCTATTCCTAATTTAAATACTCTAGATAGAATTATGCGTTCACTGCAACGCGAGAGTCAGATTCTTTTCTGAGGTTCTCTGCGATTGTAAACGCAAGTTCCAGAGCCTGATCCGCGTTCAAACGTGGATCACAATGGGTGTGGTAACGGTCACCAAGCTCTTCTGCTGACAGTGCACGTGCGCCACCGGTACATTCGGTCACGTTGCGGCCTGTCATCTCGACGTGGACGCACCTGCGTGGGTGCCTTCAGCGCGGTGAACCGCGAAGAATGCTTCCACTTCACCCAGAATGCGCTCAAACGGACGAGTCTTGTAGCCGTTTGCGGTGATGGTGTTGCCGTGCATCGGATCACAAGACCAGACCACTTTCTTACCTTCACGTTCAACCGCACGGATCATTCCTGGCAGATGCTGGAACACCTTGTCATGACCGAAGCGGGTGATCAGTGTCAGACGTCCTGGCTCGTTCTCAGGGTTGAGAACATCGATAAGCTTGATCAGCTCTTCAGGATCAAGAGATGGGCCACACTTGAGGCCGATCGGGTTCTTGATGCCACGGAAGAACTCAACGTGTGCGTGATCGATCTGGCGTGTGCGGTCACCGATCCAGAGCATATGGCCGGATGTTGCATAGTATTCGCCAGTGGTCGAATCGACACGGGTCATCGCCTGTTCGTAGCCCAAAAGCAGCGCTTCGTGGCTGGTGAAGAACTCGGTGGACCGCAGCTGCGGTGTGTTGTCCGGGTCGATACCGCATGCGCGCATGAAGGAGAGCGCGTCAGAGATGCGATCTGCCATTTCCTGATAGCGGTGCGCCTGCGGGCTATCTTTCACGAAACCGAGCATCCATTGATGCACGTGATCCAGATTAGCAAATCCACCCTGTGCGAACGCGCGGATCAGGTTAAGCGTTGCAGCCGACTGACGGTATGCCTTCGCCTGACGCTCAGGATCAGGAATGCGCGACTTTTCAGAGAACTCGATACCGTTGATGATGTCACCGCGGTAGCTTGGCAGTTCAACACCATCGATCTTCTCGATATTGGAAGAGCGCGGCTTGGCGAACTGGCCAGCGATACGGCCAACTTTTACAACTGGTTGCTGTGCACCATAGGTGAGCGCAACAGCCATTTGCAGGAAGACCCTAAAAAAGTCGCGGATGTGATCGGCGTGATGCTCTGCAAAGCTCTCCGCACAATCACCACCTTGCAAGAGGAATCCACGCCCCTCGGCAACATCAGCGAGCTGCGCTTTCAACTTGCGCGCCTCACCTGCAAACACGAGCGGCGGATAAGATGCGAGGCGACTTTCAACGTCAGCCAATGCTTCCTTATCTGGATAGTCCGGTACCTGCGCGATCGGTTGTGACCGCCAGGAATCCGGTGTCCATTTCTCCGCCATTTTATAACTCCATTAGTACAGAATGCTGCGAGCGCGCCCTATGCGCTTATAATCGCAGCGTTTATTCTTTCGAGCCGTTTTCATTTTCAGACAAACGCCCAGAAAGGCTTATACACGCCGCCCGTTTATCTGACTAGGGGTACGTATACGTTGATTTATCGCTGTCGGTTGAGGACACCTCAGTTTTTTTGGCTCCTATGATAATCCATCAAAGCACACATCTGGGGCGCTACTATATTCCAACATGCTCGGCATATTTAGATAAATATTTCGAGCCGCAATTTCAATGCGCTGATGAAGACTTGTGCAAAGATACATGATGCCTTCACAGACAGCCTAAACGAGGCTTGTTTCAGCGCGTTAAATATTGAGCATTCACTGATTTGAGCAGATCATCGATGGTAGCAGCAAGCGCTTGGGAGAGGACAACCGCGCGCGGGTAAACCGGCTCCATACGGTCGGTCAGATTGGTACGCGGTCCCAGCCATCGGTGGTTTCAACGAAGTGCTCCAGACCCTCCTGCCCCCATAACCGATAAAACCCTGCCATAACGCAGTCCACATAACTTTGCAGGATTGGGTGTTCTTCATCGCCCCAGTAAGCATGCTGATCCTGCACCTGATAGAGGAAGGTGTCAGATGGCATTTGCCTGCCGCAGTCAGGTAGGAACCTGTCCCCCTGCAAAGACATTCTCGAATAATGCCATTCACGTTTATCCAGTGCTGGCAGGTTTGCTTTTGTGTCTAGCACCATGGCACCACGGATCACCGAGCCCTCTTCGCGGCGTACGCCCAGTGCACACTTGCCTATTCCGGCAAAGCGTCATGGCCGGCTTTACCTTTTGAACAGGCACGCCACTCCCGTCTCCATCCACTCAGCTGCCCGGCGATTACTGTTGTTCCGGCAGGCAAGGTTTCTTCATTTACGAGTGAGCCATAGCCAAAGTAGCAAATCTGGTCAGTGGAGAGATCAGTCACGGGTTTTCCTATAAAACTCTTGGGATGGCGTGGGTTATACACCACAAAGAAAAGAGCCGCCAGCGCAGGCCAGCGGCTCTTTTAAAAATCATTTCAGATTTAATTCTTGCGGATCCGCTCGGATGGTTCACGCATTGTCACCAGCTCCTCGGCAGCCGTTGGGTGGACAGCATGGTGCGGTCGTAATCCGCCTTGGTCGCACCCATGGTCAACGTGACGCCGATCATCTGGATCAGCTCACCGGAATCGGGACCCATGATGTGAATGCCGAGGATTTTGTCCGTGTCTGCATTCACCAGCATCTTGAGGAACATCTTGCCCGGTTTGCCGGATAGCGTGTTCTTCATAGGACGGAAGGAAGAGGTGTAGACATCAATGTTGTCAAAGCGCGCTTCAGCTTCTTCCTGAGTTAGGCCTGCGGTCCCGATCTCTGGCTGGGAGAACACAGCAGTCGGGATCAGGGAGTGATCCACGTGCCATTCCTTCTTACCATATGTGCTGTCAGCAAATGCGTGGCCTTCACGGATGGCAACCGGTGTCAGGTTCGCGCGGTTGGTCACATCGCCAACAGCGAAGATGCTTGGTACAGAGCTCTGGCTTTGTGGCGTGACGACAATAGCGCCCGCCTTGTCCAGCTCAACGCCTGCTTCTTCCAGACCAAGACCAGCGGTGTTCGGGCGGCGGCCAATGGCGTACAGTACCTGATCGGCCTCGATCACTTCACCTGCGTGGGTGGTGACAATCAGGCCGCCCTCATGCTTTTCGATGGAGGCGATGGTGGACTTGGTTTTGACGGTGATGCCTTTTTCTACCATCTGCTCATGCAGATTGGTGCGCAGGTCCATATCAAAACCGCGCAGGATCTCCTCGCCGCGATAAAGCAGCGTGGTTTGTGAGCCCATGCCATTGAAAATGCCAGCAAACTCAACGGCGATGTAACCGCCGCCAACAACCACGATGCGCTTTGGCAGTTCGGAGAGGTGGAAGGCTTCGTTGGAGGTGATTGTGTGCTCACAGCCCACAATGCCAGCATCAACGTTTGGTGTTGCACCAACAGCTACGAGAATACGCTCGGCGGTGATGAGCTGACCAGTGGACAGCAGGCGCACGGAGTTGGGGCCTTCGATGACAGCGCGGCTGTCGTGTAGTTCCACACCGGTATTGTCGAGATTGCGGCGGTAAATGCCTTCCAGACGGGTGATTTCCTTGTCTTTATTCTCAACAAGCTTGCCGAAATCAAAGGTTGGCGTGCCGTTCAGGCTCCAGCCATAGCCATCGGCATTTGCAAATTCCTCGGTGAACTTGGAGGCATAAACAAAGAGTTTTTTGGGAACACAGCCACGGATAACACAGGTCCCGCCGTAGCGAAATTCTTCGGCAATACCAACACGGGCGCCGTGGGTCGCTGCGATCCGCGCTGCGCGCACACCGCCAGAACCAGCCCCAATAACAAAGAGATCGTAGTCGAAGTTAGTCATAAAAGCCCACCTTTGTTTGCAATAGACCCTTATGCAGCGACGCTTTGTTACGCCCTAAGGTCTTATTTTATAAAAGTTAGGCACAGACTTGGGCCAGATGCGCCCGAATTTCAAGGGGCGCATCTGATCTAATTGTTCATTTTGGATTGCGATATCGTGATCGCTTATTGAGCGTTTGCTTCTGCAAGGTTCTTGCGCGAAATCGCCACCATATCGGTGCTGATAACGTCGCTCCACTGCTTTGCTGCGCCGATGGTCAGTGCTGAAAGCGTTCCGGACATATCTGCCAGATGCTGACCTGTTTCGGAGTTGTAGAAGGCTGCGATTTCCTTGAGCTCTGCTTCGGAGAAGCGACGTGCCCACACTTCGTAAATCACGCGGTCCAGCTCCTTGCGGCGCGCGATAAGTTCCACAGCAGCTTCATTTACAGCGGTATCGATCTCAGCACTCATGGCAGGGTTGGAGCGAATGAACAAAGTACGGGTCCGTTCTGCAACATCTGGTAGAATATTGTCGAAGTTCTCGATGGACTTTGTTGCACGAACAGCTGCCTTTGCAGCCTCAATGTGGCTTTCGGAAATGGTCGTATCCTGAGCCATTACCGGGCTGGAAAGCAGCGTACCAGCGACAACCATTGATGCCACACCTGCAATTGCTGCAGACTTGAACTTAGTGAGCATAAAATCGCTCCCCCATTTTTGATCAGCTGTCTTAAGAGACTGTCGGGACAGCTTTCGGTTCCAAGACAAGAATTTCATCAGTACCGGCGACATAGGCCCGCACCGCCATATCAATAAACAACCCGTGCTCAACGACACCCGGAATAACCTCCAGGCGTTTTGCCAGTGACTTCGGATCGGTGATTGCCTTCAGATGACAATCAAGAATGTAGTTGCCGTTGTCGGTTACAAGCGGCTTATCTCCTGCCATACGCAGGATCATTTCGCCTTGCAGCCCCTCAGCGTCGAAGCTGTTTTGCATCATCTGCCGGGTGGCCTCAAGCCGAATGGAACAACCTCCACGGGAAGCGGAAACTTTCCAAGAGTATCAACAGTTTTACTTTCGTCCGCAATGACAAGCATACGCCCGGAAGCAGCAGCAATGATTTTTTTCGCGGAGCAAAGCTGCCCCGCCGCCCTTGATGAGGTTCAACTGCGGATCAATTTCGTCCGCCCCGTCAATCACCAGATCCAGTACCGGCGTTTCATCCAGTGTGGTCAATGGCACGCCCAACTCATCACAAAGAGCTTGCGAGTAGGATGAGGCTGGTACGCCAACGATCTCAAAGCCATCCTTCACCATCTCGGCAAGAAGGCGGATCATTTCGTTGACGGTTGATCCGGAACCTATCCCCAGCTTCATGCCGGGCTTTACTTCCTTGAGTGCTGCAGCTGCGGCCTGCGCCTTCAAACTCATTGCCATCTGACTTATTTCTCTTCCCCGGACCCGAAGCGTGTTGGGAAACAATCTCCTGAAAGGACAATTCTGCAGTTATCGTGCTTGGGTCTACTCTGACATAACTCCTGCTGATTACCATGAGGTGTGTGCCCCGCCAAGCAGCAATCGCCCCAACGCGCTATAGGTTATCTCTCGAATTTGACTTAAGTGCGATTTTCGTTAGGGTGGCGCGGATTTTCTCAACAGAAACGAGCCTAAATATGACAACACCAGTTCTGTCTTCGACCTAGATGGCACTCTCCTGGAGACCATGGGAGATCTAACAGCGTCGATGAATCATGTCTTGGTAGGAGCCGGTTTTGAAGCCATTGAGCCTGAACAGGTAAGAAAAATGGTCGGTGCTGGCGTAAAAGTATTGATGAGCCGCGGGCTTGAAGCGAACAAGATTGAAGTGACAGACGAAGTTCTGGAACCGCTTCTGACCAAGTTTATTCGCTACTACGAAACGCATATTGCCGACCACAGCCATCCTTTTCCGCAGGCGCTGGAAACAGTTGTAAAGCTGAGAGAGGCCGGCTGGAAAACTGCTATCTGCACAAACAAACTGGAAAAATTAGCCAAACCGCTGGTACGCGCCATGGACATGGAGCGGCTTTTTGACGCTGTTGTGGGCGGCGATACCTTCTCCAAGAACAAACCGGACGCCATGCCGGTGTTCGGCGCAATCGACATGGCGGGTGGCTCTCGCGCTGGCTCCATTTTTGTGGGCGACTCCAAAGCCGATATTGCTGCTGCGCGTAATGCGGGCCTTCCGGTAATTGCGGTTGACTTCGGCTACACCGACATTCCCGTCCGCGAACTGGGCCTGATGTGGTGATCTCTCATTACAGCCAGCTTGAAGGGGCGATTAAAGAGTTGAGCCAGGAGAACGCTCCTTCCTAACCGTTTGTTATTTTGAGACGAATTTCTGCCGCCCCTGAGAGCTCAGCGGGCGGCAGGTTTGTATATGGCCACAGTTACACCACAATTCGCCCATGCAAATCCCATCATAAAATCACGTCTTGGTGGTAATTATCGCTCAATACAGCCACATTCCCTTGCAAAACAGCAGGCTGTCGGAAAGCACTTATTTTCCCAAAAACAAATCAACACGGAAATGACGCCATTTGGGGCGTGGGTCCAAAATTGCATGATTAAAGCTTCTCTTGTCTCTTTGCTTGCGATCATTCTGGCCAGCGCACTTGCACAATTAGCAAGTTCCGCCTGATGACAAGTCTTCCACTTCGTATCGCCGGTCTTGATGGTTCTGTATCACAGGCTAGTCTTGTCGCAGGTGCTATTCTCTCGGTTTTATGGCCGGGTGCATAAGGGGCGTGCGCTTGATCACCCGGATCGGGCACATCAGAGCCTTCGCCGGTGCAGCTGGTCTGACAGCCCTGCTTGTCCTGGTCTTCAAGAATACAGAAAACATCATTTTCTGGACAGTTCTACGGTTCTTCATGGGGGCTGCGTTTGCTGTCCTGTTTGCCACGGCTGATGCGTGGCTGAATGAAACAATCAAAGATGAAGTCCGGGGCCGTGTTCTTGCGGTGAACTCCATCATAGTCGGTGCAATGGCAATTCTCTCGCAGTTTTTTATTGCCCGCTTCACCGATGCTCCCTTACAGATGCTGGAGATCCTGAGCGCTATCTTGCTGACCGCAGTGGTTCTGCTGTGCATGACCCGTTCTATCCCGCCAGGCACTTACAAAACCAAAGGTATCAAACTCCGAGAGCTATGGGACCGGGCTCCCGTTGCAGTGCTTGGTGCATTTGCCTCTGGTGCCATTGGGACAAGTCTTTTGACTGTTGTGCCGTTTACACTTGCAGAAGAAGGAGTTGGACCCAGCACCGCAGCGCTCCTGATCGCTATGCTTTATATTGGCCGCCTGATGTTCCAATGGCCGCTCGGCTCCCTTGCTGATCGGGTAGATCGCAGATGGGTCATTCTTGCCGCATCTTCCTGATTACCGTGATTGTGGTGAGCTTTTGGATTGCAGATCCTCTTGCAGGCTGGAACTCCAGTTTCCTGCACAACTATCACCTTCTGACTTTGGTGGCAGTGATCCTGATTATTCTAGGAGGCCTTTCCTTCCCACTACAGTCAATCTGTGTGGCGCACGCGTTTGAACGCCGGCCAGAGTGCAGCATTGCATTGTCAACCTACCTGCTTTTTATCTGGGCAGCGGGCAGCGTTGCAGGGCCGACATTCATCAGCCTGCTATCACCTGTGCTTGAAAACAGGGCACCTGACGTGGTCGTGATTGCCCTAAGCGGTTCTTTGGCACTGTTCTGCGCATACAGACTTTACGCCGTAAGGCTGTTCGTTATTCGCCGTTCTTCAATTCACCTATATCCAACTGCAAACGACATGCCTTACACAAACTATCACCAAGCTCAAGTCACTGACAAATAAAGGTAATGGGAGGAAAGGTATCTCCCTCCCATTACCTCCGGCATTTTATTTTGAATTCTTTTGGGAAAAGTTTCTCAAGGGGCTTGCGGGAACCGGTCAAAGGCCCTAAACACCTCCTCACGCCACACGGCGTACCACTAGCGGGGGCGATTAGCTCAGTTGGTAGAGCGCTTCGTTTACACCGAAGATGTCGGGAGTTCGAGTCTCTCATCGCCCACCATTCCTCGCCAGAGGATTGCAAGTCTCCCGATTATTCGCGGAGGCTTTTTTATTTTCTTCCCTCAATTTCCTTGCGTGACCAACGTACCACCCATATTGGCTCAGAGGGACTTCAAAGAAACAGCACCATTTGTGTTTTAGCATCGGCTGCTGCAACTCTTTGCCGGGGCAAATAGTCTTTGAAAAAGCAGTACTGTTATTAAAAGACGAGCCTCTTTAATTTGGGCGGCATTAAAGATCGGGATCACATTCATGAACCGCATATTTTTGTTTATCGGCAAAACCTTTGCCGCATCCGTAATGCTCTTCTTTTTCGTTGTTGTATTTCAGACGGTTATGTATGGCGGACCAGCGCGTGACGTAGCAGCCTTTATTTCTGGCGCTGGCGGTGTCTCCTATACTTCTTTTGTGGCGATCCGGAGCAGGAACACCTAACCAAGATTTGATACTGACATGAAAAAGGGAGCCGAAGCTCCCTTTTCTGATTAGATCTTCAGGTCATCGCCTGTGCCGAAGTTATCGGCAACATAATCCAGATCCTTATCACCGCGCCCGGACAGATTGACCAAAATGGTCTCTCCCGGACATTCCTTGGCCAGCTTCATTGCATAGGCAACGGCGTGGGAACTTTCCAGTGCTGGAATGATACTCATAACGGGATAAGGCCCAGAACGCCTGCAGGGTTTCATCATCAGTCGCTGAGGTGTAATGCACCTTGCCGATATCATGCAGATAGGAGTGCTCCGGCCCAACACCCGGATAATCCAGACCCGACGCGATTGAGTGCACTGGTGCCGGATTGCCGTCGGCATCTTCCAGAACGCGGCACTTGAAGCCGTGGAGCATACCGGGCTTGCCGAAGGTCATTGTTGCGGCGTGCTGACCGAGCTCCGGCCCCTTGCCCATTGGCTCAACACCGTGCAGCTTGACGGATTTATCCTGAATGAAGCCAGAGAACAGGCCCATTGCGTTGGAGCCGCCGCCGACACATGCCACTGCGTGATCTGGCAGGCCACCTGTCATCTCAGTGAACTGCTCGCGGGCCTCAATGCCGACGATCTGCTGGAAATCACGGACCATGCGCGGAAACGGGTGCGGCCCAACGGCGGAGCCGATTGCGAACAGGGCCTCATCTGCCTGCTTCAGATAGGAGGTGAAGGCAGAATCCACTGCTTCCTTGAGTGTGCGGCCACCAAAGCCAACCGGAACAAGCGTTGCGCCCAGAAGCTGCATGCGAACAACGTTTGGATGCTCTTTTTCGATATCCACTTCGCCCATATGGATTTCGCATTCAAGCTCGAAGTAGGCTGCTGCAGTTGCCAGTGCCACACCATGCTGCCCTGCCCCCGTTTCTGCAATGAGCTTCTTCTTGCCCATATGCTTTGCAAGGAGCGCTTCTGCCATACAGTGGTTGAGCTTATGGGCGCCTGAGTGGTTCAGGTCTTCGCGCTTAAGATAGATGTTCGCGCCAGATCCAATCCGGTTGGACAGGTTACGCATATGAGAGATTGGAGTTGGACGCCCCTGAAAGTGTTTGCGGATGTAGCGCAGCTCGTTGATGTAGGAGGCGTCGCCGGAGATCTTTTCGTAGGCTTTCGCGATCTCTTCGAACTGAGGCACCAGTTCCGGTGGCAAAAAGGCGCCACCGTATTCGCCAAAGTAACCTTCTTTGTTCGGAAACTCTTTTAAATAATTGTCCATCGGCTCACACTCCCATCCTATCCTCTAGGTTTATAGGTATTATGCTACCTTAAGCTTCGCGCGCCAATCTATCTGGCATTTGGAACTAACCACTGGTTTCTTGGCGAAACTGGGATACTCCTTTCCACACTCCATAAAAAAAAGCCCCAGCACATGGCCGGGGCTTTTCTCGTTTCAGGTTTGAACCGGAATTACTTCAGGTCAACGCCGTAGAAGATGTGACCACCGAATGGGTCGATCTTGTAGTCTTTTACGTTGACAGAGATTGGCTCGGAAACAACAGAGTGAGCGATGGTTGCCCATGGAGCTTCACGCTTGAAGACCACCTGTGCCTGCTCATAGAGCTTGGTACGCTCAGCAACGTCTGCAGTCAGCTTTGCTTTCTGGATCAGGTCGTCAAACTCAGCATTACACCACTGAGCGCGGTTGGAACCGCCAACGCCGTCACAGCCGAGAAGAACTGCGAGGAAGTTGTCCGGGTCACCGTTATCACCGGTCCAGCCGAGAAGAACAGCACCGTCACGATCCAGTTCCTTAGAGCGTTTCAGGTATTCACCCCACTCGTAGGAAACGATCTCAACGTCAACACCAACCTTAGCAAAGTCGCCCTGAAGAACTTCAGCCATACGACGTGCGTTCGGGTTGTATGGACGCTGAACTGGCATTGCCAGATCTTCATCTTCAGATCTTTAACGCCTTCTGCTTCCAAAGCCGCTTTTGCTGCAACTGGATCATATGGATCGTCCTGCAGGTCAGCATTGTAAGACCAGATGGTTGGTGGGATCGGGTTAGATGCGGCTTTACCTGCACCCTGGAACACTGCATCCAGAATTGCCTGCTTGTTGACAGCCATGTTCAGCGCTTTACGCACCTTTGGGTTGTCATATGGAGCCTGCTGGGTGTTGTATGCCAGATAACCAACGTTCAGACCTTCCTGCTGCATGAGGTTGATCGCTGGATCTTCCTTCATTGCTGCAATGTCTGCCGGGTTCGGGAATGGCATTACATGACATTCGCCAGCTTTCATCTTCTGATAGCGTACAGATGCATCAGGAGTGATCGCGAATACCAGATTGTCGATTGGTGCCTTGCCTGCCCAGTAGTCAGGGTTAGCTTTATAGCGGATCATCGCATCTTTCTGATAGCCAACCAGCTGGAATGGGCCGGTGCCTACAGGATTCTGGTCGAATGCATCTTTGTTGTCCATCATCTTGTCTGCATATTCTGCAGAGTGGATGGAAGCAAAGTCCATCGCAAGGTTTGCGATCATCGGAGCTTCAGGACGGGACAGAACGAACTTCACAGTGTAGTCGTCAACCTTCACGATCTCAGTGATGAGATCAGGCATGGACATGGCGTTGAAGTATTCGTAGTTACCGCCGGAAACTTCGTAATACGGGTGTTCTTTGTTGTCCTGACGGTCAAACGAGAAGATCACGTCGTCCGCGTTGAAGTCGCGGGTTGGTGTGAAGTTCTTGGTGGTGTGGAATTTCACGCCCTTACGCAGGTGGAAGGTGTATTCCTTACCGTCTTCAGATACTTCCCAGCTTTCGGCCAAGCCTGGAACAATCTGTGTTGTGCACGCTCGAATTCAACCAGCTTGTTGAAGATCTGGCGGGAAGAAGCGTCAAATGTTGTGCCTGCTGTGTAAAGAGCTGGCGTAAAGCCCTCAGGAGAACCTTCTGAGCAGTAAACAAGCGTTTTAGCCATGCTTGGCGCAGCAAATGCCATTGTTGCAGCCACTACACTGCCCATAAGAATTGATTTTTTCATTTCTCGTGTCCCCAATCACCTAAAGTGAATGCAAAAGCCAAGGCTTTTGATCATTTGTTGAAGCTGCTTGATGCAGTTCTTCTCATAGGATTTTGCAGCACCACGCCACAGGCTCACCTCAAGCCTGCGGACCTTCCCAAAAGGAGGCCATGTTCAGAATGTCATAGGGAAGAGATAGCGCGGACAGAGCAAAAAAATATTCCTCCCCTCCGCTGCGTTGTGTCCTCCCCAGCACACCCGTAACGCAACAGCTGCAAACGAGATTACCATATACGTATTTTTCGGTAAAATCTCCTCTTAATTGCTAATTTTTCAAAGAATTTGTTTCAACATTGTAGGGAATGGGGAAATTAGTTAACGAAACACGAAAGGGCGGCTCCCGAGTGGGAGCCGCCCTTTCGTATTTTTAATTGGCAAATCAGCTTAGCTAGATGCAGCCAGACGTGCTTTGATGTGTGCTACATCTGCTCGTGGTGTCGCCTTGAACAGTGTCTGGGTGTACTCATGTTGAGGATTTCCAAACACTTCGTCGCGTGTTCCGTATTCCACCACTTCACCAAAGTACATCACCATGACCTTGTCAGCGATATAGCGGACCACTGACAGATCGTGGGAGATGAACAGGTAAGTGAGGTTGAACTCGTCCTGTAAATCAGCCAGCAAGTTGAGGATCTGGGCCTGAACGGACAGATCCAACGCTGAAACCGGCTCATCGAGAATGAGCAGAGACGGGTTGAGCATCAATGCGCGGCCAATGGCAACACGCTGGCGCTGACCACCAGAGAACATGTGCGGGTAGCGATTGAAGTGCTCGGGGCCAAGACCAACCTTGACCAGCATCTCCATCGCTTTATCGCGACGCTCGGCTGGTGGCATGTTGGTGTTGATCATGAGCGGCTCGGTGAGAACGTCACCAATAGCTGACGCGGATTCAAAGACCCATACGGATTCTGAAAGACAATCTGCACCTTGGAGCGCATCTCTCTGGAGAGCTTTTCCTTGGAGATGTCGATCCGATTGCCTTCAATCAGAAGCTCACCGTCCGTTGCCGGATCGATCAGAGTCAGGATACGCGCGAGTGTGGATTTACCACAGCCGGATTCCCCGACCACTGCCAGTGTCTTGCCGCGTTCCAAAGAGAAGCTGATGCCCTTGAGCGCGCGGTTGACGTGCTCTTTGCCAAACAGGCCTTCTTTAGTCCGGTACTCACGCACCAGATTGCGTGCTTCAAGGATGATATCCTCAGCCATTATGCAGCACCTCCCTCACCAAGGTGGAAATCAGATACCGTTGGCAACCGATCCCCTGTCGCATTTTCAGGAAGCGCTGACAGCAGTGCTTTCGTGTATGCGTTCTGCGGGTTTTCGAAGAGAGACAAGACATCGGCCTCTTCCATCTTCTTGCCCTTGTACTGCACAACAACACGGTCTGCGGTTTCTGCCACAACAGCCATATCGTGCGTGATCATGATCAAACCCATGCCACTTTCGCGCTGCAGGTCCAGCAGCAGATCAAGGATCTGTTTCTGAATGGTCACGTCGAGCGCAGTGGTTGGCTCATCAGCAATCAACAGCTTTGGCTTACAGGCGATTGCCATTGCGATCATCACGCGCTGACACTGGCCACCAGACATCTGGTGCGGGTACTTTTTCAAGGCCTTCGCAGCGTCAGGCATCCCAACAGACTCGAGCAATTCAATCGCGCGTGCTTTACGTTCACCGCGGCTCATTTTGGTGTGCTCTTTAAGAGTCTCATCAATCTGAGCGCCAACGGTGAAGCATGGGTTCAAGCTTGCGATTGGCTCCTGGAAGATCATGGAAATGTCTTTACCAATGATATCCCGGCGCTGCTTTGCAGACATGGTCAGAAGGTCATAACCTTCAAACTCCAGCTTGTCCGCCCACAGATGCCCGTTATTGGCCAGCAGACCCATAACAGCCAACATGGCGACAGATTTACCGGAGCCACTTTCACCCACGACGCTAGAACTTCGCCTGCATCAATGGAATAACTTACACCATCCAGCGCACGAAAACGTCCGTCAACTGTGTCGAATTCAACCGTAAGGTTTCAATTTCGAGAAGGGCCATGATCAGCTCCTCTTCAGTTTAGGATCGAGAGCATCACGCAGACCATCGCCGATCAGGTTGATAGCCAGCACAGTGGTCAGGATTGCCAGACCAGGGAAGGTCACAACCCATGGCGCACGCAGGATGAACTCACGAGATTCAGCAAGCATGGTGCCCCACTCCGGCGTCGGAGGCTGCGCCCCCATGCCGAGGAAGCCAGTGCAGCTGCATCAAGGATCGCGGTGGAGAAGGACAAAGCGGCCTGAACGATCAGTGGAGCCATACAGTTTGGCAACACAGTCACGAACATCAGACGCATTGTACGCACACCAGACACGCGGGCGGCCATCACATACTCACGGCTCATCTCAGACATCACCGCGGCACGCGTCAAGCGCACGTAGTATGGCTGTTGCACTACGGCAATTGCGATCATGGCATTGAGCAACGATGGACCGAGAATGGCGACAAGCACCAGAGCGAGCAGTAAGGACGGGAATGACAGAATGATGTCCATGATGCGCATGATGATGGTATCAATCCAACCACCAAACGTACCAGCTACCAGACCAAGACATACGCCAACCACAAGTGCTACGGAAACAACCACCACACCGATGAACAGCGAGAACTGACTGCCGTAAATCAGGCGGGACAGCAGGTCACGGCCCACTGCGTCCGTACCAAGAACGTAAGACCAGTTCCCCCCTTCCTGCCAAGCAGGTGGCAGAAGCAGTGCATCACGGTACTGCTCGATTGGGGAATGTGGTGCGATGAACCATGCGCCAGCAGCGATGATCACAAGTGCCACGAAGAAGATCAGCCCCGCAACAGCTCCCCTGTTGGTGCGGAAATGTCTCCAGAAGTTAACGATAAGCTCGAACCGGGTATCCGCGCGGAATTTTGAGTCACGTCAGCCATGATTTACTCCGTATGCCGAATTTTCGGATTAATCAGACCATACATCAGGTCCACGATCAGGTTCACGATCATGACGATCCCAGCGATCATCAAGAGCCCCCCCTGAACCACCGGATAGTCACGGCGGAAAATACTATCAACCATCCACTTGCCGACACCTGGCCAAGAGAAGATGCTTTCTGTGAGGATCGCGCCAGCGAACAGAACGCCGATCTGCAAACCGATGATGGTGATAACGGGAATAAGTGCGTTGCGCAGAGCGTGAACGCCAATCACGCGGAAATTGGACAGACCTTTTGCACGTGCGGTACGCACATAATCTTCATCCAGAACTTCCAGCATGGCAGAGCGCGTCTGACGTGCAATCACAGCCAATGGAATCGTACCAAGAACGATGGTCGGGAGAATCAGGTGGCTTACGGCAGAGGCAAACGCGCCTGGTTCATCTGAGAGCAGCGTATCGATCAGCATGAAGCCCGTGACAGGCTCAATCCAGTACAGGAACGAAATACGACCAGATACCGGCGTCCATCCCAAAAAGCCGGAGAAGAAGATGATAAGCAGCAGGCCCCACCAGAAGATCGGCATGGAATACCCAGCCAGCGCTGTTGTCATCACAGTGTGGTCCAGCGTCTTACCGCGTTTAACAGCTGCAATGATACCGGCAGGCAAACCTATGATCACCGCGAAAAGCATAGCGCATACACCAAGCTCTACGGTTGCTGGAAACAGGGTCATAAACTCTTGAAGAACAGGCTGTTTTGTGACGATAGATACACCAAGGTCACCTTGAAACAGATTGCCAAGATACGTGAAGTACTGCTGCCAGACCGGTTGGTCATACCCGAACTGAACCATCAGCTCGTTGTAACGTTCAGGGCTGACACCACGTTCACCAGCCAAGAGCAAAATAGGATCGCCTGGCAACAGGCGAATGAAGAAGAACGAGGTCAGAGTCACCCCGATAAAGGTCGGGATCAGCAATCCCAGTTTTTTCAATATGAGACGAAGCATACTTCAGTCACACCAATCAGAGGATTGTTTGTCCGCAGGAACCCACCTGCGGTATGGAAGACTTTTTCCAAAAAAGTATCCCGGCGAATACATCGCCGGGATACACAATGTCCAGCGGAAAATTTTTTCTAGTTAAGATCTACACCATAGAAGTTATGTTTACCAAGTGGATCAATCTTATAGTTTTCAACACGAACACTTATCGGCTCAGAAACAATAGAATGCGCGATAGTTGCCCAAGGGGCTTCACGTTTGAAAATTACCTGAGCTTCCTCATAAAGCCTTGTACGCTCATCTACGTCAGATGATTGTCTTGCCTGTTCTATCAGGTTATCAAACTCTTCATTGCACCACTGGGCACGGTTTGCGCCACCCACACCTTCACATGATAACAGAACTCCAAGGAAGTTGTCCGGATCACCGTTATCACCAGTCCAACCGAACAGCGCAGCACCGTCACGGTTGGGGTCTGAAGAACGCTGTAGGTACTCTCCCCACTCGTAGGTGATGATATCCACATCTACGCCAACTTTTGCAAAGTCAGCCTGTAAAATTTCCGCCATACGACGGGCATTCGGGTTGTATGGACGCTGAACAGGCATTGCCCAAATCTTCATACTCAGATTGGTAACGCCTTCCTCTTCCAGCATCGCTTTTGCTGCGTCAGGATCGTAGGGATCATCTACAACTTCGTTGTTATAAGACCACATCGTCGGCGGAATCGGATTTTTAGCGACCTCCCCCTCACCCTGAAACACAGCATCTATGATCGTCTGCTTGTTAATCGCCATATTAAGCGCTTTACGCACTTTCGGATTATCAAAGGGAGCCTGCATGGTGTTGTAAGCCATGTAGCCAACATTCAATCCTTCCTGCTGCAGGAGGGTAATATTGGGATCGCTAGACATTTCTTCCAGATCAGCCGGATTTGGGAAAGCCATAACATGACATTCCCCGGCCACTAGCTTCTGATAGCGCACGGATGCGTCCGGCGTGATTGCAAAGATAAGGTTGTCAATCGGCGCTTTACCGTCCCAATAGTCCGGGTTCGCTGTGTAGCGGATCTGAGCATCTCTGCGATACGCTACTAGCTGGAACGGACCGGTGCCGACTGGTTGTTGATCGAAAGCATTCTTGTTGTTCATCATCGCATCTGCGTATTCTGCAGACTGAATCGATGCAAAGTCCATGGCAAGGTTTGCAATCATCGGTGACTCGGGTCGGGTCAGGATAAACTTGACCGTATAATCATCAATTTTCTCAATGCTATCGATCAGGGTCGGAAGATCCATCGCGTTGTAGTACTCATAAGTACCACCTGACACATTATGGTATGGATTTTGCGGGTTGCCCTGTCGGTCGAAAGAGAAGATCACGTCATCCGCATTAAAGTCACGGGTTGGTGTAAACCAGTTTGTGGTATGAAACTTCACACCCTGACGAAGATGGAAGGTGTATTCCTTACCATCCTCAGAAACCTCCCAGCTTTCGGCCAGTGCCGGAACAATGTCAGTCGTTCCTGGTACGAATTCTACCAGCCTGTTGTAAACTGGGATAGAGCTGGCATCAAAGGTGGTTCCTGTGGTGTACAGAGACGGTGTAAAACCCTCCGGAGAACCTTCAGAACAGTACACGAGGGTTTTGGCCATTACAGGCCCTGCAACAGCTGCTGCTGCGAGCAGGCTTGCACCAAACAAAAGGCTTTTTTTTCAGGGACATTGGTATTCTCATTCCGTTTTATTGCTTGTTCTGATTGTTCTTCATTACTGCTTATTGCTGCAGTTTCTCTCAGAGATATTCGCGGTTTGCGCCTGTTAAGATAGTCGGGAACCAGCGCACCGCTTTTTCAACGCAAAGGCATGCCATGAGTTAACATCACGCGGCACATCCTTCTGGTTGTTTCTTGCGGTTTTCACGTAATTCCACGACAGTATGTCTCACGCATAACTCAAACCAAATCAACGAGACCACACAATGATGCGCGATTAATTCTCTGAAGGCCAAATTTAATGCATTAAGTTTCGTTTCTGACTGCGGAAATAATTAAAAATTTCAGAAGATCTGTCTAATCGGTATGACTACCTACGCCGGCACGCTATAGTTGTTTTATTTCGTAGTAATTGACGAAAATTACCGATAATTTCTTGTTGGTGGGCGTGATTATATTTCTTAGTTCAAAAAAATATTTAATTATATCTTAATATACACTTCAAGCAGCACGCAGATACGAGATTGCCCGACACACTGACGTATGCCGGGTAGCTCAATCATTTCAAATGGTGTGGAGCGAAGCTAGAAGAGCCTTAGCGCTCGGAGAGCTTGGCCATGCACTCGTTATGTATGGCCTGTATCTCAGAGATCGTAACTTCCAGCGCCTCTTTTCTTGCACTCAGTTCCGTGAGGACTTCCCCGGTGCGCGAGGCGAGATATTCCAATTGCTGGCGGTGCCCTTCTCCGTGCTGACCGTACAGGTCAAGGAAGTGCTTGATTTCGGAAAGAGAGGAGCCGATTGCCTTGCCGCGCAGGATCAGCGCCAGTCGCGCTCTGTCCTTGCGGTTATAGATGCGGACGCCGTTCACGCGCTGGGGTGAAATCAGGCCCTTGCTCTCATAAAAGCGAATGGATCGCGTTGAGATCTCGAATTCCTCGGCGAGGTCACCAATACCAAACAGCTCCTGATCGGTGCGACCAGAGGCTCTTTCCGCTTCCTCGAGAGGGTTTAGCGTTTCTTTTCTTTCTTCAGACATGCATCCCCCTTTTGAGAAAATCCAACTGACGTTACCTAGTGTCATCGTGAAGCTTTGCCAGTATGACCAAACCACATCACTAAACTGTCAGAAGGCTTACGAACTTTCGTTTCATTCCTAAACTTTACCTATACGATAACCATCAGATATTCTGGGGAATTGCAACTAGCCAGATAGATAATAATGCAAACTATCGAACGCCCTTTGAGAAAAAGTGCGGGATAACCCGGAGAAATAGGTAAGAGAACTTCAAAATAAGGGTGATTTTGAAGTTTAATTGCGTGGCAGCCTCCCCTCTACTTGACAATTTTAAGGATTTGGAGGACCCCTGCCCTACGAAGCCATAGCAGGATGAGTTATGAGTAAGAGTCTTGAAGAGCGGGTCGATGATCTGGAGGTGCATGTGGCACACCAGAATGAAACGATCGAAACGCTCAATGATGTGGTATCCAATCAGGCACAGGTCATCGACCGGCTGGTTTCGGCTTTGGGCCAGATGAAGGACCACCTGATGGATATTCAGGATCTGGTTGACCAAGCACCGGCAAATCAGAAACCTCCGCATTACTGAGCGTACAGGTGAGCTCCTGACGCATGAGAAGCCTATTTACTGCTGAACATCAGCAAAGATAGGTATACTCAGGTAAGGGGAAACCTGATATTAAAGTGAAGACAGGTCTGCTGTTGCTTGGACGCAGGCCCTTTTTTCGTGGATCACTCAACGGTAAGAGAGTGAAGAATACAATTTTCTGTTCCGCCGCCTATAAGGGCTGCCACTGCTGTACGTCTTGCGCAGCACCTGGGAACAAAAAAAGCCTGGATGAGAAAGAAACCCAATGGCTATTGAGCAGATTCTGGCGACCCATAAAAAGGAGAGCCTTGCAGATAAGGCTTATCGTCTGATTGAAGAGTTAATTGTCAATCTTGACCTTGCGCCCGGAATGGCGCTGACGGAAGGCGACCTGTGCGAACGGACCGGCATTGGCCGGACCCCTGTGCGCGAGGCGATCAAACGCCTTTCAACCGAAGGGCTGATCGTTATTCGCCCGCGCAAGCTTATTTGTCTCCGAGATTGAAGCCTCTGAATATGTTCTGGTTCTGGAAACCAGAAAGCCGCTGGAGCAGCTTCTTGTCGCTTCTGCAGTCCAGCGTGCAACACCTGAAGAACGGACAGCCCTGCATCAATGTGCAGAAGAAATCCTCGCACAGGCCCGTGCAGGCGATGTGAAGGGCTATCTGCGTGCAGACAAGGTCTTTGACGAAGTGCTTTGCGCAGTCTCCCGCAACCCGTTCACGGCACGTGCTGTTGCTCCGCTGCAGACCATGAGCCGCCGGGCGTGGAGTGCGTTCCGCGGTGCTGAGAAGCTGGAAGATTCTGCTATTCGTCACCACGAGCTTGCAGAAGCGGTGGCCAATAACGATACGCAAAAGGCTGAGGCTGCCACCATTGAGATGATGGATCACCTCACGAGCTTTGCTGTGAAGCAGGCCGAGAAGACCGAGAGTGACGCCTAATCAGGCGCATCACCTGAGACGCAAAAAGCGGGGCCTGTGCTCCGCTTTTTATCGCCCGCTCTTTGCAGTTTTGAAACTATCAATACGGGCGTTACGACCGCTTGCTCCCAGCAGGAGCAGATAGGCTGGTTCGGTTCGATTACCGGACGCTTTGCGCCGTAAACGCCGGAGAGACGGAGGCGGATTTCCCCGTGAGGCGTCATGCCCGAGAACATCCCTGCAGACAGCTGTGAGAACTTTACGGGGCCGTAGAGGATTTCATAGGACGGCGGCGCTGCGGCAGGGCGCATGACTACCACAGCGTTTGCTCTTATATCGCGTCCTTCATCTTGCACATCAACACTGCCTACAGCGCGGTGCACTATCTTGTAGTGGCAATTCATCTCAGTCGTCGTTGTTTATCTGTCAGGACGCAGCTGCCTGCTTTGCAGCCCTATCGGCAATGTTGCCTCTCATGCTCGCGGGGACATGGAAGGTGAAGTCCTGAATGAGCACATCTTGTACGATATCGGCGGCGAAGCGTTTGTTGACCCGGTCGCGGACCTCTTCAGTCAAATCCTTCAGATCGGCTTTCTTGAGCTGCGCGAATTCCTTGTCGGCCTTGCTGTAGATCAGGCGAAAGGCTTCATCCACGATGAATGCATGCGGGGGAACGGCCAGTTTTGACAGGAGTTCGCTGTCAACAGTGAACACAAACTGCGCCACGATGTAACCGTAGATCTTGCCGTCTTCGAGCACCGGCACATTGATGGCCGGTGTGCTTTGATAGTCGAGGCCTTCCAGATGCGCATTCTTTTGCAGCATCGGATCATATTCCGTCTTGTACTGCGCGGTGAAATAGGCCGCACCGATGGTGACGATACAGATCCAAACTCCGGTTACGAGAACTTTCAACATAGGCTCTTACCAGCTCCCAATGGTTGATTCATAGGTGCCGTCGGAATCGTGTTCCTTCATCACATTAAGCAGAAGGCCAGACACCTCTTTGACAGCATTGAGCTGGGTCGACAGCAGTTTCATATTGACCGACAGTTTTTCCTGCAGCGCTTGAAGGCGGACCACAATCTCGCTTGGCAGGTTTTCCGCGCCCACGGCCTTGCCTGCCAGATCAAGGTCCAGCATGGCGCGCCCTTTCAGGTAAGCGCTCTCTTCAAAGTCGATGGTGCCTTTACCGACCAGCGCTTCGTTTTCTGCATCAAGCAGACCCTCACGCGCGCGATGCTTCTGGACAGAGCCAGATAGTCTTGCGGCAGGATATAATCGTCAGCCCCTTCGCGATGCCCGCTGTCCTGAGCTACCGGTTTTTCATCGTGCAGAACAAGTTCAGTGTTCTGGTTGTCGATCATCTCAGACATTTACGCCTCTTGTTTGGGAAGAGTTGGACGAATGGTGTCCGGTAGCAGCATTTCGGCCAGACCCACAGCACCGGATTTTGCCAGCTGATTGGCAAGTTGTTCGGCCATCAGACCCTGCCACATGGAGCCTGCTGTTCCACCGCCGTAGACCGTTTCCATGTCTTTCGGTAGCATGGATTTTACAAAGCTTTGAAGGACCGCAGCTTCCAGTTTTTCACCAAGATCAGCGCCCTCCAATTCTCTTGAGTAGCGGTTGGCCGTTGAGGTCAATTGTCCGACACCCTCCTGCCCTTTTGCCTGCAGGATCCCGGCTGCGTTTTCAGCTTCTGACATGAACCTTGAGAAGCTGTTTGACACCCATGACGGTCCGGAAACGGCAGATCTTTTGAAACGACGGCAGGCGCTTTGAGCGCACGTGTTGCCGCACTGACTTTGGATGGGTCGGCTTGATTTATAACGTCCAGAACAAGGTCGCTGACAGGCTGAATGGCCATAAGCACTCCCAATACTCTCAAAAAAAGGGCATATCTCTTCGAAAAGACCCTAATTTCCCAGACTTATCTGGGCCTGACCTTGCCAGCACAGCGTGTAGCTCAGCAATTTCCTGAAGCAGTTTCTTTTCTTCCGTGCGATGGAGGGACACCCGCGCCTTGTCGTGGTGCTTTTCGGTCATGGATGTTTGCCGCTTTTGATCCAAAAGCTTTTCGAGCAACTCGCCTTTTCGGCTCTCCTTAAGAGACTTATTGCGGTTGTTTGCGTCAAGGCGGCGGGAAATGGCGCGGTTCATCACTTCGCGCAGCTCTCCCTCATGCTGTCCCCAGTGACTGATCAGCTCTTCGTCCTCTTCGGTGCAACGCTGAATTTCGCTTTCAAGAACCGCGATGTCATATTTGACCATCTGCTCTTTTTGTTCCTGAACTTTCAGGATGCGCCGGAGGCGTGTGACACGTGCTTTATCCATGGGTTTACTGCAATACCAACCAATCGCCCAATCCGGCGTAGAACAACCGCAAGAGCTCCGCAATGACCTGCCAGAGAATGAAGAGGCCTCCCATCATAACCGCAGGCAGGGCGACAAAGTACACCGGCATTTGCGGCATGAGCCGGTTGGTGAGACCCAGAGTGAGGTTGACCACGATGCCGTAAATCAGAAACGGGCTCGTGATGCGCAAGGCAAGTAACATGGCTTGCATGAGCTTGGTGGAGAATTGATCGAGGGCAGCAGCGGGGACAAAATCTCCGCCCACCGGAATGGTCCGGTAGCTCTCGGCCAGCCCGATAAAGACATCAGCATGAGCACCGGTGATGAACAGCATTGCGGTTGCCGAGAGCGTGATTAATCCGGCCATGGGCGGTAGCTGCTGGAATTCTTCGACGATGGCAACCGGTTGGTTGAAACTGGAGGCGTTGGCTGCTGCCCCTGCCATCATTTGCAGCATCCCGAAGAAAGCCCGCCCGAATGCTGCGATCAGTAGCCAATCAGCATCTCCACCATGATGATGCGCAGCAGTTCATCTACGGGTGCTGCCGAGATAATCGGCTGAACGACCAGCAGAATGAGCGGCGAGATTGCAGTGTGGCTGAGATGGCGATGAACAACCGGACACGGATCATGACACGCGGCGAGGAAAAGCCCGGCATCGCCATAAGGCAGGCTCCTACGCGGCAGAACACCACGAAGACGCTGAGTATGGCTTCCGGGGCATTTTCCAGTGTCACGAGATTGTTCCCAATGCCTCAATATCAACCCCGCGTGCCACTTCCAGATGGGAGAGAATAGGCAATGCGGGGAACATGCGCTCTGTGATCATCCGCACGTATTGACGGGCTTCAGGCGCGACGACGACTGCGAAGCGATGGCCTGCGGTAATAAGGTCGCGAATGACTTCCGAACTCTCTTTGGCAAACTCTTCGACCTGCTTCGGTTCCATATCAAATTCGATGACTTCGCCATTTGTGTCGCGGCGCAGGGCCTGATGGAATGCAAGGTCCAACGGTTGCCAAGGCGCAGAACCTTAAAACTCCCCTCGCCTGCAATGTCACCACAGATCTGGGTTGCCATGCGAATGCGCACATGATCGGTGATCTGCTCTGGTCTGCGTGCATGGGGCGCGATCTCGGCGATGGCTTCCATGATCAATGAGAGGTTTCGGATGGAGATGCGCTCAGCCAGCAGCAGCTTCAGGACTGCCTGCAAACCGGAGTAGGAAATGTGCTGTGGGCAGATATCGTCGATCAGGCGCGTGTAGGCGGGATCGAGACGCTCCAACAACTTACGCATGTCTTTATAAGAGAGCAGCTGGGAGAGGTTGTTTCTGATAACCTCAGACAAGTGGGTCAGAACAACCGACAGGTTATCGACTGTTGTGTAGCCTTGCCGTTTGACCTCATGCTCAAACGCTGTCGGGATCCACATAGCCTGCATGCCAAAGGCCGGTTCACGGGTCTCTGTGCCGGGAAGTGCGGGAAGATCACGGTTGCCACCGATCACCATCAGCTCGCCGACCTTAATGTTTTCAGAGGCGACGATGGTGCCGTGGATACGGAACTCGTAGCTTTTCGGTTCCAGATTGAGATTGTCGGTGACTTTGATCTCCGGAACCACAAAGCCATATTGCTCGGCAAATTTCTTGCGCATCTTGTTGATGCGGTTTCCGATTTCCGGTTTGGCAGCGAGCAGGCGTGCGGTGAGCTGCTTGCCGAGGCGCATTTCGATTTCCGCAAGATCAAGACTGTCTTTTACGGACTCTTTCTTGACCTCTTTTTCCATCTCAACCTTTTGCAGCGCTGCTTTGGCCAGCTCGTCTTTGGCTCCTGCGCCTGATCGGAATGATGTAGGCGGAAAATCCGAGGATACCGCTGAGCAATATAAATGGCAGGAATGGAAGGCCGGGTAGCAACGACAAGAGCAACAACATCATTGATGCGACCGCAAGAGCACGCGGATACCCCGCCAGCTGCCCGATGACGGCTGATCTGTAGACCCCCGCGTTCCGCCTTTGGAGACAAGAAGACCTGCGGCAAGGGAAACGATCAATGCAGGGATCTGAGAGACAAGGCCATCACCAACGGAAAGTTTGGTGAAGACGTCGGCGCTTCGCCCAGATCCATATCATAGCGCGTGACACCGATGATGATGCCACCCAGCACGTTGACCACGGTGATAATCAAGCCAGCGACCGCATCACCACGTACAAACTTGGAGGCACCGTCCATGGCACCGAAGAAGGAGCTTTCTTCTTCCAGCTCCGCGCGTCTGTGCTGCGCTTCCTTATCATCAATCATACCGGCAGAAAGATCGGCATCAATCGCCATCTGCTTGCCGGGAATACCATCAAGGGTGAAACGGGCACCCACTTCCGCAATACGGCTGGCACCCTTGGTGATGACGAGAAAGTTCACGGTCACAAGGATCGCAAAGACGATCAGGCCGATGACAAAATCACCGCTCATGACGAACTGGGAGAAACCGTTGATGACATATCCGGCTGCCAGTGGGCCTTCGTGACCATTTGCAAGAATTACGCGGGTTGTCGCAATGTTGAGCGCCAATCGCAGCATAGTGGCGATCAGAAGAATGGTCGGGAAGGAGGAGAACTCAAGCGGGCGTTGAATCCAGAGCGAGACCATCAAAATCAGAACAGAGAAGGCGACTGAGATTGCGAGGCCGAAGTCGATCATGAACGTCGGCATGGGGAGAAACAGTACAGACAGAATGAAGATAATTCCGACTGCAAATCCAATATCACGTTTGCTGTTTGGAGCAGCAATCCCCGTCGCTGTCTGAGACATTCGCACCCTTCAATTCGGCATATGCATACTGCGGCTACTTAGGCCGAAACATTGAAGAAGGAAGCTTGTGTGAGGGTGGTCAGGAGGGGTACGAGCGGATGCTATCCCCTCCTCACTTGTTGGGTTATGCCTGAAACGCGGAGGCTTAGAAGCCGTGTTCAATGCGCCCGTAAACTAGCTCTGTAAGCGAGTAGATCTGCGAGCCTATGTAAGGTCCCGTCATGGCGACCAGTATAAAAATCACGACAATCTTGGGAATGAACGTGAGCGTCATTTCCTGAATTTGCGTAAGTGCCTGGAACAAGGCGATAATCAAGCCAACAAACATGGCCGCGCCGACAGCCGGCCCTGTTGCTGCAATGACAGTCCAAACTGCGGTGCGCACAATATCGAGTGCGTCTGCCTCATTCATAGCTAGATGAACTCATTCTTGATCAGGAGACGTTTCTGGGTCAGGAGATGCATTTGGATCAGGACGGGAGATCTGGATGCCCGGTACCAGAGCAATTTTTGTTCCGTCTTCCAGTGTGGCAATGGAGCCGTCAGTGAGGATCTGAATAGACTGGATCACCAGTTGTGGTTTCCGTCCCATCTGCATTGGGCACTTCCACCGTCGCACCAATCAGGTTGTTGGCCTGATTGATAGAATGCTGCTGAAGCATTGCGGTCAGATGCGTGTTTGTCTTGGTAGATTGCTCTACAGCCGAGAACTGCGCCAGTTGGCCCATATACTCTGCAGTATCCAGTGGTGCTGTCGGGTCCTGACTCTTCAAAGACTCCATGAAAAGCATCAGGAAGGCATTGTAGTCCAAATACGACTGCTCGCTTCCCTGTGGCTTAAAGACCGGCTCATTGCTGGAAGTAGCATTTGCGGAGGCTACGGGGTCAACGCTCATATTTCGGTCCTCTAGTTCTCTCAAACCGCACGCGCAAGGGGCGCGGCAACGGTGTTGATGTCTTTATCTGCGGTCTCAGCCAAAATTGTCTTCTCGGCGTCGAATAGCTTCTTCAAGGTGCGAAGGCGTCGAAGTAGCGTTTTTTTCCTGACTTTCATCTCCACATCCTCGAGTCCTTCAAGGATCCCGGTATTGCGGATGATCGCCTTCCGGATAGACGCCAGCATCAAAAGCGCCCGCTCAAGGCTGTCCAGCTCCGCTTTTGGATCGATCAGTGCGCTCTGGATGTAAAAGTACAACTGCTTGAGAGGTGTGGTCGTGTCTTCCGGCTGCATGACATAAGCTTCAAGGAGAAAGCTCGCGTCATTTAAGAGCTTCACCGAGGTCTTCTGTTCAAATGACAAAACGGCGCCATTGATGAAGACCTTTTCACCTGCCTTTAGGTGTAAACGCATGCAACTTCCCCCTGATTAGCTCAAACCGTCGCGGACAAGCTCATTGATCTCGATAAGGCTCTGGAAGTCATCGGAGTTTCCAAGACGGATTGCATCCGCCTGCTTCACGCACCAGATCCCGATGGAGATGAGGTCTGCCCTGAGCGCAGCAGGAAGGGCATTTTCCGAGTTTCCAAGGTCATCAATCAGTATGCTCCAGAGCCGGTGGACCGATACGAGTGCCTGAGCAGCTTCGCCGGAGCTGGTTCCGGCCTCTTTCGCCGCTTGCAACTGTGCGATAACCAGTGAAAACAGTTCACGCTCCTGCCCTCTCCTGTCTTCAGCAGAGTCCTCAAGCGTTTCAGCATAAGACATTTGATACATTCAGTACTCCCAGTGTGTTCCAACCAATTCCCTAAACACCTACAAATACTTCATTATATTCAGGCCCTGGATTTTTGCGGTAATGGCGTAGGTTGCTTCCAATTGCGTTTGAGCCAAGCTCAACTCAATGGCGGCACGGTTTTCATCGATGTTTTCAAGATCGTTGATACGGATGTTGAGCACGTTTTGTTTTGCCAGAATACTTGCATTCGTACGCTCAACATTGGTCTTGATTGCGCCGTTCTGCGCCTCAATCGAAATAGTTCCATCGACACCCGTGTTCAGGCTATTGACGGCTTGATTCGTGATGAATTTTTCAGCTTCGACACTGAGATCCAACTTGCCAAAGACAGCGACAATGGAGAGGCCTTCAGCCAACTGACCAAACGCTTTTTCATTGGCAGACCCTGAGCCATCAGTCGTGACGCCGGCTTCGATGGTGGACGTCATTTTATCATCAGTCGCGGATGACCAATGGGTGGTCCATTTAGCGTCAAATATCTTCGTGAATTTATCGCTTTGCAGGAAAGATTCCCAATCCTTGTCTTGAGGTCACCTGAAACGGGGATCGACGCAGTCAACGGATCATCAATGCTATGCCCAAAGTACGTATTAAAAACTGCCTCAATCTTCGCTTCCGGGCCATCCGTGAAATCGTTAACGGGTGCGGTGCCTGTGTTTATTCCGCCGAAGACATAAACACCACTGACATTGGTGTTGAGCGCGTTTGTGAGTTTGCTCAGCTCGGTATAGGCAAGGTTGGATGCGGTCTTTAGGCTATCGGAGTTGCTCTGTAGTGCCAAAAGATCAGACCGGAAATCCGAGCTGCTTGTGTGTACATTATCCAGTGCAGTGTTCATGACATCCAAGCGCGTAATCAGCTGCTTGTTGGTATCAAGCTGGCTTTCATACTGCGAAAATTCTGAGCGGAAGGATGTGGTTGTTCCTGTCTGGGCACCTAAAGTCAGGCCCATATCCGCGTGCTTCTTGGATGCGTTTTCGATCACGGCATTGTCCAAGCGCGCACGGTTGTCGATGAGATAGTTTGTCAGGCGAAGTGTACTTGTTAGTGTCGAAACTGAATAAACCATAATTATCTCACTGCCCCCAGCAGTTCCTGGAACATTTTGTCAACTGCTGTCATCAAGCGCGCAGATGCAGAGTAAGCCGTTTCTATCGTCAGCAGGCGTTGCATTTCCGTGTCGATGTTGACGCCGGTGTCGTTAGAAAGCATTTGCGCGTTGGAACTGAATGCAGATGCATCAAGTGTGGAATTTTCGGCAGCCATTTTACGTTCTGCACTGAACCAGCTAACGGTGTTTGCAGCGAAATCCGCCAGGGTCGAGTTGGTGTTAACGGATGCTGCCGGATCAAACGTCCGATCGGAGTTAAGCGCAGTCTCATAACCTCTCAGGAGCTCAGAGTAACCCACGCTGTCCGTTGTATTATGCTTATATGCTGCGCCGTTAATCCCGCCATCGCGCAGGAGCTTGATGTCGCCTCCCTTGGCTGGGTCAACAGCATCGTGCACTTTAAGACGCTCACCAAGTCACCTGAGCCAAGGTCAAAAGTAAATAACCCGTCTGCCGTGTTTGACGTGCCTGCTTCGGTCTCCTGAAACACTTCGACAAGTGCTTTGGCTGTCTCTTCGAGCTGCATTTGCATTGTCACGAGTGCTTCGTCGCGGCCTCTTGCATAGCCAGCAATTGCGCCGCCTGTCACTGGAGCTGAAGCGCCTGGACCTGCAACAGCTATGCCGTCGACAAGCACATTCTTGCCAGTGTCTCCTGCTCCCAGAGAAAGTGAGGCGTCGAATGAGACTTCACGAGCGGATTTTTCAAAGAGAGTGACACCGCTATCTGTATAGATCGCAACGCCGTTGTTATCCTGTTCAAGGACCTCAATGCCAATTTCCTCAGAGAGGACTTTCAGCATTTCATCGCGCTGATCCATAAGGCCGTTGACGTCATTTCCAGCAGCTGAGCCGGACACAATCTTGCCGTTGACGCCTTCAAGGTCCGAGAGGATCTTATTGATGTTGTCGACAGCACGCCCCATGGCGGCATCCGCTTCCATTCGCGCGTCTATCAAGGTCTGTGCAGATTGCTTCAAGTCATCAACCAGACCGTTTGCGGCATTGATCACCGACTGGCCCATAACCTGATTG